>NZ_JBBDHD010000050.1:0-50005 GCF_044129415.1 Streptomyces racemochromogenes
CCCCCCCCCCCCCCCCCCCCCCCCCCCCCCCCCCCCCCCCCCCCCCCCCCCCCCCCCCCCCCCCCCCCCCCCCCACGCCGGGGGGCCGGTTCAGGCGTCCAGACGGACCGGCATCAGCAGGGAGAACGCCGTCCCGTCCTCGGGGCGGCGGACGGCCAGCGGGGCCGTCGGCGCGCCGAGTTCCAGGACCAGACGGTCCGCGCCGCCGGCGGCGAGGGCCTCCAGCAGGTAGGCGCGGTTGACGGCGACCCGGTCCGGCTCGCCGTCGCCGTCGCCCTCCTCGCAGATGACCGCCTCCCCGTCGGCCACCGTGAGGACGCTGAGGTCGCAGGCGCCGCCGTCGCGGCCCTCACCCGCCACCACCGGTCCGTTCTCCAGGGCCGCGCGGAAGGCCGGCACGTCGACGAGGACGCGGCGTCCGGCGGGCAGCCGGACCAGACGCCGGTAGTCGGGGTAGTCGTGGTCCGGGCAGGTCCCGGCGGTCTGGCGGTCCCCGGCCTCCAGGGAGACCCGGCCGCCGTCCACGGTGACGAGCGCGGTCGTGGAGCCGGCGAGCAGCGCCCGCATCGCGTCGGCGAGCGGGGACGGCACGACGACCTGGGTACGCGGCCCCTCGTGCCCGGCGGCGGGGACCTGGGCGACGGCCATGCGGTAGCGGTCGGTGGCGACCAGGTGCAGGCTCTGCCCCCGGAGGTCGAGGAGAACGCCGCCGAGGGCGGGCAGTTCCGGGTCGGTGGCGGCCGCGAAGCGGACCGAGTCGAAGGCGGCGGCCAGTGCGGCGGCCGGAACGGACGCACGGGCGTGCGCGGTGCTGAGCGGGGCCATGGGGTTCTCCTTGCGGGCGAAGAGCGAGCGGACCGCGGAGAACTCGCTGCGCGCCTCGGCCAGGCCGCGTTCGAGCCGGCGCAGATGGGCCTGGAGCAGCTGGCTGACGGCCCCGGTGTCCGGGCCGGGCCAGCCGGCGAGGACGAGCCGGATGTCGGCCAGCGGCATGCCCGCCCGGCGCAGCCGGGCCAGCAGACGGGCCTCGTCCACCTGCTCGGGGCCGTACCAGCGGTAGCCGCTGACCGGGTCCACCCGGGCCGGGACGAGCACACCGGCCCGGTCGTAGAACCGCAGGGCGCTCACCCCGAGGCCGCTGTCCCGTGCCGTCTCGCCGATACTGCGCATCGCGTTCTCCACGCCCGTCACTGTGGTCCCTGCACCAGGTCGAGGGTCAACATCCGCCCGGCCGCGGCGCTCACCGCGCGTCCGACGGGCCCGGGCCGGCCGCCCGGCGGAGGGCGTCGAGGACGCGGGCGACCGCGGGGGCCACGTCGCCGCCGCGGCGCGTGGCGGCGATGACGTGGCGGGTCGGGCGGTCGTGCGGGAGCGGGCGGACGGTGACGCCGGTGGCGCGGCCGGCCGCCATGCGGGGGATCAGCGCGACGCCCATGCCCGCTTCCACGAGGGCGAGGATCGCGGTCCAGCCGGCGGCCGAGTGGGCCTGTTCCGGTACGAAGCCGGCCGCCTCGCAGGCGGTCCGGGTGATCTCCGACCAGGGGCCGGAGCCCCCGTAGATCCACGGTTCCGAGGAGAGGTCCGCCAGGCGCAGGCCGGGCGCGGCGGCCAGGCGGTGGTCCGGCGGCAGCGCCACGTCCAGGGGGTCCGCCAGCAGCGGGATCCGGGTGAAGCGGGGGTCCCGGGCCGTCGGCGCGTGCGCGGCCAGCGAGACGGCGAGGTCGACGGCGCCCGCGGCCAGCAGTTCACAGGACTCCGCCGCCTCGGCCTCCCGTACGCGCACCTCCAGGCCGGGGTGGGTCCGCCGGAGCGCGGCCACGGCGGGCACGACGAGGGCGGGGACCGCGGTGGAGAAGGCGCCGACCCGGACCTCCCCGGTCTCACCGGCCCGGTACCCGGCCAGCTCGGCACCGGCGCGTTCCAGCTGGGCGAAGACCGCCTCGGTGTGCCGCAGGACGAGGTGGGCCGCGTCGGTGAGGCGGACGCCCCGGCCCTGGGCCTCCAGCAGCACCACGCCCAGCTGGCGGGCGAGGTTGGTCAGCTGCTGCGAAACGGCCGAGGGCGTCATGTGCAGCGCCTCGGCCGTGGCGGTCACGGTGCCCCGGTCGGCCAGGGTCCGCAGGACCCGCAGCTTCTTGATGTCCCAGTCGGTCACACGGTGAAACTACCGGCGGGCCGCACTGCCCAGGGCGACCCCGCCCAGGATCAGGGCCGTGCAGAGCAGCTGCGCCGGGCCGGTCCGCTCGCCCAGCAGGAGCAGGCCGAGGCCGGCGACGCAGACGGGCTGGAGGTAGTAGACGACGCCCGCGCGGGCCGCGCCGATCAGGGAGACGGCCCGGTTCCAGGCGAAGAAGGCGACGGCGGAGGAGAACACGCCGACGTACAGGAGCGGGCCGACGGCGGCGGCGGTGACCTCGAAGCCGCCCTGGACGGTGAGGGAGACCGCGTACGCGGGGGCCAGCATCAGGGCGCCGAGCACGAAGGTGGTGATCAGGAAGGCCAGTCCGCCGATCTCGGCGGGCTTGCGCTTGAGGAGGGCGCTGTAGGTGGCGAAGGAGAAGGCGGCGGCGAACATCCACAGGTCGCCGGCGCCGAAGTCGAAGCTCAGGGAGCCGTCACCGACCAGCAGCAGCACGCCGAAGGCCGCGAGCAGCATCCCGGACACCCGCCGGGCGCCGAGCCGTTCGCCGCCGAGGCGGGCGTACAGGGCCATGATGACCGGCGAGGCCGCCATGATCGCGCCCATGTTGGAGGCGGAGGTGGTCAGCCCGGCCTGGTGGACGAGGGTGTTGTAGAGGGTGACGCCGAAGAGGGTGGCGAGGCTGATGTAGCCGAGGTGCCGGCGGATCAGGGCCCGCTGCTGCCAGGCCTGGCGGGCGGCGAAGGGGGCGACCGCGACGGCGGCGATGATCCAGCGCCAGAAGACGGCCTGGACCGGTGGGACGGTCCCGGCCATGCCGCGGGTGGCGACGAAGCTGCCGGACCAGACGACCGTCGCCAGGAGGGCGAGGAGGACGCCGAGGCCGAGGGCGCCCTTCGCCCCCGTACCGGGCGTGGGCTGCCGGTCCTGCTGAGCCATGGTCCGCGCGCGGTCCGTGACGGCCACTTCTGGTGTCCCCCTCCGGGTTCGTCGGTTGTGGTGCGCTTACCGTCGCACTCCGGAACCATCCAGGTCCATCGAAAGATTTCGACAGGTTGGTTAAGCACACGCGAATGGTCCCCGGGAGGCGGGGTGACCGACCTCCCGGGGACCGGGCAAGGGGACCGGCAGTCTCAGGCGATCCTGACCTTGGGGGCCTCGGCCGCCGGGGCCTGCGCCACGGCCGGCTGCGGGCCCGCCGCCGCGGCCTGTGCCGTGGGGGCCCGGCCGGGGAGCTGTCCGAAGACGGTGGCGCCGAAGGCGATCGCCATGCCGAGCACCTGCACGAGGGTCAGCGACTGGCCGAGCGCCGCCCAGCCGATGACGGCGGCGGTCAGCGGGGAGAGGGGGCCGAGCAGGGTGACGGAGGTCGCGGAGAGCTTGCCGATGCCGCGGAACCAGAGGAAGTAGGCGGCGCCGGTGTTGATCAGCATCATGTAGCCGTAGCCGAGGAAGGCCTTGCCGTCGAGCGCCGGCGGGGCGCCCTCGACCAGGGCGGCGATCGGGATGATGACCAGTCCGCCCGCGGTGAGCTGCCAGCCGGTCACGGCCAGCGGGCCGACGCCCTCGGGGCGTCCCCAGAGCTTGGTCATCACGGTGCCGGCGCCCATGGAGGCCGAGGAGACGAGGCCGGCGATGACGCCGACCAGGTCGAGCTGGGCCTGGGAGGTCAGCACCACCATGCTGACGCCGAGTGCGGCGACGATCGCGGCGAGCACGGTGCGCAGCCTGGCCCGCTCGCCCAGCAGCAGCGCGGCCAGTCCGACGACGAACAGCGGGCCGGCGGAGCCCAGGACGGCGGCCACACCGCCGGGGAGGCGGTAGGCGGCGAGGAAGAGGAGCGGGAAGAAGGCACCGATGTTGAGCGTGCCGAGGACCGCCGACTTCCACCACCAGGCGCCCTTGGGGAGCGCCCGGGAGAGGGCGACCAGCAGGAGACCGGCGGGCAGGGCCCGCATCGCGCCGGTGAAGAGCGGCCGGTCCGGCGGCAGCAGCTCACTGGCGACGAAGTAGGTCGAGCCCCAGGAGACGGGGGCGAGCGCGGTCAGGACGATGGTGGTGACTCGGTTCACGGTCACTCACTCCTCGGGCAGGTGGCGGGTACGGCGGCTGGGGACGTTGGGCGCGACCCACCCGGGGGCCCGTCCCGGCCTCCCCGGGTAGGTCGCTTGTAAGTAGCTTAGCACTAAGCTACTTTTTGGCAAGCGACTTTCTTGTGAGCGAGTAAGCGGAACCCGATACTTGCGGGTATGACCGCACTGAAGAAGGACACCGCCAAGGACGCCGTCGACGCCATCACCGACCAGTGGTTCGCGGTGAGGCCCGACCTCGACACCACGCCGATGGCCGTCTTCGGCAGGATCTACCGGATCGCCAAGGCCATGGGGGACGCGGTGGAGCGGGCGTACAACCGTCACGGGATGTCCCGCGGGGAGTTCGACGTCATCGCCACGCTGCGCCGATCCGGAAGCCCGTACACGCTCTCGCCCCGCGAGCTGTCGGCCACCCTGATGCTCACCACGGGCGGGATGACCGGGCGCCTGGACAAGCTGGAGAAGGCGGGGCTGCTGACCCGCAGCCCCGATCCGAACGACCGCCGCGGGCTCCAGGTGACCCTGACCGACCGTGGACTGGCCCTCGTGGACGAGGCGGTCGCCGACGGCATCGAGGTGAACCGGACCGCCCTCGCCGGCTTCAGCCCCGAGGAGGTCGAGGCGCTCGGCGGGCTGCTGCGCAAGCTCCTCGCCCACATGCCCTGAGGCCGGTGGCCACGGGCGCCCCGCGCGGGGCCACCCCGCGCCCGGCGCCCCGTACCCGGGTACGCCAAGGCGCCGGAGGTCGCTGCGCAACCGGCTCATGCCGGCTCCGCGGACCTCCGGCGCCCGGAAGTGCTGGGGTTACTGGACCGCCCGGGGGCGGATCAGCCCTGGTTCTGCTGCTTGCGCGACTTGTCGCCGACCATCACGAGACCCGTGATGACCAGGAAGATCACGATCGGCAGGGCCACGTACAGGCCGAGCGTCTCGCCGATGCTCAGCCCCTGGCCCGGGTCGTCGCCGTCGTCGCGGGTGAGCGCCAGGGCGGGAGACGTCATCAGCAGCATCATCAGCGCGGTTCCGGCCGAGACGGCGCCGGCGCGCAGAGCGTTCTTCTTGTCCACGGTGCAAACGTAGCGAACACCTAAAGCGGGCGCGCGCCCGGGGGTGCCGTACGGGTCTGCGCGCCCTCCCGCACCGCGCTCAGCAGGGCGTTCGCCCGGGGCGAGGCCATCAGCGCCTCCAACGTCAGCGGCCGGCCCGCCGCGTCGGCCACCGGCAGCCGCCAGTTGGGGTACTGGTCCCAGGTGCCCGGCAGGTTCTGCGGCCGCCGGTCCCCGACCGCGTCCGGCAGCCACACGCCGACCAGCCGGGCGGGGGTGCGCAGCAGGAAGGCGTACAGGGCCCGTACGGCGCCCTCCTCGTCCTTGGCCTCCAGCCCCAGCCCGTCCAGCACCCGCAGCCACTCGGCGGTGTCGGCGGCGTCCTCGGCCCGTTCCTCCTCCACCGGGCGGGTCAGCAGGCCCAGCCGGTCGCGGAGTTCGACGTGTGCGCCGGCCAGCTTGGCGGCGGTGGGCGGCAGGTCGTGGGTGGTCGCGGTGGCCAGGCAGTCGGCCCGCCAGGCCCCGGGCGCGAGCGGCCGGCCGTCCCCGGCCCAGTCCCGCTCGAACCAGAGCACGGAGGTGCCGAGCACGCCGCGCCGGGCCAGCGCCTCCCGGACCCGGGGCTCGACCGTGCCCAGGTCCTCGCCGACCACCACCGCACCCGCCCGGTGGGCCTCCAGGACCAGCACGGCGAGCATCGCCTCGCCGTCGTAGGAGACGTACGTCCCCTCGGCCGCCGGGGTCCCCTCCGGGATCCACCAGAGCCGGAACAGGCCCATGACGTGGTCCACGCGCACCGCGCCCGCGTACCGGAACACCCCGCGCAGCAGGGCCCGGAAGGGTGCGTACGCGGCGGCCTCCAGCGCGTCGGGCCGCCAGGGCGGCAGCCCCCAGTCCTGGCCGCGCGCGTTGAAGGCGTCCGGCGGCGCGCCGACGGACACGTGCCGGGCGTGGAAGGGACCCGTACGGGCGTCCGAACCCTCGGGGTGCACTCCGACGGCCAGGTCGTGGACGATGCCGACCTCCATCCCGGCCTCGCGGGCGGCCCGCTGGGCGGCGGTCAGCTGGGTGTCCGTCAGCCACACCAGCCAGGCGTGGAACTCGGCCCGCTCCCCCGGGTCCTCCCCGGCGGCGGCCGCGCACCAGGCGGCGTGCGCGGCGAGCCCCTCGCCCTGAGCGCTGCGGAACGCCCGGTAGGCGGCCTCCCGGGCGGGGGTTCGCTGGACGCGGTACAGCAGCTCCAGGGCCGCGCGCTTCAGGGCCCACACCGCGTCCCGGTCGATCAGGGCGCCCTTGTCCAGCACCTCGCGGCGCAGCTCCCCGCCCCGCACGGCCAGTTCGGCCAGGGCCTCGCGGTCCGGGCAGGCCTCCCACTCGGGCAGGTCCCCGACGCACAGGTACACCGGGTCGGGGAAGCGGCGGGAGGCGGGCCGGTAGGGGGAGGGGTCGGTGGGGGTGCCGGGGACGGCCGCGTGCAGCGGGTTGACCTGGATGAACCCGGCGCCGTGGGTGCGGGCGGCCCAGCGGGCCAGTTCCGCGAGGTCGCCGAGATCACCCATGCCCCAGGACCGCTCCGAGAGCAGGGAGTACAACTGGACGAGCAGGCCGTGGGCCCGCTCGGGCGCCGCCGGGGCCCGGTCCGGGGCCACGATCAGGGTGGCCCCGGCGGTGCGGCCGTCGGGGGTCTCGGCCGTCAGCCGGTGCACCCCGAGGGGCAGGCGCGGGTCCCACGCCGCCTCCCCGGCCCCGTCCTCCAGGGTCACCCGCAGCCGGGTCCCGGCCGGCAGCGAGGGCGGCGCCTCGGGGACGGGCTCGCCGCGCCACTGGACCAGCGTCGGCGGGAGCAGCCGCCCGGCCGCCTCCCGGTCGGCGCAGTCGGCCATCCGCCGTACGTCCTCGGGGGTGTCGACGGGGACGCCGGTCAGCCCGAGCACGGCGCGGACCGTGGCCGGGGGCACCCGGACGGTGACGTCCTCGGCGGGCTGGTAGGAGGTGGCGACGCCGTGGTGGGCCGCGAGCCGGTCGAGGTCGTCCATCTGCATCCTTGGGGCTGGAAGGGCTAGGAAACCGCCTCGCTCGTGAGCGGGGCCTCGTGCACGAGCGGGGTCTCGCTGGTCAGCGGTGCGTACGCCGCGCCGGGCAGCGGGGTTTCACTGGTCAGCGGCGCGTCCGCGCACCCTGACAACGGCGGCGCCCCGGCCGGGGGCACGTCCGCCGGGCCCGACCGGGCAGGCAGGTGGGCGAGCGGGGCGCGGCCACGGGCGGCGGGCGGCGCGGTGCGGGTTTTCATGAGGGCTCCCTCGTACGTGCTTCGGGCCGGTGCTCCGGACCCTTCCGGTCCGGCGGACCCGCCCATGCAACACCTGCGCCGGACACCGCAGCCATACCCAGTACGGGGCACCGCATTCCTGGCCGATCTTGGTCAGATCGCCCTCCGTGGATTGACACTTCAGCCGCACGGGTGGTGGGCTCGGGCTCATTCGTACGGGCGGGGGACGACTCGGGACGGGGAGGCTCCGTGCAGCTCAGGGGCAGGAAGAGGAGCACCGCCGCGGCGGTCGCCGTCATAGGTTCACTGCTGGGCGGGGCGGTGGCCTCGGTCCCCGAGGGCATGCTGGCCGCCACGCCCGGGTCCCCGGCGGTGCCGCGCCCCGACAGCGGGTCCGCCGCCGTCGCCTCCGGCGGCCCCGGACCGCTCCTCGACCCGGCGTACGACGTTCCGCGATCCCCTTCCGAGGGCCCGGCGGTGTGGCCCCGGCCCCAGTCGGCGTCCGCCGACCCGGCCCGCGAGGTGCCGGTGGCGGCGGAGGCGGTGCTGGTGGCACCGGCCGACGCGGACCCGTACGCCGTGGACGTCGTGCGCACCGCCCTGCGCGCGGCAGGCGTACGGACCCTCCACGACCGGCCGCCGGGGGCGGTGCTGCCCGAAGGGGCCCTCGTCGTACGGCTCCAGGGGCCCGACGCGGAGGTGGCGCTGCGGGCGCTCGGCGCGGCCCCGGCGGGGGACCTGCCCGAGGGCGGCTACCGGCTGGCGGTGGGCAGGGCCGGCGGCCGTGACACGGTCGCGCTGGCCGGGGTCGGCTCGGACGGGCTGTTCCACGCCGCGCAGACGCTGCGTCAGCTGCTGGCGGCCGGGGGCGGGAAGGTACCCGGGATGCTGGTGCGGGACTGGCCCATCGCGCCGGTGCGCGGGGTCACCGAGGGGTTCTACGGGCAGCCCTGGAGCCGGGAACAGCGGCTCGCGCAGCTGGACTTCATGGGCCGCACCAAGCAGAACCGGCTGCTGCTGGCCCCCGGTGACGACCCGTACCGGACGACGGCCTGGCGCGAGGAGTACCCGGAAGCGGCCCGCGAGGACTTCCGCGCCCTGGCGGAACGGGCCCGGGCCGACCACGTGACGCTGGGCTGGGCGGTGTCCCCGGGCCAGTCCATGTGCCTGGCCTCGGCGGAGAACCGGGCGGCGCTGCTGCGCAAGGTGGACGCCATGTGGGACCTGGGCTTCAGGGCCTTCCAGCTCCAGTTCCAGGACGTCAGCTACGCGGAGTGGGGCTGCCGGGCCGACCGGGTGCGGTACGGCACGGGGCCCGTCGCGGCGGCGAAGGCGCACGCGGAGGTCGCGGGCGAGCTCGCGGCCCACCTGGCCGAGCGGCATCCGGGGGCGGCCCCCCTGTCGCTGCTGCCGACCGAGTACTTCCAGGAGGGCGCCACCGCCTACCGGACGGCTCTGGCCGGGGCCCTGGACCCGCGCGTGGAGGTGGCCTGGACGGGCGTGGGCGTGGTGCCGCGCACCATCACCGGCAAGGAGCTGGCCGGGGCGCGCTCCGCCCTCGGGCACCCCCTGGTGACGATGGACAACTACCCGGTCAACGACTGGGACCCGGACCGCATCTTCCTCGGCCCGTACGCCGGGCGCGATCCGGCGGTGGCGGGCGGTTCGGCGGCGGTGCTGGCCAACGCGATGCCGCAGGGCACCCTGTCGCGGATCCCGCTGTTCACGGCCGCCGACTACGCCTGGAACCCGAACGGGTACCGTCCCGGGGAGTCCTGGGCGGCGGCGGTGCGCGACCTGTCGGGCCCCGACCAGCGGACCCGGGCGGCGCTGGCCGCGCTGGCGGGGAACACCGCCTCCTCGGGGCTGAAGCTGGAGGAGTCGGCGTACCTGAAGCCGCTGGTGGAGGAGTTCTGGCGGGCCCGCGCGGCCGGGGACAAGGCCGCGGGTGACAGGCTCCGGGCGGCGTTCACGGTGCTGCGGGAGGCCCCGGCGCGGCTGCCCGGCCTCTCCGGGGAGGCGGGGCCCTGGCTGGAACGGCTCTCGCGCTACGGGGCGGCGGGCGAGCTGGCGGTGGACCTGCTGCGCGCCGAGGCCCGGGGGGACGGGGCGGCCGCCTGGCAGGCCTCGCGGGCCCTGGCGGCGGCGCGGGCGGCGCTGGCGGAACAGGACGGGGTCCGGGTGGACGCCTCGGTGCTGGACCCGTTCCTGGCGAAGGCGGCGGCGGAGTCGGACGCCTGGACGGGCGCCTCGCGGACCGCCGGGACGGTGCGGCACGATCCCGGCGCGTGGACCGTGTGGCTGGACGAGCCGCGGCCCGTGGCGGCGGTCACGGCGATGACCGACCCGCTGGCGCCCGGATCGCGGGGCGCGGCGGTGGAGGTCCACGTGCCGGGCGAGGGCTGGCGGCGCATCGGGGAGGCGGCGGGGTCCGGGTGGACCCAGGCCGACGCGGGCGGCGTCCGGGCGGACGCGGTGCGGCTGTCGTGGGCCGGCGAGGAACCGGTGGTCCACCAGGTGGTCCCGTGGTTCGCCGACGACCCTCAGGCGGGTTTCGAACTGGCGGACGGGGGCCGGGTGGACGTGGAGGCCGGCGGGGCCCCGCGGACGGTGTCGGCGCAGCTGTCGGCGGTCCGCCCCGGCGAGGTCCGGGGCTCCCTCACCCTCTCGGGGCCCCCGCCGGCGGGCATCGAGGTCCGCCTCCCGGGCGAGGTCACGCTCCCGCGCGGGGGCCGGCTCTCCCTGCCGGTGGAGGTCCGCCTCCCGGCGTCCACCCCGCCGGGCACGTATGCGATCCCCCTCGCCTTCGACGGGCAGGTGCGCACGCTCACGGTCCGGGCGGTCCCGCGCACCGGCGGCCCGGACCTGCTGCGCACGGCCCGCGTCACGTCCTCGGGGGACGAGTCGCCGCGGTTCCCGGCGTCGGCGGCGGTGGACGGCTCGGAGGCGACCCGGTGGTCCTCGAAGCCGGTGGACGGGGCGTGGTGGCAGGCCGAGCTGGCCGCCCCGGCCCGCGTCGGGCTGCTGACCCTGCACTGGCAGGAGGCCTACGCGTCGGCGTACCGGGTGGAGACCTCCTCGGACGGGGTCACCTGGCGGCCGGCCGCCGCCGTCTCCTCCCGGGGCGGTACGGACACCGTCCGCCTGGACCCGGCCGCGGACACCCGGTACCTCCGCGTCACCTGCGACCGGCGCGCCACGCGCTACGGGTGCAGCCTGTGGTCTGCGACGGCGTTCGCCGTGCAGTAGCGCCGCCGCATCCGGCCCCGCCGGCACCCCGGCGGGCGGCGGCCGGGGGGAGGGTCCGGGGGCGGGGCCCCCGGGCCCGTCAGGACGCGGCGGCGGTCGGTACCCCGATGCGCTCCAGCGCGTCGTCCGCCCCGTACGGCTGGAGGTAGGGCATCCAGCGCGGATCCCGGTGTCCGGTGCCGATGATCCGCCACGCCAGCCCCGACGGCGGAGCCGGCTGGTGCCTCAGCCGCCACCCCAGTTCCAGCAGGTGGCGGTCGGCCTTGACGTGGTTGCAGCGTCGGCACGCCGCGACCACGTTGTCCCAGACGTGCTGGCCCCCGCGGCTGCGCGGGATGACGTGGTCCACGCTCGTCGCGACGGCCCCGCAGTACATGCAGCGGCCGCCGTCGCGGGCGAACAGCGCGCGGCGGGTGAGTGGAACGGGCCCCCGGTAGGGGACCCTCACGAAGCGCTTGAGCCGGACCACGCTGGGCGCGGGGACGGCCTGTGTCGCGCTGTGCAGGAAGGCGCCGGATTCCTCCAGGGAGATGGCCTTGTTCTCCAGGACGAGGACGAGCGCGCGGCGGAGCGGTACGACGCCGAGGGGCTCGTACGACGCGTTGAGGACCAGGACGTGCGGCACGGACTGCCTCCTTGTACGCCGGCGGCGCGTGGCTCGCGCCGGGACGATCTGTTCTCCAGTCTCCCCTTACGGCTGGTCGAAACGCCACCACGCGCCGGTAACGGGCCCGAGGTGTTTTCAACCACACTCCCTACATCCCCAGGTGAGGGCGGTCTCTCCCTCGAACACCGCAACGAGGTCGGTGCCGTGCCCGGTTACTGTGGAAGGCCTGCCCGTACACCGCGTTCCGTTTCCACGGGCAGGACGCCATGCCTGGAGGTTCCCCCGTGCCCTCGCCCGCCACCCTGCTCCCGTTGGCAGCGACCACCACCGACGACGCCGCCGAGAGCGTGACCAACGCCGCGAGCTTCATCGAGGAGAACTGGGCCACCTGGCTGAGCATCGGCCTGCGCATCCTGCTGATCATCGTGATCGCGGCCGCGCTCCGCTCGGTCGTCCGCAAGGCGCTGACCAAGCTGATAAGCCGGATGAACACCAGCGCGGAGGCCGTCGAGGGCACCGCGCTCGGCGGTCTGCTGGTCAATGCCGAGCGCCGGCGGCAGCGTTCCGAGGCGATCGGCTCGGTGCTGCGCTCCGTGGCCTCGTTCCTGATCCTGGGCACGGCCGCGCTGATGGTGCTGGCCGCATTGAAGATCGATCTGGCCCCGCTGCTGGCGAGTGCCGGTGTGGCCGGTGTGGCGATCGGTTTCGGTGCCCGCAACCTGGTGACGGACTTCCTGTCCGGCGTGTTCATGATCATGGAGGACCAGTACGGCGTCGGCGACAAGATCGACGCGGGCGTGGCCTCCGGCGAGGTGATCGAGGTCGGTCTGCGCGTGACCAAGCTGCGCGGCGACAACGGTGAGATCTGGTACGTCCGCAACGGCGAGATCAAGCGCATCGGCAACCTCAGCCAGGGCTGGGCGACCGCGGGCGTGGCGGTGCAGGTGAAGCCGACGGAGAACCTCGCGCGACTGCGCGAGACGCTCCAGGAGGTGGCCGACACCTTCGCCAAGGAGTCGCCGTGGGACGAGCGGCTGTGGGGTCCGGTGGAGGTGCTGGGCCTGGACGAGGTGCTGCTGGCCTCGATGACCGTGAAGGTGTCGGCGAAGACGATGCCGGGCCAGCAGTTCGCGGTGGAGCGCGAGCTGCGCTGGCGGATCAAGGAGGCCTTCGACGCCGCCGGCATCCGGATCATCGGCGGACTGCCGGCCGCCGACGAGGAGGAGGCCCCGGCCGACCCGTCGGCCTCGGTCGCCCCGCCGTCGGCGCTGGCCAACCCGGCCTCGCCGCAGTCCGTGGCCACGACCCCGATCCCGGCGCCCCAGTTCCCCAAGTAGTCGCACGGTCCCCCTCCGCCCCGCCGGTCCTCCCGGCGGGGCGGTTTCATTGACAGGGCTCAGCGGGCGATAGGAAACTTACCTAACAGTTCGCTTCGGTGAGGGAGAGCCCCGTCATGCCCGCCGCCATGCCCGGAACGCCCAGCCTGCTGCGCGCCATCAACGACCGCGCCGCCCTGGAACTGCTGCTGACGCACGGCCCCCTCTCCCGCACCCGCATCGGACAGCTCACCGGCCTCTCCAAGCCCACCTCCTCCCAGCTGCTGGCCCGTCTGGAGGCCGCCGGGCTGGTCGTGGCGACCGGGACGGACGGGGGCCGGCCCGGCCCGAACGCCCAGCTGTACGCGCTCAACGCCCGCGCCGCCCACGTCGGCGGCCTCGACGTCACGCCCGACCGGGTGCTCGCCGCCGTCGCCGACCTCACCGGAGCCGTCCGCGGCCGCTTCGAACTGCCCTACGCGGAGGGTGCCGACGCCGTCGGCCAGGTCACCGGCGCCCTCGCCGGCGCCCTCGCGGACGCCGGCCTCGGTCTGGAGGACCTGCACCGCGTGGTCATCGCCACCCCCGGCGCCTTCGACCCCCGCTCGGGCCGCCTGCGCTACGCCAGCCACCTTCCCGGCTGGCACTCCCCCACCCTCCTCGACGAAATGGCGGCGGCCGTGCCCGTGCCCGTCGAGTACGAGAACGACGTCAACCTCGCCGCCGTCGCCGAACAGCGCCTCGGCGCGGCCCGCGGCCACGAGGACTTCGTCCTGCTGTGGAACGAGGAGGGCCTCGGCGCCGCCCTGGTGCTCGGCGGCCGGCTGCACCGGGGCTGGACCGGCGGCGCGGGCGAGGTCGGCTTCCTCCCCGTACCCGGGCACCCCCTGGTGCGCCAGGTCACCCGGGCCAACACCGGCGGGTACCAGGAGCTGGCCGGCGTACAGGTGCTGCCCGCCCTCGCCGCGGAGGCGGGCCTCGACACCACCGGCCTCCCCCGCGACGCCCAGGTGCCCGCCGCCGTCGCCCTGCTGCGACGGGCCGCCGCCGAGCCCGAGGGGGCGCACCTGGGCTTCCTCCGCTCGTACGCCACCGCCCTCGCGACCGGCCTGGCCTCGCTGGTCGCCGTACTCGACCCGGAGATCGTGGTCCTGGCCGGCGACGCCATCGCCGCCGGCGGCGACCCGCTGCGCGCCCTGCTGGAGGCCGAGCTCGCCGAGCTGGCCCCTTCCCGGCCGCGGCTGGTCTCCGGCGAGGTCCGCGAACGTCCCGTCCTGCGCGGCGCCCTGGAGAGTGCGCTGGCCGCCACCCGCGAGGAAGTCTTCGACACCTCCCGCTGAGCCCCACCCGCGCGCCCACCCCCGACTGGCATCCCCTCACCGGAAGTTCCTCCCCCCAGAGAGCGAGCCCTGCCATGCCCGAAGCCGGACGCCCCCGCCCCGCGGCCACCGCCCTGGCCGCCCTATCCGCCCTGGCCCTGCTCGCCACCGCCTGCACCGGCCAGGGCGCCACCACCGCCTCCGACGACCCGAAGGCGGACACCACCCTCACCTTCTGGCACGGCTGGTCCGCGCCCGGCGAGGTCAAGGCGATCGAGGAGAACATCGCCCGCTTCGAGAAGGCGCACCCCAACATCAAGGTCAAGGTCACCGGCAACATGACCGACGACAAGATCAACCAGGCGCTGCGCGCGGGCGGCGACAAGGCCCCCGACGTGGTCTCCTCCTTCACCACCGACAGCGTCGGCACGTTCTGCAACTCCGGCGCCTTCGCCGACCTCAATCCCTTCCTGAAGAAGTCCGGGGTCGACAAGGCGAAGGTCTTTCCCCCGACCCTGTTGGAGTACACGCAGTACAAGGGCAACCAGTGCACCCTGCCCCTGCTCGGAGACGCCTACGGGCTCGTCTACAACAAGACCGCCTTCGCCGCCGCAGGCATCACCGAACCGCCCCGCACCTGGAGCCGGTTCGCCGAGGACGCCCAGAAGCTGACCAAGCCGCGCGGGGACTCCTACGAACAGCTCGGCGTGATGCCCACCTTCCACGGCTACGAGACCACCCCCATGCGCCTGGCCGCCCAGTGGAGCCCCACCTGGTTCGCCGCCGACGGCAGCTCCGCCGTGGGCAAGGACCCGGCCTTCGCGAGGATGCTGACCGCCCAGAAGGACCTGGTGGACAAGCTGGGCGGCTACGAGAGGCTGGAACGCTTCCGAGCCGGCTTCGGCGACGAGTGGAGCTCCGAACACCCCTTCCACAAGGGGCTGGTCGCGATGCAGATCGACGGTGAGTGGCGGCCGGAGATGGCCAAGGAGGCCGGGGCGGGGTTCGAGATCGGCACCGCCCCGCTGCCCGTACCGGACGACCAGGCCGCCGACTACGGCAAGGGCTACCTCTCCGGCACCGTCATGGGGATATCGGCGGCGAGCCGCAAGCAGAACGCCGCCTGGGAACTCGTGCGGTACATGACCACCGACACCGAGGCGGTGGTGTCCTTCGCCAACGCCATCCACAACGTGCCCTCGACCCTGGCCGCCCTCGACTCCCCGCAGCTGAAGGTGAGCCCGGAGTTCAGGACCTTCCTCGACATCGCCCGGCACCCGAAGTCCAGCACCACCCCGGCCCGCGCGGACGGCGGCACCTACCAGCTGACCTTCCAGAACTTCGCGTACCGCACCGAAAAGGGCGAGGTTCCCGACCTGCAGGCCGGCCTCAACGCCACCGCGCGGCAGATCGACACCGACATCGCCAAGGCCGAGTAGTCCGATGGCCCCGCCCGCCCTCCTGGCCAAGCGCCGCCGGGCCGCCCTGCGGACCGCCGCGTTCCTGTCGCCCTGGCTGATCGGCTCCGCCGTCTTCTTCGTCTACCCGCTGCTGTCCACCGCCTACTTCTCCTTCACCCGCTACGACGGCTTCCGGCCGCCCGCCTTCAACGGCACGGCGAACTGGAGCTACGTCTTCACCGACTACCCCCTCTTCTGGCCCGCCCTGCGCAACACCCTGTGGCTGGTGGTGGTCATGGTGTCCTGCCGGGTCGTCTTCGGCCTGGGCGTCGGCCTGCTGGTCACCAAGGTCAAGACCGGGGCCGGGATCTTCCGCACCCTGTTCTACCTGCCTTACCTGGCCCCGCCGGTGGCCGCGACCCTCGCGTTCGTCTTCCTCCTCAACCCCGGCACCGGCCCGGTGAACACCCTCCTCGACGGCGCGGGCCTGCCGGCGCCCGGCTGGTTCACCGACCCCGGCTGGTCCAAGCCCGCCCTGACGGCGCTCGCCGTGTGGGGGGTCGGCGACCTGATGGTGATCTTCATGGCGGCCCTGCTCGACGTACCGAGAGAGCAGTACGAGGCCGCCGAGCTCGACGGGGCCGGCGCCTGGGCCCGCTTCCGGCACATCACCCTGCCGAACATCTCCCCGATCATCCTGTTCGCCGTGGTCACCGGGGTCATCCAGGCCATGCAGTACTACACCCAGCCGCTCGTCGCCGGGAAGGCCGCCGCCGGGGTCATCGGCGGGTCCGGGCAGCAGTTCGAGCCCGGCTACCCCGACAAGTCCACGCTGACCCTGCCCCAGCTCGTCTACAACCTCGGCTTCCAGCGCTTCGACTACGGCGCCGCCTGCGTGCTCGCGCTCGTCCTGTTCGCCCTCTCCATGGCCTTCACCGCCCTGCTGATGCGCCGCCGCGGCGGACTGACGGGAGCGGACGCATGACCGTACGGACCGCGAAGGCCGGCCGGCGGGCCGTCCTGCACTGGATCGGCGTGCACGCCCTGGCCGTGGCCGCCGCCCTCTTCTTCGTCCTCCCCTTCGTCTTCCTCCTGCTCACCTCCCTGATGGCCGACCAGCAGGCCCTCACCCGCGACCTGTGGCCGCACACCTGGGCATGGGACAACTACGCCACGGTCTGGCACACCCCCGGCTTCCTCACCTGGTGGCGCAACACCCTCCTCTACGCGGGCCTCGGCACCCTCCTCACCGTGGTGTCCTCCGTCCCCGTCGCCTACGCCCTCGCCAAGTTCCGCTTCCGCGGCCGACGGCTCGCCCTGCTGCTCGTCATCGCCGTGATGACACTGCCGCCGCAGGTGGTGGTCATCCCCATGTACCTCTTCTGGGCGAGGGAGCTGAACCTGTCGGGCACCCTGTGGCCGCTGATCGTCCCGATGGCCTTCGGCGACGCCTTCTCCGTCTTCCTGCTGCGCCAGTTCCTGCTGACCATCCCCGACGAGTACCTGGACGCGGCCCGCGTCGACGGCTGCGGCGAGCTGCGCACCCTCCTGCGGGTGGTCCTGCCGATGGCCAAGCCGGGCATCGCGGCCGTCGCCCTCTTCCAGTTCTTCGCCGCCTGGAACGACTACTTCGGCCCGCAGATCTACGCCTCCGACAACCCCGCCGCCTGGACCCTCAGCTACGGACTGGAGTCCTTCAAGGGCGCGCACCACACCAACTGGAACCTCACCATGGCGGCGACCGTGCTCGTCATGGCCCCGGTGATCCTCCTCTTCTTCCTCGCCCAGAAGGCGTTCGTCGAGGGCGTCACCCTGACCGGCGTGAAAGGCTGAACGCGATGAAACTCGCAGTGGTGGGCGGCGGTTCCACCTACACCCCCGAACTGGTCGACGGGTTCGCGCGGCTGCGCGACACCCTGCCCGTCGGCGAACTCGTCCTGATCGACCCCGCCGCCGAACGGCTGGAGCTGGTCGGCGGCCTGGCCCGGCGGATCTTCGCCCGCCAGGGGCACCCCGGCCGGATCACCACCACCGCCGACCTGGACGCGGGCGTCGCCGGCGCGGACGCGGTGCTGCTCCAGCTGCGGGTCGGCGGGCAGGCGGCCCGGCTGCGGGACGAGACCTGGCCGCTGGAGTGCGGCTGCGTCGGCCAGGAGACCACCGGCGCGGGGGGCCTGGCGAAGGCCCTGCGCACCGTCCCCGTGGTCCTCGACATCGCCGAACGGGTGCGGCGGGCCGCGCCGGAAGCCTGGATCATCGACTTCACCAACCCCGTCGGGATCGTCACCCGGGCCCTGCTCCAGGCCGGGCACAAGGCGGTCGGGCTGTGCAACGTCGCCATCGGCCTCCAGCGGAAGTTCGCCGCGCTCCTGGGCGCCCGGCCCGCCGAGGTCCACCTCGACCACGTCGGCCTCAACCACCTGACCTGGGAGTTCGGCGTACGGCTCGGCGGACCCGGCGGCGAGGACGTGCTGCCCCGGCTGCTGGCGGAGCACGGGGAGGCCATCGCCGCCGACCTGCGCCTGCCGCGGGCGGTGCTGGACCGGCTCGGCGTCGTCCCCTCGTACTACCTGCGGTACTTCTACTCCCACGACGAGGTGGTCCGCGAGCTCGGCGAGAAGCCCTCGCGGGCCGCCGAGGTCGCCGCGATGGAACGGGAACTCCTCGCCCTGTACGCGGACCCCGCGCTCGACGAGAAGCCCGCGCTGCTGGCCAAGCGGGGCGGGGCCTTCTACTCGGAGGCGGCCGTGGACCTCGCGGCGGCCCTGCTGGGCGGCGGCGGCCCGGCCGTCCAGGTGGTCAACACCCGCAACGGCGGCACCCTGCCCTTCCTCCCGGACGACGCGGTGGTCGAGGTGCAGGCCGCCGTCGACGGTTCCGGGCCCGTACCGCTGGCCGTGCCCCGCCCTGACCCCCTGTACACGGGACTCCTCGCCCATGTGACGGCGTACGAGGACCTCGCGCTGGACGCCGCGCTGCGCGGCGGGCGCGGGCGGGTCGCAAGGGCCCTGCTCGCCCACCCCCTGATCGGGCAGTTCGACCTGGCCGAGGCGCTGACGGACCGGCTGCTCGCGCACAACAAGGAGCACCTGCCATGGGCGTGAGCCGCCCCTCCCCCGTCGCGGTGCTCGCGCTGGACGCGGGGAACAGCAAGACGGACGCGGCCCTCGTCGGCGCCGACGGCACCGTCCTGGGCACCGGCCGCGCCGGGGGCTTCCAGCCGCCCCGCACGGGCGTGGAGGCGGCCGTGGACGTCCTCGGCGAGGCCGTCTCCGAAGCGGCCGCCGCCGCCGGCCTGGCCGGGCCGCCGTACGCCGCCCGGGTCTCCGCCTGTCTGGCCAACGCGGACCTGCCGGTGGAGGAGCGGCGGCTGGCCGACGCGATCGCCGCGCGCGGCTGGGGCGCGGCCACCGAGGTGCGCAACGACACCTTCGCGGTCCTGCGGGCCGGGGTGGACCGGCCGCGCGGGATCGCCGTGGTGTGCGGGGCCGGCATCAACTGCGTGGGGATGCTGCCCGACGGGCGCACCGCCCGCTTCCCCGCCCTCGGCCGGATCTCCGGGGACTGGGGCGGCGGGGGCGGCCTGGCGGAGGAGGCCGTGTGGTGGGCGGCGCGGGCCGAGGACGGACGCGGCGGGCCCACCGGGCTGGCGCGGGCCCTGCCGGCCCACTTCGGGCTGGCGTCGATGGCCGCGCTGATCGAGGCCCTGCACCTGGGCGGGATCCCTCCGGGGCGGCTGCACGAGCTGGTGCCGGTGCTGTTCGCGGTGGCGGCGGGGGGCGATCCGGTGGCCTCGGCGATCGTGGAGCGGCAGGCGGAGGAGGTGGTGGCGCTGGTGACGGTGGTGCTGGAGCGGCTGGGCCTGCTGGAGGAGGAGGTTCCCGTCCTGCTGGGCGGCGGCGTCCTCGCGGCCCGGCACGCGCAGCTGGAGGGCCGCATCGGGGAGCTCCTGTCGTCCCGCGCCCCGCACGCCCGGCCCACGGTGGTCACGGCCCCGCCGGTCCTGGGGGCGGCCCTCCTGGGCCTGGACGCGGTGGGCGCCCCGGCGGGGGCACACGCCAGGCTGCGTGCCCAATTCGGGTGAACCCGCGCCGGGGGCGCGGGCGGGCGGAACCGTGGGGGCGGGTCCGGCGTATTCACGGTGAAGGGGTGGCGGGGGAGGCCGGGGGGAGGGTGATCGGGGCGGTCCGGGGAGGGGATCGCCCAAGATCGGGCACCGGGTGCTGTGGTCCGGCGCCAGTGCGGCCATACTGCTGCGGAGCAGAGGGACCGAGGGGGAGGTCAGGGTGGCCATCACGACACGCCCGTCCGCGCCCGGGGGCGGTGCCTCCGGGGCACCCGCCGGGCCGACCGGGCGGGGTACCGCCTGGGCCGAGGGCGTGGAGCGGCTGCGCGCGGCGGCGACGACCGAGCCGGGCCGGCTGCGGATCATCGGCGCGGTGCTGGCGGCGCTGGTGCTGCTGTTCGGCGCGGTGGCGGTGTGGGAGGTCTCCGGCCGGGTCACCGCCGCGGAGGACGTGGTGGGCCGCAGCCAGCCGCTGAGCGCGGACGCGGCGAGCATCTACCGTTCCCTGGCGGATGCCGACACGGCCTCCTCCAGTGGGTTCCTCGCCGGCGCGCAGGAGCCCCGCGAGGTCCGCCAGCGCTACGAGAAGGACATGGCGAACGCCTCGCGGCTGCTGGTGAACGCCGCCGCGAACACGGGGGCGGGCGGGGAGTCCCGCAAGGAGATAGCGCTGCTCGGCGAGCAGCTGCCCCGCTACACCGGTCTGATCGAGCAGGCCCGCGCGAACAACCGGCAGGGCCTGCCGCTGGGCGGCGCCTACCTGCGCTACGCCAACGAGCAGATGAGCACGGTACTGCTGCCGGCCGCCCAGCGGCTGTACGAGGCGGAGACCGGGCGGCTGTACACCGACTACGACGAGGCCCGGGACTGGCCGCTCGCGGCGACGGGGGCCGGGGTGCTGGCGCTCGCCGCCCTGGTGTGGGCGCAGCGGCGCAACTACCTGCTCACCCACCGGGTGTTCAACCACGGTCTGCTCGCGGCGACGGCGGCGACCGCCGTGGTGCTGCTGTGGCTGACCGTGGGGCAGACGGTGGCCCGGTCGGGGCTGGGTGAAGCGCGGGCGGACGGACAGGAGTCCCTGAAGGTGCTCAACGACGCCCGGATCGCCTCGCTCCAGGCGCGCGCGAACGAGAACCTGACGCTGATCGCGCGGGGCGCCGTACTGGCGGGGGACAAGAAGTCCGACAAGTACGACGTGGACTACGAGAAGAACATGAAGCAGCTCGACGCGGGGCTGGCGCGGGCCCTGGAGCTGTCCGACGACGCGAGCGGCCGGGATCCGGTGGCGAGGGCCGTCGCGGGCGTGGCGCAGTGGAAGCAGCGGCACGCGGCGGCCCGGGAGACGGACATGCGGGGCGACTACGAGCTGGCCCTGCCCCAGGTGATCGGCGGCAAGGGGCGGACGGACAGCAGCGGGGCCTCGTTCGACACGGTGGACGCCTCCCTGGAGCAGGCCGTGGCCCATGAGCAGAAGCAGTTCACCCTGGCGGCCCGGGGCGGCCTCGGCGCGCTGGCCGGTCTGGTGACGGGCTCGGCGGTGCTGGCGGCCGTCGGCGCGGGTGCGGCCCTCCTCGGCATCGGCCGCAGGCTTTCGGAGTACAGGTGAGTGCGGTGCGGATACGGCGGACACAGGCGGAGCGGCCCGGCCGGCTGCGGCGCGCGGCGCGGCGGCTGCGCGGCTGGGGCGGGGTGAGCGCGATGGCGACCGCCTGCGCGATGACGGCCGCGGCGGTGCTGCTGCCGCTGGCGCAGTCCTCCCCGGGCAGGGGGCACCACCCGGGGGTGGTGCGGGAGCCCGCGTCGATGGCGGCGGCGCCCTTCACCCTCGCCGACACCTGCCAGGACCCGGAGGCAAGCCTGCGGCCCTCCGCGCTGGACGGGCCGGCGATCGAGCGGATCCGCAAGGCGGGCAAGCTGGTCGCCGGCGTCGACCAGAACAGCTTCAAATGGGGCTACCGCAATCCGGACGGTCACCTCGACGGCTTCGACATCGACCTGGTCAAGGCCATAGCCAAGGACATCCTGGGCAGTGAGGAGGCGGTCATCTACCGGGCCATCCCCACCAGCCAGCGGATCCCCGCGCTCCAGGAGGGCCGGGTCGACGTCGTCGTGCGGACCATGACGATCAACTGCAAGCGGCTGGAGGACGTGGCCTTCTCCACCGCCTACTTCGAGGCGGGCCAGCAGGTCCTGGCGCCCAAGGGCTCCCCCATCACCGGGTACGACGCCTCGCTGAAGGGCCGCCGGATCTGCACGGCCGCCGGTTCCACGGCGGAGACGGCCCTGAAGTCCCAGGGGTACGGCTCGGTGCCGGTGTCGGTGCCGAACCAGCTGGACTGCCTGGTGCGCCTCCAGCTCGGCGAGGTGGACGGGATCATCACCGACAACGCGCTGGCCGCCGGCCAGGCGGCGCAGGACCCCTCGGTGCAGCTCGTGGGCGCGCCCTTCACCCGGGAGTTCTACGGTGTGGCGATGAACAAGGACGCCCCGGACCTGGTGCGCCGGGTGAACAAGGTGCTGGAGAACTACCGGGCGGGCGGCGAGCAGAGCCCGTGGGCGACCTCGTACCGCAAGCACTTCGAGGACGTCCTGCCGAAGGCCGCGGTGCCGCCCGCGCCCAAGTACCGGGAGGGGTGAGGCCGGTGGTGGGGGTACCGCCCGCTCGCGGGGCAGGATCGGAGCCGTACGTGGGCCAGACGGGGCTGATGGACCGGGACGACGTCGACCGTGCGCTGGCGCGGCTCGGCGCGGAGCACGAGGCCGTGGAGACCTCGCTGCTGGCGTTGCAGGACCATGCCGGGCGGCGGCTGCTGGAGGGTGCGGCGCTGAGCGGGGTGACGAAGGAGCGCTGGGCCGTCGCCGACGCGGCCGTGACCCGGCTGTGGACGTACTTCGACGCCTACAGCGGGGCGCTGGCCGCCGCCCGGGAGATCCGCGAGCGGCGCCGCTGGCCGACCCGGGAGGACCTGGCGGAGCTGACGGAGCGGCTGCGCGGGCCGGGCGTGACGATCGCCGGGGCCGGCGTGGAGGGCGCCGCGCTGGCGGAGCGGTTCTCGCTGGCCGAGCTGGTGGCCCGGATGAACGAGCTGTACGCGGCCTCGCTGGACGTGGTGGTCGCCGCCGACGCCGTGTGGTCGGCGCTGCCCGCGCGGATCGACCTGCTCGCCGCCGAGCTGCACCGGACGCGTTCGCTGGCGTACTCGGTGGGGGTGCGGCCGGGCGAGCACCCGTCGGGGGACGACCTGGAGGAGATCACGGCCGAGCTGGCGCAGCTGCGCGAGGCGGTGATCGCCGATCCGCTGGCCTTCTGGGTGCCGGCGGCGGGGAGTGCGGCGCCGGGCGGCGGCCGTCCCGACACCGCCCGGTACGACCGGGCGGCCCGCGCGCTGGACGACGTACGCCGTGAGGTCGAGGCGGTGCTGACCGTCCGGCAGGACGCGGAGGCCCGGCTGATCGCCCTGCGGGACGTGCTGTCGCGGGCCGACCGGACCCTGGCGGAGGCGCGGGCGGCGCGCGGCGAGGTGCTGGCGAAGATCGCGGCGTCGGAGGTCCCCGCGGTGAGCGGTCCGCCGACGGCCCTGCAGGAGCAGCTGGCCGCGGCGGCCGAGTACCGGCGGCAGTCGCAGTGGCACCGGCTGTCCCCGCTGCTGGACGCGCTGGAGGTCCGGGCCGACGAGGAACTGCGGCGGGCCCGCGAATCGTTGACGGCGGTGACGGCTCCCCTGGCGGTACGGGCCGAGCTGCGCGGGCGGCTGGACGCGTACCGGGCGAAGGTGGCCCGGCACGGCCTGGCGGAGGACCCGCTGCTGGTCGAGCGCTACGACACGGCGCGGCGGATGCTGTGGAGCGCGCCGTGCGACCTGCGGGTGGCGGAGGGGGCGGTCCTGCGCTACCAGCAGGCGGCGGCCGAGGCACTGGCCCCGCCGCGGGACCACCGGCCCGAGGGGCCGGGGGAGGAGGAGGCGTGAGCCTGATCGGAACGCCCTGCCTGCGCTCCGGCTGCCCGGGCGCGTACGAGGACATGGGCGCCGGCGAGGTGTACTGCGACACCTGCGGGCTGGCCCCGGTGGGTGCGGTCGCGGCGGGCGCGGAGGAGCTGGTGTCGCCGCCGACGGGGATGACGAGCGCCGCCCGGCAGGGCGATTCGCGGGGTTCGGCGGGGTCGCGCGGCTCCGGCCGTTCCTCGGCGTCGGCGCGTTCGGCGTCCTCCCGGTCCTCCTCCTCGCGCCGCTCGGTGTCGGGACGGCTGTCGCGGTCCCTGGCGGGCTCGGGGTCCAGCAGGTCGGTGTCGGTGCGCAGTTCGGGGTCGGCGGCCGGGTCCTCGGGGCGCAGCCGGCTGGGCGCGGGGCTGGTCAGCATGCCGGAGGTGCCGCGTCCGGATCCGTCGAGGGCGGTGCTGGAGAACCCGGAGGTGCCGGAGCGCAAGCGGTTCTGCTCGCGGGCGGACTGCGGGGCCCCGGTGGGCCGGGCGCGCGGGGACCGGCCGGGGCGGACGGAGGGGTTCTGCACCAAATGCGGGCACCCGTACTCCTTCGTGCCGAAGCTGCGCGCCGGGGACGTGGTGCACGGCCAGTACGAGGTGGCGGGCTGCCTGGCGCACGGCGGGCTGGGCTGGGTGTACCTGGCGGTGGACCGGGCGGTCTCGGACCGGTGGGTGGTGCTGAAGGGCCTGCTGGACACCGGGGACCAGGACGCGATGGAGGCGGCGATCTCCGAGCGGCGGTTCCTGGCGGAGATCGAGCACTCCAACATCGTGCGCATCTACAACTTCGTGGAACACCTGGACCAGCGGACGGGTTCGCTGGACGGGTACATCGTCATGGAGTACGTGGGCGGCAAGTCGCTGAAGGAGATCGCGAACGAGCGGCGCCGGCCGGACGGACGGCGCGACCCGCTGCCGGTGGAGCAGGCGTGCGCGTACGGCATCGAGGCCCTGGAGGCGCTCGGGCACCTGCACAGCCGCAACCTGCTGTACTGCGACTTCAAGGTGGACAACGCGATCCAGCAGCAGGACCAGCTGAAGCTGATCGACATGGGCGCGGTGCGCCGGATGGACGACGACGAGTCGGCCATCTACGGCACGGTGGGCTACCAGGCGCCGGAGGTCGCGGAGCTGGGGCCGTCGGTGGCCTCCGACCTGTACACGGTGGCGCGGACGCTGGCGGTGCTGACGTTCGACTTCCAGGGCTACACGAACGTGTTCGTGGACTCGCTGCCGGACCCGGAGCACATCGAGGTGTTCCACCGGTACGAGTCCTTCTACCGGCTGCTGGTACGGGCCACCGACCCGGACCCGGGGCGGCGGTTCGCGTCCGCGCAGGAGATGGCGGACCAGCTGACGGGCGTGCTGCGGGAGGTGGTCGCGCTCCAGACGGGCCGGCCGCGGCCGCAGCTGTCGACGCTGTTCGGCCCGGAACTGCGCGTCCCCGACACCCAGTTGTACGAGGACGCCGCGGACGCGGAGGTCTCCCTCCTGGGCCGGCGCCCCCTGCCCCGCCGGGGCTTCGCCCTGGGCCGCCGCCGGGCTGCCGGCGGCGCCGTACCGGCGCTGTCGGGCCCGACGCCCGAGCCGGCCGCCGCGGCCGGGGCGGGTACGCCGGACCCCCGGAACCCCGCGACCGGGACGCCGGAACCCTCCGGGCCGGTCCCCCCGGCCCCCGGCACCACGGCACCGCACCCCACCCCAGGGGCCGGTGTTTCCGGGGCCGGGGTTCCCGGGACCGCAGGTCGCGCGGCCGGAGGGGCCGGGGTTCCCGGGGTTGGGGGTGGCGGGAGCGGCGTGTCCGGGGCCGGGGCTCCTGGGAATCGGACCCCGGGGGGCGGGGTTTCCGTGCTCGGGACCACGGCCACGCACGTGGGCCGCGTCGGCGTGCCCGGGCCCCGGCCGGCCGCGGTGGCGCCGGCGGCTCCGGCTGCCGCCGCCCCCTCCGCCCCGGCCGGGGCCACCGCCGCCGCGGCCGGACTGGCCCCGCTCGACGCCCGCGACACCGCCCTGGCCCTGCCCGTACCGCTGGTGGACCCGGCCGACCCGAACGCCGGGTTCCTGGCGGGGCTCCTCGCCTCCGCCCCCGCCGACCTGCTCGGCGCGCTGGGCGCGGCCTCCGCCGACTCCGTCGAACTGCGGCTGCGCGAGCTGCGCGCCCGCCTCGAACTGGGAGAACTGACCGCGGCCGCACGGGTACTGGCCGAGCTGGAGGCCAAGTACCCCGACGACTGGCGGGTGGTGTGGGCGCGCGGCATCGCCTCGCTCGCCACCGGTGACGACGAGATAGCGGCCCTGTCCTTCGACGCCGTCTACGACGCCTTCCCCGGCGAGCCCGCCCCCAAGCTGGCGCTCGCACTGTGCGCGGAGATCCTGGGCCAGCTGGACAACGCCGCCGAGTACTACCGGCTCGTCTGGATCACCGATCCGGGCTTCGTGAGCGCGGCCTTCGGTCTGGCCCGGGTCCAACTGGCGTCCGGCGACCGGGCGGCGGCCGTCCGCACGCTGGAATCCGTACCGGAATCCTCCATCCACTACACCGCCGCACGGGTGGCGGCGGTACGGGCACGCCTGCGCGACCGGTCCCCGCACGAGGAGCTGCTGGCCGACCTCTCGGCGGCGTCCGACCAGGTCGAGGCGTTGCGGCGGTTCGGGCTGGACCCGGAACGCCAGGAGCGGCTGGCGACGGAGGTTCTGGGCTCGGCCCTGGACTGGGTACTGTCGGGTAGCCGGGGTGCCGACCCCGGCCGGAGCTCGTTGCTCGGCAGTCAACTGGACGAGCGGGGGCTGCGCTTCGGCCTGGAGCGCTCCTACCGCGTCCTCGCCCGGCTGGCACAGCGGGGCGAGGACAGGATCGAACTGGTGGAGCGGGCCAACCGTTTCCGTCCCCGGACGTGGGTGTGAGTGATGTCGATGCATCGGCTGTCGGGCTGCCCCAGCTGCGCGGAGCCCCTGGAGGAGGGTGACCGTTTCTGCGGGGTGTGCGGGTACGCCCTCTCCGCCCCGCCCCCGCCCCCTCCCCCGGACCACGCGCCGACCCTGCCCGACCCGGCACGAGTGGTCGGGGCCGGCGCCGGACACCCCGCCGCGGCGGGGGTGCGGGCCGCGGGCCACGGATACCCCGGCGGGGCGGCGGGGCACGACGCCGGGGCCGCCGCGGGTGCGGCCGGCGCGCTCCCCGGCCCGGCCCCGTACGAGGCCGGCGCCGGCTCCTTCGGCCCGGGCCCGGTCGACGACTCCGACCCCACCCCCGGCTTCGGCAGCCCGGCCGGGTCCCCATACGCGGTGCCGGCACCGGCGGGGGGCGGCTACGGCGTGCCCGCGCGCCAGGGAGGCCAGGGCTTCGGCTCGGCCGTCGGGGTACCGGCCCCCGGCTGGGAAGGCACGCCGGTCCCTCCGGGCTCGGCGAGCACCCCCTGGACCGGCACCGGCCCCGAGGCCCCCGACGGCCACCCGGGAGCGACCGGGGCCCGGTACGGCACCGCCCCGCAGGCGAACCCGCACGAGGCCCCGTACGACGCCCCCGCTCAGGGCGACCCGCACGAGGGCCCGTACGGCACCCCCGGCGAGGACCGGCCCGAAACCCGGTACGGCACCACCCCGCAGGCCCGCCCGCACGAGGCCCCGTACGGCACTCCCCCGCAGGGCGACCCGTACGACGCCCCCGGCGGGGAACCGGACCAGGCGCCGGACGGCGCTGCCGCTCGGCCGGAGGCCCGGGCGGACCCGTACGGCGGCGTCCCGGAGGGCGACCCCCACACGGCCCGGCCCGGAAGCGCCCCGCAGGGAGACCCGTACGGCGGCGCCCCGCTCGGGGATCCGCCGGGCGGCGGCGGGCGGACCTGTGTCGCCTGCCGGGCCGGCGCCGTGGACACCGACGGGTACTGCGAGCACTGCGGCCACGCGCAGCCGCGCGAGCGGGACCACCTGGAGGAGGAACTCTGCAGCGTCGCGGCCGTCAGTGACCGGGGGCTGCGCCACCACCGCAACGAGGACTCCTTCGCGGTGGCGGCCACGGCCCTGCCCGACGGCTCGGCCGCCACCGTCGCCATCGTCTGCGACGGGGTCTCCTCCGCCAGCCGCCCCGACGACGCCTCGGCGGCGGCCGCCGGCGCCGCGAGCGAGGCGCTGCTCGACGCGCTGCCCCGCGGCGCGCACCCGGCGGAGGCCATGCACGAGGCGATCCTCGCGGCGGGCGCCGCCGTGAGCGCCCTCGCCCCGCAGCCGCCCGGCGCGCAGAACGCCCCTGCCTGCACCCTGGTCGGCGCCGTGGTCAGCGGCGGCGTGCTGACCGTCGGGTGGGTCGGCGACAGCCGTGCCTACTGGGTGCCCGACGACCGCGCCACCCTGCCCCGCCGGCTCACCGAGGACGACTCCTGGGCGGCCCAGATGGTGGCGGCGGGCCTGATGGGCGAGGCCGAGGCCTACGCCGACGCGCGGGCGCACGCCATCACCGGCTGGCTCGGGGCCGACGCGTACGACCTCGACCCGCACACCGCCAGTTTCAGACCGGACCACCCCGGTGTGGTCGTCGTCTGCACGGACGGCCTGTGGAACTACGCCGAGTCCGCGACGGACATGGCCCGGATCCTGCCGGCGGACGCCGCCGAACGGCCGCTTCACTGCGCCCAGGTGCTGGTCGGGCATGCCCTCGACGGGGGCGGACACGACAACATCACCGTCGCCGTCGTCCCGTTCACGGCCGCGCCGCCGCAGCCGGGAGCGGAGACCGCGGCGGAACCGGAACCGCAAGCGGGGGCCGGGGCGGAGCGGGAGGCGGCGGCCGAGCCTCCGCACCCCCCGGCCTGAGCCCGGCCTCCCGCCCCGCCCGGCCCGCCCGCCCCGACAGCCCCCGAGGAGTCATCCCGATGGCGAACTTCGCCAAGCCGCGCGCCCCGCGCTTCAGCATGGAGGTGTACCAGAACGAGTTCCTCCCCCAGGGCGGGCGGGACGTGCACGCCATCGTGACGGTGACCTCCACCGGCGGCGCCACCGCCACCGCTGCGCGGGCACTCGGCCAGGACGCGGCCGTCGTGATCATGGTCGACTGCTCCGGTTCGATGGAGTACCCGCCGGAGAAGATGCGCGGCGCCCGCGAGGCCACCGCCGCCGCGATCGACACCCTGCGCGACGGCACCGCCTTCGCGGTGATCGCCGGCACCCACGAGGCCCGCGAGGTCTACCCCGGCAAGGGCCTCCTCGCCACCGCCGGGCCGGACACCCGCGCCCGGGCCAAGGAGGCCCTGCGCGGCCTGAGCGCGGGCGGCGGCACCGCCATCGGCACCTGGCTGCGGCTGGCCGACGGCCTGCTGCGCCGGTCCACGGCCGCGATCCGGCACGGCATCCTGCTGACCGACGGCCGCAACGAGCACGAGGACCCGGCCGTGCTGCGCGCCACCCTCGACGCCTGCGCCGGCCGCTTCACCTGCGACGCGCGGGGCGTGGGGACCGACTGGGAGGTCAAGGAGGTGACGGGGATCGCCGGCGCCCTGCTCGGCTCCGCCGACATCGTCGCCGATCCCGCCCACCTCGCCGAGGACTTCACCCTCATGATGGAGAAGGTCATGGGCAAGGAGGTGGCGGACGTCGCGCTGCGCCTGTGGACCCCGGTCGGCGCGGAGATCCAGTACGTCAAGCAGGTCTCGCCGTCCGTCCAGGACCTCACCGGCCGCCGTACCGAGGCCGGCCCCCGCGCCGGGGACTACCCGACGGGCTCCTGGGGCGACGAGGCCCGTGACTACCACGTGTGCGTGCGGGTGCCGGACGCGTCCGTGGGTCAGGAGATGCTGGCCGCCCGCGCCTCGCTCGTACTGCCGGGGCCGGCCGGCGAGCCGCAGCCGCCGCTGGCCCAGGGGCTGGTCAGGGCCGTGTGGACGAACGACCTCGCCGCCTCGACCGCGATCAGCCCGCAGGTGGCGCACTACACGGGGCAGGCGGAGCTGGCACAGGCTATCCAGCAGGGCCTGGAAGCCCGCAAAATGGGCGACGTCGACGGCGCCACGGCCAAGCTCGGCCGTGCCGTGCAGTTGGCGAGCGCCTCCGGGAACGCCGACACCGCCAGACTGCTCGCCAAGGTGGTGGATGTGGTGGACGCGGCGGCGGGTACTGTGCGCCTGAAAGCGAAGGTCGCCGATGCCGACGAGATGACCCTTGAAACGCGTTCGACCCAGACCGTCCGAGTGAAGAAGACCTGAGAAGAAGCCTGCCGCGATGACGCAGGGAGAAGGGGGAAGCGCCGCGATGCCGACCTGCCCGAACGGGCACCAGTCCGCCTCAGACGACTGGTGCGAGGTCTGCGGCCACCGTATGGCTGCCCCGACGAGTCCCCCCGCGGCGCCCTCCTACGGTTACGGCTACCCTCCCACGACCGGTGAGCCGACCGCCCAGGCGGAGCTGTGCCCGCAGTGCCGGACGCCGCGCGAGGCCATGGCGCCGTTCTGCGAGGAGTGCCGGTACAACTTCCTGACGCGGACGGCGACCCCGTACACCCCGCCGCCGGCCGCACCGTCGTCGCCCCCGTCACCGCCGGCACCCCCGTCACCGTCCGTCCCGGACGCGGGTCCGGCCGGCCCGGGTGCGCAGCCCCTGGGCGCCCCGGTCGGCGGCGGGACCCCGCCGCCCCCTCCGCCGGTGCCGCCGCAGCCGGTGTACTCCCAGGACCACTTCGAGTACCAGGGCTCGCGGCCCTCGCGGGTCAACCGCCCGGCCGAGCCGCTCCAGGCCGAGGACGACTGGCTGCTGCCCCCGCCCGCCGCACCGGAGCCGCCCGCTCCGCCGGCCCCGCCGGTGGCCCTGGCCCCGCTGCCCGCGGCCCCGGCCCCGGCGCCCGTGCAGCCGCCCGTCCAGCCCGACTACCCGGCGGCGTCCGTTCCGGATCAGCACGACGGCGGCTCCTGGACGGCGACGATCGGCCCCGACCGTTCGTACTTCATGGCGATGATGCGGCGCAGCGGCCCCGAGGCGGCCGGACTCAACCTGCCCGCCTACTCCCCGGAGCTGCACCTTCCGCTCTCCGGCGGCCAGATCACCATCGGCCGCCGCCGCGCCTCCACGGGCGAGTCCCCGGACATCGACCTGTCGGTGCCGCCGGAGGACCCGGGCGTCTCGCACAGCCACGCGGTGCTCGTCCAGCAGCCCGACCTCAGCTGGGCGGTGGTGGACCAGAACTCCACCAACGGCACCACCGTCAACATGGGCGAGGAGCCGATCCAGCCCTACGTCCCGGTGCCCCTCGCCGACGGCGACCGGGTCCACCTGGGCGCCTGGACCACCATCACCATCCGGCGCGGCTGAGCGGCTAGCCGCCCGACGCTCCGGCGGCCTCCCCCAGGGGCCACACGTAGGGCCCCTGGGGGTCGTCGAGCCAGGCCCACTGCCCCTCGGCGGTGACGGTGACGCCGAACCGCTCGCGTGCCGGCCGGCCCTCGCCGCGCCACAGGTCCAGCGCCTCGCGGGGGCGCAGGACGCCCGCGGTGAGGATCAGCAGGAACTGGAAGCGCTCGTTCTCCACCAGTTCGTACGGGACCCCGTGCAGCGGGCCCCCCGTGCCGGGCGGCGGCGGGCCGGCCGTGGCCCCGCGCAGCGGGACGAAGTAGGCGGAGGTGTGCAGGAAACGGCCCTCCGCGAAGTCGGCGTCGCGGACCGTGAGCGCGATCAGCCCGGTGGACAGCGGGGCCAGGATCCGCGCGCCCGGACGGCACTGTCCGAGCCAGGCGTGCGGGATCAGCGGCAGGGTGCACGTCACCAGGATCCGGTCGAAGGGAGCGCGGGAGGGGCAGCCGCGCGCGCCGTCCCCGGTGACGACGGCGGGCCGGTAGCCGAGCCGCGCCAGGTGGGCCCGGGCCGACTCGGTGATCTCGTCGTCCAGGTCGACCGTGGTGACGTGCTCCTCGCCGAGCCGGTGGCAGAGCAGGGCCGCGTTGTATCCGGTGCCGGCGCCGATCTCCAGCACGTCGTCCCCGTCGCGGACGTCGAGGGCGTCCAGCATCCTCGCCATGAGGGAGGGCTGACTGCTGGAGGAGAGCAGTTCGCCGTCGCGCAGCCGGGTCGCGAGCGGGGCGTCGGTGTAGACCCCGCGCAGCCAGCGGGCCCGGCGCTCGGGGTCGGGGTCCTCGGCCCACAGCCGTTCGTGGCCGGCGCCGCGGCCGGTCCAGAAGTACGGCACGAAGACGTGCCGTGGCACGGCCGTGAAGGCCGCCCGCCAGGCCGCGTCCTGCAGCACCCCGGCGGCGGTGAGCTCCCGCACCTGGGCCGCGTGCGCGATCTCCCGCAGGTCGCGAACCGGCTGCTCCGGTTCCCGCGGGGGGTGTGCCGCGTGTCCGCCCTTGCCGCCCGTGCCCATGTCTCCACTGTGCGGCGGGCGGACGCCGCGTGCGAGCCCTCCCGGACCCCGCCGGAGAGGGGACCTAGGACCGGGGTCCTCCGTCCGGGTGTCTGAGACGATGGTCGGGTGAATGACGATCCGCAGAGCAACGTCCAGGAGACGACCTTCTTCGAGCAGGTGGGCGGCGAGGCGACGTTCCGCCGTCTGGTCCACCGCTTCTACCAGGGTGTCGCGGAAGACCCGCTGCTGCGTCCGATGTACCCGGAGGGGGACCTCGGGCCCGCCGAGGAGCGGTTCGCGCTGTTCCTGATGCAGTACTGGGGCGGTCCGGGCACGTACAGCGAGAACCGCGGGCACCCGCGCCTGCGCATGCGGCACGCCCCGTTCCAGGTGGACTCGGCCGCGCACGACGCGTGGCTGAAGCACATGCGGGTGGCGCTGGACGAGCTGGGGCTGGCGCCGGAGCACGAGGCGCAGCTGTGGCGGTACCTGACCTACGCGGCCGCCTCCATGATCAACACCGCGGGTTAGCGGGCGGGCGTCCCCGCAGCCCGGGCGGGGCTGTGGGGGGCCGGAAACCTAGAGCGGCCGCACCTGGAGGGCGCCGAGGCCGCCGCCCGGTCCGGGCAGGCGGGTCGCGACGGACCCGTACGGGGTGCTGAGGCGCAGCCAGCCGCCGGAGGCGAACAGCGCCACGGGCGCGGGGGCGCCGCCCGCCGCGCCGGGGGTCCCGCCGGACGCGGGGGCCGGCACGGTGGCGCGTAGGGGCCGCAGGAAGCCCAGGGACTGTGCGGCGTGCACGGCGCGCAGCGGGAGCTCGGTGTCGCCGAGCGTCCGCGACCAGATCTCGCGGCCGATGCGGTCGCGCTCGGAGCGGGTGCGGTGCTGCGGCGGCAGGGCCTCGTCCCGGGCCCGGAACTCGGCGACCGCCGCGGCCAGGACCGCCCGTACCGCGTCGGGGCGGGGCAGCCCGGGCACGGGCCGCCAGCCGCCCTGGGGCGGCAGGACGCCCGTCCAGGGCGGGCCGGTGACGGCGCCCGGGATACGGACCCCGGCGCCGGTCTCGTCGACCGACTCCAGCAGTTCGCCCGCGGAGACGGTCACGTCCAGCGGCGTGGCGAGGGGTGCGGCGAGCCGCACCGCGCGGACGGCCAGGACCTCGAAGGACGGCGGCCGTCCGAAGACGGCGAGCGCGCCGCCGCCCGCCCGCCCCTGGAGGCGGACCGCGGCGGCACGGTCGTAGTGCACCAGCCTGCCCAGGAAGGCGGCGAGGTCCGCCGCCTCCCCGGAGTCGGCGAAGTGCAGCTGGTCGGTCATGCCGCCAGGCGCCCTTCCGCGCCCTGGGGACGGCCGGCGGCGCGGCCCGCGGGCTCCTCCAGGTACTCCTGGAGGAAGACCCGCTCCTCGTCGGTGATGCGGCGGGGCCGCCCCTCGGCGAGGTTGTAGGGCACGACGACCGTCTCGGCCCTGACGTAGACCGTCTCGGGCGCGTCCTCGGTCGCCTCGTCCTTGACCTCGTAGCGGATGGTCAGGGACGCGGCGCCTATCCGGGTCACCCAGGACTCGATGAGCACCGGCTCGTGCCGGTGCACGAGGGGCAGCTTGTAGTCGATCTCGTGACGGGCCACGACGGAGCCGCCCGTGAAGGACTCGCTGCCCTCACCGGGTGCCAGGCGGAACATGAAGTCGATGCGCGCCTCCTCCAGGTAGCGGAGGAAGACCACGTTGTTGACGTGCCCGAAGGCATCCATGTCCGCCCAGCGCAGCGGGCACCGGTAGTGGTGTCTGGCCATGTGCGCGACCTAGCCCCGGGTGAGCTTCTTGTAGGTGGCACGGTGCGGACGGGTGGCGTCCGGGCCGAGCCGCTCGACCTTGTTCTTCTCGTAGGACTCGAAGTTGCCCTCGAACCAGAACCACTTCGAGTCGCCCTCGTACGCGAGGATGTGCGTGGCGACCCGGTCCAGGAACCAGCGGTCGTGGGAGACGACCACGGCCGCGCCGGGGAACTCCAGCAGCGCGTTCTCCAGGGAGCCCAGGGTCTCGACGTCGAGGTCGTTGGTGGGCTCGTCGAGGAGCAGCAGGTTGCCGCCCTGCTTGAGGGTGAGCGCGAGGTTGAGGCGGTTGCGCTCACCGCCGGAGAGCACGCCGGCCGGCTTCTGCTGGTCCGGGCCCTTGAAGCCGAAGGCGCTGACGTAGGCGCGGGACGGCATCTCGACGTTGCCGACGTTGATGTAGTCCAGCTCGTCCGACACGACCGCCCAGAGGGTCTTCTTGGGGTCGATGTTGGCGCGGCCCTGGTCGACGTACGAGATCTTGACGGTCTCGCCGACCTTGATGTCGCCGGAGTCGGGGGTCTCCAGGCCCTGGATCATCTTGAACAGCGTGGTCTTGCCCGCGCCGTTCGGACCGATGACGCCGACGATGCCGTTGCGCGGCAGCGTGAAGGACAGGTCGTCGATGAGGACCTTGTCACCGAAGGCCTTGGTGAGGTTGTTGACCTCGACGACGATCGAGCCCAGGCGCGGGCCCGGCGGGATCTGGATCTCCTCGAAGTCCAGCTTCCGCATCTTGTCGGCCTCGGCCGCCATCTCCTCGTAGCGGGCGAGACGGGCCTTGGACTTGGCCTGGCGGCCCTTGGCGTTGGAGCGGACCCACTCCAGCTCTTCCTTGAGGCGCTTGGCGCGCTTCTCGTCCTTCTTGCCCTCGACCTTGAGGCGCTCGGCCTTCTTCTCCAGGTAGGTGGAGTAGTTGCCCTCGTAGGGGTGGGCGCGGCCGCGGTCGAGTTCGAGGATCCACTCGGCGACGTTGTCGAGGAAGTAGCGGTCGTGGGTGACCGCCACGACGGCGCCCTTGTACTGGGCCAGGTGCTGCTCCAGCCAGTTCACGGACTCGGCGTCGAGGTGGTTGGTGGGCTCGTCGAGGAGCAGCAGGTCGGGGGCCTCCAGCAGCAGCTTGCAGAGGGCCACGCGGCGCTTCTCACCACCGGAGAGGTTGGTGACCGGCCAGTCGCCGGGCGGGCAGCCCAGGGCGTCCATGGCCTGCTCCAGCTGGGCGTCGAGGTCCCACGCGTTGGCGTGGTCCAGGTCGTCCTGGAGCTTGCCCATCTCCTCCATCAGCTCGTCGGTGTAGTTCGTCGCCATTTCCTCGGCGATCGCGTTGAACCGGTTGAGCTTCTGCTTGATCTCGCCGACGCCGTCCTCGACGTTCTCCAGGACCGTCTTGGACTCGTCGAGCTTGGGCTCCTGCATGAGGATGCCGACCGTGTAGCCCGGGGACAGGAAGGCGTCACCGTTGGACGGCTGCTCGATGCCCGCCATGATCTTCAGAACGGTGGACTTGCCGGCGCCGTTCGGGCCGACCACGCCGATCTTGGCTCCCGGCAGGAAGTTCAGGAAGACGTCGTCGAGGATCACCTTGTCGCCGTGCGCCTTGCGCGTCTTGCGCATGGTGTAGATGAACTCAGCCAAGAGAAACCGTCCGGCAGATCGATGATGGGCAGATACACCCCATACTGCCGTACGTCCATCCCCTGGGGGAAACGCGAATGGTCAGGGCCCTGATCTGCGCCTGCTCCCGCCGGGAGGGAAATGCCCCGCGGACGGCGCACGGGGGCGGCAGGATGGCGCCCGGTCCCGGTACCGCCGCACCCCCGGAGGAAGCAGCAGCAATGGAGAGCACCGTGGTCGCGCTCGCCGGCACGACGATCGCCGTGGCGGGGACCCTCCTCGCCCCCGTCCTGTCGCAGCGGTTGCTGTCGCGGGCGCAGTCGGAGCAGTTCGAGCGGCAGGAGCGGGCGGTCGACGCCCAGTGGGCGCGCGAGCAGCGCATCGCCGAGCTGGACAAGCGGCGCGCGTGCTACGTGGCGGCGAACTCCGGCTACCGGCGGCACCGGGTCGAGCTGATGAACTACCTGTGGCGGGTCCACAAGGGGGAGGTCACCCCGGAGGCGCGGGCCGCGCTGGAGGACGCGCGGCACGCGATGCACGCCTCCTTCGCCGAGGCCCAGATGGCCGCTTCCGACACCGTCCTGGCCGAGCTGGACTCCATGGCGCAGACCCTCGCCCAGGCGTACGACCGGGTCATGCGCCTGGACGAGAGCGCCCCCGGGGCGGACGGGGCGTTCGAGGAGATACGGACGATGCTGCTGCGGGCGAACGAGCAGTGGGTGGGCATGCGGTCGGCGATGCGGGCGGACCTGGGGGTGGAGCCGGGGGCGGCCCGCCCGTGACCTCAGCGGGGGCGGTAGACGGGGAGGGCGTCGGGGAGGGTGTCGAGGACGAGGGCGGGCGGGGCCTGGGCGTACTCGCCGTCGTAGGCGAGGGGGGTACCGGGCGGGATGTCCTCGATGTGCAGGCGGCGCAGGCGGATGGCCACGTGCGCCGGTGAACGGGTCAGCGGGCCGGCGAGGGCGGCGGCGAGGAGGCGGGGCCCGGGGCGGCCGCCGCCGTGGACCAGCCGCAGGTCGAGCAGGCCCTCGCCGAGGCTCTCCCGGCGGCGGGGGGTGGGGCCGGAGCCCTGGTAGGTGCCGTTGCCGGCGAAGAGCAGCCAGGCGCTGCGCGGCCGCCCGGCCAGCGTCAGCCGTACGGGCCGCTCGGCGCGCAGCACCCGCCAGGCCGCCAGGAGCGCGGCCGGCCCGCCGCCGATCCGCGGGGCCCAGCGCAGCCGGTGCCGCAGCAGCTCCGGGTAGACCCCGAAGCTGAAGGTGTTCAGGAAGTACCCGCCCCCCTCACCGGCCGGGGCGTCCGGGCCGGCCGTCCCGGGGGAGGGTGGCCGCGTGCCCGAGGCCCGGGCGCGGGAGGAGCCCGCCGGGGCGGCCGGGGTGAAGCGGCCCACCGCCACGCGGACGGCCTCGCCCCCGGCCACCGCCCGGCAGGTGTCCTCGGGGCCGGCGAGGCCGAGGTCGAGGGCGAAGTGGTTCAGGGTGCCCCCGGGGAACACCGCGAGCGGGACCCCCGCCCGCAGCGCGGCGGTCGCGGCCGCGTTGACCGTGCCGTCGCCGCCGCACACCCCGAGCACCCGCGACCGCGCGGCGGCGGCCGCGAGCTCCGCCGCCAGCTCCTCGCCCCCGCACTCCACGACCTCCGCCCGCGGCAGCCGGTCCTTGAGGGCGGCGAGCACCGGGCCGCCGGCCGTGCCCGCGCCGGTGTTCACCACCACGGTCAGCCCGTCCCCGTCCGGCAGCGCGGGCACACCGGCCGCCGGCCGCTCGTCGCCCGGGGCGGCCCGGACCCGCTGCACGCCGCGCGCGAGCTCGCGTACGGCGAACCCCGCCCCCACCCCGAGCAGGGCGCCCGCCGCCACATCGGACGGGTAGTGCACGCCGGTGTAGACGCGGGAGAACGCCACCGACGCGGCCAGGGGCGCCACCGCGGCCCCCCACACGGGGGACTCCAGCGCCAGCCCCGCCGCGAAGGCGAAGGCCGAGGCGGAGTGCCCGGACGGGAAGGACGTGGTCCACGGGGGTACGGCCGGCCGCCGCACCAGGGGCACACCTTCCAGCACCGGCCGCGGCCTGCGCACGGACCATTTGCCGACGGTGTTGACGGTCGCGGAGGCCAGCGCGAGCGAGGCGGCCCCCCGCAGCGCGGCCTTGCGGGTCCGCGGCGCGCCGAGGGTGATGAGGGCCGCCGCGATGCCGCCCCACAGCACGCCGTGGTTCGCTGCCCGCCCGAGCGCGGGCAGCGCCCGCTCGGCCGCGGGCCAGTGCCGTCGCGCGACGGCGTCGAACAGCCGCCGGTCCCACAGCGCGGCGGTACCCCGCCAGGTCAGTTGCTGATCACGATCTGCCATTTCCCGCGCTTACCCGGAGGGTGGCGGGGTGAAGCCCCCCGACCCTCATTCAGCCCTCCGTCTCCCCCTCCTCTCCTTCCAGCGGCCGCTTGCGCAGCAGCAGGACCACCATGCCGCCCATCACCACCAGCCCCACCGCCAGCGAGGCGATCACGGGGGTGGCGGCGGAGCTGCCGCTGACGGCCAGCCGCTCCTCGTCCGGTGACTGGGTCTCCGTCCCCGGGTCGGGGGCGGGCGCCACCTCGGCGCTGCCGGCGAGCGTGCCCACCTTCCCCTCCGCGACAGTCGGCGGCTGCGGCCAGACCGCGGTGGCGGTGGCGGCGGTCGCGGACTCGCTGGAGCCGGCCACGACCTGTGCCTCGGCCGGGATCCCACTGGCGAAGACCCGCCCGACGGGCACCTTCGTGGAGCCCTGCACGGTGACCGAGGCCGTCCCGTCGGGGGTGCCCGCGGGCACCTCGAAGTACAGCCGGCTGCCGTCGGCCGCGGCGGCGACCGGCTGCCCGTCGGCGTCGACGACCCGCACCCCCATGGCCAGGGCCGCCGCGTCGGGGGTCACGGTGACGCTCTGCGCCGCCGTGCGGACGGTGACCGGACCGAGCCGGGTCCCGCTGGGTCCCGTCACCGTGCCGGACACCCGGCCGGGGTCCAGCCCCAGCGAGGCCGGCGGCTCCGGCAGCCGCCCCGCCTCCCGCTGGAGGTAGTCGGCCAGCTTCTCGGCCGCCTGGTCGGCGGCCTCGACCCGCGCCCCGTCCGCCAGCCGCCAGATCGCCACCTGGGTGCCGGCCGCCGCGCTCTCCGCCGTCAGTGCCCCGGCGCCGGCCGCCTTCGCCAGCCCGGCCAGGTCGTTGTGCTGCGGGTAGGAGTGCTCCAGCACCCAGCGGATCCGGCCGCCCGCCTCGCTGTTGCCCGCGACGGGGCTGCCGCCCCAGCCGCTCTCGGTGTAGCGGGCCTGCGGCTGCGCGTTGCCCGCGACGCCGACCCCGTACGTCTGGAGCATGCCGCCGCCGTCGACCCGCATCTCGTACAGCCCGGCCGGGATCTGCCGGACCGAGCCGTCCCCCGCGTGCAGGACCGCCTGGCCGTAGGTCTTCAGGCCGTCGAGCACGGCGCTCGCGCCCCCGGCCGTCGAGCTGGCCGCAGCCGGGTCGGAGTCGGCCGAGGCCCGGGCGCCCGGAGCGGCGGTGAGAGCCGCCGCCAGCAGGGCCACCGCCAGCGGCCGCCGCGCGGAGCCCCGCACACCGCCCGCCGGGGCGGCGGGAGTACGCGCGGCGCCGGGGGTACGCGCGGCGCCGACGGCGGGAGCACCGTCGGCACCGACCGGGCAGGAACCGGGAACAGGACCGGGACCGGATTCGGCAGCAGAGCCCACAGCACCGGCCGGAGCAGCGGGCACGCCAGGAAGCGGAACCGGCGGCGGGGCCGCCGGGGCGGCGGCCGGTCCGCCCGTGGACGCGGCGCGGGACTCGGAGGGCGCGCAGGACGCGGGAACAGCAATCGACACAGTCTTCCCCTTCGGGCCAAAGACCCAGGTGCCCGTGGATACCGGGGAATCCTAGCCTCATCGAACACTCAGACCACCGCCGCCTTCTGAGGGCCCATCAGCGGGGTCTCGGTCTTGACCACCCGCCGGAAGGCCGCAGTTCCGCGGTTCAGGTCGTGCCCGACGGCGATCGCGTCGATGTCGGCCGAAAACCATCGGACCCCTTCACCGTCGGGCGGCCCCTCCCGCACCCGCAGCCGGCCGTGCACCACGAGCGGTTCCCCCACCGAGACGGAACTGGCCAGGTTCACCGCCAGCACCCGGCGCGCCCAGACCGTGTAGAAGCTGGTCGTGCCGTCGGTCCAGGCCTCGGTCCGCCGGTCGAAGTACCGCGGGGTCACCGCGAAACGGAACCTCGCCGACGGTCCGGTCACCGTTTCCTTGAAGTCGATCTGCGTCGCCACGTGCCCCACCAGCGTCACCAGGGTGTCGTTCATCCCGGCCGCCCTCCCCCGCATCTCGTACGGCTCGCGCGGACCCTCCGCACGAGGTACGTCCATGCTGGCCCGGCCCCCCGTCCCGCCGCTCCGGCCTGTGGGCTACTGGCGGGTTGTGGACAACTTCGTCCCCCCTGCGGAGACGGTCGCGTACTGCTCGCGGACCTCCCGGTACCGCAGCAGCTCCGCCGCCACGGGCTCCAGCACCCGGGCCCGCCCGCAGCCGGCCGCGGCCTGCCGCAGCCTCCGCTCGGCGTCCTGCCCGTACCGGCGGGCGGGGCCCCGCGCGGCGATCGAACAGGCCCACTCCACCAGCGGCCCGCCGACGATCCCCGCCACCATGAACAGCACGGGCGGCAGCAGCTTCGGCTCCAGGACCCCCGCGATCTGCCCGACGAGCCACAGCCCGCCGAACACCTGCACCAGCGTCATGGCGGCCTGCGCGAGCACCGCCGCGGGCCACCAGGCCGGCCGCGGCGGCTTCGCGCCGGGGGCCGGTACGGCCGGCCCGAGGGTCACCGCCAGCTCGTCCAGCGCCTCCGGCAGCCGGGCGGCGCCCCGCACCGCGGTCTCCCGTACGGCCTGCGCCCAGGGTTCCGGCAGCCCGACGGCCGCCTCGTCCGCGACGGTCCGCACAGCCTGCTCCACCCGCTGCCGTGCGGTCACCTCCTCCTCGACCGGCACGGCGGCGGGCGTGGTGGAACGGCCGATCACCGCCAGGGCGGACAGGCCGGCCAGCGAGCGCGGGGCGCGCCGCCCCTCGTACCAGCGCCACAGCCGCAGCCAGGGTGTCCCGCAGGCCTTGCCGGCGTTGCGCCGCCAGGCCCGTTCGGCGGCGAGACCTGCCGCGTGGGCCCCGACGGCCTCGGCGAGGCGGTCCTCGAACTCGGCGCGCGCCGCCTCGCCGATCTCCGGCCCCGAGGGGCCGCTGTGCCCGTCGGCGACGTACAGCGGGCGCAGCCGGGCGGCGGCCCGGTCGACGTCGGCGGCGATCCGCCGGGTCGCGGCGCCCTTCTCCTGGGTGAACTGTCCGAGGAGTTCGCGCAGTTCCGCCACCCCTTCACCCGTCAGGGCGGACAGGCCGAGGACGGTCGCGCCGGGCTCGCCGTGCTCGCCGAGCGCGATCCCGTCCTCGTCCAGGAGCCGGCGCAGGTCGTCCAGGACGAGGTCGGCGGCCTCGCCCGGCAGCCGGTCCACCTGGTTGAGGACGACGAAGGTCACCTCCGCGTGCCCGGCCAGCGGCCGCAGGTACCGCTCGTGGAGGACGGCGTCCGCGTACTTCTCCGGGTCGACGACCCAGACGACGGCGTCGACCAGCGCCAGCACCCGGTCGACGTGCTCGCGGTGCACGCCGAGCGCCGAGTCGAGGTCGGGCAGGTCGACGAGGACCATCCCGCGCAGCGCCTCGGCCTCGGAGGTCTCGCGGGGCCGGCGACGCAGCCGTCCGGGGATCTCCAGCCGGTCCAGCAGGCCCGCGGCCCCGTCCGACCAGCTGCAGGCGATGGGCGCGGCGGTGGTCGGCCGGCGCAGGCCGGTCTCGGAGATCTGCACTCCGGCGAGGGCGTTGAAGAGCGTGGACTTGCCGCTTCCGGTGGCCCCGGCGACGGCGACGACCGTGTGCTGGGCGGACAGGCCCCGGCGCGCGGCCGCCTCGTCGAGGACCCGGCCGGCCTCGGCGAGGGTCTTGCCGTCGAGTCGGGTGCGGGAGAGCCCGACCAGCTGGCGGAGCGCGTCGAGGCGGGTGCGCAGGGCCTGCGCCTCGGGGCTGAGCGGGGGCGCGGGGGACTTGCCGCCGTCGCTGCCGGCGCCGGAGACGGCGCGGACGAGGGCCTCGTCGCCCGCGTCGGCCTCCTCGTCGGTCTCCTCGTCGAGCGCCTCGGCCGGGGGCTCGTCGTCGGCGCCGCGTGAACGGGTCCAGCCGAAACCACTCTTTCGGGCGGTCCGGTGGCGTGAGCGGGCGATGAACCCGTCGTCCCAGCGGTCGGCCGCCCGTTCGGTGGCGGGGTCGGCGGTACGGCCGTCCGTGCGCTCCGCGTCCGCGTCCCGGCCGGCGGTCCGGCCGGACGCCCGGTCGCGGACGCGCTCGGCGGCCAGGCCGCGGACGCGCGCCCCGTCGCCGGGCAGGTCGCCGGCGTGGCCGCGGTCCCCCGCCTGATCGCGGTCACGGTCGCGGTCGGTCAAGGCGGTCACCCCGTCACCTCTCCTTCTGCAGTAGGGACAGCGCCGCGATCAGCTCGGCCTGTGGTTCCGGGGTCACTTCGAGGGCCTGGAGCGGGGCGAGCCGGCGGTCCCGTTCGGCGCGCAGGATCTGGTCGAGGTGGTCGCTGACCACTTCCCCGCCCCGGTCGCGCAGGCGTACGGCGGCCTGCACACCGATCCGCTCGGCGAGCTTCTCCCCCGCCGGCCGGGCCCGTTTGCCGCCGAGGAGGGCGGCGACGAGGAGGGCGGCGATGCCGTCGGGGTCGGGCGCGGGCTGTCTGTCGAGCTTGGCGACCTCCTCCTCGGCGAGTTCCTCCAGCACGCGCCGCCAGCGCCGTACGGCCATGCCGATACGTTCCGCCGCCTCCCGGTCGGGCCCGGGCGGCGACAGCGCACCGGCGGCCGGCTCGCGGCGCCAGGCCTCGGCGATGCGCTCGTCGGCGGCGGCGACGGCGCACTGGAGCAGCGCGGCGAGGGATTCCGCGAGGGAGTCGAGGAGTTCGTCGGCAGTGGTGTCGAGGGGGTAGCCGCGCCAGCGGGTGAGGGCGTCCCCGGCGAGGACGGCGCCGCTGTCGAGGCGGCCCTGGACCCGCTTGCCCTCCCTCTTGTACGCGTCCTCGACGGCCGAGGTCAGCCGGACGGCGGCGGCGTGCTGGGCGGCGACGGCGGAGGCCAGCTCCGGCATGCGCCGTCCGAGGGAGTCGAGCGCGCCGAGCGCGGTACGGCTGACGGCGTACTGCCGGGCGGCCGGGTCCTGGACGTGGTGGGTGAGCCAGGCGAGCAGCGGTGCGACGGCGCTGGCCGGCAGCAGTCCGCCGCCGCCGGCCGACTCGGGCAGCTCGGGCACCGTGAACCGCGGTACGTCGCCCAGTCCGGCGCGGGTGAGCAGGGCCCCGTACTGGCGCGAGACCTCGGCGAGCACCTGGTGCGGGACCCGGTCGAGGACGGTGATCAGGGTGGCCTTGTACTGCTTGGCGGTGCGCAGCAGGTGCCAGGGGATGGCGTCGGCGTACCGCGAGGCGGTGGTGACCATGACCCAGACGTCGGCGGCGCAGATCAGCTGGGCGGCGAGGGTCCGGTTCTCGACGACGAGGGAGTCGACGTCCGGGGCGTCGAGGAGGGCGAGGCCGCGGGGGAGGGTGGAGACGGTCTCGATCCGCAGCTCGCGGGGGGTGGGGCGGCGGTGCGCTCCGGGCCGGCGGCCCCCGCGGGAGGGGGGGAGCAGGTCGTCCTCCTCCGGGGGCGCCCAGACGCGCATGAGGTCGGGGAGGATCCGCATCCCGGCGAACCAGTGGTGGTCGTCCGGGTGGCAGACGAGCACCGGGGTGCGGGTGGTGGGGCGCAGCACCCCGGCTTCGCTGACCTGGCGGCCGACGAGGGAGTTGACGAGGGTGGACTTACCGGCTCCGGTGGACCCGCCGACGACGGCGAGCATCGGCGCCTCGGGCGCCTTGAGCCGGGGTACGAGGTAGTCGTCGAGCTGCGCCAGCAGCTCGGCTCTGGTCTGGCGGGCGCGCGGGGCACCGGGCAGGGGCAGCGGCAGACGCACGGACGCGACCCGGTCGCGCAGGGCGGACAGGGCATCGAGCAGCTGAGGCCGAACATCCAAGGTCACCACATGCGAAGAATGCCCAATTTGGGACCATTTTTGAAGCTTATACGCCCTCTGCGCGCCGACCGCGACTCCAGCGGGACATCATGGACACCGCGGACGAGTGGGACGCAGGCATAACGAGTGCACAACACCCAGGCCGCCGCGGCGCAAAAGCGATGCGAGAATCGCACCTGCCTGCGATTATCGGGACCGCTTCACCGAACCTCCACAACGTGGCACGCGAGCGAAGCAACCGGGACAAGGCAACCGGAGCCCTATCCTTGACCCGGCACGGACCGCAGTCCCACCCCCACCAAGGGGCTCCAGGCCACCACGGTCACCACCGGCCCCCGTAGCTCAGCGGATAGAGCAGGCGCCTTCTAAGCGCTTGGCCGCAGGTTCGAGTCCTGCCGGGGGCACTTCTTCTCCTCCCCGAGGGGAGCGCGCGGGCGCGTCGGGGGACGGGGGCCGCTGTTGGCGGAGATTCACCCGTCCGGATCCTTGCAGGCGCAAAAGGGCCGCCACCCGTGCGGGGGCGGATCAGGGCGTCGGAGGGGCCGCCGGGGTGGGTGCCGCGGGGGTGCCGAAGGCCTTGACCGCCTGGTAGTAGGTCCAGGCGGTGCCGTCGCAGGAAGTCCTCCGGGCGCCGGTGTAGTGGGCGCAGACCCGTTTGAGGTCCGCGTGGAAGGCGTCGTCCAGCCGGCGCTTGCTGGCCTGGAAGTCCGCCGGCGCGCGGTAGTTGCGGTAGCCGAAGTCGTGGCGGGCGCAGGCCTCGGCGAAGGGGAAGCCGAAGGGGTTGTCCGGGGAGGACGTGCAGTAGTCCGTCGTCCAGTCGAAGCCGTACGCGGTCCAGTCGGCCTGATGGGCGCGCGCGGCGAGCCAGGCCTCCTGGCTGGACGCGGCGGTCTGCGTCCAGCGGCTGAGCACCTGCGCCTTGTCCGCCGGGACGGCCGACGCGGGGGCGGCGAGGACGAGCAGCGCGGCGGCCGCCGACGCGAGGAGGGGGACGGGGCGGCGGCGCATGGCATTCCTGGGGGGACGGCGGACGGGCGGCCGCCCCGGGCGTGAGGGCCGCCGCCGCGCCGGGAGTTGACCGGACTGTCCCTCCTAACGCGTTCCGGGCGCGGGCGTTCTGCCCCAGCGGGTTGACGGTGGCCGGTACCACTCTCAGGTATGACTTCGTATGCGACTTCCGGCAGATTCCAGGTTCGTACCGGGGAGGGACGCGGGAACGCCTCCGGACACGAACACTTGACGGTATGAACCGCCGTCCGCTCGTCATCGCCGCCGCCATCGTGGGAGCCCTCGCCACCGCGGCCTTCGCGCTGCCCAACCTCCCGCCCAACCCCGTCACCAACGCCCTCAACGACCGGTTCTTCAAGGAGAAGGGCCGGCACTTCGCCACCGCCACCGCCGCCGCGGAGCGCACGCGTGGCGACCGGGCCCTCGCGCTGCCCACCTGGATGCCGAGGGACGCGACGGACATACGCATCCAGGCCCGCGCCGACGGCAAGGCCCGGCTCATCCGGTTCACCCTCGGCAAGACGCCCCTGGACGGGCCGCAGTGCGCCGCGGAGGCCCCGCGGAAGGCCGGCGGCCCCCGGCTGGGCGCCCGCTGGTGGCCGCGCGACACGCGGGGTGAGGAGCGGCCGGAGTGCCGGGACCACGTCCAGTACCAGGTGGCGGTGCGCGGCCGGAAGGTCTACGCCTGGACCGACGGGACGCCCTCCCCGGGCGCGCGAATACCGGAGGGCACGGCGGCCGTCCCGCAGCCGGGGGCCGTTCCGGCCGTCCGCCGCTGACGGGTCAGTCCCGGGCGAGGGCCTCGGCCGCAGCCCGGGCGAAGCCCTCGGGGTTGTCCAGCATGATGTTGTGCCCGCATTCCGGTACGGGGACGACGGCGACCCCGGCGGCTTCCAGGGCCGCGGTCCCGGCGGGGGCTCCGTCCGCCTCCGGGTAGAGGAAGCTGCGGGGGACCTCCAGTTCCAGCAGGAGTTCCCGCATGGTGGGCGTCGTGCCCGCGGCGAGGTGCACGGCGCTGCGGTACAGGCCGGTGCGGCCGGCCAGCCGCATGGTCGACCACCAGTGGGCGCCGACCCGGTCGCGGACCTCGGCCCAGCCGCGGGCCAGGAACTCCTCCTCCGTGTAGGAGGCGATGCCGCTGCTGCCCGCCGTCCCGGGCGTGGGGGGCAGGGGGTCGAGATTGGCGTCGACGAGGACGAGCCGGGAGACCAGGTGCGGGTGGCGGGCGGCCAGCACGATGGCCACCGCGCCGCCCATGCTGTGGGCGATCACCTCGGCGGCGCCGGTGCCGGCGGCCGTGAGCGCCCGGGCCACGGTGTCCGCGTGCGCCTCCAAGGTGTACGGGAAGGCCTCGGGCCGGTCGCTGTGCCCGTGCCCGAGGAAGTCCAGCAGCAGCGAGCGCCGCCCCGCCAGCCGGGGGTGCGCGGCGCTCGCCGCGAAGTAGGCGGGCGCCGTGGATCCGAGCCCGTGCAGGTAGACACGGGCCGGCTCCTCCCCCGGCAGCTCGACCCAGCGGATCCGGTCGTCCTCCGGCGTCACGACGGCGCTGTGCATGGTGTGTCTCCCCCTGACTCGTCCACGGTGGACCGGCCACGAGGCTAACCGAGACGTCAACTGCCCCCACTACCCTCGTGAGGTGATCGAAGAACTGAACCGACTCGACGGTGCGGCGCCCTTGCCCGGGGAGATCCCGGCAGGCTCGGGCACGGCGGTGTGGGCACTGGACACCACGCGCGAGGTGGTCGGCGGCCACGCGGTCGCGGGGGCCGCGGCGCTGCTGGACGCCGAGGAGCGCGGGCGCGCGGACCGGCTGCTGCGCCCCGGTGACCGGCGCACCTACCTGGCCTCGCACCTGGGGCTGCGGGTGCTGCTCGGCGGATACCTGGGGGTGGCTCCCGGGGAAGTCCGGTTCGTCCGCGAGGACTGTCCGAACTGCGGGGGGCCGCACGGCCGGCCGGCGGTGGCCGGGGGCGGGGTGCACTTCTCCCTGTCCCACAGCGGGGACCTGGCGTACCTGGCCTTCGCGGGGGTGCCGGTCGGCGTGGACGTGGAGGGACTGCCGAGCGCGGCCGCGGTGGCCGACGTCCTGAGTGCCCTGCACCCGGAGGAGAGGGCCGAGGTGGCCGCCCTGCCGGAGGACGGGCGGCGGACGGCGCTGGCCCGGGTGTGGGCCCGCAAGGAGGCCTGCCTGAAGGCGACCGGCGCGGGCCTCGCCGAAGGCCTGGTCGAGCCCTACGTGGGTTCCGCGCCGGCCCCCGCCCCGGTGCCGGGCTGGAGCCTGCGCGACCTCCCGGCTCCGCCCGGCTACGCCGCCGCGCTGGCCCTGCGCACGCTCTGACGCCCGGGCGGCCGACGCGCCCGCCGGGGCGGCGTGTCGTGCCGCCGGTCGGCGCACCCTCCGCGCGGCGCCGCCCGGGCGGGCCGAGCATCGGCGGCATGACCGTGATGACCGCGCTCCTCCCGGCCGCCGCCCTGCTGGCGGCGGCCACCGCCCTGCCCCCGCACCCCGGCGCGCACGCCGACGGCGCCGCCGCGCCCACCGCTTCCTACGTCGTCGTGCTCAAGGACGCCACCACCCGCGCCCCGGCCCGCGCCCTGGCCTCCGAGGCGGCGAAGGCCGGCGACCGGGTGGACGCGGTCTACGACACCGCCCTCGACGGCTTCGCCGTGACCACCACCGCGGCCCGCGCCGCCGCACTCGCCGCCGACCCCCGAGTGGCCTCCGTGGAACCGGACACCGTCTACCGGATCACCGACCCCACCAACGGCACCCCGGAGCCGCCCGCACCAGCACCGCCCACCGCCGCCCAGCCCGCGCCCCCGGTCGCCACCCCCGCACCGGCGCGGCCCGCCGCCGGACAGCCGTCACCCGCGCCGTCCGCACCCGCGCCGTCCGCACCCGCGCCGTCCGCACCCGCGCCGTCGGCACCCGCGCAGGCCGGCCCCGACCAGCCCGCGCCCCCGCAGCCCTCCCCCGCACCGTCCACCGCCGACCAGGCGGCGCCGCACTCCCCCGCACCGACACCGCCCACCGCCGACCAGCCCGCGCCCACGCCGTCCGCGCCCGCACCGCCCACCCCCGACCAGCCCGCGCCGACGCCGTCCGCACCCGCGCAGGCCCGGCCGGAGCGGCCCGGGGTCGCGGGTGGAAGCCAGGCGCGGGCACCCTGGCACCTCGACCGGCTCGACCAGCACGCGCTGCCGCTCGACGGCTCGTACACGTACCCCGCCACCGGCGAGGGCGTCACGGTCTACGTCGTCGACACCGGGATCAACACCCTCCACCAGGAGTTCGGCGGCCGCGCCCGCACCGGCTTCAACGCCCTGTGGATGGAGGGCTCCGACGACTGCAACGGCCACGGCACGCACGTCGCGGGAACCGTCGGCGGGACGACGTACGGGGTCGCCAAGGGGGTCTCCCTCGTCGGGGTGAAGGTGGCCGACTGCCGGGGCGACGCGCGGCTCTCGCACATCCTGCGCGGCCTCGACTGGATGGTGAAGGACGCCACCCGCGGCGGCCTGCCGCTGCGCCCCGCCGTCGCCAACATGAGCCTGGGCGGCTCCCGCAGCCACTCCATGGACGCGGCGGTCATCCGCGCCGCCGCCTACGGGATCACCGTCACCGTGGCCGCCGGCAACGAGGGCCGCGACGCCTGCGCCGGTTCCCCCTCCAACGTCCCGCAGGCCGTCACCGTCGCCGCCACCGACACCGCCGACCGCCACCCCTCCTTCTCCAACCGCGGCCCCTGCGTGGACATCTCCGCGCCGGGCGTGGCCGTCGTATCCGCCTGGAAGGGCACGGCGACCGCGCTCGCCCGGGCCACCGGCACCTCCATGGCCGCCCCGCACGTCGCGGGCGCCGCGGCGCTGCTCCTGGCGGGCGGCACGGTGCACACCCCCGAGCAGGTGCGCGCCGCGCTCCTGCGCGACGCCGCCCGGGGGCTGATCGCGGACCTGCCCGCCGGCACCCCGAACCTGCTCCTCCAGGTCCCCGCCGGAACCTGAGGGGTCCCGAGCGGTTCACCGACCACTCGGTACCCGATGTCCCGTCAGACCGGGTCTGATGGGACATCAATGTCTGTGTGCTTTGCACCCGGGCAATCCATTGACTTCTCGGCACCGCGACGCGTCAATGACGGCCATCCGCACCGGCTCGGCCTCCCCCACACAGCGGGTGGGGGGAGGGTTCGTCATGACGAAGGAGTCGCGACCCAGTGAGTACGAGAACGCTCAAACGAAGAGTGCTGGCCGGGGCGGGCGCCCTGTCCCTGGCCCTGACGGGCGGCGTCGTGGCCCTGACCGGGCCGGCGCAGGCCGCGACGAAGACCACTTCCGTCCCCGTGAAGTGCGTCGCCCCCGCCCCGCAGCCGGGCGCCAACGGCAACCAGGACTACACGATCACGGTGCCGGACACCGCCAAGGCGGGTGAGACCGTCCCGATCACCATCGACCCGGGCGAGACTCCGGTCGTCCCGATGTTCACGATCGACACGGTCAACACCATCAAGGCGAAGCTGCTCGTCGGCGGGGTCGCCCAGACGGTCACCAGCCTGGCCGTCCCCAGCCACCAGGAAGCCGGCAAGAAGTCCGACCCGCCCGCCTTCTCCGGCACGGTCAGGATCCCGGACGGCAGCGAGGGGACCACCGTCCAGATCGCCATCGACCAGGTGGTCACGGACGCCGACCTGGGCGGCACCGTCTACACCACCACCTGTACCCCCGACCCGCGCCCCAGCGCGTCCGTGGGCTCCATCGCCGTCGAGGCCCTCCCCAAGGACCCGGTCACCACCAGGCTGACGCCCAACAGCGGCAAGGCGGGCACCGCCGTCGTCGCCACCGGCGCCAACTTCCCGGCCGGTCCGGTCACCTGCTCCGCCCTCCTCGCGGGCGCGGCCACCGGTGACACCGGGACCGGCACGGCGGACGCCTCCGGCGCCGCCACCTGCACCCTCACCGTCACGAAGAAGGCCGACGCCATCAGGATCGACGGCTCGGTCGCACCGGCCAAGCCCTTCGTGTTCGTCGAGGAGCAGGCGGGCGTGAAGAACCCGGTGGACGTCGAGGTGCTGCCCGGGCCGCTGGCCCTCGGCCCCAAGGACGGCCAGCCGGCCGTCAGCTTCGGCTCGGTGACCGTCAACGGCAAGGCCCAGTCGGTGTTCGGCGCGTTCAACGCCGCCACCGTCCAGGACTTCCGCGGCGGCACCCTCGGCTGGGACGTGACGGCGACCCGTACGCCGTTCCTGAACCAGTCGACGGGCCACTCCCTGGCCAAGGCGCAGCTCGGCATCCAGCCGTCCTGCACCGTGACCAACCCGGACAGCCCGAGCACCTGCACCGCGGGCGCGCCGGGCGCGATCACGCAGACCCCGATGAAGGTCGCCTCGCAGGCGGCCGGCGGTGACGAGCTGACCGGCGGCGAGTTCGCCGTGGGCGGCGCGGCGATGCTCCAGTTGCCGCCGTTCATGTTCGCCGACACCTACCAGTCGGTCGTGACCTTCTCGATCGCCTGACCGTCCCGCCCGGACGGGCCCCGGGGGGGGGGGGGGGGGGGCCCCGGCCCCCCCCCCCCCCCCCCCCCCCCCCCCCCCCCCCCCCCCCCCCCCCCCCCC
>NZ_JBBDHD010000051.1:0-50003 GCF_044129415.1 Streptomyces racemochromogenes
GGGGGGGGGGGGGGGGGGGGGGGGGGGGGGGGGGGGGGGGGGGGGGGGGGGGGGGGGGGGGGGGGGGGGGGGGGGGGTGGGGGGGGGGGGGGGGGGGTGGGGGGGGGGGGGGGGGGGGGGGGGGGGGGGCCCCCCCGGGGGGGGGGGGGGGGGGGGGGGGGGGGGGGGGGGGGGGGGGGGCCCCCGCCGGGGGGGGGGCCCCCCCCCCGGCACGCGCAGCAGCGTCACGGTCACCGCCCCTGTACGTAGTAGTAGTAATACGCACTGCCGCGATCCGTGCCGAGTGCGGTGAGCGGGCTGGTGCGCTGGACCCTCGCACCGGACGGGTCATTGGCCAGAGGTGCCGCGTTGGAGGCGGCGAAGGCCGATCCTCCGCCGATGAGCGCGGCGATGGCGGAGACCGCGACCAGGAGCGACTTGCGCAGGGGGATCAGGGCAGCCATGGGGGGTTCCTTTCCGAGGGGCCGGGCGGCGGTTCCGCCTGGTCCGTGGCCTCCATTGCGCCCCGGGGAGGGGCCGGGGACACGTCACGAAGAACAGGGACGTGTCCCCGGCCGCCGCGTCTGGCACAATGACCCGCTCCTCCTGCGGCGGTGGTCGGCCGGGCGGGCGGGCATGACGTGCGGCTCCCGCGCTGGCCGAGGCGGGCACGCACACGTACTCCCTGCACACGCTGCTCGACACCACCTACGCCAACAGCGACGTCAACCGCACCCGCCACTGGAGCTCTCGGACCGCCGCGCGCGCCCTCCTCGCCCCGCCGGACCACGAGAGCCATCGGCAGGGCGCCGATCGCCGAACACCCCCGCCCCGGCCGGACCTCTCCTGCCGGGGCGGAAAGGGCCCGAGGCACTCCGCGATCCGGTACCTCGCCGCTTCCGCCGCACCACACTGTGGCTCACGTCACACCCCGTTCCTGTCAGGAAACCGCCGGCTGTCCCGCTCAAGTCACCGAGACCCCAGCGAACCGACAGGAGCGTCACATGAAGCACCGCGTCCTCGTCCTCGGTGCCGGATACGCCGGCACCTACGTGGCCGGGAACCTGGCCCGCCGGCTGTCCCCGGCGGACACCGAGATCCACGTGGTCAACGCCGAGCCGGACTTCGCCGAACGGCTGCGGCTCCACCAGGTCGCGGCCGGCCAGGAGTTCGAGGCCCAGAAGCTCGCCGACATCTTCGCCGGCACGGGGATACGGCTGCACCTGGCCCGTGTCACCGCCGTCGACCCCGAGCGCCAGGTCGTCGCCGTGGCCGGCGCCGACGGCGCCACCGAACTCGGCTACGACACCCTCCTCTACGCACTCGGCAGCCACGGCGAGGACCACGGCGTCCCCGGCGTGGCCGAGCACGCCTTCGACATCGCCGCCCGGACCTCGGCACTGCGGCTGCGCGAACGGCTGGACAGCCTGCCGGAAGGCGGGAACGTGCTGGTCGTCGGCGACGGGCTCACCGGCATCGAAAGCGCCACCGAGATCGCCGAGTCCCGGCCCGGCCTCTCGGTGACGCTGGTCGCCCGCGGCGAGCTGGGCGCCCGGCTCTCCGCCGCGGCCCGCCGCCACCTCCGTCTGGCCTGCGACCGGCTGGGCATCACCGTCCTGGAGCACACCACCGTCGAAGCCGTCGAGGCGACCCGGGCACGGTGCGCCGACGGGACCGCCCTGACCTCCGACGCCACCGTCTGGGCGGCGGGCTTCGCCGTCAGCCCGATCGCCGCCGCCGCCGGACTTGCGGTCACCGAGACCGGACGGATCCTCGTCGACCGCACCATGCGTTCCCTCTCGCACCCGAACGTCTACGCCGCCGGCGACAGCGTCCACGCGATCGGCGACAACGGCGCGCCCCTGCCGATGTCCTGCGCCACGGCCGGCTTCACCGGCATGCAGGCCATCAAGGCCATCATGGGACGCCTCACCGGCAGCAAGATCGGCCACGTCAAGCTGGACTACCTGGGCAACCACATCAGCCTCGGGCGTCGCGACGGCATCCTCCAGCCGGTCGACCGCCAAGGGCAGCCGAAACCGCGGCACTTGGGCGGCCGCAAGGCCGCGCGGATCAAGGAGGCCATCCTCAGGACGGCCCGGTGGACCAGCCGGCACCCCACCTTCCGCCTGCCCACGCGCAAGCGCCACCTGACCGCCGCGCCGCAGGCGCCGGCCACGCACGCGGCCCCGTACGCGCCGGACGCTCCCGCCGGCCGGGCGGTCGCGTAGCCGCCTGGGGTGATCCGCATGGACAGCGCCATCAGTGATCGCTTCGACACCAGCCGGTTCGAGGCCGGCCGCGACCGGCTGGCGTCGCTCGCGTACCGCATGCTCGGCTCGGCCTCCGACGCCGAGGACGCCGTACAGGACGCGTTCCTCCGCTGGCAGGCCGCCGACCGGGAACGGATCGGCGTACCGGAGGCATGGCTGACCAAGGTCGTCACCAACCTGTGCCTCGACCGGCTCCGCTCGGCACGGGCACGCCACGAGCGGGCCGTCGGCGCGTGGCTGCCCGAACCGCTCCTGGAAGGCGACCCGATGCTCGGCCCGGCCGACACCTTCGAGCAGCGCGAATCGGTGTCCTTGGCGGTACTGACCCTGATGGAGCGACTCTCACCCCTGGAGCGGGCCGCCTACGTCCTGCGCGAGGCCTTCTCCTACAGCCACGCCGAGATCGCCGGGATCCTCGGCATCACCGAGTCCGCGAGCCAGCAGCACGTCCACCGTGCCCGGACACGGATCGCCGCCGAGCGCCGCCGCGGCGGCGAGACCGACCGGGCGTCCGCGCGCCGGGTCGTCGAGGAGTTCCTCGCCGCCGCCGCGTCGGGACGCACCGAACGCCTGGTGGCGCTGCTCACCGACGACGTGACGGCGTTCTCGGACGGCGCCGGGCTGGCCAGGCGGCTGCTGCGGTACCACACGCCCGGGCAGGTCGCCTCCCACGTGCGGGCCGGCTTCAAGCCGACCCCGGCGAAGCGCCGACTGGCAGGCGGCACACCCGCGTTCCACTTCGCGCTGGTCAACGGCTCCCCGGCCGCCGTCGCCGTGGTCGGCGACCGGATCCTGGGCGTCATGGCGTTCGAGGTCCGCGACGGCAAGGTCGCCTCCTTGCGCGGCATCGCCGCGGCGTCCCGGCTCAGGCGCCTCGACGAAGCCTGGCGCCGGCACGAACCCGACGCACCGGCCATCGCCGCATGGTGACCGGCTTGCCCGGCAAAGAGCCCGCCGGCCGACCGGACGTGGTGCCGGTCCGCTCGGAGGCGGTGGCGGAAGCCCCTACGCCGGAAGTGTCTCGATGACTTCGAGGCACTCGCGTTCCGGCTTCCCCCGCGCGGGGGAAGCCGGATGATCCGTGCGGGGGATGTGATCGGCCGACGAGACGCGGAGTCTTGGGGGCGTCGGACATCTGGAGGCATGGGGGTTGTGGTGGCTGTACCTGCGTACTCTGAGGTGGGCGGCGGTCTCACGCCGCCGGCCGTTGCGCCGGGGTGGCGGCTGTGGTGGTGGCGGTGGCCCGTATGGGCGCCGAGGGCCGCAGCGGTGTGGGCGGTGTCCTACGCCGGGGTCGAGGGCGTCTGGGCGGTGACGGGCACCGCCGTGCAGTGGAAGGAGCACTCCACGTACGCGCCCTGGGTCCAGCTCCTCCTGGCGGCCCTCGCGCTCCTGGCCGGCGGTGCCTGCCTGGCCGGCACCCGGGACCTCGGCACGTCCGGCCGGGTCGCCGTGGCGACGGCGCTGATCACGGGGCTCGCGGTCTTCGTCGTGGGGATGAACGGGCTGCCGATCCACTTCGTGACGTTGGCGACGCTCTCGGCGGCCGAGAGTGCCACCGGGCTGGCCCAGGTGCTGCTGAACACGGCCGGCGCCGCCCTGCTGTTCCTCGTCTGGATCTCCTACCGCCGGCGGCTGCGCGGAGACTGTCCGCGGTGCGGGCGCCGGCACACCGGTGCGTCCGACGGCCCGCTCGTCCACCCGGCCGCGTCCCGAGCCCCGAGGCGGACCCGTGCAGTGGTGTACCTGTTCATCGTCGGACTCCTGCCGTGGGCGGGAGCCAAGACCATCTGGACCCTGGGCGGCAACGCGCTCGGCGTCGCGGGTGATGACTGGCAGAGGACGGCCGTGGCCGGCGCGTCGGGACCGTCCAAGGCGATCGCGTCGGCGGGCGTCGACGCGACCGTACTCGCCGCCCTGGTCGGAGTCTTCCTGCTGCTGGGCCTGTTGTACGGGTGGGGGCAGGCGTTCCCCCGCTGGACGCTGTTCCTGTCCGGACGGCGGGTCCCGCGCCTGCTGCCCTTGATTCCCGCCTGGCTGACCGGAATCCCCCTGGCGATGTACGGGGCCGTCCTCATCGTCATGGCCCCGCTCATGGCGGCCGGGGTGCTGCCCCCGGTCCAGCCCTCTCCGCCGTTCACCACCGGCTCGGGCATCACCTGGTTCGTCGAGTTCGGCGGGCTGGCATTCGGCGGCCTCGGCTTCGCCCTCATCGCGGCCGCGCGCTCCTACACCGCCCGCACCCGCCCCGTCTGCGCCGGCGCCCTCGCCACGGCGAAGTCCCCGTAGCCGGAGTCAATGGCTGTCGAAGCGGTGGCGGGCGGTTTCGAGGTCGGCGAGGTAGCGGTGGGTCCAGTCGCACATGCCGTCGACCACGGTGCGCAGGGCCTGGCCCGGCTCCGTGAGGGTGTACTCGACCCGTGGCGGCACGGTGGGGTGGACGGTGCGGTCGATCAGGCCGTTGCGCTCCAGCAGGCGCAGGTTCTGCGTGAGCATCTTGTGGCTGATGCCCTCGACCTCGTCACGCAGTTCGGTGAAGCGCAGGGTGCGGTCGCCCACCGCTTCGATGATCAGGAGCGCCCATTTGTTGGCGATGTCGGAGAAGATCTCGCGCGCCAGCGAGTCCGCCCGCGTGACGTCGGCCTCGTCCTTGGCCGTGCCCGAGCCCTTGAGCTGCTTGGTCACCATGAGGTTCCCCCGTCACCAAAAAGTGCGTTCTTCCAGTTCGGTGGCCACTCTCCTACGGTTCCTGAGTAACTGCAAGAGAGCACGAGGAGACTGGAAGAACATGGCCATCACCCTGGTGAACCCCGAGGGGCTGCCCACCGTCGACGCCTACCGGCAGGTCGCGGTCGCGTCGGGTTCGAGGACCGTCTTCATCGCCGGCCAGGTCGCGTGGGGCTCCGACGGGGCCACGGTCGGCGTCGGCGACCTGGCAGCTCAGGTGGAGCAGTGCTACGTCAACATCGCCACCGCCCTGGCCGCGGTCGGCGGGACCTTCGACGACGTGGCGAAACTGACCGTCTACGTCGCCGACTGGACCCCCGAGCAGATGCCACAGCTCATGGACGGGATCTCCCGGGCGGCCGAAAGGCTCGGCGTGGTGCCGGTGCCGCCCGCCACCCTGATCGGTGTGGCGGCGCTGGACGTTCCCGAGCACCTGGTCGAGATCGAGGCCACCGCGGTCCTCGACTGACGGCCCCGGACCGGTGGGAGGGCCGGCGGTGGCCCCCGCGGTCCCGGAGGGCGATCTTGTCCGGGTGAGCAGACAATGAGCGGCAAGGACCTACTCGTGGCGTGGCGAGATGGGCCGTTCTGCGGTCTGGAGGTCGTGGAACATGAGATCGGTACCGCCATGACGGTCGAGGAGCAAGTCCACAGGGCCGACGTCAGCCCTCCCTCCGAGGGCGGCGCGATCGAGTTTCGCGGGCCGGCGGAGCCGGCCGGCCCCGCGGCGCCGCAGCCGGGCGCCGCCCCACCCCCCTCGTACGAAGAATCGATGATCGTCCGGGACATCGTGGTGCGGCTGTGCGCGGCCTTCCCGTCGGTGGACGGGGCGATCGTCGAGACGACGGTGTGGCACGCGTACGACGCGTTCCGCGACGCCAGGATCAGGGCCTTCATCCCGATCCTGGTCGAACGGCGTTCCCGGAAGGCGCTCAGCGCCGCCTCGGAGCAGACGCAGACGCAGACGCAGATGTCGGAGCAGACGAAGGCGGATCGCTGATGTCCGACGAGAGAGCCGAACGCATCGCGGATTTCATCCGGCCGCTGCGGGTCGAGCCGGGATCCGAGGTGCGCCTTTCCCGGGACTTCGATCCCCGCTACAAGGCCGGTATGAGGAAACGGGAGGGCATCGAACTGCTGCGGAGCGGCGTGTCGTTGCTGGCGGAGTACCAGGAGCGGCTGGCCGCCCAGAACACGTACGGGGTGGTCCTCTGCCTCCAGGCGCTCGACGCCGGGGGCAAGGACGGGACCATCCGCCACGTGATGAGCGGCGTCAACCCCCAGGGCGTACGGGTCAGCAGCTTCAAGGTGCCCTCCGTGGAGGAGCTCGACCACGACTACCTCTGGCGTTACGCGCAGCGGCTGCCCTCCCGGGGTGAGATCGCCATCTTCAACCGCTCGCACTACGAGGAGGTCCTGGTCGTCCGGGTCCACCCCGGGATCCTCGACCGCCAGAACCTGCCGGCGGGCTCGTACGGGCCGGACCTGTGGGACCGGCGCTTCCGGGAGATCAACCACTGGGAGCGCTACCTCACGGACAACGGCTTCAAGGTGGTGAAGATCTTCCTCAACCTGTCCAAGGAAGAGCAGCGCATCCGCTTCCTGAAGCGGATCGACCTGCCGGAGAAGAACTGGAAGTTCTCCGCGGCCGACGTCCGTGAACGCCGCTACTGGGACGACTACCAGCGCGCGTTCTCCGCAATGCTGTCGGCCACGAGTACCAAGTGGGCGCCCTGGTACGTCGTGCCCGCGGACCGGAAGTGGTTCGCCCGGATCTGCGCGGCGGCGGTCCTCGCGCACACCCTGATGGACATCGATCCCCAGTTCCCCGACGTGGGCGAAGAGGCGCGCAAGGACCTGCTGGTGACCCGGCGGGCGCTGGAGAAGGAGGCGCCCGCCGGAGGCGAGGCCGACCCGTACGCCGCCGGGCACCCGGAGAAGAAGAAGGGGAGGAGCGGCAGGCACAAGAAGCGGAAGAAGGGCCGGAAGCACGGCTAGGGGGGCGAACGTCCCGCACCGGACCGGCCCGGACCCGTCCGCGGCCACGGATCGGAGGCAGCACGATGACCGTGCGGTCGGTTTCCCCGGGCGAGCAGCCCCAGGCTGGCGAGGACGCCTGGTACACGCGTGATCCCAAAGACGTCGCCGCGGCCTTCGGCGTCGATCCGGCGGCCGGGCTCTCCACGGCCCGGGCCGCCGAGCTCCTGGCCGCGAACGGCCCGAACGCGCTGCCGGCGGAGGAGCGCACGCCGACGTGGCTGCGGTTCCTCGGCCAGTACCGCAGCTACATGCAGCTGGTCCTGCTGGCCGCCGCGGCCGTCTCGCTGGTCATCCAGGAGTGGACCACCGCGATCCTGCTGATCGTGCTGACCCTGCTGAACGCGGTGATCGGCCTGCGCCAGGAAGGCAAGGCGGAGAGCGCGATGAACGCGCTCCAGTCGATGATGAAGGCCTCGGCGCGGGTGCGCAGGGACGGGACGGAGGCCGAGATCCCCGCCGACCGGCTCGTCGTCGGCGACATCGTGCTCATCACCGCAGGGGACCAGGTGGCGGCCGACGGGCGCATCATCGAGGCCAGCGCCCTGCAGATCGACGAGTCGGCCCTCACCGGCGAGAGCGTCCCGGCGGCGAAGGACACCGGCACCCTGCCGGGCGCCCTGCCCTCGCCCGGCGACCGCACCTGCATGGCGTTCATGAACACGCCGGTCACCCACGGCAGCGGGGTGCTCGTCGTCACCGCGACCGGCGCCGCCACCGAGGTCGGCAAGATCTCCGGGATGCTGTCGGCCACGGAGAAGGAGGTGCCGCCGCTCACCAAGGAGCTCGACACCCTGACGCTGTGGATCACGGGCGCGGCCGGCCTGACCATGATCGTGATGTTCGCCCTGGGGCGCCAGCGGGACCAGGCCTGGGACGCGCTGTTCGTCAGCGCGGTCTCCCTGGCCATCGCCGCCATCCCCGAGGCCCTGCCGACCGTCACCCAGGCGATCCTCTCGGTCGGCAGCCTCAACCTCGCCGAACGGAACGCCATCGTCAAGGAACTCCCGTCGGTCGAGACCCTCGCCTTCACCTCGGCGATCAACTCGGACAAGACCGGCACGCTGACGATGAACGAGGTCACCGTCGTCGAAGTGCTCAGTCCCACCGACCGCTACACCGTCTCGGGCACGGGCTACCGGCTGGACGGCAAGGTCCACCACACCGCGGGATCCTCGGCGGGCATCGAGGACGCGATCCTGCCCTATGTGGTGGCCAGCGACGCGAAACTGGTCGACGGCACGGTGGTCGGCGACCCCACCGAGGGCGCACTGCTGGTGCTCGCGCACAAGGCCGGCCTGGACATCGACGGCACGAGGGAGGCCTTCCCACGGCTCGCCACGCTGCCGTTCGACCCGACCTACAAGCTGATGGCCACCTTCCATGCGGCGGTCGACGCCTCCGGCCGCCAGGTCGTGCGCTGCTTCGTCAAGGGTGCGGCCCCGGCGGTGACGGCCCGGGCCGCCACCGCGCTCGCGGCGGGCGAGAGCATCCCGTGGGACGCGGATCTGGCCGAGCGCGCCGACGCCCAGACCCTGCGGATGGGCGGGGAGGGGCTCCGGGTGATGGCCGCGGCCACCCGTGAACTGGACCCGGAGGCCTTCGACCCGGACGGCGACCTGCTCGCGTACGTCACCGGGCTGCGGATGACCAGCCTCGTCGGCATGGTCGACCCGCCCCGCGAGGAGGCCAAGGCGGCCGTGGCCGGCGCCCAGGAGGGCCACATCCGCGTCCGCATGGTCACCGGCGACGACGTGGTCACCGGTGCGGCGATCGCCCGGCAGCTCGGCATCCCCGGCGAGGCGGTCCTCGGCGCTGATTTCGCCGCCATGAGCGAGGAGGAGCAGCTCGCCCGCATCGACGGCATCGGCGTCGTGGGGCGCGTCGCGCCGGAGCACAAGGTGCTGCTCGCCAACACGCTGAAGAAGAAGGGCGACGTGGTCGCGATGACCGGGGACGGCGTCAACGACGCGCCCGCCATCAAGGCCGCCGACATCGGGATCGCCATGGGCAGCGGCACGGACGTGGCGAAGAACGCCGGACGCATGATCCTCTCCGACGACAACTTCGCCACCATCGTCTACGCCGTCGAGCAGGGCCGCCGGATCTACGACAACCTCACCAAGTACATCCGGTTCGTCCTGCTCCTGCTGGTGACCTTCGTGGTGACCTTCCTCGGCGCCACGGTCTTCAACATCGCGGCCGGCGAACCCTTCACCCCGCCGCAGGTGCTGTGGATCCACTTCGTGGTCAACGCCTCCTTCGGCTTCGCGCTGGGCTTCGACCGGGAGAGCCCCGGTCTGATGCGCCGCAGGCCGCGGCCGCGCGGGGAGTCGGTGCTCAGCCGGCCCGTGCTGGTCACGGTCACACTGGCCGGGCTGGCGCTCACCGTCGTCCTGCTCGGGCTGATCAAGCTCGGCGAGGCCCGTTACGGCAGCACCGCGACCGGCCAGTCGATCGCGTTCACCGCGTTCGCCCTCTGCCTGATCGTGGCGGCGTTCGAGTGCCGCAGCGAGACGGATTCGGTGCTGACGACCAGCACCTTCGACAGCAAGCAGATGAACTGGGTGGCACTGGCCCAGTTCGTCCTCGCGGTGCTGGTGACCCAGATGGACGGCTTCCGCCGGCTCCTCGGGACGACCGCGATCGACGCACGGCAGTTCGGCTGGGCGCTGCTGTCCGCCGTCGTGCTCCTCCTCCTGTGGGAGCTGGGCAAGCTCGTGGCCCGTCGGTCGCGACGCACCTGATGGGGGAGGGGGAAGGAGGGCCGGTGACCACCCGGCACGAGGACCGCGGGCTCCGCTCCCGGCTGCGGAACGTTCCCGGGGTCCGCGCGGCGTCGTCCTACCGCCGGGAGTGGCTGGTCAAGGACCTGCTGGCGGGTGTCGTCCTGACCACGCTGCTGGTGCCGCAGGGCATGGCGTACGCCGAACTGGCGGGCCTGCCGGCCATCACCGGCCTCTACACGACGATCCTCTGCCTCCTCGCCTACGCGGTCTTCGGGCCCTCGCGGATCCTCGTGCTGGGCCCCGACTCCTCCCTGGGGCCGATGATCGCCGCGACCGTGCTGCCGCTGGTGGCGGCCGGCGGGGACCCAGCGCGGGCCGTCGCGCTGGGATCGATGCTCGCGATCATGGTGGCGGCCATCATGATCCTGGCCTCGGTCGCCAAGCTCGGCTTCATCGCCGACCTGATCTCGAAACCGACGATGATCGGCTACATGAACGGCCTGGCCCTGACCATCCTGATCGGCCAGCTGCCCAAGCTGCTCGGCTTCAAGGTCGAGGCGGACAGCCTGATCGGCGAAGCCGTCGGTTTCGTACGGGGCCTCGCCGCGGGCGAGGCGGTACCGGCCGCCGCCGCGGTCGGCTGCGGCGGCATCGCCCTGATCCTGCTCCTCCAGCGCTTCCTGCCGAAGGTTCCCGCGGTGCTCGTGATGGTGGTCCTGGCGATCGCCGTGACCACGGCCCTCGACCTGGGTGAGCACGGCGTCGGCCTGGTCGGCGCACTGCCGGAGGGCTTCCCGCCGTTCACCCTCCCCGGCATACGGCTCTCCGACGTCGGGCCGCTGCTCGGCGGCGCCGTGGGCATCGCCCTGGTGTCCCTGGCCGACACGATCTCCAACGCGTCCGCATTCGCGGCCCGCACCGGGCAGGAGGTCCGCGGCAACCAGGAGATGGCGGGCGTCGGTGCGGCCAACCTGGCGGCCGGTCTCTTCCAGGGCTTCCCGGTCAGCACCAGCGGATCGCGTACGGCGGTGGCCGAGCGCGCGGGAGCCAGGAGCCAGCTCACCGGGGTCGTCGGAGCGCTGCTCATCGCCCTCATGCTCGTGCTGGCGCCGGGGCTGTTCCGCAATCTGCCGCAGCCGGCCCTCGCCGCGGTGGTCATCACCGCGTCCCTGTCGCTGGCCGACATTCCGGGCGCGGTCCGGCTGTGGCGGCAGCGCCGGGCGGACTTCCTGCTGTGCGTCGCGGCCTTCCTCGGCGTGGCCCTGCTCGGGGTGCTGACCGGGATCGCGGTCGCCGTGGCCCTCTCCGTCCTGAACGTCTTCCGGCGCGTGTGGTGGCCGTACCACACCCTGCTGGGGCGCGTGGAGGGCCTGGAGGGCTACCACGACCTGCGCTCCTACCCGCGGGCCGGACAGCTGCCGGGCCTGGTGATCTACCGGTTCGACGCACCGCTGATCTTCGCCAACGCCAAGACCTTCCGCGACGAGGTCGCGAGGCTGGCCGCCGCGGACCCCAAGCCGAGCTGGATCGTGGTCGCGGCGGAGCCCATGACCGACGTGGACACCACCGCCGCCGACGTGCTGGAGGACCTCGACGAGGCGCTCAACGCTGACGGCGTGCACCTCGTGTTCGCCGAGCTGAAGGACCCCGTCCGCCGCAAGATCGAACGCTACGGCCTCACCCGCACCATCGACCCCGGCCACTTCTTCCCCACCGTGGAGGTCGCCGTCGACACCTTCCGCCACCGCACCGGAGCCCAGTGGGCCCCCCACCCACCCCCCGAACTACCCGAGCCCCCCTCCGGGGAACAGTGAAGGCCGGGGCCCGCCAGCGCCACGGCCACCCGGTCGGCCGATCTGCCCAGCGCGGCAGCGCGGCATCGGCGGGACTCTGGCCGAACTGTCTCGGCGCAAAGACCCCAGCGGGATCTACGCCGCAGGGTGTTCAACCATCTGACGGCGTATCCGACGCCGAAGCTCCCGCAGTGCGCCGACCCGACCGGTACCCGGTGAGGGCGGCCCAACGCCGATCCGCACACGAACGGCTCAAGGGACTCGCCGGTCATTCAGAGGCCTGCACCGGGCTTATCTCGAAGGCTCCGCATACCCGCAGGTGGTAGGGAATCTCCTCGGCCTGGAAACTGTTCGGCGGATACACCTTGACGTACGCCGAGGTCGGCCGGCAGCTCGCCACGCCAGGGCTGTTGGTGCGCAGAACGGCGGTCACGGTCTCACTCGGGACCACGGACACCGTCTCCACCGCCTCACCGGTCCGGATCGCCGAGGTGCCGATCTGGCGGTGCCGTGCGTCCACGACACTGACGCCCGGGTATCCGCGCAGGGCGCAGGTGTGGCTCGTAGTGTTGGTGAACAGGATCGGGTAGTAGAGAGACCCCGCGGCGCCGTCGGCGTCGCCGACGGCCAGGTCCAGGTCGGCCACATGACAGGTCGGGGTCATTGGCAGGGCCGACGCCTGGACTGCGCCGACCAAGGTGCCGGTGGTTGCCAGGAGGGCCGCGGAAGCGACGGTCGCGGCCCGGGTCAGGATGTTGCTCATGACACCAACTCCCGTGTCAGCAGGGGGATACGCGGCTTCGGCGCGACGATGCCCATCCACTGACAGTCAAGGGACCCGGGGGGCGGTATCCGACTCCGTGCAGCGCGGGCCGACCGGGAAACGAACGTGCCCGGCACCCTCGCCGAGCTTCGACCTGCCGGCGCGCTCTCGCAGCTGAGCAACGCGTGCCCGATGACACCATCCTACCGGCCCGGCACCCCTCCGGCCTTCCGGCACCGCCTCTGCACACTGCCCCACCCGGAACGAGTCGACCTCGTCAAGGCTGGTTGAACGCGGCCGGATCTTCGTCACGGGGCCGTGGACAGCCGCGACGGCATGGATGCGCCGTGCCGCGCGGTCGCGGCCGTTCGCACCTTCGGGCCGGTCTGCCGGCGTCTTCTTGGCCCGGGTGCACCGTGCCCACGGGGTGCTCAGCGGCCGAGAGCGCTGCGGAGGGTCAGGCCGTGGTCTCGGTCCAGTCGGCGCAGTTCCCACCAGGACAGTGCCGTCACGGTGACGGGGGCGCCCAGGACGAAGACCGTCCGCACCGCTGCCGGAACGTCGGGGTAGGCTCCGGTGACCACGTCCAGCAGGGCTGTCTCCCAGACCAGGACGCAGGCGAGGAGCGGGGGCAGCACCTCGTGGATGTCGGCGGTGCGGAAGACGTGGACGAGGGAGAGGCCGATCCCGTACAGCGCGAAGCCGAGCGACCAGAGGCAGAGCACGCCGAGGACGATCTTCCCGGGCAGTCCGACGGCCTCGCGGACCCCCGCGAGTTCCGGAGCCATGGCCAGCGGGAAGGTGGCCATGGACGCCATGACGGCCAGGACCGCGCCGAGCGGGCGCAGGGTCCGGCGGAGGTAGACCCGGCGCAGCGGCCCGCGGGCGGCGGTCACGAAGGCCCCCACGACCAGGGGGAAGGTGCACACGAGTACCAGGACGCTGGTCCAGCTCTGGTCCAGGCGGTCGTCCGCGGCGGCCTTGACGGCGGCGGCGCCCACGACCGCCTTGTAGGTGAGCGTCAGCCCCAGCCAGGCCGCCAGTCCCAGCCCGGTACGCCACAGCTGCAGCCTGCGGACCCCGGGGTCGTGCACGATCCCGGCCCGGGAGGGGCGGAAGGTCTGCTGGGCGGCGTGGAAGGGGTTGAGGACGGCGCGCAGGATCCGGCGGCCGCGCGAGGGCGGGACGTGCAGGGGTCCGGCCGGCGGGAGCGGGGCCAGGTGCCCGGGGTACGGGGCATGGGGGCCGTGTGGGGGGATCGGCTGGGTGTAGGGGTTGGCCTGCGGCGGGACGGGCTGTGCGTAGGGGTTGCCCTGCGGCGGGTACGGCCGGCTCTGCGGCGGCGGAGCGCCCTGCTCGGGCCATCCGGTCGGCGGCCGTCCGCCTTCCGGGCCCCCGTATCCGCGACCGTGGTAGCCGCTCATCCTGTGCCCCCGTCCCGCCCGTGATGCCCTGCCGTCGTCAGGCATGGTACGGCGGCGGGCGCCACTCCCGGCACGTGACGAGAGGGTGAGAGAGGACTCTGTACGGGGGGTACGCGCATCGGAGTGAAGGCCGCCGCGTCGAGCAGGAGTTCGCCGTTGCCGACCATACGGGTCCAGGCCTCCGCCGTCGGCAAGGCCCTCCTGGCCCAGCTCAACCCCGCCGAACGCCGCGACCGCCTCGGCCGCCACCGCATGGAGGGAGGAGCTCTTCGCCGAACTCGACACCCGAGACCCCGGCATGGTGCGGATCGGCACGACCCCGAAAAACCAACGGCCGACGTGGCCACCGTCCTCGGCCACCACCGCACCGGGAACTGGACCGCCGCCCGCTCCTGTCTCACGTCGCGGGACTACGAGAGCGACTGGAACGCCTGGCCGACCGGAGTGGGGCGGCCGCCTGACCCACGGGCCGTCGGCCGGACGTGCGGGCCCGGCCCACGGCCGCGGACCTGACGGCCCCTCAACCGGAAGGCTCCTCCTGCCTTGCGCGCGGGAAAAGCAGAAGTGGACGCGGGCCGCGCCGCCTACGATCACCCGCATGCGACTTCGACGACTGTTGCACGTGTTCATGATCCTCGCCGTGGCACTGGCCGGGTGGGCCGGCGGCACCGGCGGGATCGCGTCGGCGCTGGAGGAAGGGCCGCCGCCGAAGGATCGTCAACTACTCTTCTTCAACCATGCCTACGGCGTGCTCGACCGGGAGACCGCCGACGCCATCGAGCACTCCGCCTACCTGCGCGACTTCGCGAACTTCCAGGTCCGCACCACGACCGGCTCGGGCGGCGAGACCTGGACCGGCCGCTACCTGAGGGGACGCGAGACCTACCTTGAGCTGTTCGGCGTCGGTGACGTCCCCGGCCAGGACGGCACCCTGGGCGCCGGCGGAATGGGGATCTCCGCCGAACGGGCCGGCGACCTCGCCACGGCCACCGCCCGCCTCCACGATCAGGGCGTGCCGAACCCGATCACCTTCCGCCAGACCCGGGACTTCGGCGACGGGACCCCCGTGCCCTGGTTCGACGCCGTCTTCACCACCGGCCAGTACGACGGCTTCGGCGCTTGGGGCATGGAATACCTCCCGGAGTACTTCGCCGACCCGCGCAGCGACACCGAACCGGCCGCGTACCCCGGGGACGTCGGCCGCGAACGGTACCTGCCCGACGGCTACCGCGACCACCTGATGCGCGACGTGACCTCGATCCGCCTCGCGGTCACCGCCCGCGACCTGGCCGCCACCCTGCCGCTGCTCCGGGCCGGCGGCTTCACGGTGCGCGAACTCCCCAACGGCAGCGCCCTGGCGCAGGGCGGGGGCACCACCATCCACCTGGACCCCGTGGCACGGGAGCAGGCCGGGCTCCGGGAGGTCGAGATGTCCCTCAACCACCCGGTGGCCTACCGCCACGAGGAGCGCATCGGCCACTCGACCCTCGTCGTCGGCCCCGGCGACCGCGCCGTGTGGACCTTCGGGGCCGCCGGGTAGCGGGGACTGCCGCGCCGCCCCTGTCCCGTAAGCCCGTTCGCTCATGGGCCGGCCGGTGCACCGCCCAGGGCCGGCCGGCCCTGGGCGGTCCTCGTTCCCGGCGGGAGGCCGGAGGGAACGGACCGCAGCCGCCGCCACGGGAGCGACGTGAAAGGCTGAGGGATGCCCCGCACCTGCAGGCGGACCGCCGGCGCGCCGGCGGCGACTCGCACGGACCGGCGCCCTGGCCGCCGGATGTACGGCGGCGGCAACGCCTCCGGCAGCGGCTGCTGGAAGCCGGGCACGACGGGCGACGACGGGGACTCATGAGGGCCGGGCATGAGGGGCGGACCCTACCGGCAGCCCCTGGACCAGGCCCGGCAGCGGGCCGGTGCCTGCGCGGACCGGCTCGGTCTGCGGGTCGGCGAGGTCATGCCGCCGCGCCCCCGCGCGGTTCCCGAAGAACTTCCCCGCCGAACCGGAGACCCGCGGCGGGAAGCCGGTCACGGAGGTCCTCGTGGACCCGGCCGGCGGCGACGCCGGATCGAGTACCCCCGTGAACGCCTCCACCGGCGCGGTGTGGGACCACACGTGGCACGGCACCTGCATCGCCACCAGCCACACCATCCACTGATGCATCCTGCCCCGGGCGCCGCCCGGTGACGGCCTCATGCGTGTGCGAGGCCCGCGGCGCGGGCAGCCGTCGCGGCCGTTCCCGCCGCGGCCCGGGCGGCGCGCCCGGTCAGTTTCCAGGCGAGTGCCACACGGTCTGCAGCAGCACCAGGCGCCGTGCTCGGCCAGCCACGCGCCGGAGGTGCTGCCCGGGCCGCCGGCCAAGCTCGCGATCTCCGGCTCCTGCCCCGCCGTCGGCCGTAGGGCCGCTTCCCGCCCGCCAGGGCGGGCTCCGGTGCTCCGGTTTTCTCGCGGCATGAGGGAGGCGTACGTGGCGGACACGACGACTGCCCCGGAGGTGACCCACAAGGCGAGCTGGATCGGGTTGGTGGTGGCGCGCACCCCCAGCTCGATGAGCGGCGGGTCGTTCTCCCGCGAGCAGACGGCAGCTCCAAGGTGGGGACGGTGACCAGGATCCGGCTGCCCGGGAAGCACTTCAGCGCGCTGCGACTGGGGTACGGACTACACCTGTCTGTGGGACAGTTCATGGTCTCGTGCCACCGGTTGCCGGGGGGAAGGGCGGAGTATGGCGCGCGAAGAGAAGGACATGCTGACGGCTCGCGAGGTGAGCCACTTGTGGCCGGGCGTCCGTACTCACTCGGTGTATGTGAATGCGCTGGCCCATGGGGTGCGGATAGCAACGGACAGCTGGCCGACCACTACGGGGTACGCCAGCAAGGTGCGGTACAACGCCGACGATGTGCGCCGAGTGGCCCCGCAGGTAGCAGCCAAGCCACTCAAGGGGCCGTCCCCGGTACCGTGCTGTCTGCTGCTGGTCGTTCTGGCAGCGGTCCCGGTCGTGTGGCTGGTGCTGGCCATACGACCTGTCTGCTGCTGATCGTTCGTTCTGGCGGTGGTCCCGGTTGTGTGGCTGGCGCCGGCTAGGCCAAGCGGCCGGCAGAGGTCAAGTGAGTGGTTGCGCGGCAGGCCAGCCGTGAGATGCTCGGGCTGTCAACCGCATTATCTCCGGCTCATTGGGCAGGGCGCCTCCGAGCCTCAAGGAGAGGCCGGTCGGATGCCTGCACGCGCCTGCCCACGCTGTCGCCCGGACAGCGCCCGGGATGGAGTAACCCCCGCGCTCGCCTGTGCGACCGGGCCGCGGTTCTGACGGCGGCCAGCAGGGGTCCGGCCTTGGGGAACGTCGCGCCGCCGCTGAGGACGGCTGGAGTGTTGGTGTGTGGTGCGCCGGGTGATGCGGTGTGTGCTCTTGTGCGCCCCTCAGATATGCGGCCTCTGCGGCCGGCGCGGGGATAGCTTCGTAGCGGAATATCCCAAATGGCGGGTCGGGCCCGCCGGGCTGGAAGGAGTGCTGGCTTGCTGAAGCGTGCGGGGTTGTCGGTGGCTGTGGCTGTCGTACTTGCCGGGGCTGTGGTGCCGGTTGGTCTGGCGAGTGAGGCTCTCGCCGCTGAGACCAAGCCAGGGGTGTGCAACTCGTCGGTGGACGGCACGTACTGCGGCTACTACTCGGGGTCGGCGTACACCGATCGCGGTGATGCGGGGGCCAAGGTGAAGGAGATCCAGGCGCTGCTGATCCAGCACCACGGCTACTCGGTGGGCCCGAAGGGTGTGGACGGCTACTTCGGCGCGGGGACGGAGTCGGCGGTAAAGCGACTCCAGAGGGCCCATGGGCTGCGGCCCGACGGCATCGTGAGTGCCGAGACGTGGGGCGCCCTGCGCGGGGAGACGGCGGATCGCTGAGGGCGACCGTCTCCGGCTGAGAGCGTTGGGTCGGGCGCTGCCACGTAACCGGTCCTTCGCACCCCACGGACGACCGTTCAGGAACCGTAGGTGATGGATACCTGCGCCGATCCGGTGGCGGGGCTGGAAGTGCCGCCCGCCGGGACGAGGTTCGACCCGCCACCGCCACCGCCGGGCCCCCCGGCGCCGGCGGTGACCAGGAAGCAGCCTCCGCCTCCGCCGCCACCGTGCCAGCCGCCGCCACCACCGCCCCCGCCGAATCCGCCACCGCCCGTGCCGCCGGTACCCGGCCTGCCGTCGGTGCCGGCCTTGGAGCTTTCGGGGCAGGCGGATCCGCCCTTGCCGCCGTGGGTGGGGGTTCCGCCGCCACCTCCGCCGCCGCTTTCCGGTCGCTCGCCGCCGGGCTTCCCGGTGTCGCCCGCGTTCCCGCCGGTGGCTTCGCGGTCGGGACCGGTGAAGCTGGAGCCGCGTCCGCCGCCCCCGCCGCCGGCGGCGACGATGAGGCGGGGGTCGGTGCCGGGAACGCCGGTCAGGGCGCAGTTGGCGCGCGCCGAGCTGCAGGTGCGGACGTCACTGGCACCGCCGCCGCTGCCGCCGGGGCGCTGCCCGGTGACGGCTCCGCCGCCCGTGTCGACGTTGACGTAGTAGGTGCTGCCGGGCACCACGGCGAGGGTGGCGGTGACGGTGGCGCCGGTCCCGCCCGCTCCGCCCTCGATGGCGGACTGTCCCGGCTCGCCTGTGGCGGTGACGGTCAGTCGGGTGACGCCGGCCGGTACGACGAACCGCTGGTCGGCGCCGGCGGTGAAGGTCTTGGTCACGGGCGCCGCTGCGGCGTGCGCCGCGGGCACCACCAGGACCGCTGGCAGCGCCGCGGTGGCGAGCAGGAGCGCGGCCCGTCGGGCTGGGCGCTGAGGGCGGTTGGACTGTTGTGGGGTCGAAGTCACGATGGGGACTCCTGGGCAGGGCCGTGCCCCCCGGACGCGCGGACGTAGGTGGATGGTCCGGCCCCTGCACGGGACCGTCCGCCGCGGACCGTGCGCACCGCAGCGGTCAGGCGTCATGCTCTCCCTCAAGTCTCCTCGTTTCCCGTTCCGCCCGCCTCCTGGCGTCCCGGTCCGTCCCGGCGGGTGCGCTCCTCCGGCCCGGGATGCTGATCGGTCCCGGCAGCATTCGTCTACGCCTCGGCGGGGAGATCGCGGCGGCGACGGTGGACGCCACCGGTATCGCCCCCTACGGCGACGAGCAAGCCTGCCGGTGGGTCGCGGTGCGCCACGCCCCCGACCACATCCACATCACCGGGACCCTCGCCCGAATAGACGGCCGCCGCCAGCCCCGGCTGCGCCGGGACCTCCTCGCCGTGCACACCGTCGCCCGCGCCTTCGAGACCCTCTGGGGCCTGACGCCGATGTCACCGCAGGACCGCACCGCAGTGGGCCGGCCCTCCACGGCGGAGCTGGCGAAGGAAACCGGCGCGGCCTGCTGGAGAGTGCCCGCCAGACCTTGCAGCGCACCGTACGCAAGGCGGCCGCGCTCGCCGAGCACGACCCCGACTTCCGCGTACGGGAGAGCTTCACCCCCGGCTGTCGGATCGGCGGACAGGTCGGCGGAGGCGCGCCTGGTGCGCGAGGCGGCAGTGCTGCCGGGCCGCTCGGGCCGTGCCGAGGGAGCGGGTGAAGTGGCCGCGCTCGGCGACCTCCTGGTGGCCGCCGCCCATGCCCCCGCCGCGGTGCGCGACCGGATCGCGGCGGCGGACGCCTTCGAGCGGGCCGGCCGGGCGCCGGAGGAGCGATCGTTGGAGGAACGGGCGCAGGCGGGCTGGGGGGCGTCGGCACGCACGTCGGAGCGGACCCGCGCACCGCCCGGGGCGGCGGCGCCATGACGGTCCTGACTCTCCTGGTGGCGCTCGTGGAGGCGGTGGAGGCTGCCCGCGTGTGGCAGAGGCGCAGCAGCACCGCGCGCAGGCGAAAGCCGTGCTGGAGGCCGGGCGGCTGCTGCGCGAGGCCGCAGCCGCAGCCGCGGCCGGCACACGCCGGTGGCGACGGTCGGCCGCTGCGATCTGGCCCACCCCATCTTTCTCGCCACCCTCACGGATCGGCAGACGCGCCGTGACGGCCGCGCTGCCGGACGAGAACAACTACGCCTTCCGGTGCCCGGCGCCGGGGGACTACTGGTCAACGAGGGAAGCGCCGACGACCAGGGGCGGGCTGTGTTTGGCGGGCGCGGACCGGGTAAGGCGCCGCGGAGAACTCGGTCGCAGGCGGGCTCGCCGAGCCCCGGCCGTTGGAGGAGATGATTGCCATGGGCAAGCGCATGCGCATGCTCGCGCTGGCGGCCACAGCGGCGGCGGTGACCGGGATGTGCGCACCGGCGGCGCTGGCCGGTGTGTCCGCCGGTGACCAGGACTCGACCTACGTGACGTCAGCCCACCAGGGCAACCTGGCGGAGATCGCCGCGGGCCGGGATGCACAGAAGAACGCGGTGACCGACTGCGTCAAGGAGGTGGGCGCGAAGCTGGTCGCCGATCACCAGAAGCTCGACACGGATCTGAAAGCCGTCGCTGCCAAAGCCGACATGACCCTGCCCACCGCTCCCACGGCCGCGCAGCAGCAGGAGCTCAAGGCCGTCCAGCTGAAGGCCGGCACGGCCGGATACGACTCGGCGTGGCTCGCCAGCCAGGAAGCCGCTCATCTCAAGACCCTTGCTCTGATCGACACCCAGATCCGGTCGGGCAGCCACGCCGACGTCACCGACGCCGCCCAGAAGGCACGCCCGATCGTTGCCATGCACCTCGACATGGTCCGCGGCGGCACGTGCCACATCTCATAGCACGACGGCGCCCGACCTCGCCGCCAACCGCCCGATGCGGTCGAGGCAGGCGGCCAAGACGGTGATGCCTGCGGACTGACCGGGCCCGCCTCGCGGCGGAGTTCGCCGGCATGCGAGCCGCTGGAGACGTAGAGCAGCACGGCTGCCCGGTCCCGGTCGCAGGTCGGCGCGGCGAAGAACTCCTCAGGGCCGACACGGCCGCCGGCCAGCCGGCGGCCGCTCCTCGGGACGGCGTCGTCTACCGATCGACGATCGATCGGAGCGACCGCACGTGCTGAGCCACCCGCTCAGGCGTCTGTGTCGAGGAGGTGCTGGTCGGTCGACTTCCTTGAACGACCAGGTGACTGCGGTGCGGGTGGATGACCCAGACCAGGCCCAAGCGGTCTGGCCCCTGATCGGTTGCGGCATACTCGGGATCGTGACCCTGCGCGGGCCGCGGCCGGGCGGGGCCCTTGTCCCTGGAGGCGCAGCCTGCCAGGGCTTTGCCGACTGTGCTCTTCCCGGCGCCGGAGACGCCCGGCACCACCACGACCACCGGCTCGCGCCCGGGCCCCGCCACGCGTCATCCGCTCTGTCCGCATCGGCCCCGACGGCCATCCGCCGAGGCCCGGTCACGACGGTGGGGTGCCGGACGCACCCCGGTCGGCGGCCGTGCGCCGCAGGTCGTTCTCGGCGAGGGGTTGCAGGGCGCCCCCGGTGTCCAGCCGGTAGAGCAGGACCAGGGGCGGTCCGACGAGCACCACCGCGACGGCCGTGACGAGGAGCAGCCAGCGCAGGGTCGTCGATGCTCCGGCCGCCTGGTCCACGGTCAGCGAGGTGGGGATGAGGTACGGCCGTTGGGCCAGCCCCCAGGCGACCACGACGAGGGCGACGCTGCCGACCGCCGTCAGTCTCGCCCAGCCGGTCGCGGTGCGGTACAGCAGTCCGGCGGTGGCCACCGCGCCGACCGCGGCCGCGACCACCAAGGCCAGGCCGATGCCGCCGGTGAGGCCGTCGTGGACGTAGCGCGCATCGTGCCGGGTGACGACGAGGCCGACCACGGCGAGAACGGCGATGACCGCGAGGCTGCACCAGGCCCGCAGCCGGAAGTAGCGGACGAGGTCGGGGGCGTCGAAGCGGCGGGCGTCGGCGGTCAGGAACACCGCACCCAGGAAGGCCGTCGCCGCGACGGCGAGCAGCCCGGCGAGCACGGAGGTCCCGTTGGACCACGCGTCGGCCGAAGCCTTCGTTCCCGGAGCGACCCGGCCCGTGGCCAGGCCGCCGACCACTGCTCCGAGGAAGAAGGGCGTGAGCAGTGAGGAGACGGCGAAGGCGGCGCCGTAGATCCTGCGCCGTGAGAGGCGTGTCATGGGCTTGCGCAGGGCGAAGCCCGCACCGCGCAGGACGAGCCCGACGGCCGCGAGCGCCAGGGGAAGCCACATCGCCGTGAAGACGGTCTGGAACAGGACCGGAAACCCCGTCCACATGATCACCAAAACGAAGATGAGCCAGACGTTGTTCGTCTCCCAGACCGGCTCCATGGCGTGGTCGATCAACCACCGGGGACGCTTGCCCCGTTCGGGGCCGCCCGCGAACAGGTCCCAGAAGCCCGCGCCGTAGTCGGTCCCGCCGGCGCAGGCATAGGCGGCCACCGCCGCCAGCAGCACCCATGCGACGACGTCCTCGATCATGGCCCTCCTCCGTCATCGTGCGCGGTGCCGTGGTCCTGTGCCGCCGCCGCGGCGGCCGAGCGGCGCGGACCGTAGGGCGTGTCGCCCTCCGGGGAGTCCTCGTGGTGGGAGCCGGCCAGTTCTTCGTCGGCGGCCCGCCACCGGGTGCGCATCGTGAGCAGGACGGCCAGGAAGGTGCCGAGGATCAGTGTGTAGACCACGACGACGATCGCGAGCATCGCCCACAACGACGCGGCCCGGGTGTCCGTGACGGCTTCGGACACCCGCATGTTCTCGTAGACGATCCAGGGCTGGCGGCCCACTTCGGTGGTGATCCAGCCGCATTCCACCGCCACCAGGCACGCCGCTCCGGCCACCGCGGCACATCGGAAGAACCAGGGTGAGCGCGGCAGTTCACGGCGGCGCAACCAGCACCAGCCGTACCAGAGCGCGAGCAGGACGAGCAGGCTCCCGATCGTCACCATGATGTCGAACGCGCCGTGGGCGATGGTGGCCTGGGCGGCCGTCGGGCGGTCGCTCGCGGGCACCGCCGTCAGTCCCGTCACCCGGGTGTCCGGGCTGAAACCGGCGAGGATCGAGTCCAGTTGCGGGATCCTGATCCCGCCGGAGATCGACCCGTCCGCATGCAGGCGGCCGAACACGTACTCCGGTACGTGGGTACCGGTCTTCCAGACGATCTCGGTGGCCGCGAACTTCACCGGCTGCTTGTGGAAGACGGAGCGGGCGATGGAGTCCCCGAGCACGAACTGAACCGGGGTGAGGATCGCGGCGACGGTGAACGGCACGGTGAAGCCGAGCCGGTGGTAACGGTCTCGCCGGCCGCGCAGCCAGCCGACCGCGTAGACCCCCGCGACGACGTACCCGGCCGTGAGGACCACCCCCGCCACGAAGTGCCAGTACTCGGGCCCGAACATCGGCGTGAAGATCGCCCTGCGCACGTCGACGTCTACGGGGTTGCCGCCCGCGTCCAGCGTGAAGCCCCGCGGCGTGTTCATCCAGGAGTTCGCGGCGATGATGCCGAACGCCCCCATCAGCGCGGTCATCGGCAGGGGCAGACCCAGCCGGAAGTGCGTCCACGGCTTGAGCCTGCGCCAGCCGTAGAGGTAGATCGCGATGAGGACGGCTTCCAGGAAGAAGGCCCACGCCTCGACGCCGAATCCCAGGCCGAAGACATCACCCCAGCGGCCCATCAGTCCCGGCCACAGCAGGCCGAACTCGAAGGAGAGCACGGTACCGGTGACGATGCCGATGGCGAACTGCACGGCCATGACCGCCGACCAGCGGCGGGCGAGCAGGAGGGCGACCGCGTCGCCCTTGCGCAGCCCGCGGTAGTGCATCAGGAGGGTGATGGCCGGCAGGGCCACCCCGAAGGGCACGAGCAGGATGTGGGAGGCCAGGGTGAAGGCCATGAGCTCACGGGCGGGGAGCAGCTGCGGCGGGGTGTCCGCCATGATCGCGATTGCGCTGTTCATGTGGGCCTTGGCGGTTTCGTGTCGGACGGCGGGTGGATTGGGGGCTCAGCCGCCGGTGGCGAAGCCGCGGAACAGCGTCATTCCCCCGTCCACGAAGATCGCGTCGTCCCCACGACGTAGTCAGCAGGTCGGAGCAGGGCCATGGCGTTCGCGATGTCCTCGGGGTCGCCCACGCGGCGGTACGGGATGAGCCGCAGCAGGTCGGCCTCGGCTTCGGGGGTGTCCCAGGCGACGATCGCGGTGGCCTTGCCCAGCGCCTTCCGCCCCTTGGGGATCCGGGCAACGAGGAGCACTGGACCGTCACTGCCGCTGGCATCCACTGAATCTCTCCCTGAGTGCCGAGGGGGCCATGAAATCCGCGCCACCACCAGAACATCGCGGTCCTGCCCCGGCCCGGTGGCACGACTGCCGCTGCCCCTATGGAGTGCTCCCCCCGGCCGAACGGCTCAACGGCGGCTCGGGAGCCCCGCCGGCCGGCGCGCCCACGGCGGTGCCGCCCAGGCAGAGGTGCGCCGCGATCCGGCCGGTGTGCTGCGATGGAACCACCCGGTGGGCGTGTCGGACGCAACCCCGGGCGCATCCTTTCGTTGCTCCGGCAGTTCGCCGACCGGCACCGGGACCAGAAGCCCCTTCATCGTGGGCGAACCGATCCGGGTCGGAGGCACCGAGGCGGAGGCCCGGGAGGCGACCCGCCACGAGGCGCTCGGCAATCTGGCGTTCGCCCGACGGGCCGCCCGTCCTGTGCCCCTACGACACCACCCTGCCGGAACGGGTGCTGGCGGAGGCGCACCGCAGGCACCCCGTCGTCGGCGACCGGGACGGCTACCGGCACAGCTCCCGCTACGGGGACCGACGTCCACCGGAACCACGGCTTCGTGACCCTCGCCTACGGTCATCTCACCCCGGTCGCCGGCGGACTCGCCGTCGACCTCGTGAGGGCCGGCCACACCCCGCCCCTCCTGCTGGACGCCGACCATGCGGTGGCGACCGTCGAGGCCCCCGGCGGGCTGCTCGGCATCGGCATGCCGCCCGGGCTGGCCTCCGTCCGCTTCACACTGCGCCGCACCGAGAGCCTGGTGCTGTGCACGGACGGCATCACCGAATGCCGGGCCGAGGGCACGGACGAGTAGGGAAACGCCCGACTCGCCGAAGCCCTGGTCGCCGCCCCGCTCCGCCCGGCCGCGACCGACATCGTCCCGAGCCGCCGGCTGGGCCGGTGGGGGAGCGGAACCGGCGACCGACGGGCCGGCGTGGTGGGGCCGGTGTCCCGGGTGCGGCCCGTTGCGATTGCGGGGCCCTCGGCAGGTTCTGGGGAGCGGTTGGGGAGCCCCTCCTGCCGACGGTCGGACCGGCCGTTCCCTCACCCATGAGAGGGCGGCCCTTCCTTGCACTTCACGCCCTCTCGTCCTCGTCGCCCGCCCGAGCGGGTGGGGGGAGGGGGATACGGGTCTGTCCCTCGATCGGTGCCGGGGTCCGCTCACCGAGCCGGTCCTCCACCTGGCGCAGCTTCGTACGCGTCTCCTCGGTCGTCATGACTCCCCCCTCGTCACCGCTGTCGCGGAGCCGGCCGACGTAGGGCCCTGTCCCTGCGCCGCCGCCGATGCCACCGTCCGGGCGTCCTCGCCGGTGAGTTCGACGATGCGGTGCTGCGGAACCCCGGCCGCCGTGGCCCGCGCCAGCAGGGCGTCGCGCTCGCCCGCGCAGTCGCGGTAGGCCAGCAGCTCTTCCTCCACGCGGGCGAGGGCACCCGGCGGCGTCAGCGCGTGCCGCAGCCGGTTCAGCTCCTCGTCGCCCAACGGGACGGGCAGCTTCTCCGACCCGGAGGGGATGGCGCCCGTCCCCTCCGGCGGCAGCAGCCGGACGCCCGGGGAGGCGGCGGTGACGCCGTGCGCGTCGAGCCAGGCCCGTACGGCCGGCGTCTCCAGGCACGCCAGGTCTCCCACAGCGGTGACGGGGGCGCCCAGCATGGGCTCCGGGTCGTCCAAGAGGAACAGGTAGGCGTCGTCGGTCATGCTCGTCTCCTTCGCAGGCACGGTGGTCGTGTGCCGTCCTCACCTACCCCCTTCGGCGCGAGTCATCGCGGCCTCGGTCACCCTCGGCCACGGCGCTCCGGCGCCGCGCATGCCGCCGTCCCGCCCGGCATCCGGTGCCGGTTGTCCGCCACCAGCCGGTAGGCGACGTGGGCGACCCACCGGGCCGGCGGCAGCATGAGCAGCGCCCCCAGCGGCGCCCATCCCCGGCCCGCGCGCAGCAGGATCTTCGCCACTGCCCGGGCGCCGCCGTACACCCGGCCGGACGGGGTCACCCAGAGCACCTCGTATGCGGCGCGCTCCGGGGGCACCCCCAGCGCGGACAGATCCGCGAACTGCCGGGGGACGATCTCGCAGTCGGGGCGCAGGCGGCGCTCGACGAACAAGACGGAGGCGGTGCAGAAGCCGCAGTCACCGTCGTAGACGAGCGTCGGTCGTGTGCGCATGACCCCATCATGCCGCGACGGCGCCCGACCCCCCTTCACGACGCCGTGTGCGGGCCCGGGGATGTCCGGCAGCCGAGGGGGCACACGCGCACACGGTGCTCGCCACCACGCGGCCGGGCGTGCCACCGGCAGCGCACACGGGGGCGGGCGGACAACGGCAGGTGACAACAGGACGCAGGGAGCGCAGTGATGACAGTCCGCTCGTGGCCGATCCGACGGGACCTCCGGCTCACCGCTCACGTGGTGGCCGACCGCTACCGGCTCGACGACCTGCTCGGCCGCGGCGGCGCCGCCGACGTCTACGAGGGCATGGACCTGCGCCTGCGGCGGCCGGTCGCCGTGAAGGTCTTCCGTCCGGATGGTGCCGCCGACATGGAGGAGCGGTTCGACGGCGAGGGCCGGCTGCTGGCCCAGCTGCAGCATCCCGGTCTGATCACCGTGTACGACTGCGGTCGGGACGACGGGACGCCCTACCTGGTGATGGAGCTGGTCAGGGGCACGACGCTGCGCCGGCGGATCGCGGCGGCCGCGCTGGCGCCCGCCGAGGCGTGCCGCATCGGGGCTGCGCTGGCCTCGGCGCTGGCCCATGTGCACGAGGCTGGAGTCGTCCACCGCGACGTCAAGCCCGCCAATGTCCTGCTGGACGAGGCGGGTGCCCCCCGTCTGACGGATTTCGGCATCTCCCGGCTGCTCGGCACCACGGCGCAGACCGCGACGGGCGCCCTGGTGGGTACCGCTGCGTACATGGCCCCGGAGCAGGTGCTGGGCCGGGGTGCCGGGCCGGCGGCGGACATCTACAGTCTGGGACTGGTGCTCCTTGAGTCCGTCAAGGGTGAACGGGAGTACGACGGGGCGCCCCTTGAGGCCGCGATGGCCCGCCTGAACCGTCCCCCGGTCATTCCGCCGGACATACCGGCGGCCGTCGCCGAACTACTGGAGACGATGACCGACGCGGACGAGAGCCGCCGGCCGGACGCCCGCGCCTGTGGGCGCGCCCTGGCCGCCTTGGCAGCGGGGGCTCCCGCGGCGGCGGCCGAGGTGGCCGCGCGGTCCTCCGTGCCCGCCGCTCCGCTCCCCAGGGGCGAAGCCGGCGCCGGTGAGCGGAACGCGGACACGCTCAGGACCAAAGGGGTATACCCGGCATCGGGGGGCGCCGGTGACGGAGCCGCCGCCCCCACCCCCGGCGAGCCGGTGCCCGCACGCTCCTTTTCCCACCGGCCCGCCTCGCGCAGGGCCGGCCGGATCCTGGTGACCGCCGGTGCGGCACTGGCCGTCTTCGGCGCCGGGCTGGCCGGGTCTGCGGGCGGGCCACCCGTCGAGGCGGAGAACGCCGTGCCCGCTCCGTCGCGCCCCTCCACGCCCGCGCCGCCCTCCCCGGCCGCCTCACCGGCTCCGCCGGCCGGAGCCGGAGCCGTCTCCGCGCCCCGGTCCGCCTCGTCCACCGGGGACCGGCCGAGCGCCGGCTCCGAGGACGCGACAGCCGACAGGGGGACGCCGTCGGCCCCCGCCGTCCGGGGACGGCAGCCAGACCGTGCGACCGGCCCAGGAGCGGCCGGGCCGGCCCCCAGGAAGGACGAGGCGCGGCAGGACAAGCCGAAGCCGGCCAAGGGCAGGCACGCCCGCTGACACCGCCACGGTCCCCGGCACACCACCCGCCTGACGCAGCACCAGGCGGATGGTGTGCTGAGGACCGTGACGACGCCCGGGCGGGGGCACCGTCCCCCGGGCGGCGTCGAGGTCCACGAGTTCCCCACCGCCCCCGCCCGGTGGTCTCGGCTCAACCGGGCGTGAGGGGAAAGCGGGCGCCGACGTGGCCCAGGGCGCTCGTGCGCTGCCGGGGTGCGGCCCCCGTCGCGGCCCTGGTGGCCTGAGCCGCACCCCGTACTTTCGAACGTACTGCGCGGTCGCTCCGAACAGCGAAGCACCGTCGAACGGCATCAACAAGATCAAGCAGCGGCGCGGCCTGGTCCACCGGATCCTCTTCATCTGGCCAGCGAGGTGATCCGAAAGACACGGCATAGCCGCCGCGGCCGCTCAGAATCTGCCGCCCACCACGACGAGGCGGTGGCCGCCGAGCGCGTGGGCGAACCCGTTCGAGACGGCGGCGCTGAACGCCGGCCAGTCCCTGGCGCCATCCGAAACCGCCGGTGTGTGCGGGGAAGGAGGGCGGGGTCTGGGACCGGAGCACCGAGCGGTCGGACACCCCGCCCCGCACCAGGAGCCCGGCCCTACCGGGCCGTGAGCGTGAACAAGCGGCGGGTGCCGGTGAGGTCCAGCAGCCGCAGGGCCTGATCGGGCAGATGGGCCAGTGCCGGAGTCGCGCCGGCGAGAGTGGCGCGGCGGCGGAGGGCGAGGAGGACGTGGAGGCCGCAGGAGTCGACGAACGTGACAGCCGACAGGTCCAGGGCCAGGGCCCGACCGGGCAGGTCGATTGCGTCGGCGGCCTCGGCCAGGTGCGGGCCGGTGTCCATGTCGAGTTCGCCGGTCACCGTGACCACCGTGCGGTCGCCCTGCACGCTGACGTCGAGATCAAGGTTGGACATGCGTGGACCGCCCCGTTTCGGGATCGGAGCCCATTACGGTCGGCTCCCCATATCGCGTCCGTCACGGTGGTGAACCGGGTGCAATCGCTGGTGTTCCCGCCGGTCAGGACGAAGGCCGGGGCCGGCCCTGGTCAGCCCGCCACGGGACCGGCCGAGGGCCGGGCCGCGGGGCTCCCTTTCGGGGCCCCGGCCGCGTGCTGACGGGCACGCACGACAGTGGAGTCGACCGGCACGAGCCACTCGATATCGCCCGCGGCATCCGCTTGTGCCTGGGCTGCATGGAGCACCCGCTCGAAGGTCCCGTCCGTCGCCCAGCGGCGGAAACGCGTGTGGAGGCCGGCCCACGACCCGTACCGCTCAGGTGCGTCCCGCAAGGCGACCCCCGTCCGGAACGTGCGATGTCGCCGGGTGGCTCAGGTGGGTCTGATTGTCGGGCCGGTCTCGGCGAGGCGGCCGTCTATGACCAGACCGCTGGACCAGACCGCCGGCCGCCGCCGATTACCTGGTGCGCTCAGTGCGGTCGTCGTACTCTTCGCGGGCGGTGATGACTTCTTCGATGTGCAGCACGGACCACTCCGTGAGCGCCTTCAGCGGTTCCCGGAGCGTCTGGCCGAGTGCGGTCAGCTCATACTCCACGTGCGGCGGCACCTCTGGGTAGACGGTGCGGCTGACCAGCCCGTCGCGTTCGAGGGTGCGCAGCGTCTGGGTGAGCATCTTCTCGCTCACGCCCGCCAGCGCCAGCCGGAGCTGGCCGAACCGGCAGGTCCCGTTCCGGCCGAGTTCGCCGAGGACGAGGACCGCCCACTTGCTGCCGATCTGGTCGAGCAGGTCCCGCGACGGGCAGCCGCGCTCGTACGGATCGAATGACGGCATGGGCCCGGTCACATTCTCGACAGCAGTCACACAGCTCACCTCAATGCTTTCGTTACGGTAAGTACCGTACCAAGAAGTGGCTACTCCCCAACAGAGAGTGTCCAGGTCATTCTGTGTTCCATCCCGCGGCGGACGGACCGCGGCAGGCGTGCAAGGCACGCCCGGAAGGAAGGAATGACCATCATGTCGATCGTCGTCACCGGAGCCACCGGCCAGCTGGGCAGGCTCACCGTCGAGGCACTGCTGCGGCGCGGGGTCCCGGCCGCGGACATCATCGCGACCGGCCGGGACATCGCCGGGATCAAGGATTTGGCCGACCGGGGCATCACGGTACGCCGCGCCGACTTCGCAGACCCCGACGGCCTGGCCGAGGCATTCGCGGGGGCGGAAAGGCTGCTGCTGATCTCGGCCTCGGTCCCCGTGGGCGAGCGGGTCGCCAACCACCGCCGCGTGATCGACGCCGCGGCGTCCGCAGGCGTGTCGCTGGTGGCGTACACGAGCACGACGCACGCGGACACGGCCACCACCGTCATCGGTGCCACGCACGGCGAGACCGAGGCGTATCTGCGGGACCGCGGAATCCCCAGCGTGCTGCTGCGCAACGGCTGGTACCTGGAGAACTACACCAGCCAACTGCCGCAGATCCTGCAGAACGGCGCGGTCGTAGGCGCCGCAGGCGAGGGGCGGATCAGCGCCGCGTCCCGCGCCGACTACGCCGAGGCCGCAGCGGCCGTCCTCACCGCTGAAGGCCACACCGGCGCCGTGTACGAGCTCGGCGGCGACGAATCCTTCACCCTGACGGAGCTCGCCGCCGCGATCTCCGCTGCGGCCGGAAAGCAGGTTGCCTACGCTGACCTCCCGGTGGCCGACTTCGCCCAGGTACTGGCCTCCGCGGGCCTACCCGCCGAGCTGGCGGAGGTCCTCGCCGACGCTGACCGCGGTATGAGCCGCGGCGAGATGTTCACCGACTCCGGCGACTTGCGCCGCCTGATCGGCCGCCCGCCCGTGACCCTGGCCGAGGCACTCGCGGCCGCCCTGCACGACTGAGGTCGAACGTGCGGTGTGGCCGGGTTGCTCAGGTGGGTCTGACCGTCAGGCCGGTCTCGGCGAGGCAGCCGTCTATGAGTTCGCTGCGGTACCGGATGTGCCGTAGGCCGCGCCGGATGCGCTGGACGAGGTGTTCGGGGGTACTGAAGGCGACCTTGGAGAGCCAGCCGCGTCGCAGGAGGGACCAGATCCCCTCGACGGGGTTGAGGTCGGGCGCGCAGGGCGGCAGATACTAGCTGGTTGGTCGTGATCTCGCTCGTCTCTGGGGTCCGGCTCGCCCGTCACGACGTGCGCGGACCCGCAGGTCCGGTGGCACCGTCCGGAGCCGCCCGTAGCGGGGGAGGAGTGGCCACGGACGTGCGGGGCCCAGGCGCCCGAGCCGTGATCCACGGTACTGGTCCGAGTGTGGTGAGGCCGGGGGAGCGCAATCCGAAGCGGGCCGAGTCTGCCCTGGCGTCGTGAGCTCATTGATCACCGGCGACCGGTGTGCGAAGCTGCCGGTCTCGGGGGAGGGAGCGGCGGTGGAGCGCGAGAACGGCCACATCGGTTCCTTACGCGCGGTGTTGTGCTTACTGGTCGTGGGCGGAGCTGCCCTGGGGGCGTTGCTTCTGCGCCCCGGCGGGGGTCTGCTCGCCGAGGGCCGCGGGCCGCTCGGTGGCAACCCCGTCCTCGTGCTCGGCCTCGCCCTGTTGTCGCTCCTCGGCGGGATCGCACTGCGCGCGAAGTACGTGGAGCAGATCGGGGCCCAGGAGACGCTCGACCCGGTGGAAATGCGACTGGTGGACGGTGTGCGTCGTGTGCTCACGGCGGCGCCGCTGGCCCTCCCGCTGCTCATCGTGGCCCTGCACCGGTTCGGTGCCTCGGACGGTGACAGCGACGGCGGCGCACCCGCGGACGGCGGTGCCCCGGGGTCGTCGTCGCTTCCCCCCGCCCCCTCGGTCCCCGTGCCCGGCGCGCCGCCCGCACCGGCCGCCGCCCCCGACGACGGCGGCCACTCCACGTTGACGCGCATCCTCCTCGTGCTCGGCCTCGCCCTGCTCACCGCGGCCCTCGTGCTCGCGGTCCGGCGCCTGTGGCGCCATCCGAGCCTTCCGACGGAGCCCGAGGCCGAGGCGGTGGCCGCGACCCCCGGCAGCGAGCGGGCCCACCTCGCCGACGCCGTGGATTCCGGACGCCGTGCCCTGCAGGACGGAACCGACGTGCGTGCGGCCGTCATCGCCTGCTACCTCGCCATGGAGGAGTCGCTCGCCGATTCCGGTGTGGCCCGGCACGCCTCGGACAGCCCGCACGACCTGCTGGAACGGGCCCTCGACGGCGGCCTGCCCGCAGCGGAGGCCGCCACCGAGCTCACCGCCCTGTTCCGCGAGGCCCGCTACTCCACGCACCCGATGCACGGCGGCCACCGCGACCGGGCGACGGCCGCGCTCGCCGAGATCGCCAACGGCCTGCGCTCGCAGGCGCACGGTCCCCGGGCCGGGGCGGTTGCGGGGTGAAGAGGGGCATACGGATCCGGACCCCGTTCGGCTCCGTGCGGCCGGCCCCCGGCTCGGTACGGCACTCGCTGGCCGTCCTGGCCGGCCTTGCCCTCGCGGCCGAGCTGCTGCTCGCCCTGACCGACGGCGCCGCCGCGGCTGCCACCGGGGCCGCGCTCCTCACCGCCGTCGCACTGGTCCTGGGGCGCTACGCCGCCGGGGGCGCCGCCCAGGACGCCGGACTGCGCAGGCCGACGCGCGTGCTGAGCAGCCGTGCTCCGGCGCTCGGCCGGTGGCGGCGCACCGTGGCCGACACCCTCGCCGACGACGGCGAAGAACACCTGCGCACCGTCATGCGACCGCAGCTCCAACGGCTGTTCGCGGCCCGGCTGGCCGAACGCCACGGTGTGGAGATGTACCGGAACCCGGACCAGGCCCGGGAGCTGGTCGGCGACAGGCTGTGGCCGTGGATCGACCCCAGGGCGCCCGCTCCGCAGCCCACCCTCCCCGAACCCGTCCTGCGTTCCCTGCTTGACCGCCTGGAATCCCTGTGACCATCGCCTAACCCGGCCGGCCCCGGCAACTCCCTACCCGATCCGTCTCGTGAGGAACCCCTCGTGACCAGCACGCACACCAGCCCGGACCACGCCGTCCTGACGCCCCGACAGGCGGGGGAGCGGGCCGCAGCCGTGCTCGACGAGATCCGGACCGCCGTGGTCGGAAAGGCGGAACCGCTCGCCCAGGTCATGCTCGGCATCCTCGCCGGGGGCCACGTCCTCATCGAGGACCTGCCGGGACTCGGCAAGACGCTGCTGGCCCGCTCCTTCGCCACCACCCTCGGACTGGATTTCTCCCGCGTCCAGTTCACCCCCGACCTGCTGCCCTCCGACGTCACCGGCGCCCCGTTCTACGACCAGCGGAATGCCGACATGGTCTTCCGGCCCGGCCCCGTCTTCACCCACCTGCTCCTCGCCGACGAGATCAACCGGACCCCGCCCAAGACCCAGGCGGCCCTGCTGGAGGCGATGGCCGAATCCCAGGTGTCCGTCGACGGCACCACCCGCCCGCTGCCGGACCCCTTCGTGGTGGTGGCCACCGCCAACCCCATCGAGTACGAGGGCACCTACACCCTCCCGGAAGCCCAGCTCGACCGCTTCCTGCTGCGGGTGCGGATGGGCTACCTCACGCCCGCCGAGGAAGCCGGCATGCTGCGCGCACGCGTCGACCGGGCCGCACCCGAGGCGGTGCTGCGCACGCTCAGCGGGCCGGGCGAGGTGCTGGCCATGCGGGCCGCCGTGGAACGCGTCGAGGTGGACGACGACCTGCTGGACTACGCCGTCGCCCTCGTCGGCGCCACCCGCGCCCACCCCCACGTCCAGGTCGGGTCCTCTCCACGAGGCGGCCTGGCCCTGGTGCAGCTGGCCCGCGCCCGTGCCGTGCTGCACCTGCGGGACTACGTGACCCCGGAGGACGTCAAAGCAGTGGCCGTGCCCGCCCTCGCCCACCGGATCTCGCTCAAGCCGGAACTGTGGGTCCGCCAGATCGACGCCGACGAGGTGATGCGCGAGATCACCCGCTCGGTACCCGCCCCGCAGACCCTCCCGCGCACGCCGTCCGTGTCATGACGCGGCCGGTGACCGCCCGTACGGAGGCTGCCGTCCGACGGGCCCTCGACGGCCGGCGGGACGGCGCCGAACCCCCGCCGCCGTCCCCGCCCGGCCGACGCCCCGGCGAACGCGCGCTGCGGCTGGGCACGCTGGCTGTTGTCGCCCTGTCCGCAGCGCTCGTCACCGGACGCCCCTGGGTCCTCGCCCTGGCAGCCGCCCCCCCTGGTCCTGCTCGCCCTCGCCCTGCCGGGCGGCCCGCGCCCGGACGGGCTGACGGCCCGGGCGGAGGTGGAGCCGAGGCGGTGCTTCGAGGGCGAGCGGGTCAGAGTGCGGATCGCCGTGGCCTACGACGGGGAGCCCGGCCGTCTGGACCCCGGGATCACCCTCGGCCACGGAACCCGGCTCGACCGTATGGAGGCGGGCCCGTACCACGTGGAACTCGACCTGACCGCCCGGCGCTGGGGCCGCTGGACGCTCGGCACGGTCGACGTCGACGTCTACGACCGGGGCGGCCTGGCCCGCCGGACGGTACGGGCCGGTCTCGGCGAGATCTCCGTCTTCCCCGTGCCCGACCAGGCGGGCCTCACGCCCATCCCGGTCCGGCTGCCCCAACGCCTCGGCGAGCACACCTCCACACAGCGCGGCGAAGGCGTCGAGGTCACCGGAGTGCACCCGTACGCGCGCGGCGAGCGCCAGCGCCGGATCCACTGGCCCGCCACCACCCGCCGGGGCACCCTCCAGATGCACGGCTTCGCCGCCGAGCGCACGGCGGAGACCGTGATGCTGCTGGACGTGCTCACCGACGTGGTCGACCCCGTCACCGGCACCTCCACCCTCGACGCGACCTTCCGGGCCGCCGCCGGCCTGGTCCGCGCCTACCTGCGCACCCACGACCGGGTCGGCGTCGTATCGGTCGGCGGTGCGACCCGCTGGCTGCAACCAGGCAGCGGCCAGGGGTACTTCCACCGCATCGCCGAGAGCGTACTGGCGGTCCGAAAGGACCACAGCCACCGTTCGCAGGGCCTCGGCGCGCTCCCCCCGCCCGCACTGCCCGCCGGGGCACTGGTGTACGTCATCACCCCGCTGAGCGACCAGCGGATCTTCGACGTCCTGCACCAGGTGCGCGGGCGGTCCAACCCGATGATCGTGGTCGAGATCCCCACCGGCGACCCGGTCGTGGACCCCGGTGACACCGAGGGCGAACTTGCGCTGAGGCTGTGGCGGGCCGACCGCGACGCCATGCGCTTCTCCCTCGTCGAAAGCGGTGTCGCGGTCGTCACCCACCGTCCCGGCGAGACCCTCGACCTCGCCCTCGCGCCGCTGCTGCGGACCCGCGTCCAGGGGGGCACCCGATGACCACCGCCCCGGTCCCGTACTCCTCCGGAGGCCGACCCGCCCGGCTCACCTCCCGCCTCGCCGACCGGCTCCTGGGCACGGCCCTCGTCGTCGCCGCCTGCGACCCGTCGGCCGCCCTGCACGCCTCGCCGCCGGTCAGGCTGCTGGTGACCGGAGCGGCCGCCGCCGCAGCGTGGTGGGCGGCCCCGATGGTCGACGCGCGCCCGGTCCACACCTCGCTGCGCTGGTGGGCCGTCGTGGCGCGGCGCAGGACCACGGTCCTGCCGGCCGCCGCCATCGCGATCGCGGCGGTCACCGACCCCGCCCTCTGGCTCGTCGTCTGCGTCGCGGCCCTGCTGCTCGCCTACCTGCTCGTCACCGACCCCTGGACGGCCGGCGTCACCGCCCCGCCCGGCAGGCCCCGGGCCACACCCGCACTGGCGGCCGCCGCCGCGGCGGCGGTGGTCCTCTTCGCCGCCCAGGCGCCGACCGCGCGCACCGCATACGCCAGGCTTCCCGCCGCCCTCGCCATCGGTGCGACGGCGACCTGCCTGGCCCTGGCGCTCCACACCCGCCACCGCCCGCCGAACCGACCCCCCGGGCAGGACACCGGTGCCGCCGAGCCCCGGAACCGGCCACCCCGCCGCACCCGCACCCACCGCCACTGACGCCGTACCCGTTGAGGGCGGCGCCGTCGCCTCACACAGCACCCCGACGACGCCGAGCCGCGCACGACCCGCAAGCGGGAAGTGCTGCGCGACGCCGGCCGGCACTTCGTCTTCGTCCTCAGGGCGACCGCCCTGCGGACCCGCTCCGGGGACGCCCACGTGAGGGCGGACCAGCCCGCCCACCTGATGACCGTCTCGATGCGCCGGCACGTCAGGCTCGGCGTCCTCCCGATGGACGCGCAGCGTCCGGCAGGCAACTTGATCACCAGGGCCAAATGCCGTCACTCCCCTGGCCCTCGGCTTCGAGGGGCCGCGTATGCGAAGGCAACCAGGTTCTCCTGGACTTGAGCATCGTCGGCGAGGTTCGAGAGGGATGAGGATGCGGTGGGGGTGGTGTGAGCAGCTGTGGCCTGCTCAGTTCAGGTTGTGAACGGGTATGGGTTTGAGTCATACCCGAACAATTTTTCGCAGAATGAGACATTCCGCGGCTAGCGTTCGGTTCGCCTCAGGGGGGAGGCGTCACTGAGCGGCTCCTCCCTCCGTCATGCCCTGTTGAAGGGCAAACGAGTAGGGGAAGGGGAAACGGTGGTTGCACGGCGCAAAGCAGTCGGCGTGGTGGCAGGTCTTGCGCTCCTCGGACCGGCGGCATCACCCCGGCGAGCGCTGAAGGATCGTTCGAGTCCCGCATCTCGTGATGGACGGCTCCGACGGAGCCCCGCCCCTGAACGGACAACAACAGTTCCTCGGACTGCACCGGCATCCACTTCTCGGGCTGCCGGTCCGATGACGAGCGCTACGGCTACCACCACGCGTCACCGAGCCTGTGGAAGAACAACGTCGACCACCGTCACCTGGCCCGACTCCACGACGGCCACCGCACTCTGCACGGCTTCTTCCCCTGGGCAACCGTCGGCCGCGACGCCCTGGCCCGGCACGCCACAGCGGCCCGGTGGCGGGTGGAGGAGCAGTGGACGACCAGCGGGAACCGTCACTTCCTCACGCTGCGCTCCGCCCGCTGACGCTCCCTGGCAGCCCGCCTCGCCGGCCGCGAAGCTCGCCGGACCCGGATCAGCAGGCACAGCGCGGAGGCGACGAACAAGCCCGCTGTGATCAGCAGCCAGCGCCCCAGGAACACATCTGCGGGCAGTGCGGTCGCGGCCGTGAAATGAGGAACCTGCCCCAGGATCAGCGGCCACCACACGAGGAGCAGCATGCCCGCAGCGAACGCCGGTACCCGGACGTAGTTGACGCTGATCGCCGACGGGCGTCCGGCACTGTCGCCGGGGCGTCCCCGGAAGGCTCGCTGCAAGACCTGGTCGGTGGCGGAGTAGGCGGGCAGTAGCACAAGGTCGTGGAGGAGTGCGGCACCGACGAACCAGATGGCGACACCGAGGGGGTCGCCGGCCAGGAGGCGCACGCCGGCGTAGCCGGCGAGGGCGAAGGAGGCGAGGGTCAGCAGGAGGTGGAGGGGAGAGGCGCCGTAGCGGGCGCGCAGGCGGCTCACGCCTGCTCGCCGAAGGTGAGACGGGTGACCCATTTGGTGTTGTGGACGCCTGGGGCGTTGGGAACGATGATCCGCGCGGGGTAGCCGTGATCGGGTGAGAGGACGGCCCCGTTGACCTCCACCGCCAGCAGGGACCGAGGGTCGTGTACTTGGTTGGCGGCCAGGACGACGCGGTTGAAGGATCCTCCGCGCTGCACGGACTCCACCTGCACCGCAGGCACATCGTCGGTGAAACCGACCAGGGCGGCGAGGTCCGCGAGGCGGACCCCGTTCCACTGCTGGTCGGTCGTCGACCAGCCCTCGACACAGGCGATGGGCAGGGCCGCCTCATGCCGGGGTAGTGCGTACAGGGCGTCCCTGGTGAGCACGGTCTGCCGGCCGCCGCCGCGGACGGTCAGCCGCCAGGCGGGGCCGATGTCGCCGGCCCGGATGCCTACCGAGGCCGCGGTTTTGTTGATCTGGAAGCCGTTCGGCCCGTTGCCGGGATTCTGGCCGTGGGGGGCCAGCAGGGCGGTCTTGCGCATCCAGCCGCCGATGCTCTGCCCCATCGTGACCGCGAGCAGCGCCGCGGACCCCGCGCCGACCATCCACAGGGCGCCACGGCGGGAGATCGTCGGTGCTGCCGGCTGGGGAGCGATGAGCCCCATGGCGTCCGTGGTGGGCACTTCATCGGCAGTCAGTGGCCGATGCTGTTCGGCGTGTGGGCCTGTCACTACGGCGATGACGGCGCGGCGCAGTCGGAAGGTGACGTGGACGATGAACGCGCCGATGAACACCCAGGCCCCGTAGAAGTGCAGGACGTAGAAGGAGCCGGGGAAGATGTAGTGGAGCTGGACGTTGAGGATGCCGGTGACGAACTCGAATCCGGCGCCGCCCACCAGCAACAGCAGTGACAGCCGTTCGAGTGCGTGGCTGGCCGAGCGCACGGGCGGCCACCCGAACAGCTTGGGAATCACCGACCACAACTTGGCCAGCAGCACGGGGATGAGGACGATCCCGAGGGTGACGTGCAGCCCCTGGCTCAGGCGGTAGCCCCAGTACGGCGAGGTCGGCCAGGTGAACAGGTAGAAGCCCAGCAGCCCCTTGTTCGGCGTCTGGTCGTTGACGGGCGAAACATCAGGGTTGTAGGCGGCGTAAGACAGCAGGCCGCTCACGAACAGGATGATCACGCCGAACAGCAGAACCAGACCGAACACGGCCGTCAGCCACGGCCCTCGCAGAGGGCTCCGCCAGAACTCGGGCCGGGCCGGACCCGGGGGCGGGCCTGACGCGACCTTCGATCGGAGCCGACCGCGCAGTCCACGCAACGCCGACACGGACATGCTGCCCGAGCTTTGCGTTTCCCTGCCATCGTGACGGGGTGCTCCGGCGCCCGCCGAGGTGGCCTTTGAAGACCTCGGCGGAGCAACAGCCGAGGAGTTGTCGGGGTCGTCAGCGCGGCCCGCATTGGCTGGCCTTGCGGATTCCCGGCCCTCGTGGTCGCCTTCGTGAGGGCGATCGGCATTCATGTGATCCCCTGCTTCTCCACCCGGCAACGACCCGCACTTGGTCAGAAACCTGCCGCACCGCAGACCGGCGCCCCGACGTGACACACCGTCATGGCGGAAGGGCAAGCCGGATGGTCCAGCCCGGACCCACGCCCACCACATGCTCCCAACAGCAGGGGGACACTGCCACCGCCGTCCGCCGTCGGATGCGCAGGGGCCGGGGTATGACGGCCATCGCCGCTCCCGGGGCGGTGGGTCGGGCCTGCCCCACCGTGGACGCAGATGCGAATGGGATCGCTCCAGAACTGCTCCGGCGTGACTCGGGGCCCGTGGCTGGGGATATGCGATGAACCAGCACAAAAGGCGGCCGGTGCCGACGGGTGCTCAGCGGCGTACGCGGGCGAGCTGGGTGTTCATCTCGGTCAGGAACCTCACCACGGTGTGCAGCTCGTCCGGGTGGAAGTGGGAGCGTGCGGCATCGGTGGACTGCGTCAGAGAGCGGAAGCACTCGCGTGCGGCCGCGCGGGCTGTCGCCGCCCTGGCCGGGCAGCGCGGCATCCAGGCCCGGCCGTCGCCCGCCGTGTGCTCCGAGGACGGGCGGGCCCTGCAAGCGGTCGTCCCGCTCGCCCCCGATCTCGGCGAACAGCTGCCGTCCGTCCTCGCGGAGGGCGTTCGGCGGCCGGACCGGTGGCGGGGTTGGGCGTGTAGATCGCTGGTCCCGCTGCGACATTTTTCCGGCATCGACGGGCTTCTGCTGCTCGTCTACCGCAGCCTGCTGCTACCTCTGCTGATCATCATCAGTGCGGTGTTCGCCCTGAGCCCCGCGCGCGCGGTCGTCTACGCGCCGGCTGACCGAGCAATCGTGCGGGTCGACGGCCAGGTCCAGGGCACGCCGACCCGGATGGCGACGAACTGCCGCCCCACCCGAAGGCGGCAGGCCGACTCCGGATCGGCGGTCTCCTGGGCTGTCGAGACCGAGGGCGCACGAAGGCCGCGCCCCGAAGAACGGGGTGCGGCCTCAGAGGAGCGTTGCGGCGCCGCGCCACGTCCGTGGCGACGCGTGCGCCGGACCGGTCGGCTGCCGGTCCGGCGCCGGTCTCAGTTCTTGGTGAGGGTGCAGGTGTAGGCGGGGGTGCCCGATCCGCTGTAGGCCTCTAGTTCGACGTAGTAGGTGGCGCTTCCTGAGGCGGCTTTGGTGAAGGTGAGTGTCTCGTCGGCGCCTGCGCCGTTGTTGACGGATCGTGTGAGGGTGCTGCCCCCGGAGTCGAGGAGGTAGAGGTCGGCGTCGTAGGCGTCGGGTAGGGCGCACTGGACGGTGAGGTGTTCGTTGGCCGTCAGGGAGATGCGGAAGTAGTCGCGGTCGGCGGCCGAGGCCATGGTGCCGGTGAGGGAGGCGGGGTAGGTGACGGCGGTGGCGTCGTCGGCGGTGGCCCGGGTGTCGTTGGGTTCGCTCTCGGTCAGGGAGGCGCTGCCGCCCGGGATGCCACAGGTCGTCTGCGGAGTGCCGCTGTAGGGGTTGCTGTCGATGACTCCGGCGGTGACGCTGCGGAGGTAGTAGCCACAGGTGGGCCGGTTCTTGAAGTCGTAGGTCTCGCCGGGGCCGAGATGCCGGATTTTGTAGCCGGAAAATGTCAGGGGCTGTCCTGCGGTGGCCTGTTCGGGCTGGTGGTCGCCGAGGACGACGAAGGCCTCCTTGCCGTAGAGGGTGGCTCGGCCGTTCTTGTCGAGGAGCAGTGAGCTTCCTTCCTCGACCCCGACCCCCCAGGCCTTGCCGTCTGAGGTCCGGCCGTCCTTGATGGCGCGGGCGACGAAGGCCATGGTGCGGCCCATTCGGTCGCGGGCGGTGAAGTGGGAGTCGTTGATGACGCCGGCGTAGTGAGGCCAGTCGAACATGCCGGTGGTGAAGGTGATGTAGCTGTCGTACGGGTCCGCGAGGGCTTCGGCGCTGGTGACGCTGCCCTGGCAGGCGTCGTAGACCACGGGGCTGTTGATGTGGGTGCCGGCGCTGCCGCCGCCCGAGCCGCCGCCCTTGGCGACCACTGATTCGACGGAGGTTTCCAGCGCTGTGCCCTTCCAGGCGGCGTAGCGGCACTGGTCTCCGCCGGCGAAGTACACGAATTCCGCGTTGCGGATGTCGGTGTTGACCTGGCTGTTGTTGCCGTCGGATGCGGTGGTCAGGGTCCAGCTGGTACAGGAGTTGACGCCGGGAAGAGCCATGACGGCGTCGCATTCGGGGGTGGCGCTGCCGGAGGTGGGCGCGGAACCGGCCAGGACGACGACGTCCAGGCTGCCGGTGCCGCCGCGGATGGCATCGATGGCGGCCGTCATGGAGCCGGGGTTGATCTTGCCGTCGCCGTTCATGGTGAAGGCGGGCCCCTGCCAGGAGGTGCGGCTGACGTCCGAGCTGCTGCCGAGGCGGATGCGGGTGCCGGCCGCTTCGGCGCTGCCGGTCGAGGTGAGCGTGCCGGTCAGCGTAAGCATTGCCACGGCTGCCGAGGCCAGCCCGGCATGCCTGGATCGTGTGCCCATGAAACCTCCGAAAGGTGGGGGAGAAACGCGGATCCGCAGGGGACAGGGCGTGGCGACGCCCTGAGCGGCGCTGGTGTGGGGAGGCACGCCGCCTTGCGGGTGCTGCAGTAGTGGAACTTACAAGCCAACCTGAATGAACGGTAGATGTAGCGCGCGGGACGTCCTTCCGAGACCGGCGCATCATGGTCAGTCTCCACTTCATCTGCCAGTCCGCGCTGGTCTGGCGCCCGAGTGGCTCCCGTTATCGCAATGTAACGAGCGATACATCTAGCCACAGTCAAAACAGTTCTGTAATTTCCGTGGTGCAGTCGACGGCGGACACCCCGTCGACCCGAAGACCGGAGAGGCATACGCCTGATGAACACCCGTCTGTCCCGAAACCTGAGCGCGGCGCTGACGGCCGCGACCGCGCTGGCCACCCTCACCTCCTGCTCCGACTCCACCGACGACACCGCCAAGAGCACCGGCGGACAGCCGGCCACCATCGCGGGGGCAGCGGTCACGAAGGACACCGCGCTGCACGACGCACTGCCCGACGCGATCAAGAAGTCGGGCGCCGTGCGCGTGGCCACCGACGTGCCCTACGCGCCGTTCGAGATGTTCGTGACCGAGGGAAAGCCGGAACTCACCGGCCTCGACTACGACCTCGGGCAGGCGCTCGGGGCGAAGCTGGGCGTGAAGTTCGACTTCGCGCCCCAGAAGTTCGACGGGATCGTGCCGGCCATCCAGGCCGGAAAGTTCGACGCGGCGATGTCGGCGATGACCGACAACAAGGAGCGCCAGGCGGTCGTCGACTTCGTCGACTACTCCGTCTCCGGTTCCGGGATCATGGTCGCCAAGGGCAACCCCGAGAAGATCACCACCCTCGATGACCTGTGCGGCAAGAAGGCCGCGGTGCAGGCCGCGACCAACCAGCTGGACCTCCTCAAAAACCACCAGGCCACATGCAAGGCCGCCGGCAAGGGGGAGATCGACATCCAGACCTTCCCCAAGGACTCCGACGCGCAGCTCGCCCTGCGCTCGGGCAGGGTCATCGCCCAGGTGCAGACCAAGCCCGCCGCGGGCTGGACCGCCAAGACCGCCGACGGCGGCAACACCTTCCAGATCGTCGACGACCCGGCTGCCGCGGGCGGCTACGGCGCCTCCCCGAACGGGATCGCGGTCTCCAAGAAGCTGCCCCAGCTCACCGACGCGATCCACAAGGCCCTGCAGGCCCTGATCGACGACGGCACCGTCACGAAAATCTTCGACAAGTACGGTGTCGCATCCATCGCCGTCAAGGAGGCCACCAAGAACGCGGCGGTGAACTGAACATGACCACCAGCACAGCCCCCGTCGGCACCGACCGTCCCGCGCCCCAGCAGCTCACCGTCGTTCCGCTGCGCCACTACGGCCGTTGGATCGCTGCCGTCGCGGCCATCTCCGCTCTGGTCGGCGTCGCCGGATCACTGGCCAAGAACGGCAACCTCCACTGGGAGATCATCGGGCACTTCCTGTTCGCCGATCTGATCTTCGAAGGGCTCGTCACCACCCTCTGGCTCACCGTCGCGGCCATGGCTCTCGGACTCGCACTGGGCACCCTGGTCGCAGTGATGCGCCTGTCGTCCAATCCCGTCCTCTACGGCATGTCCTCGCTGTTCGTCTGGTTCTTCCGCGGCACCCCCCTGCTGGTCCAGATCATCTTCTGGGGATACGCGGCCGCCCTCTACCAGTACGTGAAGATCGGCATCCCCTTCACCACCGTCACCTTCTTCCAGGTCGAGACGAACTCCCTCCTCACCCCGGCGGTCGCAGCCCTGCTGGCCCTCGGGCTGAACGAGGCCGCGTACGCCTCGGAGATCGTCCGGGCCGGCATCCAGTCCGTGGACCCCGGACAGACCGAAGCCGCGCACTCCCTCGGTATGCGGCCCGCCCAGACGATGCGCAGGATCGTTCTGCCCCAGGCCATGCGCGTGATCATCCCGCCGATGGGCAACGAGACGATCAACATGCTGAAGATGACCGCCCTGGTATCGATCATTTCGGCGCACGACCTGATGTCCAACATCCAGGACGTGTACGCGCAGAACTACCAGGTCATCCCCATGCTCGTCGTCGCCAGCCTCTGGTACCTGGCCTTGGTCACCCTGCTCGGCATCCCGCAGTCATGGCTGGAGCGCCGCTACGGCCGCGGCTCCGACCGCGGCGGCCACATCTCGCCCCTGCGCCGCATCCTCACCGGCACACAGGCCAAGCCCGCCCGCACGAAGAACACCAAGGAGGCGGGTGCGTGAGCGTCCCCATGGTCCACGCCCAGGGCGTGCGCAAACACTTCGGGAAACTCGAAGTCCTCAAGGGAATCGATCTGACCGTCGAACGCGGCCAAGTGTGCTGCCTGCTGGGCCCCTCCGGCTCGGGCAAGTCGACGTTCCTGCGCTGCATCAACCACCTCGACCGAGTCGACGGCGGCAAGCTCGCGGTCGACGGAGACCTGGTCGGCTACCGCCAGAGCGGATCACGGCTCCACGAACTGCGCGAGAAGGAAGTCGCCGCGAGACGACGCGACATCGGCATGGTCTTCCAGCGCTTCAACCTCTTCCCTCACATGACCGCCCTGGACAACGTCATGGAGGCCCCGGTCAACGTCTGCAAGACCGACAAGTCGCAGGCCAAGGAGGAGGCCCACCAGCTGCTGGAACAGGTGGGCCTCAGGGACCGGGCCGGGCACTACCCCGCCCAGCTCTCCGGGGGGCAGCAGCAGCGCGTCGCCATCGCGCGAGCCCTGGCGATGAAGCCCAAACTCATGCTCTTCGACGAACCCACCTCCGCGCTCGACCCAGAGCTGGTCGGAGACGTCCTGGACGTAATGCGCCGGCTCGCGGCGGACGGCATGACGATGGTCGTGGTCACCCACGAGATCGGCTTCGCCCGCGAAGTCGGTGACACCGCCGTCTTCATGGACGACGGCGTCGTCGTCGAATCCGGCGATCCCCGCCAAGTCCTCGTCGACCCCCAGCGGGAACGCACCCGCGCCTTCCTCTCGAAGGTCCTGTGACCGCCCCCTCACGGGAGCAGCTGCACACCAACCCACTGCTCCCGTACGCCGAAGCCCGCCTGGAAGGCTACCTCGCCGACCTCGCCGACCTGGTCGCCATCGACTCGGGCTCCTACAGCCCCGCCGGCGTCAACCACATGGCCGACTGGACCCAAAACCGGCTGCTGCGCCTGGGATTCGACGTCGAGCGCGTCGCTCCCGAGCCCGCCCACGGACATGCGGTCGGCGATGTGATCGTGGCCCGAAAGCAGGGTGACCTTCCAGTCGAGCAGGGTGGACGGCGCCTCCTGCTTGCCGCGCACCTCGACACCGTCTTCGACGACGGAACCGCCGCCGCACGCCCCTTCCGCCTCCAGGGCCACACGGCGCACGGACCCGGCGTCAGCGACGACAAGGCCGGATTGCTGGCAGGAATCACGGCCCTGGAGATCCTGGAAGAGACCGGGACAAGGCGGTACGCCGAACTCGTCTTCGTGGCCACTCCGGACGAGGAGATCGGCTCACCGGCGAGCCGCCCGGTAACCGAGGCCGCAGCCCAAGGAGCCCATTACGCGCTGGCCCTGGAATGCGCCCGAGAGAACGGCGACCTGGTCATCGCCCGCAAGGGTGTCGCCGATTTCCGCGTGAGCGTCACCGGCCGGGCAGCGCACGCCGGCATCGAGCCCGAGCGCGGAGCGAACGCCGCCCTGACTGCCGCCCACCTGGTCGTGGCCCTGCAGGCCCTCAACGGCCTTTGGGACGATGTCACCGTCAACGTCGGTGTCGTACGGGCCGGCAGTCGCACCAACATCGTCTGCCCGCAGGCCGAGCTGCGCGTCGAGGTCCGCTCGGCCACCGCCGCCGGACTCGCAGCGGCCCACCGAGCGATCAAATCAGCCGCCGCACAGCCCGCCGTCACCGGCACCACGGCGACCGTCGAGCAGCTCGACTACTGCCCGCCCATGGAGGACACACCCGCCTCACGCCGCATGTTCGACCAGGCCAGACGCATCGCCGCAAGCCTGGGGGTCAGCCTGTCGGGTGCAGCGACCGGCGGCGTCGGGGACGCCAACTTCATCGCGGGCCTCGGCGTGCCCACCCTGGACGGCCTCGGCCCGGTAGGCGGCGCCGACCACAGCCCCGACGAATGGCTGGACACCTCCACCGTCCCCGTCCGCGTCGCGTTCCTGGCCGCCCTCATCGCCGACCTCGGAGACAGCCGCGCCGGCTGACACCCCACAAGAGTCCCGTACCGGTTCGACCGCGCCATCGCCCGGTACGTGACCCGGCCCCCGGCAGCCCCCTCCCGCCACGCATCGGGCTGCCGGCCCGCGCCGGGACCGCAGCAGCCACCCGTCGCCGCGGTCCCGGCCACCACCCCGACCCCCGAGCCCGCAGGAGACAACCCCATGCCCGTCCCGACCAGAGCCCGCCGTACCGTACTGGCGGGCAGCACCGCGCTCGTCCTGGCACTCGCCCTCGCCCCGTCCGCCCAGGCCCACACCGCCACACCTGCTCTCGGCCACGGCTCGCTCGTCCTGATCGGCGGCGGCCTCAAAGCCGACAACACACAGGTCTACGGCGAGATCATCAGGCGCGCGGGCGGATCGAAAGCGCGTATCGGTGTCCTCACCGCCGCCTCGATCCCCGCCGGCCAGGACCCCGACGCAGCCGACCCTGACAAGTGCAGCAACTCCGCCTGCAACGGCGCCTACTACGCCGCACTCTTCAAGCGGTACGGCGCCTCCGACTCCCGGTGGATCCCCATCGACCTCGACCACATCACCAATGCCGACTCCGACGAGGTCGTGCGGCAGGTCGACTCCATGACCGGCTTCTTCTTCGGCGGCGGCGACCAGTACCGCTACGTCACCACCCTGCTCCACGGCTCCGCACACACCGACTCCAAGGTCCTCGCCGCGATCCGGGCCAAGCTCGCCGCCGGGGCCGTCGTATCCGGATCCAGCGCCGGAGCGCAGATCGCGGCCGGAGCCGACATGGTCACCGGAGGCGACTCCTACGAAGCACTCCGCGACGGCAGCAGCCCGGGGTACTTCGACGACCCGGCACGCCTCGGTTACCTCCCCGAAGGCGGCTTCGGCTTCCTACGCTCCGGACTGATCGACACCCACACCGGCACGAGTGGACGCGAAGGCAGGGCCCTGCGCCTGGCCGCCGACACGGGACACGACCGCGTGTACGCACTGGAAGAGAACACCGCACTGATCGTCGATGATCCAGGCACCACCCGCGAACGACTGCGTGTTCTGGGACCGCAGGGTGTCGCCGTCCTCGACCTGCGTCAAGCCCGCGGCAAGAACCTGCACGCCGGATGGTCCCTCACCGGCGCCCGCTACGACTACCTCACCACCGGCGACCGCTACGACCCCAGCAGGCGGCAGCCCCTGCCCGCAAGCGGCAAGCGGCCCCTGATCCCACGATCAGCCTCACCCGTACCCGCCAACTCGGACGTCTTCCACTCCTCGGCCAACCCCGCAGGCATCCCCTACTCCTTCCTGAACACCGCCCGCGCCCTGGCCGGCAGCACCCAGTGCACCACCACGGCCGGCACCTTCGAGAGCGGCCCCCGCTTCACGGTCACCTTCAGCAAGCAACCCGGATTCACCGCATGGACCAGCGACGATGTCACCGCGCACACCGTCACAGGCCTGCGGATAGCCGTCGCTCCGGAGTGACTCTGCCCTGACGCACTCCAGGCGACAGGGCCGGCCGGAGTCCGGGGGCTCCGGCCGGCCCCACCCGCCTACGCTGGACACTAAGCTCGACCTTGACCCGCCCCAGCAGTCACACGTACGAAGGAAGACGCAGCGCATGGCCCCTGGCACGCTCGCCGACGACATCCGCCTCAAGCTGGGCGACGCCAGCCCCGCCGAACGCAAAGTCGCACGCGTGCTGCTCGCCGGCTACCCCGCAGCCGGCTTCGAAACGATGGCCGTCCTCGCGGAACGCGCCGCCGTCAGCACCCCCACCGTCCTGCGCTTCATCAACCGGCTCGGATACCGCGGCTTCCCCGACTTCCAAACAGCGCTACGCACCGAGCTCGACGAACGCAACGCCTCCCCCCTCTCCCTCTACGAGGCAACCGACTACGGCCGAAGCCACGACGGAGTCGAGGACCTATCCCTCCTCCAACGCGGCAGCAACCTCTTCAGCGCCGCAGTCGCCCAGACCCTCGCCGAACTACCCGCGCACGACCTCGAACACGCCATCGCACTGCTCTCCGACGGCAAACGCCGCATCACGCTGGCCGGCGGACGGTTCACCAACCTCTTCGCCCAATACCTCGGCCTGCACCTCATGCAGATCCGCGACGACATCCGGTTCCTGCCCGACCGGGACGTCGAACGCACCGCGCAGCTGGCAGCACTCAACCGACGCGACGTCTTCGTCCTGTTCGACTACCGTCGCTACGAACCCGACAAGGTCGCCCTCGCCGAACTCGTCCAGGAAAACGGCGGAAAGGTCATCCTCTTCACCGACGTCTGGCTCTCACCCGCAGCAGCTCACGCACAGGTGGTCCTGCCGAGCCAGGTAGCCGCACCGTCCCCCTACGACAGCCTCGTCCCCACCCTCGCCATCATCGAGACCGTCGTCGCCGGCGTGCTCACCGCCCTCGGTGAAGCCGCCCACCAGCGGATGCAGCACGGAGAGGACACCGCCCGTCGCATGGGGTTGTACTGACCACCACCACAGCAGCTATCTGACCGTGCTCGTGAGAAACATCTGGAACTCTGCGGCAAGGTTTCGCATCTCCTCGCCGGCCGCATGCACAGTGGTGTTCCCAGCCGCGGAAGTCCTCGGCCAGTGAGGAGAGGAGGGTGTCGAGGCCGTCGCCGTCCCGCGTCCGCACCAAGCTCTCAGTGCTCACCCACTGCCCGCGAGCTTTCATCCCCAGAGGGTCTTGTCGGCTCGGTGCAGAGCAAGTCCCACGCGTACCGCGATTCCATCTTCGGTCATTTGAGCCGGTTGGAAGTCGTGGGACTCCATGACCGGGTGATATAACCACACTGCCCCGGCCGCGGGTGCCGCTTGGGAATGATCGTCCGTCGCGGCTGTGGATCTTGAGCGGGAACTGGTCCCCGATGGGCTGTGGAAGACAGTCGCGCCGGCCTTCAAGCCGCTACTCCTGGGCCTCCCCGCCATACGGTCCCGGCGCGGGCCACGACGACGGTGACCGGTCGAGGTCCGCGCCGACAAGGCACACTTCTCCGCGGAACACCTCGTCTGGCTCCGCTCACGACGGCTCATCCCGCGCATCGCGCGCCTGGGGATCGAGTATGGCATCTCGCGTGTTCCGGGTGTTTGCGCAGTTGCGGCCCAGTCGACCTCGGGTGTGCCTCGGGCAGGTCGTCGACGTCCCCGGCGGGACCGCGACGGCGGTTGGCGTACTCCGGTGATCAGCCACCGGGCCGCTGGCGGCGCTTGGGGAACGCGGTGTTCTTGCTGGACTGGCACCCGGACTACAGGTCCCCGACCGTCTTGCTGCCATTCAGGGGCGTGGGGGAACGCGATCTGACAGTGGATGACCGGGGGCTGTCGGTCAGACGGTCGAAGTGCCCCGTGTTGCCTCGTGCGCCTCGGTGATGGCTCGCTGTCGGATGTCTCCGAACAACTGGATCCGGGTGGCGGCCAGGATGTCGTCCCTGCCGACGGTCCGGGCATCCCCCGTGCGGGAGTACAGGGCCGGGATGGATTCTTTGAGGGACGCGGGTGGTGTCGCTTCTCCTGGCAGGACGAGGGCGACCGTGCCGTACCGTTTGAGCCCGCCTTCACGGACCACCATCACTGCGTCCCGGGCCAGGTCCGTCAGGAAGTTGCTGGCGAGTCCGTCCAGGTCGCGGACCAGTGCCGGGACGGCCGTCACCCGCTGACTTCGCAGCAGCTTCCTGACTTCGACCTCGAACCTGTGAGCGCCGACCATGGCACTCGGCTTGCGCGACTGGCTGCGCCTGGGAGCACGCACCATGACGCCCTCGGCGTCGTAGGTGACACCGTTCAGGCCCTTGAACGTCGGGCTGTGGTCGTACCACTTGGGCCCCACCATGACTTCGACGTTGCGGTAGAGCGATGAGACAAGGTCCGCGGGAAGCAGCTTCTTTCGCGTCTCCTCGGCCGCTGCCCTCCTGCATCCGCTGACGATCTCCGTCAGCACTGTCCGCAGGACCGACGCGGCCGCGCACGCGGCCGGCCGAGACACGTGCATGGAGGTTATGCCCCTGAACACCGTTTTGACGAGGGAAGGCGTGAACGGCAAGACGTCCATGCCCGACGCGGGCGCGGGACTGCTCTCGGGGCGTGTGGGCTGTACAGGCATCGGAAGAAGCGCTCCTCGCTGTCGGGTTGATCAGAGGCACACACCCAGGAGGGGCGCGCGGTCGGGGTTGTGGCCCCGGCGCGGCCTGCTCCTTTGTATGGTCCCCAGGTGCAGGCCAAAGCCTCGCATCCGCCACTGACACCCGCTCGGGTGATAGGCGACGCTGGAAATGCCACCGCTGTGTGATCAACGGGATTCTGTTCCGGCAGCGGACGGGTCTCCCGTGGCGGGATCTGCCGCCCTGCTTCGGTAGCTGGAAGAGGTCCTTCTCGCCCCAGCAGGGACGCCGAGACTGGACGGCACTCACCGAGGCCTCGCCCACACCCTGACCTATCGGAATCGGCATCTCGACCACGGCTGCGGAGTCACGACGCCGTCAGGCTTCCACCGACAGCGGCCTCGGCGCTGGTCAGTCCGAGTCGTACCAGTGGGTGAAGGGGCGGTCGGGGCAGTGCCGGCATTCGAAGATGTACACGGAGCCCACGCTGCCCACATCGAGGCCGGTGGGGTCGACCGGGACGGCTCGGCTCCC
>NZ_JBBDHD010000052.1:0-47807 GCF_044129415.1 Streptomyces racemochromogenes
ACCGCGAACAGCGCCGGCTGCGCATACCGCGTCTCGCTCAACAACGCGGCGTCCTCACCGAACACCACCTCACGCAGGGGTCGTTCCAGGTGTCCGTCCAGGTGGGCGCAGGCGGCGTCGAAGGCGTCGGCGAACACCGGGTGGGCGGCGTACAGTTCGCGCCCCATGCCCAGCCGCTGACTGCCCTGCCCCGAGAACAGGAAGGCGCTGCGGCCCGGTTCGCCTCCGGAAGCCGGGTCGGTGCCGCCGGTGATGACGTGGGGTGCGGTGCCCGCCGCGTCGTCGTCGGCGAGGAGGTCGAGGCCGTGGAGCAGTTCGGCGCGGCCGGTGCCGACGACGGCCGCACGGTGCTGGAGGGCCGCCCGGCCGGTGGCGAGGGAGAAGCCGATGTCGGCCGGGGTGGCCTCCTCGTGCTCGGCGAGGTGGGCGCGCAGGCGCCGGGCCTGGGCGCGCAGCGCGGTGGTGCTCTTCGCGGACAGCAGCCAGGCGAGGGAGGTGCGCGGCGCGGTGTCCTCGGCCGCGTGGGCGGCCTCCGGGGCGTTGCCCGCTTCGCCGTCCGCGATGCCGTCCGCGGCCGGCCCGGGCTCGGGGGCGGCCGGGGCGGGGGCCTGTTCGATGATCACGTGGGCGTTGGTGCCGCTCACGCCGAAGGCGGATACTCCGGCCCGGCGGACGTGGTCCGGGGATTCGGGCCAGGCGACGGGGGCGGAGAGCAGTTCGACGGAGCCCGTGGACCAGTCGACGTGCGGGGTCGGGGAGTCCACGTGCAGGGTGCGGGGAAGTTCCGCGTGCTGGAGGGCGAGGACCAGCTTGATCACGCCGGCGACACCGGCCGCGGCCTGCGTGTGCCCGATGTTGGACTTCAGCGAGCCCAGCCACAGCGGCCGGTCGGCCTCCCGTTCCTGCCCGTAGGTGGCCAGGAGGGCCTGCGCCTCGATCGGGTCGCCCAGCCGGGTGCCCGTGCCGTGCGCCTCCACCGCGTCGACGTCGGTGGGCGTGAGGCCCGCGTCGTCGAGGGCCTGGCGGATGACCCGTTGCTGGGAGGGGCCGTTGGGGGCGGTCAGGCCGTTGGAGGCACCGTCCTGGTTGACGGCGGAGCCCCGTACGACGGCCAGCACCCGGTGGCCGTTGCGCCGGGCGTCGGAGAGCCGCTCCAGGAGCAGCATGCCGGTGCCCTCACCCCAGCCCGTGCCGTCGGCCGCGGCGGCGAAGGCCTTGCACCGGCCGTCCGGGGCCAGGCCGCGCTGGCGGCTGAACTCGATGAAAATGCCGGGTCCGGACATGACGGTGACGCCGCCCGCGAGGGCGAGGTCGCATTCGGCCCGGCGCAGGGACTGGACGGCCAGGTGGAGGGCGACGAGGGAGGAGGAGCAGGCCGTGTCGACGGTGAGCGCGGGCCCCTCCAGGCCGAAGGTGTAGGCGAGTCGGCCCGAGACGACGCTCGCGGCCCGGCCGGTCAGCAGGTATCCCTCGACCCCGTCGGGGGCCTGGCGCAGGCCCGACGCGTAGTCCTGGCCGTTGGAGCCGACGAAGGTGCCGGTGCGGGTGCCGCGCAGGGTGGCGGGGTCGATGCCGGCGCGTTCGAAGGCCTCCCAGGTGGTCTCCAGGAGGAGTCGCTGCTGGGGGTCCATGGCGAGGGCCTCGCGCGGGGAGATCCCGAAGAAGGCGGCGTCGAAGGCTCCGGCGTCGTGGAGGAACCCGCCTTCACGGGCGTACGTGGTGCCCGGGTGCTGCGGGTCGGGGTGGTAGAGGGCGTCGAGGTCCCAGCCGCGGTTCTCGGGGAAGCCGGAGAGGGCGTCCCGGCCCTCCGAGAGGATCGTCCACAGTTCCTCGGGGGAGGTCACCCCGCCGGGGAAGCGGCAGCTCATGGCGACGATGGCGATGGGCTCGTCGTCGGCGGGCCGGTCGGTGGGCGCGGTGGCGGGCGTTCCCGGCTGCGGGCCGCCGGCGAGCAGGGTGTCGAGGTGGGCGGCGAGTTCCGACGGGTTGGGGTAGTCGAAGACGACGGTGGTGGGCAGCCGCAGGCCGGTGGCGCCGGCCAGGCGGTTGCGGAGCTCGATGGCGGTGAGGGAGTCGAACCCGGTGTCGCGGAAGGCGCGTCGGGGCTGGACGGCGTCGGCGCCGGAGTGGCCGAGGACCGTCGCGGCCTGGGTGCGGACGAGTTCGACGAGGGTCCGCAGCCGTTCGGGGCCGGTGAGTGCGGCGAGCTGACCGGCGAGCGCCGGGCCGCCCGCGGCGGAGCCGTTCGGGCCGGCGGGCGCGGCGGCGTCGTCGAGGATCCGGCGGGCTTCGGGCAGCCGGTGCAGGAGCGGGTAGTCGCCGGTGTGGGCGAAGGCGCGGACGAAGCGCTCCCAGTCGATGTCGGCGACGGTGACGGCCGTGTCGTCGTGTTCCATGGCGCGGCGCAGGGCGGCGATGCCGAGGTCGGCGGGCATGGGGAGGATGCCGCGCCGGGTGAGGTGTTCCTCGGCGTGGCGGCCCATCATGCGGCCGCTGCCCCAGGAGCCCCAGGCGATGGCGGTGGCGGGCAGGCCCTGGGCGCGGCGCTGCTGGGCGAGGGCGTCGAGGTGGGCGTTGGCGGCGGCGTAGCCGCCCTGGCCGCCGTTGCCGACGACGCCGGCGATGGAGGAGAACAGGACGAAGAAGTCGAGGTCGAGGCCGGCGGTGAGTTCGTGCAGGTGGAGTGCGGCGTCGGCCTTGGGACGCAGGACGTGTTCCAGCCGGTCGGTGGTCATGGCGTCGAGGACGCCGTCGTCGAGGGCTCCGGCGGTGTGGATGACGCCGGTGAGGGGGTGTTCGGCGGGCAGGGAGGCGAGGAGCGCGGCGAGCGCGGCGCGGTCGCCGGCGTCGCAGGCGGCGAGGGTGGCGCGGCAGCCGAGGGCGGCGAGTTCCTCGCGCAGTGCGGCGGCGCCTTCGGCGTCGGGGCCGCTGCGGCTGGTCAGGAGGAGGTGGGCGGCTCCGGAGCGGGCGAGCCAGCGGGCGACGTGGGCGCCGAGGGTGCCGGTGCCGCCGGTGATCAGGACGGTGCCGTGGGGGCGCGCGAGGGTGTGCTCGCCGGTGGGGGCGGCCTGGCCGGCGGGGGCGCGGACGAGGCGCCGGGCGAGGGTTCCGGTGGCGCGGACGGCGAGCTCGTCCTCGCCCGCGGGGTCGGCGAGGAGTCCCGTGAGGAGTTCGAGGGTGCGGGCGTCGAGGGCCTCGGGCAGGTCCACGAGGCCGCCCCAGCGCTGCGGGTACTCGGCGCCGGCGACCCGTCCGAGCCCCCAGATCTGGGCCTGGGCGGGGTGACGGAGCGGGTCGGCGGGACCGGTGGCCACGGCCCCGGAGGTGGCGCACCAGAGGGGGGCGTCGACGCCGGCGTCGCCGAGGGCCTGGACGAGGGCGAGGGTGGCGGCGAGGGCGGTCGGCACCCGGTGCCCGGGCGTGTCGGACGGGTCCTCGGCCAGCAGGGAGAACACCCCGGTGACCGTGTCGGCGCTCCGGCCGTCCCGGCCGGTCCGTTCGGTGAGGAGTGCGGCCACGGCCTGCCGGTCGGGGTGGGCCGCCGGGTCGAGGGCGATGTGTTCGACGCGGGCGCCGCAGGCGGTGAGGGCGTCGTGGACGGCGGTGGCGGTGGCGCTGTCCTGCCGGGCGGTGGTGGTGACGAGCAGCCAGGTGCCGGTGAGCGCGGCGCGGCTGCCGCGCCGGGCCGGGGCGGCGGCGGGGGTCCAGGTGACGCGGTAGCGCCAGCCGTCGACGCGTGCGGTCCGGGTGGAGCGGCGGCGCCGGTCGGCGAGGCGGGTGACCATGGTGTCGAGGGAGGCGTCGGGGGTCAGGTCCAGCGCGCTGGTCAGGGCCCGGACGTCGGTGTTCTCGACGGCGGCCCAGAAGCGGGCCTCCTCCTCGCTGTGGGCGGCGCCGCTCGCGGTGGCGGCCGGTGCGGCGGTGTCCAGCCAGAAGCGGCGCCGCTGGAAGGGGTAGGTGGGCAGGTCGGCGGGGCGCGGGCGCAGCCCGGCGAACGCGGCGGCCCAGTCGGCGGGGACGCCCCGGGTCCAGGCCTCGCCGAGGGAGGTGAGGAAGCGGGCGGAGCCGCCGTCGCCGCGGCGCAGCGAGGGGAGGACGTCCACGGTGGCGGCGGCGTCCTCGGCGGTCTCCTGGAGGCCGATGGCGAGCACCGGGTGCGGGCTGCATTCGACGAGGACCTGGTGGCCGTCGGCGATGAGGCGGCGGGCGGCCGGCTCGAAGCGGACGGTGGTGCGGAGGTTGGTGTACCAGTAGCCGGCGTCGAGGGCGGCGGAGTCGACGGGCTCCGCGGTGACGGTGGAGTAGAACGGCACGCTCGGGGTGAGCGGGGTGATGCCGTCGAGGGCTTCGGCGAGTTCGGCCTCGATGAGTTCCACGTGGGCGGAGTGGGAGGCGTAGTCGACGGGGACCCGCTTGGCGCGGACGCCGTCGGCTGCGCAGTCGGCGAGGAGTTCGTCGAGGGCGTCGGCGTCGCCGGAGACGACGGTGGAGCGGGGGCCGTTGATCGCGGCGATGCCGAGCCGGTCGCCCCAGCGCTCCAGGCGCCGGGTGACGTCGGCGAGGGGTTCGGGCACGGAGACCATCCCGCCGAGTCCGGCGAGGCGGGCGAGCAGGCGGCTGCGGAGGGCGACGACGCGGGCGGCGTCGTCGAGGCCGAGGGCGCCGGAGACGGCGGCGGCGGCGATCTCGCCCTGCGAGTGGCCGATGACGGCGGAGGGCTCGACGCCGAAGGAGCGCCACAGTTCGGCGAGGGAGACCATGACGGCCCACAGCGCGGGCTGGACCACGTCGTCGGCGCTGTCGAGGGCGGGGGCGCCGGGGGCGCCGCGCAGGACCTCCTCCAGGGACCAGTCCACGTACGGGGCCAGGGCCCGGCCGCAGTCGGCGATCCGCTCGCGGAAGACGGCGGAGGTGTCGAGGAGTCCGACGGCCATGCCGGCCCACTGGGAGCCCTGGCCGGGGAAGACGAAGGCGACGCGGCGGCCGTCGGAGGCCGTGCCCTGGGCGGTGCGGGGCGTGGAGACGCCGGCGGCGAGGGCGCGCAGTCCCTCGTGGAGTTCGGCTTCGGTGGCTCCGGTGACGACGGCGCGGTGTTCGAAGGCCGTACGGGTGGTGGCGAGGGCGTGTCCGATGTCGGCGGGCCGGCTGCCGGGGTGCGCGGCGGTGTGCGCGAGGAGGGCTTCGGCGCGGGCGGCCAGGGCCGCAGGGGTGCGGGCCGACAGGACCCAGGGAACGACGGGACCCTCGGCGGCGGGGCCCTCGGCGGCGGCAGGGGTCTTGGCTGCGGGACTCTCGGCCGCGGCCGCGGTGACGGGCTCGGCCGAGGCCGGGGCTCCGGCTGCGGCCTGAGGTTCGGCGGGGGCCGGGGACTGGGATTCGGCCCGGGGCTCGGCGGGGGCCTCTTCGAGGATGGCGTGGGCGTTGGTGCCGCTGATGCCGAAGGAGGACACGCCGTAGCGGCGCGGACGGCCGGACCGGGGCCAGTCGACGGCGTCGGTCAGCAGCCGGACCCGTCCGGCGCTCCAGTCCACGTGCGGGGAAGGGACGTCGGCGTGCAGGGTGCGGGGCAGGACACCGTGCTGGAGGGCCAGGACGGACTTCAGGACGCCGGCGATGCCCGCGGCGGCCTGGGTGTGGCCGATGTTGGACTTGAGGGAGCCCAGCCACAGGGGCCGCTCCTCGGGCCGGCCGCGGCCGTAGGCGGCGAGCAGGGCCTGGGCCTCGATCGGGTCGCCGAGCCGGGTTCCCGTGCCGTGGGCCTCGACGGCGTCCACGTCGGCAGCGGTCAGCCCGGAGTTGGCCAGGGCCTGGCGGATCACGCGCTGCTGGGCGGGGCCGCTGGGCGCGGTGAGCCCGTTCGAGGCGCCGTCCTGGTTGATGGCGGAGCCGCGGAGGACGGCCAGCACCCGGTGGCCGTTGCGGCGGGCGTCCGAGAGGCGCTCCAGGAGGACCATGCCGGCGCCCTCGGCGAGGCCGAATCCGTCGGCGTCGGCGGAGAAGGCCTTGGAGCGGCCGTCGGGGGCCAGCGCGCGCTGCTTGCTGAACTCGACGAACGAGCCGGCCGTCGGCAGGACGGTGACGCCGCCGGCCAGGGCCAGGGAGCATTCGCCGGTGCGCAGCGACTGGGCGGCCAGGTGCAGGGCGACGAGGGAGGAGGAACAGGCCGTGTCGACGGTGACGGCGGGGCCCTCGAAACCGAAGGTGTAGGCGAGGCGGCCGGAGGCGACGCTGACGCTGTTGCCGGTCAGCAGGTAGCCGCTGACGTCCTCGGGCGCCTCGTGGAGGCGGGGACCGTAGTCCTGGTTCATGGCGCCGACGAAGGTGCCGGTGCGGGTGCCGCGCAGGGTGGCGGGGTCGATGCCGGCGCGTTCGAGGACCTCCCAGCCGGTCTCCAGGAGGAGTCGCTGCTGGGGGTCCATGGCGAGGGCCTCGCGCGGGGAGATCCCGAAGAACTCCGGGTCGAATGCGGCGGCTTCGGGGAGCATGCCGGCTTCGCGCTGGTAGTAGCGGCCGGGGCGGCCCGGCTCGCTGTCGTAGAGGCCCTCGACGTCCCAGCCGCGGTCGGCGGGCAGGGCGGAGACGGCGTCGCCGCCCTCGGTGAGCAGCCGCCACAGGGCCTCGGGGCTGTCGGTGCCGCCGGGCAGTCGGCAGCTCATGGCGACGATGGCGACGGGTTCGTCCCAGGCGGCGGTGCCGGTGTCGGCGTCGGCCGGGTCCTCGTGGGTGCCGAGGGCTTCGGCGAGGAGCCGGCGGGTCAGGGAGTCCGGGGTGGGGTGGTCGAAGACGACGGTGGGCGGCAGGAGGAGTCCGGTGGCCTCGTTCAGGCGGCCCCGGAGCTCGACGGCGGTGACGGAGTCCATGCCGAGGTCGCGGAAGGCCTGGCCGGGGGTGACGGCATCCGGGCCGGGCAGCCCCAGCAGGGCGGCGGTGAGGGACCGGACGAGCGCGGCGGCGGTGTGCTCGCGGTCGGCCTCGGGCAGCAGGGCGAGCCGGGCGGCCGGCGCCGGGGCGGGGGCCGCGTCGGCGGAGGGCCGCCGGAAGGGGTAGGCGGGCAGCGGTACGCGGTCTGCCGGGGCGCCGGGGAAGGCGGCCGCCCAGTCGACGTCGACCCCCTGGACGCAGGCCTCGGCGAGGGCGGTGTGCAGGCGGCGCAGGCCGCCCTGGCCGCGGCGCAGGGTGGCGAGGGTGACGGCCTGGCGTCCGGCGGCCGCGGCGGTCTCCTGCATGGCCGCGGTCAGCATGGGGTGGGGGGCGATCTCCACGAGGGCCTCGTGGCCGTCGGCCAGCAGGGCGTGCGTGGTCTGCTCGAAGCGGACGGGGCGGCGCAGGGCCTCGAACCAGAAACCGGGGTCGAGGGTGCGGCCGTCGACGAGGCCGCCGGTGGCGGAGGAGTAGAGCGGGGTGTGGCCGGCGCGGGGGGCGAGGCCGGCGAGGGCGGAGAGCATCCGGTCGCGGACGGCGTCGACGTGCGCGCAGTGGGCGGCGGCGCCGAGGCGTACGCCGCCGCAGCGGACGCCCTCGCCCTCCAGTGCGGCGCGCAGGGCACGGACGGCGTCGGCGTCGCCGGAGACCACCTGGGATACGGGGCCGTTGTGGGCGGCGATGACCAGCCGGTCCGCCAGGGGAGCGATCCGCTCCTGCAGGAGGTGTGCGGGCAGGCTCACGGCGAGCATGTCGCCGCCGCGTGCCCCGAGTTCGGCCAGGGCGTCGCCCCAGGCGTGTGCGGTGCGGGCGGCGTCCTCCAGGGTGAGGACGCCGGCCAGGTGGGCGGCGGCGGCCTCGCCGATGCTGTGGCCGGCGTAGGCGCGGGGGCGTACGCCGTGGGCCTGCCAGGTTTCGGCGAGGGCGATCTGGACGCCGAAGGTGGCGGGCAGGCTGACGTCGGGGCCGTCCAGGCCGGGGGCGCCGGGGGCGCCGCGGAGCACGTCGGTGAGGAGCCAGCCGGTGAAGGGCGCGAGGGCCTCCTCACAGCGGAGGGCGGCGGCGCGGAACTCCGGGGAGGAGTCGAGGAGTTCGCCGCCCATGGCGGGCCACTGCCCGCCGACGCCGGACAGGACGAAGGCGGTCGGTCGGGCGGCGCCGGTGCCCCGCACCACGTCGGGTGCGAAGCCGCCGTCGGCGAGGGTGGCCAGCCTGTCGAGGAGCCGGTCGCGGCCGTCGCCGAAGAGGACGGCGCGGTACGGGAAGTGGTGCCGTGTGGTGGCCAGGGACCGCCCCACGGCGGCGGGTTCGAGGCCGGGGTTCCCGTCGAGGTACCCGTGCAACTGCCGTGCCCGCGCGCGCAGCCCCTCGGGTCCGGCGGCGGAAAGCACCCAGGGCCCCGGCTCCCCGCCCCGGCCCCCACCACCGGCGCCGGTACGGGACACGGTGGCCGCGTCGGAGCCGGGAGCGGGCGCGTCGGGAGCGGTGGCGGTGCCCGGGCCGGGGGTGGCCGCGTCGGGGGCGGGGGCTGCGGTCGCGTCGGGGCCGGGGGCCGCCGGCACGCCGAGGGCGGGGGCGGGCGCGTCGGGGGCCGTGGCCGCGGGCGTGTTCGGGGCGGGGGGCGGGGCCGGGGTGAAGTGGCCGTCGGCCGTGAGGGTGGCGAGGACGCGGTCGCCGGCTGCGCGGGCCGCGGTGAGGGGCTTGAGCAGGACGGCGCCGTAGCCGTCGGGCACGGGGTGCGGTGCGCCCGGCAGGCGTACGCCGGGCCCCGCCGCCAGGGCGAGGGCGCTCTCGCCCCGGACGAGACCGGCGTGGGCTGCGCGCAGGGCGTCGGGGCCGCCGGGGAGGCGGCGCAGCAGCGGGGTGGTTCCGGGGGCGAGCCGCAGGGCGGCGCCGACCGCGGCGGCGGCCTCCTCCTGCGCGGGGAGCTCGGCGTCGGCGCCGCCGGGGACGGCGAGGAAGACACCGGGGCGCGGGCCGGCGGCCGGGACGACCCCGGCGTCCTCCAGCGCCTCCCACCAGGTCTCCGCCGCGGCCGGCCCGTACGGCAGGGCGCCGGTGCGGGCCGGGTCCGAGAGGTCTCCGGTGGCCTCCGCGAGGAATTCCGCGTCGTACGCCGCGTCCGCGCCGGTGGCCTCCGGCGGGCGGTGCGCCCACCCGATCGCCACGATCACCTCGTGGGTGCCCTTCCCGGACTCCTCCGGCATCGCTACAGACTCGCGCGTCATGTGTGCTCCATCGACCCGTTGAACTACTGCTGATGTGACGGTTCCGCAGCGCCTCGGGGCGTGCGGGCGTGCGTGCCGGGGAGGGCCCCCGTGCTGTTCCCCTGCGTGCCGGCCGCCCGTTACGGGGCGGTGACGTCCTGCCGGATCACGCGCTCGATGTTCCGCTCGGCCAGGGCGGTGATCGTGACGAACGGGTTCACGCCGATGGAGCCGGGAATGAGCGAACCGTCGGTCACGTAGAGGTTCTTGTAGCCCTTCACCCGGCCGTAGTCGTCCGTGGCCCGGCCGAGGACGCAGCCGCCGAGGGGGTGGTAGGTGAAGTCGTCGGAGAAGGCCTTCACCTGCTTGCCGAAGAGGTCGTAGCGGTACATCGTCGTGTTCGCCCTGTTGATGCGGTCGAACAGCGACTTGGCCGCGTTGACGGCGGGGGTGTTCTGGTCGCGGGTCCAGCGCAGTGCCGCCCGGTCGGTCGCCGCGTCGTAGGCGAAGGTCCCGCGTTCGGGGTTCTTGGTGATGGCCAGGTAGAGGCTGACCCAGGTCTCCAGGCCGGCCGGCATGGGGGCGATCTCGGCGAAGACGGGGTTCTGGGGGTTGTCCCAGTCGTCGATGCCGAGGGCGGGGATGGAGGACTGGTTGGCGCCGGTCGGGTTCCACACGTGGTTGGCGCGGGCCGTCATGATGTTGCCGTTCGGGCCCCAGCCGGCGCCGATCTCGGAGCTCAGGTTCGGCAGCGTGCCCGTCTCACGGGCGCGCAGCAGCAGTTCGGTGGAGCCGAGGCTGCCGGCGCCGAGGAACAGGTGGCGGCAGGAGATCTCCTTGGTGGCCAGCAGCCGGCCGTCGGCGTCCCGCTGCTCGACGGTGAGGAGGTAGGTGCCGTCCTTCTGCTGCCGGATGGTCCTGGCCTGGTGCAGGGTCTCGATGGTGACCTTGCCGGTGCCCAGGGCGGCGGCCAGGTAGGTCTTGTCCAGGCTCTGCTTGCCGTGGTTGTTGCCGTAGATGACCTCGCCGGCGAGCGCGGACCTGGGGGCTTCCCCGGCCGCCTCGCGCCGCATGTGGTCGAAGTCGTAGACGTTGGGGACGTGGACGGTGCCGAGGCCCGCCTTCTGGGCCTGGTCGCGGGAGACCCGGGCGAACTTGTACCACTCGGTGCTCTCGAACCAGCCGTTGTCGATGTGGTTGACGCGGAGCATGGAGTTGGCGCGCGGGAAGTAGCGGTCGTACATCTCGGCGGAGTCGACGCGGGGCAGCACCTCCTCGAAGTAGGAGCGCTTCGGGGCCACCGCCATACCGCCGTTGACGAGGGAGCCGCCGCCGACGCCGCGGCCCACGTACACGGACATCTGGTCGAAGTTGACCCGGTCCAGGACGCCGGCGTACGGGTCGATGTCGCGGTTGGCGAGGTCGAGCCAGAGGAAGCTGCCGAGGGGGGCCTCGGTACGGTTCTTGAACCAGCTGGAGCGCTTGTCGGGCTTGAGCATGCCGGCGAAGACGTTGCCGTCGGGGCCCGGCTGGTTCCACAGCTGGCCCATTTCGAGCATGACCGTGCGCACGCCGGCCTCACCCAGGCGCAGCGCGGAGACGGCGGCGCCGTAGCCGGTGCCGATGACGACGGCGGGGACGAACGCGGTGCCGTCGGCACGGTCGGCGGCCAGGGCCCGGGGGGCGCCGATGGTGGTGCCGCCGGCGAGGGCCGCGGCGCTCAGGGCCGTCAGTCCGAGCAGGCGGCGGCGGGACAGGTGCTGTTCCACGATGGATACCTGACTTTCGGGAGGAAAGGGACGGGCGGGGGTGTGGGGGCGCGCCTCGCGCGGCGGGCGGGGGCAGCTGTCGGAGGGCGCGGGGCGCCGCGAGGCCCGGGCCGGGACGTCGCGGGGCCCCGCGGGGCAGGGGTTTCGGGAAGGCGTCAGCCGGCGGTGTGCAGGGTGATCGCCGCGCAGGGGCACTGGTCGGCGGCCTCGCGCACGGCGGCGTGCGCGGCGGCGGGCGGGGCGGGGTCGAGGAGGACCACGAAGCCCTCGTCGCACTGGTCGAAGACCTCGGGGGCGAGCAGGGCGCACATGCCGGCCCCGCAGCACAGCCGCCGGTCGGCGGCGACCCGCAGCGGGCCGCCGGTCACCAGGCGACGGGCAGCGCGTACACGCCGTACACCTGCATGTCGTGGCGGAGCCGGATCTCCTCGGGCGGGCAGGCCAGGCGCAGTCCGGGGAATCGCTCCAGCAGGGCGGTGAAGCCGACCCGCAGTTCGATGCGGGCCAGTTGCTGGCCGAGGCACTGGTGGATGCCGTGCCCGAAGCCCAGGTGTCCGGCGGCGCGCCGGGTCACGTCGAAGGACTCGGGGTCGGGGAAGCGTTCGGGGTCGCGGTTGGCGGCGGCGAGGGAGACCATCACGACCTCCCCCTCCTTGATGAGGGTGCCCTCGATCTCCACGTCCTCCAGGGCGGCGCGGGTGGGGCCGTGGTGGACGATGCTCAGGTAGCGCAGGCTCTCCTCGACGGCGCCCTCGATCAGGGAGGGATCGGCGCGCAGTGCGGCCAGCTGGTCGGGGTGCTCCAGCAGGGCGAAGGTGCCGAGGGCGAGCTGGTTGGCGGTGGTCTCGTGGCCGGCGACCAGCAGCAGGAAGGCGATCGAGGTGAGTTCCTCGTCGGTGAGGTCGGGGTCGGCGGCGATCAGCCCGCTGAGGATGTCGTCGGCCGGCGCGGTGCGCTTGAGGCGGACCAGGCCGCCCAGGTAGGCGCCCAGTTCCAGGAAGGCGGCGGTGACGTCCTCGGTGGACTCGCCGAAGCTGCTCCAGACGTGGGTGTGGTGCTGGAAGGTGGCGCGGTCGGCGTAGGGCACGCCGAGGAGTTCGCAGATGACGAGGGAGGGGATGGGCAGCGCGAAGTGCTCGAAGAGGTCGGAGGGGGAGCCGAGGCGCTCCATCTCGTCGAGCCGCTCGGCGGTGATCTTCTCGATCCACTCCGTCAGCAGCCGCATCCGGCGGACGGTGAACTGCCCGACGAGCAGCTTGCGGTAGCGCTGGTGCTCGGGGTCGTCGTGCTGGATGAACATGCCCGGTGGCGCCGCCGGCGCCTCGTCCAGGGTGGCGGCGCGCGGGACCGGCGGGTGCTTGAGTTCGCCGCGGGCGCTGAACCGGGCGTCGGCGAGAACGGCCCGGGCGGCGGAATAGCCGGTGACGAGCCATCCGAGATGGCCGTCGGCGAATTCCATGCGCGTCAGCGGCTCGGTCCGGCGCAGTGACCGGGTCTCCGGGGGCGGGTTGAAGTATCCGTCCCGGACAGTGGAAAAGGTCACCGGTAAACCCTGGCTCATATATGCCCTTCCATGGCCGGCCGCATTTCGGCCCGATCCCCTCGGAAAAACGCGGTCGCAACACGGCGTGAACGCGTTCTTGACATGGCGGGTCCGGTCGAGTGAACTCCGCCGTCGGGGCGGTTCGATCACCGCCACCACGAAGGTATGAAGACGTGGTGAAAGGTGTCAACGAATTCAATCCCCCACACGCTAACCCTGTGGGCGGGGCACGGGGGGTACGGTTACGGGCGGTACCGGGGGGCTTCGGTTCGGTACGGTACGGCCCCCCGGCCCGGCCCCCGCCCCTCCCCCACCCCGGTACCGGCCCGTGCACCGGCCCCCGTAGCGGCCTCGGGGCACTCCACGGACAGCAGCCGTGCCAGCGGGACCAGTTCGGCGCGGCCGTCGATGCGCAGTTTGCGGTAGGCCCGGGTGAGGTGCTTCTCGACCGCCCGGGCGCTGACCTCCAGCCGTTCGGCGATGGCCCGGTTGGAGGTGCCATGGGCGGCCAGGCCGGCGACGCGGCGTTCGGTGCGGGTCAGTGCGGCGACCGCGTCCGCGCCCTGGGAGCCCGCGATGGTGTGCAGGGCCCGGCCGGCCCGGTCGGCGATCCAGGGCGCCCCGCAGGTCAGTCCCAGCTCGCGGGCCCGGGTCAGCCGCTGTTCGGCCTCGGCCTCCCGTCCGGCGGTCAGCAGCCTCCTGCCGAGCAGCAGGGCGGTACGGGCCTGTTCGAGGACGTGGGCGGTGCGTTCCAGGGTGGCCGCGGACTCGCGCAGCAGGGCGAGCCCGTGCTCTCCGCCGGTGATGGCGCCCCGTCCGCGCTGGGCGCGGCCGATGGCCACGGGGCTGCCCCAGGCCATGGCGCGCTCGTACTCCTCGTCCATGAGGTCGTGGGCGTGGCCGGGCCGGCCCATGCGGTAGTGGAGGGCGGAGACCCAGGAGCGCCACGGGGCGACGGCCGGGTTGTGCCAGTGGGCGCGTTCGGCCGTACGGCCCCAGTCGAGGTAGCAGCCCAGGGCGGTCGGCAGGTCGTGGCGCAGGGCGGCGGCCGAGCCGCGGACGAGCAGCCGCAGGGACGGCAGGTGGCTGTGGGCGGGGTCCGGCGGGGAGCCGGACAGCAGCCGTTCGCACAGGGCGGTGTCCCGGGCCTCCAGGGCGGCCAGGACGACGGAGGCCAGGGTGCGCAGGGTGGCCCAGTCCGTGGCGTCCAGGTCGAGGGCCTCGGCGGCGTGGGCGCGGGCCCCCGCCAGGTCTCCGCGGGCCAGCGCGAGGTGGGCGAGCTCGACGGCGATCAGGGCGCGCGGGACGGTGGCCCGGTCGCGGCGGGCCCGGTCGTAGGCGGTGTGCAGCCAGGGGCCGATGGTGGTGAGGGAGTCGGCGGCGACCAGGACGTCCGTCAGCAGGGGCAGGGCGGTGTGGACGTGGTCCGGGGTGGCCGGCTCGTGCTGGAGCAGCCGTTCGGCGAGGGGCACGGCCTCGGCGGCGGTGACCCGTTGGGCCAGGACGGCGCCGTGCAGCAGTACGGTGACGCGTTCGCGGTCGGCGGCGCTGTCCAGGCAGGGTACGGGGCCCAGGGCCCGGAGCCGGTCCGCGGTGCCGGCCAGTTCGGCCGGGCCGGCCACCGCGGCGTGCCCGAGGCGGGCCTCCAGGCGCAGGGCGCTGCGGCGGGCGGAGCCGGTGAGGCCGGCCGCGTCGCCCAGTTCGGCGGCCGTCCTCGCGACGGTGCCGAGGGTGGCGGGCGGGCAGTCGTCGAGGAGGAACGGCGGTATCCGGCCCGCCACCCGGGCGCGGCGGGCCGGCTCCGGGAGGAGCAGCAGGGCCTGGGTGAAGTGGCGCAGTGCCGCCCGCGGGTTGAAGTCCCGCTCGACCATGGCGAGTTCGACGAGCAGCTCGGCGCGGGAGGGCCCCTCGGGCGGGCTGAGGAGCAGGGCGCGGCGCAGGTAGCGGGCGGCGGCTTCCGGGTCGGTGCGGCGCAGGGCGGCGGTCGCGGCGGCCCGCAGGACCTCCTGCGCCCAGGGCTCCTCGCAGGAGGAGACGGCGAGCAGCTGCGCGGCGGCCCGCTCGGCGGGTTGGCCGCTCTGGTGCAGCAGGAGGGCGGCACGCAGGCGCACGGCCTCCGCCTCCGCGGGGGCCATCACGTCCTCGACGGCGTCCGCGACGACGGGGTGCACGAACCGGGGTACGGGACCCGGCGCCAGCAGCCCGAGCCGGCGCAACGCCCGCACCGCCTCGGCCCGCCCGGTGTCATCGAGCCCGGCAAGCCGAGCGGCGGGATCCTCCCCGCCACCGCCGTCCCACCCGTACCCGTCCGCCTCAGGGCCCCCGCCGTCCCACCCGCACCCGTCCGCCTGGACACCTCCGCCTTCCCGCGGGTATCCGTCCGCCTCGACACGTCCGCCTTTCCACCCGTACCCGTCCGCCGCACCGGCACGGCCGGCTTCCCTGACGGCCCCGGCCTCGCCGACGCAGCCGGTTTCCGCGGCGTATCCCGCGCCGGGCTCGCCGAGGTATCCCGGCTCCCCGACGACGCGGGATTCCTTCCCAGTTCCGGCCACCCCGGCGCAGCCGGAAGAGCCCCCGCTCCCGACATCGCCGACTCCCCCGGCGCATCCGACCGCCGCCACCTCCCCGGCACCGCCGACGCTCCCGGCACGGCCGGCCTCCCACCCGGGTCCGGCCGCCCAGGCACAGCCGACCTCCGCGGCGTATCCCGCCGCTGCGGCATGGCCGGGTTCCCCGGGGTATCCCGGCTCCCCGGTGCCCCCGGATTCCCGGGCGGGTCCCCGCCCTCCGGCCTCCCCGGCGTGGCCGACGCTGTTTGCGGCGGCTGCGGCGTAGCCGGAGGAGGCCGCGCTGCCGGCGCCGTCCCGGGCGTGCCGAGCGTGGCCTGAGGAGCCTGCGCCCCCGGGGTAGCGACCACCGCCGGTGTCCCCGGCGTGGCCGGCACCCCCGGCGTGGCCGACGCCCTCGGCGTGTCCGGGGCCTGCCGTGTCCCTGGCATAGCCGACGGATTCGGCGCCTGTGGTGGGCCGGGGGGAGCCGCGGCGTGCGGCGTGGTGGGCGTGTCCGGCGGCCTCTCCCGGGTCCCCGGGTTCTCCGGTGCCTTCGCCCAGGACGGCGAGGGCGGCGGCGAACCGCCATACCGGCGGGCGCTGGCCTCGCAGGACCACCGCCAGCCGTTCGCGCAGGCCGTCGGGACGGATCCCGCGGATGTCCCGCGCGTCGGGCAGACGGCCGTACGGAGCCTGCGGCTCGGCGCCGAGGTCGGCGCCGGCGGCCAGGGCGTCGAGGATGGCCGTGAGCAGCAGGGGGTGCCCGCCGGTCGCCTCGTGGCAGGCGCGGGCGCAGTCCTCGTCCACGGGCCGGCCGAGCCGGGCTCCGGCGAGGTCTGCCGTGGCCTCCGGGGACAGCGGGCCCAGCCGCAGGACGGCGGCCGCCCGGCCGGTGAGGTGGTGCAGGCGGGGTTCGTCCTCGCCGGGGTCCCCTTCGCGCAGCGCGACGACCACGGTGACGCGCAGCCGTGGCAGGCGTCCGGTCAGCCGCGCGAGCCAGCGCAGCGACGGGGCGTCGGCCCACTGGAGGTCGTCCACCAGCAGTAACAGCGGTTTCCGCTCGGCGTGTTCGGCGACCAGGGCCAACAGCTCGGAGTCCTGTCCGGCCGCGGTGGACGGACCGGCCGGTTCCCCGGGCGGGGCCGCGGGCGGGGTGACGGGGGACCCTTCGGCGGGCAGCAGCGGGGTCAGGAGCTGGCTGAGCACGCCGTAGCCGAAGGCCTGTTCGTGCGGGGCCCCGCTGGCCGTGAGGACGCGCACGCCCCGGCGTTCGGCGAGCTCCGGCAGGGCCCTCAGCAGGGCGGTCTTGCCCATGCCGATGCCCCCGGTCACCACCGTCAGCGACCCGCCTCCCGCCCCCACCCCCGTCCCGCGGGCCGTGGCGTCCAACGCCGCTGTGAGCAGGTCGAGTTCCTGCGTCCGGTGGAGCAGGGTGGTCATGTCGGTTCCTCCGTCGCCGTTCGTTCGAGTGCCGCGGCCAGTTGTGGGCGTCCGCGGATGCCGAGCTTGCGGTAGGCCTTGGTGAGGTGCTGTTCCACGGTTCGGGGGGTGACGGCGAGTTCCTCGGCGATGGCCCGGTTCGGCAGGCCCCCGGCGGCGAGCGCCGCGACGCGGGACTCGGCCGCGGTCAGCGCCACCGCTCCGCCGGCGGCCGGCCCGGTACGTCCGGCCGCGCCCGCCTGCCCGGCAGGAGCGGGGTTCCTGGCCGGAGCCGGCTGCCCCGGACGGTCCGCGTATCCCGCCGGAGCCGGATACCCCGCCCCGCCGGCGGACCCGGCCGGAGCGCCATACGCCGCCAGGGCCGCGTGCCCGTCCGGAGCCGCCTGCCCCGGCCCGGCCACATGTCCCGCCCGGGCCGGATGCCCCGCCCCGTCGGCGAACCCGCCGGGAACGTCGTACCCCGCCAGGACCGCGCGCCCGTCCGCTGCCGCCTGCCCCGCCGAACCCACGTGGCCCACCCGGGCCGGATATCCAGCCCCTCCGGCGGACCCGGCCGGAACGTCGTACCCCGCCAGGGCCGCGGGTCCGTTCGGAGGGGCGTGCCCCGGGCCGGCCACTTCTCCGGCCGGGGGCGTGGATCCGGCCACAGCCTGATGTGCCGCCCGAGCCACGTACCCGCCCGGGGCCGTATGGGCCGCCCGAATCACATGTCCCCCTGCGACCGGGTACTCCGCCTCCCCGGCTGATACGGCCGGAGCCTCGTGCCCCGCCGAGACCGCGGCCCCGCCCGGCGCCCCGTAGGGGGCCGACGGCGGATACCCCGCCGGAGCCGGACGGGTCGCCCCAGCCACTGGTCCGGCCGAAGCCTCGTGCCCCGCCGGAGCGGTGTATCCGGGCGGGGGTACAAGCCCCGGCCGGGCCTCGTGGTTCGGCGGAGGCGCATGTCCGGTCCGTGCCGGACGGGCCGCCCCAGCCGGTGGCGCGGCCGGCGTCGGATGTCCCGCGCGAGCCCCTGACCCGGCCGGAGCCGGAACGCGGTGGGGGTCCTGGGGGGCGGCACGCCCCGGGGCGGTGGGCCGGTGGGTGCGGTGCCGGGCCGGACGGGTGGCGGGTGCCGTGTCCGGCGTCGGGTGCGGGGCCGGGCCCGTGGCGGTGGGGGCCGGTACGCCCGTGACCGGTAGGCCCGGGCCCATGGCGGCCGGGGCCAGCCCGGTCGCGTCCGGAGCGGTCGAGGCCGGAGCGGTCGAGGCCGGAGCGGGCAGGGCGGGTGCGGCCGCATCCGGTACGTCCGGGCCCATGGCGGCCCGGGCCGGGGCGGCCGCATCCGGTACGTCCGGGCCCATGGCGGCCCGGGCCAGGGCGGCCGCATCCGGTACGTCCGGGCCCATGGCGGCCCGGGCCAGGGCGGCCGCGTTCGGTGCGGCCGGGCCCTTGGCGGTCGGGGACGGGGTGGGGTGGTCGGCGGGGGTGCGGTCGTCGTCCAGGAGGGAGTCGACCGTGAGGTGGCCCGAGAAGGGCGCCGTGCCGAGGGCCACCAGTGCCTGCCGGTACTGCCAGCCGGCCGCACGCCCCCGGGCCCGTGCCACCGCGCCGGGCGGGGCGGCGCCACCCGGCGCCGGGGCCAGTGCCGTGGCCAGCGCGAGGGGCGAGCCCCACAGCACGGCCCGGCGGCGCTCCTCCGCCAGCAACCGCACCGCCAGCGGGTCTTCGGGGTCGCGGGTTCGCGCGGCGGCCGAACGCCAGGGCAGCAGGGCGGGATTGGCCGCCTGCCGGGCCAGCAGCCGGCGACCGCACTCCAGCAGGTCGGCGAGGGCCCCGTCGCGGTCACCGGCCGCGAGCCGGACCCTGCCGCGCGCGTAGAGGAGGTAGGCCCAGGCCAGACCGCCCTCGGCGACGGGCGGCAGCCGGGTGTCCAGGATCCGCGCGGCGGCGTCGGCGTCTCCCCGGCGCAGGTCCAGCAGGGCCCGCAGGGCCAGGGGGCCGGGCGCCATGAGCGGGTGCCAGGAGCGGCCCGGCATGACCTCCTCGCACCGGTCCAGGGCCTCCGAGGCGGCGGCGTCGCGCCCGCCCCACAGCTCAGCGACGCAGGTGACGAGCAGGGCCGCGCCGGCGACCGGCCGGGCGTCGCGCCGCCGGGCGCACACCAGGACCTCGTCGAGGGCGCTGCGCGCCTCCCGCGTGTCCCCGCTCAGGACCAGCGCGTGCGCCGCGGCCGCCCGGACGGCCGGCGGGACGTGCGCGCGGACCTCCGGGGCCAGGGCGGCCCGGGCGAGCCCGCGGGCGCGCGCGATGTCCAGGCCCCGCTGCGCGGTCCGCCAGGCGGCCACGGCGGCCTCGGCGGCCTGCTCCGGCCGGGCGGGCCACGTGTCGGGCAGCGGCGGCCCGCATCCGTCCTCGGGGTCGGGTCGGCCGTCCTCGGCCATCCAGTAGAGGGCCCGCAGTCCGGAGTGCTCGGCGGTGCCCGGCGCCGCCTCGGCGACGGCCCGGGCGATGCGGGCGGCGGGGGTCCGCACGTCTCCCCGGGCGACGAGGAGTTCCGCCGCCCGCAGCCGGGCCCGGACGGTGGCGGCGTCGGCGGGCGCGGAACCGGCCCCGCCCGCCGGGGGGTCGAGGGCACGGTAGAGGTGGCGGCTCGCGGCCTCCGCTCCGGTGGGAAGCGTGGCGGTGCCCAGCTCGGTCAGCAGCCGGACCCGCAGGGCTTCCGGCACCGGCTCGCGCAGGGCCCGTTCCAGCAGCCGGGCGGCCTGGGCGTGGCGGCCGGACGCGCGGTGTTCGTCGGCCCGGCGGCGCAGGGCCGCCACCGCCCAGGGGGCGCCGATCCGGCCGGAGTCCAGCAGCATCCGGGCCACGGACCGGTCCGGGAGGGCCGCGCGGTGGGCCCAGGCGGCCGCCCGGGCGTGCAGTTCCTCCCGCTGCTCGGTGCCGAGTTCGGCCAGGACGGCGCGGGCGGCGGCTTCGCTGCGCAGGGCGGGCCGGGGGCCGTCGGCGAGCAGGCCGGTGCCGGCCAGCAGGGTCAGGGCCCGGGCGGTGCCCGGGGTACGGGGGCCGGCGGCCAGGGCGTCGATCAGCCCGGGCGTGCCGTCGGGTCCGGCGACCGCCATCGCGCGCAGCACGCCGACGAGTTCGCCGGGCAGCAGGGGCAGGGTGCGTACGGTGCGCTCCCTGACGGCCTCGGCCGCGCTCTCCGCGAGGTGGGTGAGGTGGGCCGTCCGCGGGGTCCAGCCGTGGCGTACGAAGCGGGAGACGACCGACCGCAGCAGGGCGGGGTTGCCGTCGAGGCAGCGGGCGGCCTGCTGCTGGAAGACGGGGTCGACGGAGCCCGGCCAGGTGCCGGCGAGGACCTGGTGCACGGCTTCGGCGGGCAGCGGGGGCAGGTCCAGTACGTGCCGGGCCACCGTGCGCCCGCCGGCCAGCGGGCAGGGGTCGATCCGGTCGTACGGTTCCGGGCGGGCGGCGCTGTTGCGGGACGTGAGCAGCATCAGCGGCACCCCGGTCAGCCGCCGGGCCAGGGCCTGGAGCCAGCGCAGGGACGGGGGGTCGGCCCATTGGAGGTCGTCGACGACGAGCAGGAACGGGTGGCTGCGGGCGTCGGCCAGGAAGGCGGCGCACAGCGCGTCGGGCCGCCCGGGGGGAGGCGTGGTCCCTGAGTGCAGCTGGCTGTGGAGCTGGGCGGTGATCCCGTGGGGCAGGCAGGTCTCCTCGGGTGAGGCGGCCGCGACGGCGACCCGTACCCCGGCGTCGGCGGCGAGGGCGGCGGCGTGGTCGAGCAGCGTGCTGCGTCCGATGCCGGGCGGTCCGTGGACCTCGACGAGCGCGGGCCGGCCCCGGCGGAGGTCGGCCAGCAGGCCGCGCAGCAGCCGGTGTTCGGCGTCGCGCCCGACGGGCGCCGCCGGGCAGGAGCATCCGGGGGGCGGGCCCGGCGGGGCGGCTGTCGTCCGTGGCATGGCTGTCCGTCCTCCTGGATGTCGTGTGAAGGGGCTCCGCCGCCGCCCCCGGGCGGCGGGCCGCCGGTGCGTACGGCGCCCATGGCGGGCCGCGCGGTGACCCGGTCTCCGGCCCGAGGCCGGGGCCGGGGCCGGGGCCGGGGCCGGGGCCGGGGCCGGGGCCGGGGCCGGTTATGGCGGGCCCTGGGGTGCGGCCCGCACCGGTTCGGGCGGGCGGGCCGCGGGTGGGAGGACGGTGGGGCGGGGGTGGGGGGCGAGGCCGCGCGGCAGGTCGCCACGGCCCCGGACGTCGAGCTTGCGGTACACGTTGGTCAGGTGCATCTCCACCGTGCGCGGAGTGATGAACAGCGCCTCCGCGATCTTCTTGTTGCTGTGGCCGCGCTGCGCCAGGGTGGCGATCCGGCGCTCGCTGGGGGTCAGGGAGTCCACGGGGGCGACGGCCAGCTGCGGCATCCGCCCGCCCGCGGTCACCAGCGCGTCGCGCGCGGTCGCGGTCAGCGCGTGGGAACCGCAGCGGGTGGAGAGCTCGATGGCCTGGCGCAGGTGGCCGCGCGCCCCGCGGGCGTCCCCCAGGGCGAGCAGCTCCCGGCCCAGCTGGTACTCGGCCCGCGCGAGTTCCAGCCGGGCCGGAGAGCCGGCCAGGGTGTCCACGGCCTCGGCCAGCAGCTCCGTACGGGCCCGGCCCCCGACGACGGAGGCCGCCGCGACCAGCCCCAGCCCCAGGGCGCGCGGCGTGCCCCAGCCGCGGGCCCTCTCCCGGGCGGCCTCCACGAGCCGGGAGGCCTCGGCGCCCCGGCCGAGGCGGGCCAGGGTCGTCGCGGTCGGCAGCCACCACGGGGCGAGGACCGGGTTGGCGATGCCCGCGTCCTCCTGGCTGCGCCCGCAGCGCCGCCACAGCTCCAGCGCCCCTTCGAGGTCGCCCCGTTCCCGGCGGACCCGCCCCGCGGTGTACAGGTAGAGGTGCCATTCCCAGACGCTGCGGTCCAGGTGGCCGGCGGTGCGGGCGAGTCCGTCGAGGACGGCGCCGGCCCGGGCGGCCTCGCCCTGGGAGAGCAGTACGGCGCTCAGGGCGAGGTGGGCGAGGGGCGGGGCCCCGGCCGGGCCGGAGACCTCGGTGGCGGCCCAGGCGTCCCGCGCGGCGGCGGGGACGTCGCCGATGCCGTGGAGGATCAGGGAGCGGCCGGCCAGCGCGGCGCGCCGGGGCCACAGCGGCGGGTGTCCGGTGGCCGGTGACAGGACCCGGTCCAGGGCGGCGACGGCCTCGTCCACGCAGTCGGCGAGCGTGAGGACGGCGGAGGAGCAGAACACCCCCCAGCCGGCGGTGCCGGGTTCGTCGGCGCGCAGGGCCTGGCGGGCGAGGGCGGCGGCCCGGGCCGCGGATCCGCCGTCCAGGGCGGCGAAGGCGCTGAGGGCGGCGAGCAGGCGGCGGTCGGCCGGGCCGTGCCCGGTGGGTACGGGCAGGGCGGCGGCCCGGGTGCGGGCCGCGGGCAGCGCCGTCCGGTCGTTGACGGCGGTGGCCAGCAGGGCGGATTCGACGGTCGTGCGCAGGTCCCGGTCGGCGGGGTCGCCCCCGTCGTCCGGGGGGCCGGTCAGGCCGTCCAGCACCCGCTCCAGTAACCGCAGGCCCTCGGGTGCCCGGCGGGTGCCGAGCGCCATCATGGCGTACTGCACGGCGACGGGGGCCTGCCCGCGGGGGTCGGGGGTGAGGGCCAGGGCCTGGCGCAGGTGCCAGAGGGCGTGCGCGGGGGTGACGACGGTACGGCTGGCGGCGCGGGCCAGTTCCACGTGCAGGCCGCCGCGTTCGGCGGCGCCGAGGCCGCGGCCCGCGTCACCGCGCAGCCAGCGGCCGGCGGCTCTGACGGTCGCCCGGGTGGGGGCCTCGGCGGCGGCGTCGCGCAGCACGGCGAACATCCACGGTTCGTCGATCCGGTCCAGCGGGGCGAGTTGTTCGGCGACCTCGGGGGCGGGCCGCCCGGCGTCACTGAGGACGCGGGCGGCGCGCACCCGCAGGTCCCGCAGTTCGGGCCCGGGCAGGGCGGCGAGCACCGCACCGCGCACGCCCTCGCACATGCGGGGCGGGGAGCCCGGGGAGCCCGGCAGCACGGCCCCGGTCCGGCGCAGCGACTTCAGCGCGCAGTCCACGGCGCCGGGGTCCAGTCCGCAGAGCGCGGCGAGCAGGTCGGGGGCGGCCCGGCCGAGCACCGCCAGGGCGGTGGCCACCTGTCGGGCGCGGCGCGGGCCCGCGGCCAGCAGTTCGGGGACGCGTGAGGTCAGCACGCTCTGGTGGACGGTGCCCAGCTGGTGCACGGCGGCGGCGTCGGGCGGGATGCCGAGGGTGCGCAGGGCGGTGAACAGCCGGTCCAGGAGCTGCGGGTTGCCGCCGGTGAGTTCGGCACAGCGCCGCACGAAGCGCTGGTCCGCGGGTGCTCCGGAGATACGGGCGGCCATGTGCGCGATGCCGGCCTCGGTGAGCGGGGCGGGTTCCAGCGGGGCGCAGCGGCCCTGGGCGAGGATCTCGGCGAGGACGGGGGTTCCGGGGCCGGGGGCGTCCGTGCGCTGGGCGAGGACCAGCAGGAGGGGCCGGTCGGCGGTGTGGCGCAGGATGAAGTCGGCGCAGCGCAGGGAGGCTTCGTCGCACCACTGGGCGTCGTCGATCACCAGGGCCAGGGGTCCGGCGGCGAGCAGGTCCAGGGCGCGGCGGTGGAGGACGTGCCGGTCGTGGTGCGGGTCCCGGGGGGTTGGGCCGGCCGGGCGGCCTGGCGGGGGCGGCAGCAGGGCGTCCACCGTACGGGTGGGGGCCGGGCCGTGCGGGGGGCCGGCGGCGTGCCGGACGGTGCAGCCGGCGGCCGCCAGCCGCTGCCGGGCGAGGGCCAGGAGGCGGGTCCTGCCGATTCCGGCGGGGCCCCGGACGAGGACGGCCCGCGCGGTGCCCGCCCGGGCCTCGGCGGCGTGGCGCAACAGGGTTTCGAGTTCGGGGGTGGACGTGTCGGCGGGCGGTACCGGGCCCCGCGCCATTCCGGCGGTGAACACCATTGCGTTTCCCTCTTCCTTCGTGGAACCGCCTCTGGTCATCCGGCGGTACGACGCCGGAATGTCCCTGCGTGACCAAGATCGTAAGGGATGTGCCGTGGGAACTTGGGCCCGATCCAATGGATTTGAGCCAGAATGTACTGGACCTTGGCCGAGGCACATGCCGCCGTGCGCGGGCCGTCGGCCGGGAAACGCACCGAATTTCGGCCTTTTCACGCAGCCGAATTTCCCTATTCCCGTGGCGCGGAAGGCGACGGGCAGGTCCGGCGGGGAAGAGGGCGGCCGATATCCGGCCATCAATTCCCGTTTCCGGGCTGGGTTATCGTGCCGGGGCAGCAGTTGGCCGCCGAACCCACCGGAGTGTTGCGTGCTGTCCCACCTGGAGCTGTCCTGCCCGCCGCCCGGCTGGCCGCCCGCCCCCTGGCCGGGGCCGCGGTCCCGGCCGGCCGGCGGTTCCGTGGACCTGTGGCTGTTCCACGTCCCGGATTCCGGGCTGCGGTCGGTGGTCCTCGACCGGTCCCCGCTGGACGCGGAGGAGCGGGCGCGGGTCGCCGCCTTCGTGTACCCGGTCGACCGGAGCCGTTACGTGGCCGCGCACCTGGCGCTGCGGCGGGTGCTCTGCGCCTACGAGGGCGTCGCTCCGGCGGAGTTGGGGTTCGTGCGCCGGCCGTGTCCCTGCTGCGGCGGCCCCCACGGGCGCCCGGCCCTGGCCGGTCCCGGCGCACCGCACTTCTCGCTGTCGCACACGGGCGGACTGGTGCTGATCGGGGTGGCCGGGCGGCCGGTCGGCGTGGACGTGGAGGCGCTGCCGCCGCCGCACAAGGCGGCCACCGTGGGCGAGTCCCTGCACCCTGCCGAACGGCGGACGATCCGTGCCGCGCAGCCCGCGCTGCGGCCGGCGGTCTTCGCCCGGCTGTGGGCCCGCAAGGAGGCCTACCTCAAGGGGCTCGGTACGGGGGTGGGCCGCAGCCCGGGCCTGGACTACCTCGGAGACCCGGGTGTCGGGGCACCCGCCCGGCCGCCCGGCTGGGCCGTCCGGGACGTGCCGGTGGGGCCGGAGCACGCGGCGGCGGTGGCCCTGGAGCGGCCCCCGGGCACCGACTCCGAGCCCACGCTCCACCTCCACCACCTGGGCGTCCTGGACGCCGCCGCGTCCCTCGCCCTGACCGGCCGCTGAACCCCAGGCCCACGAACCGGCGCCCACGGCGGCCCGGGCCGCCGCACGGACGACGCCACCGGCAACCGTTCCGTACACGGCCGGGCGGGCGGACCCCCGGCCTTCGCCGATCCCGCCACTCCCCCAGCGGTCTCGTCCAGGACCACGACCAGGACCGGCACCCGGCGGCCGCTCCCACGGACAGGGCCGAGTCGCGGAAGCAGGACGCGCACGGCGGTGTCATCACCTCCGGGGTCATCGCGCCCCACCGGCCACCCCGGCTACGTTCGGCATCGCCCTCAGCCCTCAAGCCTCGAACCCGGGAGCCCGCGTGCCCGCTTACGGCTTCGCCCATCTCCGCGACCGCCGCGACCACCCCGACGTCATCGCGTACCTGCGGCGCATCCCCATGACCCTCGAACCCTTCACCGGCCGCTTCGTCATCCACGGCCCGCCGGCCGACATCGTGGAGGGGAAGTGGCCCGGCAGCATGGTGCTGATCGAGTTTCCCGACCTGGCCGCCGCCCGCGCCTGGTACCGCTCTGCGGCCTACCGGGCCGTCCTGCCCCTGCGGAACGACCACATCGAGGGCGACGTGCTGCTGATCGAAGGCGTCGGGCCGGACTACGATCCGGCCGAGCGTGCCGCCAGGCCGCGGATGCCGTGACCGCTCCGCCACGCCGCCGGCCGCGCGGGGACCGGGCGGGGCGCGGCGACCGCGTGTACGCCGACACCACCCGGAACGCGCCACGCAGGTTCTGCTCGGGCCACGGCCTTCCCCCCGGTGTCCGGGAGCGGACGCGCCCTGATCTACAGTGGCCCGACTGCCGTAGCGGCGCACCGTAGTGAGGACGGAGCCGACCCGACATGTGGTCTTCGATCATCGCCGTACTCGGCACCTTGGCCGGCGCCCTCACCGCGGGGGCCCTCCAGCAGCGGGCCGCCCGGACCGCGCGCGCCGAGCAGCGGGCCGACACCCATCGCCAGGACCAGCTCGGGGCGGTGACGGACTTCGCCGCGGCCCTGGACGCGCACCGCTCGGCCATCTTCCACCGGGAGCGCCTGGCCCTCGGTGAGGCCGGGGCCGAGCACCGGCTGGAGGCCGAGACCAAGTCCTATGACACCCGGGCGGCGGTCACGGCCCCCCACGTCCGCCTCCAGGTGCTGGTCCCCGAGCTGGCCGCTCCCGCCCAGCGGGCGGCCGACGCCACCTACGCCCTGCGCAACGCCACCACCCGCGGCGAACTGGACGCCCTGCGGCGCGCGGCCAAGGAGGCGACCGCCGACTTCGTCGCCGCGGCCGCCGCGCGCCTGCGCCCCGACCACCACTGACCGGCGGTCGGCCGTGCGGGCACCGTCCGCGGGGCGGGATCATGGGGGCATGCGTGCCGCCCGCCTGATCCGCATGGCGCTCCTCGTCCAGTCGAGCCCCGGCCTGACCGCCGCCGCCCTGGCGCGGGAGCTGGACGTCTCCGAGCGTACGGTCATCCGCGACGCCCAGGCCCTGCAGGAGGCGGGCGTCCCCGTCCGGGCCGAGCGCGGGCGTACGGGCGGCTACCACCTCGCGCCGGGCCACCGGACCCGGCTGACGACGCTGCATCCGAGCGAGGCGGAGACGCTCTACCTCTCCGGTCTGCCAGGGGCCCTGCGCGACCTCGGGCTGGCGGGTCCGGCGGACACGGCCCGGCTGAAGCTGTCGGCCACCCTGCTGCCCTCGCTGCGGGCGGCGGCCGAGTCGAGCGTGCGGCGCTTCCACCTCGACGCCCCGGCCTGGTTCCGCGAGCCTTCCGCACCGGAGGCGCTGCCGGAGCTGGCCCGCGCGGTGTGGGCCGACCGCACGGTCGAGCTGGTGTACGCGCGGCCCGGCCGGGACGGGGCCGCGCCCAGCAGGGTGGTCCGCCCCCTGGAGCCGTACGGGCTCGTCCTGAAGGCGGGGGTGTGGTACGTCGTCGGCCGGGTCCCGCAGGAGCGGCCGGGCCGGGCCGGTGCGTGGCGCACCTACCGCGTCGACCGCATCGCGGCCCTGTCGGACGCCCCCGGCGGCGGAACCTTCGTCCGTGACCCGTCGTTCGACCTGGCGGCGCACTGGCGGGACCGCGCCGCCGAGTTCGCCCGGGCGCTGCTGCGCGCGACCGTCACCGTCCGGCTGACGGAGCGGGGGCTGCGGCGCCTGCCCGCCGTCGCGGATCCGGCGGGCGTGGCCGAGGCGCTGGCGTCCGCGTCCGCGCCGGATGCCGCCGGGCGCGTCACCGTCGAGCTGCCGGTGGAGTCGCAGGAGGTCGCGTTCGACCAGCTGAGCCGCCTGGGCGCGGACGCGGAGGTGCTGTCCCCGCAGGGCCTGCGCGCCCTCTTCCGGGAGCAGGCGCAGGCCCTCGCCGCCCTGTACGGGGCGGCGCCGGAGGATCAGCGGTAGTCGTCGGCCGATCCCTCCTTCCCGGCGTACCTGACGTCCTCCAGGTACGCCCAGGCGTCCGGGCGGCTGCCGTCCACGTCCCGTACGCCATAGACCCTGGCGAGTTCCCCGCTGGAGGTGGACCTGCCGTTCCAGCGGGCCGCCCGGTCCGGGTCGGCGGCGAGCGCGGCGACCCCCCGGGCGAGGTAGTGGGGGGACTCGGCGATGGCGAAGTCGGGTACCCGGGCGATGGCGTCGCGCCAGTTGTCCTCCGTGACGCCGAAGTGGGCGAGCATCTGCTCCGAGCGCAGGAAGCCGGGGGTGACGGCGACGGCCGTGCCGCCGTACTCGGCGAGTTCCCGGCCCAGGCCGAAGGCGATCCGGAGGGGGGCGGTCTTCGCGAGGTCGTAGTAGAGGTTCTCGCGGTACCTGCGGTTGGAGCGGGCCGTGCCGTCGGTGACCTCCACGTGCAGCGGAGCGTCCGAGCGGATCAGGAGCGGGAGGGCGAGGGCCGCGGTGATCACGTGCGAGCGCACCCCGAGTTCCAGGATGCGCAGTCCGTCGGCGAGCGGTGTCTCCCAGGTCTTCCTGCCGAACACGGAGCCCGCGGTGAGGTGTTCGCCGCCCCAGAGGTCGTTGACGAGGATGTCGAGGCGCCCCTGCTCGCGGTCGACGCGGCCGACGAGGGCCCGTACGCGCTCCTCGTCCAGGTGGTCGGTGGGGACGGCGATGCCGGCGCCGCCGGCCGCCGTGACGAGTTCCGCGGTCTCCTCGATGGTCTCCGTGGCCCGTCCGACCTCGCTGACGTGCTCGCGGGTGGTGCGGCCGGTGACGTAGACGGTGGCTCCGGCGCGGCCGAGTTCGACGGCGAGGGCGCGTCCGGCGCCGCGGGTGGCCCCCGCGACGAGCGCGATCCGGCCGGCGAGCGGGGTCCGCGGCGAGGGCTGCGGGGTGGTGGTGTCGTGGTCCATGCCTCTACGGTGCATGCCAAAGGCGACAGTTCACGTCACCTTTTCGCGCGGCTTTCAGAGGACTTCGACCGCCACCAGGCAGGTGTCGTCCTCCAGGCTGTCGTCGGCGTAGTGGGCGACCACCGCGTCGAGGGTCTGGCGGGCGTCGCGGCCCGCGCAGTCCGCGAGGATTGCGCGCAGGGCGTCGATGCCGTCCTCCAGGTCCTCGCCGCGCCGCTCGACCAGTCCGTCGGTGTAGAGCAGCAGGAGGTCTCCCCGTTCCAGCGCCACCTCGTCCACCGCGTACGTCTCGCCGGGCAGCAGTCCCAGGAGCGGCCCCCGGTGCCGGGTGTCGAGCGCGGTGGCCGCGCCGCCGTGCAGCAGGAGCGGTGCCGGGTGTCCCGCGCAGGCCCAGACCAGCCGCCGGTCGTGGTCGAGGTGGCCGATGACCGCCGTGGCGGTCTCGGCGGAGGCGTCCGCGCACACGAGTTCGTTGAGCCAGGTCGTCAGCTGCCCGGCGTCGCTGTCGGGGGTGTGGGCCAGTCCGGCCAGGGCGTGCCGCTGCTGCGCCATGCGGGCGACCGCCGCGATCCCGTGGCCGCACGCGTCGCCGATGGCCAGCAGGATGCGGCCGTCGGGCAGTGCGCGGCACTTGTACCAGTCGCCGCCGACGGCGGCGTCCTCCTCGACGGGCAGGTACGCGGCGGCGACGGCGTATCCGAGCCGCGCGATCTCCGAGGAGTGCCTCGGCAGCAGGGCTTCGCGCAGCGCGGAGGCGACGCGGTGTTCGGCGGCGGCCTCCTCGCGCAGCCGCTCGGTCTGGCGGCGGGTGGCGGCGAGGCGTTGCCTGCCGTGGATCACGGAGGTGAGGTCACGTGCGATCAGGTGCAGGGCCCAGGGCAGGCCGTCGGTGGAGATGACGGGCCGGCCGATGACGTGGAGCGTGCGGACGTCGCCGTTCACGGTGAACCGGATGTCGGAGCCCGGGGGCTCCTCCCCGTCGAGGAGCGCCCGCAGGAGCCGTCCCCAGCGCGGTACGTCGTCGAACAGCACCGCGTCGCACAGGCCGAGCAGGCTCATCGGCCGGCCGGGCGGCGTGCGGAAGATGGCGCAGAGCCCCTCGGACCAGGTGGTCTCGCCGGAGAGGAGGTCGAAGCGGGCCCAGCCCATGGTGGCGATGTACTGGGCCTCCAGCGACATGAGTTCCGCGGGGTCGTGGGCCGGGCGCCAGGTCACGAGCACCTGGCCGGAGCAGGACGCCGCGTCGTAGAGCAGCTTGGCGCGGTGCAGGCCGTCCGGCCGACGCTCGGTGTAGTCGACGGGGAAACCGCGCAGGGCGCGGCCGGTGCGCAGGACCTCCGTGAGGGAGTCGAGGAGCCCGGTGCCGTCGACGCCGGGCCGGACCTCGCGCAGCCGCCTGCCCACCTGCTGGTCGGGGGCTTCGAGCCAGGCGGCGGACCGGACGTGGTTGCCGGCCCGGATGACGAAGTCCTCGGTCCGGCCGTCCTCGCCGGTGACGGGGGCCAGCAGTGCCGCCGAGACGGGGACGGCCGGGAGGGCGGCGCAGACGCACGCCCAGGGGTCGTGTCCCTCGCCGCCGTCCGCGCAGGAGTGGCTGCGGTCGGGGCTGCCCCCGCAGGCGCAGGCGGTGGGGGCGTCGGCCCCGTCCGGTGCGGCGGGACGCGGCCGGACGCCCGCCGACCGGCCTGCGGCGGCCCGCAGGAGGGCCACCTCGTGGATGATGAGCCGTTTGAGGGTCTCGGGTTCCCGGGGAACGGTCGGACTCATGTGTGTTCGTCTCCCTTCGCCACGGGACGGCACGCGCGACCGGCGCCTGCCCGCCGGGCGCGGGTTCACTCGCACGGGAGGGCGGCCGCGGTCCGCCGGCGCGGGATCTGCCCGACCGAACGCCTGTGGCACGTTCCAGGAGGCGCAGAGACCGGGCCGTGCCCGCGCGGGACGGCTTCGTGGTGGCCGGACAGTGCCTGATCCGCGGGACGGACGCGGCTGCACGGGTGGTCCTCGGCCGGCGCCTGCGCCCGTGCCACCGCCGGCGACGGGCCGGACGGTCGGCGCACCGACGGGCGGAGGCGCCTTCGCGGAGCCGGTGCCGTCCGCCCGATCGCCCGGGGGCGGCCGGCCGCGTGGGCCCCTCGGCCGCCCGCTCCGCCCGGGCCGCCGATCACCCGGACGAAGTCCGCCGCCGGCGACGGGCCGGCCGGTGAGGAGCCGTTCGACGTCGTCCTCGGCCCGGTCGGCGGCCGCGCCCGCCTGGCCGGCCCTGGGGCGGCCCGCCCCGCGCGGCCGGCCGTGTACGGCGCCCCCGCCGACGCCGCGCCCTCGCCGGTCGGCGCCGACGGACGGCCACGCCCACCCCGAACGCCTCGCCGACGGCGCCCGCCAGGCCCTGCGGGCCGTGGCACGGCGGGTCAGTGGAGGCAGAGGCAGAACGGGTGGCCCGCCGGGTCCGCGTAGACCCGCCAGTCGGCGTCCGGGCGGAGCCGGTCCGTGCGTTCCAGCACCGTCGCGCCGAGGCCGAGCGCCCGCTTCTCCTCCGCGTCGAGGTCGTCGACGTCGAAGTCCAGGTGGAGCTGCTGCGGACGCCGCTGGCCGGGCCATTCGGGCGGCTGGTAGCCGTCCACGCGCTGACAGGCCAGCGGTGTCCCCTCGAACCCGTGCACCTCGACCCAGTCGGGGTCGTCCGGGTCCGGGACCACCCGGCCGCCGAGCAGGGCCGCGTAGAACTCCGCGAGCCGTACCGGATCGGCGCAGTCCATCGCGACCGCCTGCAGCTTTCGATTCCCTCGGCCGCCCCGCTCTCACCCCGTACGGGAGGGGTCGTACCCACCCCTGCGGCCGGCATGCACCCGGCGGTCCCTCCGCCGGGCACTGGACGGCGCCCCAACACCTCCGGGACCTGCGGTTTTCCATTTGCGACAAGGACTAGGTGCCGATCTTTGCATTGATCACAGGTCCGCCCGCACCGGAGAGTGGTGCCTGCCCGCGAAGCCGCGCGGCATCCGCCCTCCACCCAGTTCAAGGAGCCCCTGTGCAGCCCGTCAAGCAGTCCCCCCGTACCGGCCGGGAAGGCGACGCGGTCGCCGTCGTCAGCCAGAGCGGACCGACGGTCTCGTTCTTCGACGCCGCATCCGACCGGCACCTCGGTGACGTGCGCGTCCCCGCCGAACCGCACGAGTTGTGCTACGACCCGACGCAGCGGCTCCTGTGGTGCACGCTGACCTACCACTCGGGCTACTACCACGCGAACGGCGGCCGCCGCACCGAGCTGGCCGTCATCGATCCGGACAGCCGCCGCATCGTGGAGATCGTCGACCTGGCCCCCGAACACGGGCCGCACGGCCTGGCCCTGGACACGGCGCGCGGGCGGCTCTACGTCAGCGTGGAGGCCGGGGAGGACCGGCCCGGCGGTGTCGTCGTCATCGACACCGCGTCCCGCCGTCCGCTCGGCAGGATCGACACGGACGCGCCCGGCCCGCACTGGTTCGCGATCGACCCGGCGGGGCGGACGGGTTACGCCACCAACAAGGAGGCGCCGTTCGTGTCCGTCGTGGACCTCGAACGGGGCGTCCTCACCGCGAAGGTCGAGGTCCCCGGCAGTGAGGGGCTCGCCGTCTCCGCCGACGGGGCGCACGCCTTCGTCGCCGCACCGTACGGCAACTTCTCCGCCGGTGCCGAGGGCCGGCCGGCCACCGGCATCCGCGTCATCGACGCCGCGACGGCGTCCGTCGTCGACACCCTGCCCACGGACAACGTCGTCCTGCCGGTCCACCTGACGTCGACGGGCAGGCTCCTCGCCGGTGAGCTGCGCATGACGGCCGCCCCGGGGGCCCAGCTGGGACGCCACGCCCCGGGCCTCCTCACGGTCTTCGCCGCCGACACCCGCAAGCGGCTGGGCGAGGTCGAGGTGGGGCTGTTCCCCCTCACCATCACCTCCTCCCCCGACGGCCGGCTCGGCTACGTGTCCTGCGTCATCTCCTCGACCGTCGACGTCGTCGACCTGGAGACCCTGGAGCGCCTGGCCCGGCTGGACGTCGCCAAGCTCGGCGAACCCGGCGCCCACGGCCTGGCGTACGTCCCCCGCCCCGCCTGACCGCAGGGGGGCCGGCCCGGCTGCGGCCGCCGCGGGGCGGCTCAAGCGGAGGGCCGCCCGCCGCTCGGACCGGCGGTCAGCGGGAGACCGTGCCCGGCGACGCCGGAGGGCCGGCCGGGCTGCCGTCCCCGTCCGGCGGGGGCTGCGCAGGCAGGGTCCAGAAGCGGTCCAGGGTGGTCAGGACCAGTCGGCACACCGTCTCCGGGTCGGCGCTGGCCAGGGGTTCGCGGGCGGCGACGGTGCGCATCAGGCCGATCCCGAGCAGCCAGGCCATGGCCAGGTCGGCGCGCAGGGCGCCGTCCTGGGAGGGGGCGAGGCCGGCCAGTACCTTCTGGTACTCGCCGCCCAGCTCCCGCAGGGTCCCCGTCGCCTCGTCGCCCCGGCCGACGGACCTCAGGTACACCTCCAGGGAGCGGTCGGCTCCGGGCGCGCTGCGCGTGAGCATCGAGCGCAGGGCGGTCTCGAAGAGGTCCTCCGGCGCGGTCGCGCGCAGCTGCTCCAGGCTTCCCCGGGCCACGACCTCGGTCAGCAGCCCGTGTTTGGAGCCGAAGTAGCGGAAGAGGAGCGCCTGGTTGACACCGGCGCGCTCGGCTATCGCCCGGACCGTGGTGCGTTCGTAGCCCCGCTCGGCGAACAGCTCGCCGGCGGCTTCGAGCAGCCGCAGGCGGGTGGCGGCGGCGTTGCGGGGGCGCTCCGCGGGCTGTGCTCGGGGGGATTCGTCCACGCTGTCGTCCTCTCGGAAGGCCCGTCAGGATAACGGCCACAAAGCGTCGTTGACCGACCGGGTGGGCCGTCCTAGGTTGTAAGCAGCTGCTTACAACAGGAGGCCGAAGTGACGACCGCCGGCACCACCCCCCACACCTACCCCTTCAACACCGCCGAGGGGCTCTCGCTCGCCGACGAGTACGAGCGCGTCCGCGAGCTGCCCGGGCTGTTACGCGTGCAGATGCCGTACGGCGAACCGGCCTGGCTGGTCACCCGCTACGCGGACGCCCGGCTGGTGCTCGGCGACGCCCGGTTCAGCCGCGCGGAGAGCGCCGCGCACGACGAGCCCCGGCAGTCCGAGGCCCAGGTCGACAGCGGCATCCTGGGCATGGATCCGCCCGACCACACCCGGCTGCGGTCGCTGGTGGCCAGGGCCTTCACCGTCCGGCAGGTGGAGAAGCTCCGCCCCCGGGTGCGCGCGCTCACCGCCGGCCTGCTCGACGAGCTGGAGGCGGCCGGGCCGCCGGCCGACCTCGTCGACCGCTTCGCGCTGCCCGTGCCGGTGGCCGTGATCTGCCGTCTGCTGGGCGTGCCGGTCGAGGACCGGCCGCGGTTCCGGGTGTGGAGCGACGCGGCGCTGTCGACCAGTTCGCTCACGGCTGAGGAGTTCGAGGCCAACCAGGCGGAGCTGCGCGCCTACATGGCCGGGCTGATCGAGCTGCACCGCCGGGACCCGCAGGACGACCTGATGACGGCGCTCATCGAGGCCCGGGAGGCCGACGGCGACCGTCTCTCCGAGCGGGAGCTCGTCGACCTGTGCGTGGCGGTCCTGGTGGCCGGGCACGAGACCACGGCCTCCCAGATCCCCAACTTCGTCCTCACCCTGCTGGACCATCCGGACCAGCTCGCGCTGCTGCGCCGGGAGCCCGCCCTGATCTCCGCGGCGGTGGAGGAGCTGCTGCGGTTCGTGCCGCTGGGCAGCGGGGCGAGCCAGGCCCGCTACGCCACCGAGGACGTCGAGGTGGGCGGCACCCTGGTGCGGGCCGGGGAACCCCTGCTGGTCGCGACCGGCGCCGCCAACCGCGACGCGTTGCGCTTCACGGCCCCCGGCGTTCTGGACATCCGGCGCCCCGCGAACCAGCACCTCGGTTTCGGCCACGGCGTGCACCACTGCCTGGGGGCCCCGCTGGCCCGGATGGAGCTCCAGGAGGCGCTGGGGGCGCTGCTGACGCGCTTTCCCGGGCTGAAGCTCGCGGGGGACGTCACCTGGAAGACCGAGATGCTGGTGCGCGGGCCGCGCGTCATGCCGATCGGGTGGTGAGCGACGTGACGTGGACCGTACGGGTCGACGCGGGGCTGTGCATGGGGTCGGGCATCTGCGCGGGTACGGCCCCCGAGGTGTTCGCGCTGGAGGACGAGCGCGCCCGGCCGCGCGAGGAGCGGGTCGCCGCGCAGGAAAGGGTCCTGGAGGCCGCCGACATGTGTCCGGCCCAGGCCATCACGGTGCACGACGGCACCGCGGTGATCGGCCCGCGCCCGGACTGACCCGTCAGGCGCCGGACGGGGCGGAGTGGACGGTCACCTCGTCGCCGGTCCGGACCGTTCCCGGTTCCAGTACCTCCAGGTACACGCCGACGCACGACAGCCGGCCGAGGTCGAGCACCGGCACGCGGTGCTCGCGGGCCACGGTGCGCATGGTTGCGGGGTCCGGGGGCAGTTCGCCGTGGCCCAGGTTCGGGACGGCGCAGCGGGGGGTGGGCACGGTGACCCGGAACAGGACCGGGCCGATCCGCAGCGTGGTGCCGCCCTGCCAGGCGTCCTCGGGGAACCCCGGGCCGCCGGGGAGGCCGACGACCAGGTTCGGCCGGAAGCGCCGCGGGTCGAAGTCCCCGGCGGGGTGGGCCTGCCGGAGCCGGTGGAGGCTGTTGGTGGTGACGAGGTGGACCCGGCCGAAGTCGAGGAAGGTCCCGGCGGCGACCCGTCCCGAGGTGATCTCCTCCCCCGTCGCGTCCACGGACGCCCGGTCGCGCAGGACGTCGGGGAGGCCGCCCTCGTAGGCGGGGACGGCGCGTTCCAGGAGCCCGTGCTCCGGGGGTTCGGCCGATACCGTCACCGCCCGGCCGAGCAGGGTGGACAGCCGCGCGTCCAGTTCCTCGGACCCGGCCGGCAGCACGGCGCCGCCGGGCAGCTCGACCCGGACCGCTCCCGGGCCGGCCGACCGGCTCCGGCAGTGCAGCAGGGCGCCCCACTTGCGCGGGTGCTTGGCGCTGCCGACCGCGCCCGCCCCGTCCAGGACGGCGAACGCCCGGTCGCCGGCCAGGCCTTCCGCCGTGACCGGGACGCTCGTCAGCGCCTCGCCGAGCATGGACTTCACCGGATACCGGCGCACCGCCACCACAGTTCCCATAGCCGGGTCATCCGATCATGGATGCGGCGCGGGAGCCAACCGATTTCCGCCGGGAGCGGACCCGGAGGGCGTGACGGCCCGGCGGGCGCAGCCGAGGGGCTCCGCGCCGTTCACCCCTCCGGGGCCTCGCCCGCCTCCCAGCGGAGCAGGTCGCCCGGCTGGCATTCGAGCACCTCGCAGAGCGCGGCCAGGGTCGCGAAGCGCACCGCCTTGGCGCGGCCGTTCTTGAGCACCGCCAGATTGGCGGGCGTGATCCCCACGCGGTCGGCGAGTTCGCCCACGGACATCTTCCTCCGGGCCAGCATCACGTCGATGTCGACGGCGATCGGCATCAGATCACCTCGTCCAGCTCGGCCTGCATCCGCGTCGCCTCGACATCGCGCGCGACGGCCTGGGCGAGCAGCATCCGCAGCACCAGCACGATGAGCGCGACCCCCAGGATGGCCAGGCCGATGCCACCCATGATGACGGTGACGCCGGGATCCTCGCGCTGGCCCGGCGCGTTGAGGACCGTGACCGCGAACCACAGGAGGGACGCCGCCACGATCGCGCCGATCACGCCGTCCACGTACCGGAAGGCGGCATGGGAGAACACGGTCCCCCGGCGCACCATCGCCACCAGCCGCCACACGCAGACCAGGGCGACCTGGGCCGCCACCATGCCCAGCACGGTGATCACGCGCAGTGGCGTCAGCGGGAGGGCCCCGTCCTCGGGGTCGGTGAACAACGCCCACACCATCAGCACCTGGACACCGGCGGTACCGGCGAGCACCACCGCGAGAACGGCACGCAACGCACCTACGGTCAGCTTTCCCACAGCCCATCCCTCCATCGAGTCACGATGGAAATCTATCGAATTTCGATAGAGTGACGCAAGGGCGGGAGACCGGGTGCGGATCAGTCGAGGGCCCGGTAGTCGGCCGGGGGGTGGACCAGTTCGGGCTGCTCCACCACGTAGTCGTGGCCGTGGACGGCCTGCATGGCCCAGTGCCAGGCCTCCTCGTGGAAGACCAGCCAGCGGTACGGGTCGTCCGCCGGCTCGTACGGGTAGCACCGCACGGCGGCTTCGGCGGCCTCCTGCGGAGGCATCCCGCCGTACCGCTCCATCACCCACGCGTAGGCGCGCCGTTCACCCCGCAGGCAGTCCAGGTACTCCGCTTCGCTCGACGTCACGCCCCCCACGGTAGCCATGCGGGGAAAATCGGGACGTCGGCCGGTCAGGCGGCCGGGGGCGCCGGCACCCCGGCGGGCTCGGGCAGGGCCGGGTGGACGGTCTCGTCGGGCGGGTTGGCGGAGCGGCGGGCCCAGAGCCAGTACAGGGCCGAGGTGGCCAGCAGGCCGACGATCCACGAGATGTCCGCGCCGTCCAGCTTCCTCGTGAGCGCGCCCGTGTACAGCTTGGTGGCCAGGAACGGGACCTGGACCGCGATGCCGATGAGGTAGGAGCCCAGCGCCGCGGCGTTCCAGCGTCCGTAGCGGCCGTCCGGATCGTAGAGGGCCGGGATGTCCACGCGTTCGCGGGAGATCAGGTAGTAGTCGACCAGATTGATCGCGCTCCACGGTGTGAAGACGGCCAGGAGCAGCAGCACGAAGTTCTTGAAGTTGTTCAGGAAGTCGTCGCTGGCGGCCAGCGCGATGACCATGGACACCGCGATGAAGCCGACGATGTAGGCGGCGCGCGTGGCGGGCGTGACGCGCGAGCGGCGGTCGAAGGCGGTGACGGTGGTCAGGATCGACATGAACCCGCCGTAGGCGTTGAGGCAGTTGACGGTCAGCTTGCCGACCACGATCACCAGGTACACGAGGAACGCGAGGAACGCCGGGCCCGCCAGATCGCCGAGGAAGCCCACCTGGTCGGGCAGGAAGGCCTTGCCCGCGACGGCCGCCGTGAGCGCGCCCAGCGTCATGGCCCACTGGGATCCGATGACGGAGCCGGCGAAGGTCGACCAGAACGTCGCACGGGTGCTGGTCTCGCGGGGCAGGTAGCGCGAGCAGTCGGCGACGTAGGGGCCGAAGGTGAGCTGCCATCCGGCTCCGAGCCCCACGGCGAGCAGGAAGGTCGCCGCGTCGAACCCCTTGCCGCCGACGTGCGCGCCGACGTCGTACTGCGTGAACAGCCGCACCATCAGGTAGCCGAGGCCGAGCGCGCCGACGACCGTCGCGATGCGGCCCGCGACGTGGATCAGGCGGTAGCCGGTCACGGCGACGACGGCGGTCAGGGCCCCGAAGACGAGGATCCCGGCGCTCGTGCCGACGTGCAGCATCGCGGACATCGCCTGGCCGGCCAGTACGCTGCCGGTGGCGGCGAAGCCGAGGTACATGAGGATCACCAGCAGCAACGGCAGTACCGCGCCGAACACCCCGAACTGCGCCCGGCTGGAGATCATCTGCGGTACGCCGAGCCGGGGGCCCTGGGCGGAGTGCAGGGCCATGACGATGCCGCCGAGCAGGTTGCCGAGGAGCAGCGCGGGTATCGCCCACAGGGCGTCGGCGCCGAAGACGACCGACAGGGCGCCGTCGACGATGGCCGTGATCTGCATGTTGGCGCCGAACCAGAGGGTGAACTGACTGCGCGGCGTACCGTGCCGCTCGGAGTCCGGGACCGCCTCGATGGTCCGTCTTTCGACCGCGAGGCGGTCCCCGGGGGCGTGTCGTTCCGGCATGGTGGTGGCCTCTTCCCGCAGTTGTGGCGGCACCGGCACGCGGCGCCGCGCCGTTGACCCAGGACGTGCTGCGCCGAATCTGGCATGGGGGTGTACAAACGGCAAGATCTTGAATGGCAGATTTCACAGACCCCGCCTTTACCCGCACTGGATGGCATGTTCCGGTCAACGCTGCGAGGCTGCCTGTCGGTGTCCCCCGAACCGGGGGACAGGCACGTCTCACCAGCAGGCCGGAATCCCGGCCGCCGAGAAGGAGTTACGTGTGAAAGCCACCCCCCACAAGGCCTTCGCCGCGATCCTGAGCACCGTCGCCGCGCTGGCCGCGGCCGCCCTGCTCCCCGCGGCGCCGGCCACCGCCGCCCCGTCGCACACCGCCGCCCGGTCGCACGCCGCCACGGCGCCGGCCGCCTGCACCCCCGCGCAGGTCATCGCCAACGGCGGCTTCGAGAACGGCAGTTCACCCTGGACCGCGTCGCAGTCCGGACTGATCACCAACCGCACCGGCCAGAGCGCCCACGGCGGCAGCTGGTTCGCCTGGCTGGACGGCGTCGGCGGCACGCACACCGACACGCTCTCCCAGAGCGTCACGATCCCCTCCGGATGCAGCACGGCCACCCTCACCTTCTGGCTGCACATCGACACCGCCGAGCGCACCACGTCGGTCAAGTACGACACCCTGACCGCGAAGATCGGCAGTACGACGCTCGCGACGTACTCGAACCTCGACAAGAACACGGGCTACGTCCAGAAGTCCCTCGACGTCTCGGCCTTCGCCGGCCAGACCGTGACGGTCGCGTTCACCGGTTCCGAGGACTCCAGCCTCCAGACCAGCTTCGTCCTCGACGACGTCGCCCTCGACACCTCCGGCGGCACGGTCCCGCCGACGGACTCCACCCGCACCCCGGCCGCACCCTCGTACACCGTGGACCTCAGCAGCGACGCCAACGGCTTCGTGTGGACCGGCCACGAGACCGCGTCGTTCACCAACGCCTCCGCCACCCCGCTGAGCGAGGTGTACCTGAGGCTCTGGGACAACTACCACGGCACCTGCCAGGCCATGCCGATCGCCGTCACCCACGTCACCGGCGGCACCGCCGGCGCCCTCTCGGTCGCCTGCACCGCCCTGAAGATCGACCTGCCGGCCCCGCTCACCCAGGGCCAGAGCGCCACGATCGGCTTCGACCTGTCGATCACCGTGCCCAGCGGCGCGGACCGCTTCGGCCACGACGGCGCGTTCAGCAACATCGGCAACGCCCTGCCGGTGCTCGCCGTCCGCGACGGCGCGGGCTGGCACCTGGACCCGTACACCAACAACGGCGAGTCGTTCTACTCCCTCGCCTCCGACTTCAACGTGACCCTGGACCACCCCAGCGGCCTGCTGGTACCGGCCACCGGCACCTCGGCCGACACCCCCGGCACCAGCGGCCGCACGGTCACCAGGGCCACCGCCTCCAAGGTGCGCGACTTCGCCTGGGGCGCCGGCCCGTTCGCCAAGATCTCCGGGACCTCGGCCGCCGGCACGCCGATCAACATCTACTCCGTGTCCGGCATCAGTGCGAGCGACGCGCAGTCGATGCTGACCACCGCGAAGAACGCGGTCGACGCCCACGCGGCGCGGTTCGGCGCGTACCCGTACGGCGAGCTGGACGCGGTCATCGACAACAACTACTGGTTCGGCGGCATGGAGTACCCCGGCTTCGTCCTCGACCTCGTGAGCACCACGGCGCTCACGCACGAGATCGGCCACCAGTGGTTCTACGGCATCGTCGGCGACGACGAGTACACGAGCCCCTGGCTGGACGAGGCGTTCACCGACTACGCCACCGACCTGGCCCTGGGCAAGACGGGCACGAACTGCTGGAACAGCGTCTCGTGGGCGTCCTCCGGCGAGAAGATCACCAACTCGATGGCCTACTGGGACGCGAACTCCTCCCGGTACTCGACCGTGGTGTACGGCTACGGCAAGTGCGCCCTGCACGACCTGCGGCGCCAGCTCGGCGACAGCGCGATGGCCAAGCTGCTCAAGGACTACGCCGCCGCGCACTGGTACGGCGTCTCCACGACGGCCGAGTTCAAGGCCGCCGCCCAGGCGGCGTCGGCCACCGACCTGACCTCGTTCTGGACCCAGCACCGCATCGAGGGCTGACGCCCGCGGCCCGCTCCGCCGGGGGCACCCCCCGGCGGAGCGGGCCGTACCGTGCCCTCAGATGGCGAGGGCGCCGGGGAACGGGCCGTGGCCGACGCCGGGGGCGGTGACGGCCAGCCAGCCGTGACCGGTCATGGGGGTGTCCTCGTCGATCTGCTCCGGGTCGACGGTCAGGGCGCGCGCCACCTCGTTGGCGTTGGTCTCGCACGAGGCGTTCGGCTCGTACGGGCCCGGCCCCCCGTGCTCGTCCTCCGTCTGGGGGGCCTCCCACGGCATCGGGTCGCCCGTCCACGCCGGCTCGCGGTAGGTGTGGAAGGAGCGGACCACCCGGCCCCGTTCGGCGATCGCCCAGCCGTGCTCGTCGTCGTAGGCGTCGCGGAAGTAGAAGTGGGCCTGACCGCAGTGCGCGCTGATCCGGGCCAGCGTCTCCTCCGCGTCCTTGAAGACCAGTCCGCCGAAGAGCATCCGCCACCCGGCGAACTCCGGCGTGACGAAGATCCGGTGGACCGTCCGTTCCTCGCCGTCCGGCCCGGTCGTCACCGCCGTGTCGTGGTACATCGCCGACATGCCCATGGCCATGGTCGCGGGAATGCGGTCGTGCAGTCCCAGGGCCTCGAAGACGCCCTCGTACGTGGCCGCCGGCACCGCGAACCAGATGAACGGAAGGTGCTCGTCCAGCGGCCGGTCGTCCAGCAGCTTGATCCGGACGAGGCGCTCCAGCGCCCGCCGGTCGCGGTCGTCCAGCGCGTCCCCCGCGCCGAGCATCGCCAGCGCGTGCAGGGCGTGGCGGCGCAGCGCACCCGGGCCGCCGCGCCGTATCTCCACCAGGCCGTCGACCCCTGCGGAGCCGAGCGCCTTCAGGTCCTTCTCGGCCTGCCACACGGCGTCCTGACGGGCGATCTGCGACAGGAGCGGCTCAAGGGCCGGGAGCTGCGTACTCATGACACCGACCCTAGAACATCCGTACGACATCCGGCGGTCGACACGGCCCGGGGACCGGTGTACCGCTCACGCCCGGGACTCCGGCCGCGCCGAGCGGCGGAGTTCGAGGAGGACCAGCGCGATCTTCACCCCGGTGGAAACCGTCAGGGCCTGCAGGAACGGCATGCCCGTGAGCCACAGGGCCACCATCATCACCGTGAGGACCAGGAACGCGGGAACGAGGCCGGTGCGGGCGACCACGGTCCTCAGGCGCCCGGCTCCGGTGCGGCACGGGCCCGCGGCACCGGCCGGGCGCACGTCGAGGCCCTCCTCGTCGGCCTGCGGCATGGACGACCGCCCTTCCCTCGTCGTCTCCCCCGTCCACGAGCCTCGGGCCGGGCCCGCCGGACCGCCACCCGTACCGCCGGCCCCGCCGCCATCCGGCGTACGCGCCGCCACCCGGGCGGACCATGACTTATGCTTCTGAGCGGCCACGGGGCGGTGGCTCGTCGCTGAATACGGCAACTGCGGAACGGTCAGTCCGGCAGGTCGAGGAGAGCGACCTGCGTCGGGGCCTTGGTCCCGGCGGGGACCACATGGCACCGATCATGAAGATCCTGGGGAAACGAGCGGCCGCCGACGGGCGTCCCGGCCCGGGGCGCCCATCCGGGCCGCCCCGCGAAGAAAAGACCCCCAGGGAGAAGTGAGGTATGCCAGTGATCTGCGTCGGAGGCATGATCGGCATCGGCAAGACGACCGTGGCCGAGCTGATCGCCAAGGAGCTGGGCAGCGAGGTCTTCTACGAGAGCGTGGAAGACAATCCGATCCTGCCGCTCTTCTACACGGCGAGCCCCGAGGAGATCCAGGCGAAGCGCTACCCCTTCCTGCTCCAGCTCTACTTCCTGCAGACGCGGTTCGCCTCGATCAAGCAGGCGTACAAGAAGGGGGACAACGTCCTCGACCGGTCCATCTACGAGGACTGGTACTTCGCCAAGGTCAACCACGACCTGGGCCGGATCAGCTCCCTTGAGATGCAGGTGTACGAGGGACTGCTGGACGAGATGATGCGCGAGATCGACGGCCTGCCGTACCGCAAGGCGCCCGACCTCATGGTCTACCTGAAGGCGGACTTCGAGACGGTGCTGCACCGCATCGGACTGCGGGGCCGCGACTTCGAGCAGGACGAGAGCCTCGTGGAGTACTACCGGACGCTGTGGTCCGGCTACGACGACTGGGTCCACCAGCACTATTCGGCCAGTGAGGTCCTCGTCATCGACATGAACCACACGGACGTGGTGAACCGTCCCGAGGACGCGGCCCGCGTGGCACAGGCGGTCAAGGCCGCCCTGGCCGCGGGCGGGCACCGGGCGGCCTGAGCACGGCCAGCCGAATCGTTTCTCCAGCTCAGGGCGGCATCGGGCCGCCCTGAGCTGGGAAGCCTCCACGGGAATTGACGGCTCCGGAAACGCGCGGCACCGTCACGCCTGGAGGCACCCCATGAGCACACCCCGGTGGCGGCAGCTCACCGACCACCTCATGTCCGTCCCCGAGCAGGTCTACGAAGGCTGGAACAGCCGCGACGGCTGGGACAACTACACACGCTGGGGGGAGGAGTTCGGCGAGAACGGCGTCCCCTGGTGCGTGATCTTCGACTGGTGCATGTACCACGACACCGGACTCGACGCGATCGTCCCCAAGGTCGACAACGTGAGCGCCTTCGCGGAGTGGGCCCGGGCGCGCGACCAGTGGTCCGAGTACCCCTCCGTCGGCGCCTGGGTGGATTTCGGCGACGGCGCCCACACCGAGATCGTCACCGGCTTCGACGCCGACACCCTGTACACCAAGGGCGGCAACAGCATCCAGGCCGGATCGGCCGACCACGGCCAGGGCAACGGCGTCTGGTCGCACTCCAACCCCCGCCGCAGCAGCTACGTCACCGGCTACTTCGCCCCCCGCTTCCCGGACGGGCTGTGCCCGCCCACCGCCGATCCCCACGACCCCCGCGGCGGCCCGGCCGTGGTCTCCTGGCGATGGACACCGCCCGCGTCCGCCTTCGAGCCGTTCCCGGGTGCCGGCTTCTTCACGGCCGGCCGGCGCAGCCCGGTCATCGCCGCCATGCACGACCGGCTGGTCGCCGTCGGCTGCGACCGCTACCGGAGCACGGCCGACGCCGACGTCTGGGGTTCGGGCGACGTCGCCTCCTACCAGGCCTGGCAGCGCAGGCTCGGCTACGAGGGGGCCGACGCCGACGGAACGCCCGGTCCCACGTCCTGGGCGAAACTCCGGGTACCCCGCGCCGGGGCCTGAGCCGGTGCCGTGCCCGGGGCGGTCGCGGCCGCTCCGGGCACGTCGGGACGGGGGATCAGACGAGCGCCAGGCTGATCTGGTCGTTGAAGACCACCCAGTGCTGGCCCTGGTCGGCGTTGTCGCACGGCTTCGTGGAGACGTTCGGGGTGCCCCAGGCGTCGGCGAAGCAGTAGGCCGGGGCGAAGGTGAGGGCGATCTGCTGGCCCGAGACGTTCCAGTACTGCCCCTGGTCGTTGGCGTTGCACGGCTTCACCGAGACCGTCGTGGCGCCCCAGGTGTTCGCCAGGCAGTAGGCGCGCGCGTTGGTCAGGGAGATCTGGTGGCCCGCGACGGTCCAGTGCTGGCCCTGGTCGGCGGGGTCGCACGGCTTGGTGGAGATGTTCGGGGTCCCCCAGGCGTTGGCGAGACAGTACCGGCCGGGGACCCGCGCGGTCTGCTGGGCGGTGCCCGCCGCCCCGGCCTGGCCGGCCGGCAGGAGGGCGGCGGTCAGCGCGAGCGCGGCGAGAGCGAGCGTGTTGCGGACGGCGGTGCGCATCATGGTGATTCCATTCCCGAGGCAGGCCGGAGCGCCGGGCGCGCGGCCTGGAAAATTGGGGTATTGCGGCCCGGATCCGGGCGCAGGGAAATTAGTAGCAGCGGTCACGGACCGGTAAAGGAGATCGCCGATCCCCTTCACTCGAACCAGGTAGTCGCGGGATGATCCGATGATCACGGGCCTGGAATTCATCCCGGCGCGCGCGCCGCATTTGCCTCCTCCATGCCCCGCTCGGGAAAACGGCCGGAATTCCTCCAGCCCACCGGGGCGACGGAGGCCGTGGCGCGCCGGGCCGCCGGTCCGGCGGCCCGGGTGCCCCCGCGAGCCGCACTGAACCTGTTCCATAGCCTTGGGCGGGGCCGCCCGCCAGGGAGCTATGTCCCTCTTGCCCGGATATTCTGTGGGATGTGATCGAGTCTGGACGGCCGCGGCTCCGCCGGAGCTATGGTCGGGGGAGCCTGGTGCGGCTGTCGCCGGTCATCCTGACCGCCGTGATCGCCACCCTGGCCTACGCGACTCCGCCGGAGATGGCCTTCAGCCGCCTCCTGCCGGCGGCGCCGGCCCTGGCCGCCGCGATGTGGCCGGTCCTCCCCACCATCCTGCTCGGCACGGTCTGCCTCGGCCTGATGATCGGCCTCAGCCTGGTCTTCCCGGACCTGGGCACGTGGTGGACGGCCGCGGGGATCATCGCGGTCACCGTGGCCGCCGCGTACGGCAGCCACCTCCGGCTCCAGCGGGAGCGCACCCTCTTCCAGGTGCGGCTCGTCGCCGAGGCGGCGCAGCAGGTGGTGCTGAGCCCGCTGCCCCGCCGCTTCCGGCACGTCGAGATCGAGTCCCTGTACCTCGCGGCCGCGGCGGAGGCCCGCATCGGCGGGGACTTCTACGAGGTCGTCGACACGCCGTTCGGGGTCAGGCTGCTCATCGGTGACGTGCGGGGCAAGGGCCTGCCCGCGGTGGGGTCCGCCGCGGCGATCGTCAACGCGTTCCGCGAGGCGGCGTACGGCGAACGCGACCTGGTGGACGTGGCGCGCCGGCTGGACGCCAGCAGCACCCGCTACAACGCGGCCTTCCCGTCGAACGAGCCGATGGAGCGGTTCGCGACGGCGCTCCTCGCCGAGATCCCGCACGACGGGCGGCGCATCGACATCCTCAACTGCGGGCACCCCCCGCCCCTGCTGCTCGGCAGCGGCGGACTCCGCGTCCTCGAACCCGCCTCCCCCTCACCGCTGCTCAGCCTCGCGGCGCTGATCGGGGACCACTACACCGTCGACACCTTCGCCTTCTCCCCCGGCGACCTGCTGCTCCTCTACACCGACGGGATCGCCGAGACCCGGGCCCGCGACGGGGAATTCTTCCCGCTCACGGCCTGGATGCGCCGACAGCCCCCGATGCCGCCCCGCGACCTGCTCACCGCCCTGCACCACGACCTCCTGCGGTACAGCAGAGGGGCCCTCGACGACGACATCGCCGCGCTGGCCGTCCGCCTGGGCGACCCGGGGGGCGCCCGGTCCGGGTGAGGGCCGCCCGACTCCGTCGACCCGAGTGGCCGAAATAGTCCGGCGCGAAGACTTCCGGAGTGGTGCGACATGTGCAATTTTACATGTCACATGTCAACACCGCGTGTTTCCCCGCACGCGGTCCACGGCCCCGGAGGCCCCCACCGATGCATCCCTCCCGGATATCGAAGGCCGGCGCGCGCCGACTGCCCGCCCTCGGCGCGGCCGTCTTCCTCGCGCTCGGCCTGTTCGCACCACCGAGCCAGGCCGCCTCCGCCGGCGCCCCGGCTCCGGCCGGCCGGCGTCCCGCGGGACCCGCGGCGTCGGCGCCGCGGTCGATCCCGGTGCCCCTCTCGCCCGACGCGGTGCGGGACGGCAGCCGCTTGCGGATCTCCTCGCAGGACAGCCCCGAGGAGTCCGGCCCGGCCCCCGCCGCCGCTTCCGTCGCCCGGACGGGCAAGGGGCAGTCCTCGGCGGCGGCCGCCGCCGGGGACGCGTGCGGGGACCTCTCCGGCGTGATCGACGCCACGGGCTCCGCGCTGGTCCGGCAGCTCACCGCGCTCCCCGCGATCACCTGTACCTACCCGCTGTTCGAACTCACCGGGGAGGACGCGCGCAAGGCCTTCCGCGAACCCCAGATGGTGACCGTCGCCAACGCCCTGCGCGACGCCTCCGCCGGCTACACGGGCGACAACAGCGCCGCCATCGGTCAGCTCGTGCTGTTCCTGCGCGCCGGCTACTACGTCCAGGACAACCACGCCGACGTCGTCGGCGACTACGGCACGGCCCTGGACGGCGCGGCCCGCGGGGCGCTGGACGCCTTCTTCGCCTCCCCGCACAGCAAGGACGTCACCGACGCCAACGGCGAGATCTTCAACGAGGCCGTCACCCTGATCGACAGCACCCACACGGCCGGCCGGTACGCCGGCGTGGTCAAGTGGATGCTCGGCCGCTACGACGGCACCTGGCCCGCCCGGATGGACCTGGCCATGCAGCACGTCGAGTGGGTCGTGCAGAACGGCTTCAAGGCCAAGAACGACGACCGCGGCTGGCGGGCCGCCCTGAAGGCGGACCCGTCCCTCCTCGACACCTGGGCCGGCTTCATCACCCGCAACGGCGCGCAGCTCAACCGCCTGGACGTGGTCAGCAACGTCGGCCGCTACCTCGGCTACGCCCTCGACGTCCCCGAGCTCAAGGACCGGGTCCGGCCACTGCTGAAGGACCTGATCAACCGCTACCCGAACACCGGCCCCACCGGTCCGATCACCATGAACCTCGGCTGGTACACGCGCCAGTACGACAAGGGCAACTGCGCGGCCTACGCCCTCTGCGACCTGGGCGCCCGCATCCTGCCGGCGGTCCTGCCGATCCAGCACACGTGCACCCCGGGCCTGAAGATCCGCGCCCAGGACATGTCCCCCGGCCAGTTGGAGAGCACCTGCACCAGCCTGGTCAACGAGGACGCGTACTTCCACCGGATCATCGGCGACAAGGGCGCGCTCCCCGGCGACCTGAACACCGCCCTGGAGGTCGTCGTCTTCGACGACCACGGCCAGTACGCGCTGTACGCCTGGGCCATCTACGACATCGACGTCGACAACGGCGGCATGTACGAGGAGGGCGACCCGGCCGCCGCCGGCAACCAGGCCCGCTTCATCGCCCACGAGGCCGACTGGCTGCGGCCCTCCTTCCAGATCTGGAACCTGAACCACGAGTACACCCACTACCTCGACGGCCGCTTCGACATGGCGGGCGACTTCGAGGCCGGCATGACCACCCCGACCGTCTGGTGGGTCGAGGGCATCGCCGAGAACATCTCCTACGGCTACCGGGGCGAGCGCAACACCGACGCGATCGCCGAGGCCGGCAGGAAGACGTACAGGCTGAGCGAACTGTTCGACACCGTCTACGGCCAGGACGAGGACCCCGCCGTCACCTCCGACCGGGTCTACCGCTGGGGCTTCCTCGCCGTCCGGTACATGCTCCAGGCCCACCGCGACGACATGGAGACCGTGCTCGGCAAGTACCGCGCGGGCGACTGGAACGGCGCCCGCGCCTTCCTGAAGCAGACCATCGGCACCCGCTACGACGCCGGCTTCGCCACCTGGCTCACGACCACCTGCGCGACCGACGGCTGCGGCCCGCTGCCGGACGCCCCGTCCACCCCGCTCTGCACCGCCGCCGACCCGCGCCAGTTCGACCCGAACTGCCGCCGGGAGGGCCTCGCGGCCACCGCCGGGAACTACAGCTACCACTTCGTGTACCTGCCGGCCGGGGTCAGGCAACTGACCATCACCAGCAGCGGCGGCACCGGCAACGCCGACCTGTACTACGGCGGCGGCAGCTGGGCCACCACCGGCAGCCACCAGGCGAAGTCCACCGGCGCCGGCAACGGCGAGACCCTGACGATCGACAACCCGCCGTCCGGCTGGGTCTACTTCAGCCTCGCCGCCGCACAGGACTTCAGCGGCGTGAGCCTCTCCACGCAGACCCGGTGATCCGCCGGGGGGGGGGGCGGGCCGCGCCCCCCCCCCCCGGGGGGCGGGGGGGGGGGCCGGGGGGCCGCGCGCCCCCGGGGCGGGGCGGCTGCGACCCCGCCGGGGGGGGGCGGG
>NZ_JBBDHD010000053.1:0-47083 GCF_044129415.1 Streptomyces racemochromogenes
GGGCCGGGCGGCGGACCGGGACCGGGGGCCCGGGGCGGAACCCGAGGTGGCCCTGAAGGTGATGCCGACGGCCGGCCGCCGGCCCCCCCCCCCCCCCCCCGGGGGGGGCGCGGGGCCCGTTTCGTCGTCCCCCGTGACCGATATCCGGTACGCCTCTGCCGACTCCGCACCGTAGGGTCGGACGGTTGATCGATCACACCAGGGGTGGGGACTCCATGCTCGTGCACCGCAAGAACACCGCCATGGCCGCACTGGCCGGCGTACTCCTCGTGGGCGGCGCCACGACCGCCTGCGAGGGCGGCAAGAAGGACGACGGGGGCAAGGCGGCGGCCGCGACGCCCTCCGCCGCCGCGCCGGCCGCCGGGAAGCCGGCCCGGGGCGCGGCGGACGCCACGCCGGCGACCTACCTGGAGAAGGCGAAGAAGAAGTCCGAGGAGATCACCTCGCTCCGCTACACGATGACCGGCACCGCGCAGGGCCGGCCGGTCAACGCGGACGTCTCCCTGCGCATCAAGCCGTCCGTGGCCATGTCCATGAAGATGACCGCTCAGGGCGAGGCGGCGGGGGTGGACCTCCGTCTCGTCGACGGGGTCATGTACATGGGCTCCGAGGGCGCGTACCTGAAGATCGACGTGAAGAGCGCGAATCCGGATGCCGCCAAGCAGCTGGACGGCCTCGGCGCCGGGTCGGCCAACGCCGGCGAGAACCCCGGCGACCGCGCCGGCGACCTGCTGGGCGCCAAGGACCTCAAGACGGTCGGCGAGGAGACCATCGACGGGGTGAGGACCCGGCACGTCTCCGGCACGGTCACCGTCGAGCAGATGCGCGCCTCCCTCGCCACCCTCGCCCCCGAAGCCAGGGAGCGCCAGGAGAAGTCCATCCGGAAGCTGGAGGGCGAGGGCATCAAGAGCATGAACATGGACATGTGGATCGACGAGGGCGACCACACCAAGCAGGTCCGCACCCGCGCCGAGGCGACCAAGGGCCCCATGGACATGACGATGAAGTTCCTGGACTACAACCAGCCGGTCGACATCGCCGCCCCGCCGGCCGACCAGGTCGTGGACCTCGGCGCCAAGGGTTCCGACCAGGGCTGAGGGCCGGCCCCGGGCCCGTCGGGGGCGGGTCCGGGGGCGGATTTGCTCCGTGTGCATTGCTTCGCGTACGCTTCCACAGAAGCCAAAGACCGCTGGTCGTTGCTGCGCCCGTAGAGGGTGTGGTGGCCGAAGGATCCGCTACTGCGGACGACCCGCGCAGGTGACTGTGGAATCGTTCCTGGATGTACATCCGGTTGAGCTACGCCCTGACGCCTGCGTCGGGGCGTTTTGTATGTCAGCCCCTTCTGAGCGGTCCTCATCACCCGGAAGGAGGCCGACGCTCTATGGCAAGGCCCGACAAGGCTGCCGACGTAGCCGAGCTTGAGGACAAGTTCCGCAGCTCGAACGCCGTTGTGCTGACCGAGTACCGGGGTCTCACCGTGAAGCAGCTCAAGACGCTGCGTCGTTCGCTCGGTGAGAACGCCCAGTACGCCGTGGTGAAGAACACGCTGACCAAGATTGCGGCTAACAACGCCGGGATCACCTCGCTCGACGACCAGTTCACTGGTCCGACGGGTGCCGCCTTCATCACCGGTGACCCGGTGGAGTCGGCCAAGGGTCTTCGTGACTTCGCCAAGGAGAACCCGAACCTCATCATCAAGGGCGGTGTCCTTGATGGCAAGGCGCTGTCCGCCGATGAGATCAAGAAGCTTGCGGACCTTGAGTCCCGCGAGGTTCTGCTCAGCAAGCTGGCCGGCGCGTTCAAGGGCAAGCAGTCCCAGGCTGCCTCGCTCTTCCAGGCGCTGCCGTCGAAGTTCGTCCGCACCGCGGACGCCCTTCGCGTCAAGCTCGCCGAGCAGGGCGGTGCCGAGTAATTCGGCTCGCGCACTGATCTACGCCGCCTAGTGCGTGGGTCGTAGCGGGCCGTTACGCCCGCCTCTCTATACATCCGGCACCTGCCGAATTAGTGGAAGGATCGCCCATCATGGCGAAGCTCTCTCAGGAAGACCTCCTCGCCCAGTTCGAGGAGATGACCCTCATCGAGCTCTCCGAGTTCGTGAAGGCCTTCGAGGAGAAGTTCGACGTCACCGCCGCCGCGGCCGTCGCCGTTGCCGCCCCGGCCGCCGGTGGTGGCGACGCCGGTGCCGCCGTTGAGGAGAAGGACGAGTTCGACGTCATCCTCACCGGCGCCGGTGACAAGAAGATCCAGGTCATCAAGGTCGTGCGCGAGCTGACCTCCCTGGGTCTGAAGGAGGCCAAGGACCTCGTCGACGGCACCCCGAAGCCGGTCCTGGAGAAGGCCAACAAGGAAGCCGCTGACAAGGCCGCTGAGGCCCTCAAGGCCGCTGGCGCCTCGGTCGAGGTCAAGTAACACCTCTGAGGCCGCCTGACGGCCTCAGCCAAGGGCGATCACCCGTAAGGGTGGTCGCCCTTCGGCGTATCCGCAGTGCCTGACTTGCCCTGCTCTCGTTGGGGAGTAGGGTGATCTTCGTTGCCCCGACGCAGGGTCCGGAGATGATCCGCTCGGAGCACGGGGCCTTGACGAACGGCCAGCGGCGCGCAATTCTCAGTCCCGTCGTGAGGTCGCCCGGTTCGATCCGAGATCCGAGGCATGGATCGACTACGAAGAGGGCAGTACTGATACGCGCTCTGTGTGCGGGCGCCGTGGCAACGGCCGCGGTGTTGGTTGGACGCGGTGTTGGTTGAGGACGTGGGGAAGGGCCTGTTGCCGGTTTCCGGAAACCTGGTCTGGACATCAGTGAGCCAAGTGGCTACACTGACCCTTTGCGCTGCCTGTTAGCTGTCCCCTGCCCGTCGCCAGGGGCATGCCCACGCTAGAGCACACCGGATTGATACGCCCTGACCTGGTCTTTTAGTCCAGCTGGGGAGATTCTGTCTTCTGTGTCGGCTGGGACCGGTACGCGCGTAGTGAGTCCGAGCCCTCGGAAGGACCCCCTCTTGGCCGCCTCGCGCAACGCCTCGACCAATACGAACACCGGTGCCAGCACCGCCCCGCTGCGCATCTCCTTTGCAAAGATCAAGGAGCCCCTTGAGGTTCCGAACCTCCTGGCGCTGCAGACCGAGAGCTTTGACTGGCTGCTCGGCAATGCCGCCTGGAAGTCTCGCGTCGAGTCGGCGCTTGAGAGTGGACAGGACGTCCCCACCAAGTCCGGTCTGGAAGAGATCTTCGAGGAGATCTCGCCGATCGAGGACTTCTCCGGGTCGATGTCGCTGACGTTCCGCGACCACCGGTTCGAGCCGGCGAAGAACTCCGTCGACGAGTGCAAGGAGCGCGACTTCACGTACGCGGCGCCGCTCTTCGTCACCGCCGAGTTCACGAACAACGAGACCGGTGAGATCAAGTCTCAGACGGTCTTCATGGGCGACTTCCCGCTCATGACCAACAAGGGCACCTTCGTCATCAACGGCACCGAGCGCGTCGTCGTGTCGCAGCTCGTCCGTTCCCCGGGTGTCTACTTCGACTCCTCCATCGACAAGACGTCCGACAAGGACATCTTCTCCGCCAAGATCATCCCCTCCCGGGGTGCCTGGCTGGAGATGGAGGTCGACAAGCGCGACATGGTCGGCGTCCGCATCGACCGCAAGCGCAAGCAGTCCGTCACCGTCCTCCTCAAGGCCCTCGGCTGGACCACCGAGCAGATCCTGGAGGAGTTCGGCGAGTACGAGTCCATGCGCGCCACCCTGGAGAAGGACCACACCCAGGGCCAGGACGACGCGCTGCTCGACATCTACCGCAAGCTGCGCCCGGGCGAGCCGCCGACCCGTGAGGCCGCTCAGACGCTGCTGGAGAACCTCTACTTCAACCCGAAGCGCTACGACCTCGCGAAGGTCGGCCGCTACAAGGTGAACAAGAAGCTCGGCGCCGACGAGCCGCTCGACGCCGGTGTGCTCACCACCGACGACATCATCGCCACGATCAAGTACCTCGTGAAGCTCCACGCGGGCGAGACCGAGACCGTCGGCGAGTCGGGCCGGGAGATCGTCGTCGAGACCGACGACATCGACCACTTCGGCAACCGTCGTATCCGCAACGTCGGCGAGCTCATCCAGAACCAGGTCCGTACGGGTCTCGCCCGTATGGAGCGCGTCGTGCGCGAGCGCATGACCACCCAGGACGTCGAGGCGATCACGCCGCAGACCCTGATCAACATCCGGCCGGTCGTGGCCTCCATCAAGGAGTTCTTCGGCACCAGCCAGCTGTCGCAGTTCATGGACCAGAACAACCCGCTGTCGGGCCTGACGCACAAGCGTCGTCTCAACGCCCTCGGCCCGGGTGGTCTGTCCCGTGAGCGGGCCGGCTTCGAGGTCCGTGACGTCCACCCGTCGCACTACGGCCGCATGTGCCCGATCGAGACGCCCGAAGGCCCGAACATCGGTCTGATCGGCTCGCTGGCCTCCTACGGCCGCATCAACCCGTTCGGCTTCATCGAGACCCCGTACCGCAAGGTCGTGGACGGTGTCGTCACCGACGAGGTCGACTACGTCACCGCCGACGAGGAAGACCGCTTCGTCATCGCCCAGGCGAACGCCCGCCTGGACGACGACCTGCGCTTCACCGAAGGCCGTGTGCTGGTCCGCAAGCGTGGTGGCGAGGTCGACTACGTCGAGCCGTCCGACGTGGACTACATGGACGTCTCGCCGCGCCAGATGGTGTCCGTCGCGACCGCGATGATCCCCTTCCTTGAGCACGACGACGCCAACCGCGCCCTCATGGGCGCGAACATGATGCGCCAGGCCGTTCCGCTCATCAAGGCGGAGGCCCCGCTCGTCGGCACCGGCATGGAGTACCGCTGTGCGGTCGACGCCGGCGACTCGATCAAGGCGGAGAAGGACGGTGTCGTCCAGGAGGTCTCGGCCGACTACATCACCGTCGCCAACGACGACGGCACGTACACCACGTACCGTGTCGCCAAGTTCTCCCGCTCGAACCAGGGCACCTCGGTCAACCAGAAGGTCATCGTCAACGAGGGCGACCGGATCGTCGAGGCCCAGGTCCTCGCCGACGGCCCGGCCACCGAAGAGGGCGAGATGGCCCTCGGCAAGAACCTGCTCGTCGCGTTCATGCCGTGGGAAGGCCACAACTACGAGGACGCGATCATCCTGTCGCAGCGCCTCGTGCAGGACGACGTCCTCTCCTCGATCCACATCGAGGAGCACGAGGTCGACGCCCGTGACACCAAGCTGGGCCCCGAGGAGATCACCCGGGACATCCCGAACGTCTCCGAGGAGGTCCTCGCGGACCTCGACGAGCGCGGCATCATCCGCATCGGTGCGGACGTCGTCGCCGGCGACATCCTCGTCGGCAAGGTCACCCCGAAGGGTGAGACCGAGCTGACGCCCGAGGAGCGCCTGCTCCGCGCGATCTTCGGTGAGAAGGCCCGCGAGGTGCGTGACACCTCGCTCAAGGTGCCGCACGGTGAGATCGGCAAGGTCATCGGTGTCCGCGTCTTCGACCGCGAGGAGGGCGACGAGCTTCCTCCGGGCGTGAACCAGCTGGTCCGCGTCTACGTGGCCCAGAAGCGCAAGATCACCGATGGTGACAAGCTCGCCGGCCGTCACGGCAACAAGGGTGTCATCTCCAAGATCCTCCCGATCGAGGACATGCCCTTCCTTGAGGACGGCACCCCGGTCGACATCATCCTGAACCCGCTGGGTGTCCCGTCCCGAATGAACCCGGGACAGGTCCTGGAGATCCACCTCGGCTGGCTCGCCAGCCGCGGCTGGGACGTCTCCGGCCTCGCGGACGAGTGGGCGCAGCGCCTCCAGGCGATCGGCGCCGACCAGGTCGCCCCCGGCACCAACGTCGCCACCCCCGTCTTCGACGGTGCGCGTGAGGACGAGCTGGCCGGCCTGCTCCAGCACACCATCCCGAACCGCGACGGCGAGCGCATGGTGCTCCCGACCGGTAAGGCGCGCCTGTTCGACGGCCGCTCCGGCGAGCCGTTCCCGGACCCGATCTCGGTCGGGTACATGTACATCCTCAAGCTGCACCACCTGGTCGACGACAAGCTCCACGCCCGTTCGACCGGTCCGTACTCGATGATCACGCAGCAGCCGCTGGGTGGTAAGGCGCAGTTCGGTGGTCAGCGCTTCGGTGAGATGGAGGTGTGGGCGCTTGAGGCTTACGGCGCCGCGTACGCGCTCCAGGAACTCCTGACGATCAAGTCCGATGACGTGACCGGCCGCGTGAAGGTCTACGAGGCCATCGTCAAGGGCGAGAACATCCCCGAGCCGGGCATTCCCGAGTCCTTCAAGGTGCTCATCAAGGAAATGCAGTCGCTCTGCCTCAACGTGGAGGTGCTGTCCTCGGACGGCATGTCCATCGAGATGCGCGACACCGACGAGGACGTCTTCCGCGCGGCGGAGGAGCTCGGTATCGACCTGTCCCGGCGTGAGCCGAGCAGCGTCGAAGAGGTCTGACGGGCCTGGCCGGGGGATCCGCGTGATCCCCCGGCCGTCCCCGGGACCGTTCAGACCATGATTGAGACTCGACCCCGAAAGAGGGATTGACGCACAGTGCTCGACGTCAACTTCTTCGACGAGCTGCGGATCGGCCTTGCCACCGCGGACGACATCCGAACCTGGTCGCACGGCGAGGTCAAGAAGCCGGAGACCATCAACTACCGCACCCTCAAGCCCGAGAAGGACGGACTCTTCTGCGAGAAGATCTTCGGTCCGACCCGGGACTGGGAGTGCTACTGCGGCAAGTACAAGCGTGTCCGCTTCAAGGGCATCATCTGTGAGCGCTGTGGCGTCGAGGTCACGCGCGCCAAGGTGCGTCGTGAGCGCATGGGCCACATCGAGCTCGCCGCTCCCGTCACCCACATCTGGTACTTCAAGGGCGTCCCGTCGCGCCTGGGCTACCTGCTGGACCTCGCGCCGAAGGACCTTGAGAAGGTCATCTACTTCGCCGCGTACATGATCACGTTCGTCGACGACGAGCGCCGTCAGCGCGACCTGCCGTCGCTGGAGGCCCACGTCTCCGTCGAGCGCCAGCAGATCGAGAACCGCCGCGACGCCGACCTCGAAGGCCGCGCCAAGAAGCTTGAGAGCGACCTGGCCGAGCTGGAGGCCGAGGGCGCCAAGGCCGACGTGCGCCGCAAGGTGCGCGAAGGCGCCGAGCGCGAGATGAAGCAGCTCCGCGACCGCGCCCAGCGCGAGATTGACCGCCTCGACGAGGTGTGGAACCGCTTCAAGAACCTCAAGGTCCAGGACCTGGAGGGCGACGAGCTCCTCTACCGCGAGCTGCGTGACCGCTTCGGCACGTACTTCGACGGCTCGATGGGTGCCGCGGCGCTGCAGAAGCGCCTGGAGTCCTTCGACCTGGAGGAGGAGGCCGAGCGCCTCCGCGAGATCATCCGTACCGGCAAGGGCCAGAAGAAGACCCGTGCGCTCAAGCGCCTCAAGGTCGTCTCGGCGTTCCTGCAGACCAGCAACAGCCCCAAGGGCATGGTGCTCGACTGCGTGCCGGTCATCCCGCCGGACCTGCGTCCGATGGTGCAGCTCGACGGTGGCCGCTTCGCGACCTCCGACCTCAACGACCTGTACCGCCGCGTCATCAACCGCAACAACCGCCTGAAGCGCCTTCTCGACCTCGGTGCGCCCGAGATCATCGTGAACAACGAGAAGCGCATGCTCCAGGAGGCCGTGGACGCGCTCTTCGACAACGGTCGTCGCGGCCGCCCGGTGACGGGCCCCGGCAACCGTCCGCTGAAGTCCCTCAGCGACATGCTGAAGGGCAAGCAGGGTCGATTCCGTCAGAACCTTCTCGGTAAGCGTGTGGACTACTCCGCGCGTTCCGTGATCGTCGTCGGTCCGCAGCTGAAGCTGCACCAGTGCGGTCTGCCCAAGGCCATGGCGCTGGAGCTCTTCAAGCCGTTCGTGATGAAGCGCCTGGTCGACCTGAACCACGCGCAGAACATCAAGTCGGCGAAGCGCATGGTCGAGCGCGGCCGCACGGTCGTGTACGACGTGCTCGAAGAGGTCATCGCCGAGCACCCGGTCCTGCTGAACCGTGCGCCCACGCTGCACCGTCTCGGCATCCAGGCCTTCGAGCCCCAGCTGGTCGAAGGCAAGGCCATCCAGATCCACCCGCTCGTCTGCACCGCGTTCAACGCGGACTTCGACGGTGACCAGATGGCCGTCCACCTGCCGCTCTCCGCGGAGGCGCAGGCCGAGGCCCGCATCCTGATGCTGTCCTCGAACAACATCCTCAAGCCGGCCGACGGCCGTCCGGTCACGATGCCGACGCAGGACATGGTCCTGGGTCTGTTCTTCCTGACCACCGACGGTGAGCTCCGTGACGTCAAGGGCGAGGGCCGCGCGTTCGGCTCCACCGCCGAGGCGATCATGGCGTTCGACGCCGGTGAGCTCGCGCTGCAGTCGTCCGTCGACATCCGCTTCCCGGTGGGCACCATCCCGCCGCGCGGCTGGGTGCCGCCGGTTGCCGAGGAGGGCGAGCAGGAGTTCCAGCCGGGCGACAGCTTCCGTCTGAAGACGACCCTGGGCCGCGCGCTCTTCAACGAGCTGCTGCCCGAGGACTACCCGTTCGTCGACTACTCGGTGGGCAAGAAGCAGCTCTCCGAGATCGTCAACGACCTGGCGGAGCGCTACCCCAAGGTCATCGTGGCGGCGACGCTCGACAACCTGAAGGCGGCCGGCTTCCACTGGGCGACCCGTTCGGGCGTCACCGTGGCCATCTCCGACGTCGTCGTGCCCGAGGCCAAGAAGGCCATCGTCGCGGGCTACGAGGCGATGGACGAGAAGGTCCAGAAGCAGTACGAGCGCGGTCTGATCACCAAGGACGAGCGCACGCAGGAGCTCATCGCGATCTGGACCAAGGCGACCAACGAGGTCGCCGAGGCGATGAACGCGAACTTCCCCAAGACCAACCCCATCTTCATGATGGTTGACTCGGGTGCCCGAGGAAACATGATGCAGATGAGGCAGATCGCCGGTATGCGTGGTCTGGTGTCGAACGCGAAGAACGAGACCATCCCGCGTCCGATCAAGGCCTCGTTCCGTGAGGGCCTCTCCGTGCTGGAGTACTTCATCTCCACCCACGGTGCCCGTAAGGGTCTCGCGGACACCGCCCTGCGTACCGCCGACTCGGGTTACCTCACCCGTCGTCTGGTGGACGTCTCGCAGGACGTCATCATCCGCGAGGAGGACTGCGGCACCGAGCGCGGCCTCAAGCTCAAGATCGGTGTCAAGGACGAGGCGGGTGTCCTCCGCAAGGCGGACGACGTCGAGACCTCCGTGTACGCCCGCATGCTGGCCGAGGACGTCGTCATCGACGGCAAGGTCATCGCGCCGGCGAACGTGGACCTCGGCGACGTGCTCATCGACGCCCTCATCGCGAACGGCGTCGAGGAGGTCAAGACCCGCTCGGTCCTGACCTGTGAGTCCGCCGTCGGCACCTGTGCCTTCTGCTACGGCCGCTCGCTGGCCACCGGCAAGCTGGTCGACATCGGTGAGGCGGTCGGCATCATCGCCGCCCAGTCCATCGGTGAGCCCGGTACCCAGCTGACGATGCGTACCTTCCACACCGGTGGTGTGGCCGGTGACGACATCACGCAGGGTCTGCCGCGTGTCGTCGAGCTCTTCGAGGCCCGTACCCCGAAGGGTGTCGCCCCGATCTCCGAGGCCGCCGGCCGCGTGCGGATCGAGGAGACCGAGAAGACGAAGAAGATCGTCATCACGCCCGACGACGGCAGCGAGGAGACGGCGTTCCCGATCTCCAAGCGCGCCAAGGTCATCGTGCACGAGGGCGACCACGTCGAGGTGGGCCAGAAGCTCACCATGGGTGCCACCAACCCGCACGACGTGCTGCGCATCCTCGGCCAGCGTGCCGTCCAGGTCCACCTGGTCGGCGAGGTCCAGAAGGTCTACAACTCGCAGGGCGTGTCGATCCACGACAAGCACATCGAGATCATCATCCGGCAGATGCTGCGCCGCGTGACGATCATCGAGTCCGGCGACGCGGAGCTCCTCCCGGGCGAGCTCGTCGAGCGCTCCCGCTTCGAGACCGAGAACCGTCGTGTGGTCACCGAGGGCGGTCACCCCGCCTCCGGCCGTCCGCAGCTGATGGGTATCACCAAGGCCTCGCTGGCGACGGAGTCCTGGCTGTCGGCCGCCTCCTTCCAGGAGACGACCCGAGTCCTGACGGACGCGGCGATCAACGCCAAGTCCGACAGCCTCATCGGCCTCAAGGAGAACGTCATCATCGGTAAGCTCATCCCGGCCGGTACGGGCCTGTCCCGCTACCGCAACATCCGGGTCGAGCCGACCGAGGAGGCCAAGGCCGCGATGTACTCGGCCGTCGGCTACGACGACATCGACTACTCCCCCTTCGGCACCGGCTCCGGCCAGGCTGTCCCGCTGGAGGACTACGACTACGGCCCGTACAACGGCTGAGGTCTGAAGCGATGAACCGCAGGGCGGTCACCCGAGAGGGTGGCCGCCCTGCGGCGTTACCGGCCCCGGGGCTCCAGGTACCGCTGGAGGTGGTGGAGGCGGGTGCGGGGATGCGGGTGCGGGGAGAGCAGCAGCCGGAGGAGCCCGGGCCCGTCCTCTTCGGGCTGAGCGGTGAGCACCCGGGCGAGGTCGGGACCGAACCCCAGGCCGGCGGCGTGCCGGTCCGCCCGCAGTTCGGTGCGGCGGCCCACGGCGGCGACCAGGAAGGGCAGGGCGGCCAGGAGCAGCGGCAGGCCGAAGGTGAGGGCCAGGACCCGGTAGGAGAGCAGCACCACGAGCAGGGCCGCCCCCACGACGGCGTACGTCGGCACGCTCTTGGCCACCCGTCGGCCGGAACGGGCCGTCGCGGCCAGGGCCCAGCCGGCGAGCCGGCCGGGCAGCGCGTACCACCAGCCCAGCAGCCGGGCCCAGGAGTGGCCCGCCGTGTGGTGTCCGAGCTCGTGGGCGAGGACGGCCGCCAGCTGCGACGTGGGCAGCGTCTCCAGCGCCTGCCGGGTCACGATGACGAGGTGGCCGCCGGCACCCGAAGCCGTCGGGCCCCCGCTGTCCTCGATCCACAGCTGGTAGCGGCTGCCGTCCACCCCGGCGCGGGCCGTCACCTCGCGCCACACGGGCGCCAGTACGGCGAGCTCGTGCGGCAGGGGGCGGCCGAGCCGCAGCACATACCGGGCCAGCAGGGCTTCGGAGGGGGGATGGAAGGCGAGGGCTCCGGCCGCCAGCCACAGCCCGACGGGTACCGCGTACGGGATGCCCGTGGCCGCCTGGAGACCACGGGCCAGCAGGCCGATCAGCAGCAGGCCGCACAGTGCCCCGGGCAGGTGGAGGGCGAGGCGGCCGACGGCCGCCAGGTCGGTGGCGCGGCTGCGGGCCCGGTAGTGGATCCGGGTGCCGGGAGCGTGCCGGTAGTCGAGGTCGTCGCCGGGCTCGGAGTTCTTGTCCACGCTCACCCCTTGGCCGGGTCGACGGGTGTCAGGCCGTAGCCGGGAGGCAGGTCCTTGGAGGGCGGCTGGTCGGGCACCGCCGCGGCCGTGCCGGCCGAGCCGCCCGGGAACCGTTGGGTGAGTACCTCGGTCAGCGCACGGACTGCGTGCCTGCGGGGCTCTGCCAGCTCGTGGGTCTCGGCCTCCGCCGACTCGAACAGCTTCGTGACCAGTTCCAGCTGCTTCTCGACGAGCTGTCGCTGATCCTCCCGCAGGTTGTCCATGACCTCCTTGCCCGCCTGGGGATTCCGGCTCAGGTACCAGGCCGAGGCGCGTGCCCCGCCCTGCTCCAGGTACTCCTCGTACAGGCCGACCTTCTCGGCCTGTAGCCGGAGGAGGGCCGCCTCGCGCTGCTCCGCCGCGGCGTCCACGTCCTTGCCGAGCACGTTGCCGAGGATCTTCGCTTCGGCTTCCTGCCCGATGGCCTGGAGCCGGATCTGGTGGGTGATCGCTTGCTGGTTGCGGCGCAGCCGCAGGGTCCAGTCGGTCTTGAGGCCCGCCGCGGCCCCCAGCCGGGGCCAGCCGGCTGCGGATTCCAGCAGCTCCGCTTCGGCGGCGGCGCTGTCGGTGACGGGGTGGAGCCGTACGAGACCCCGCGCGTGCTGTTCGAGTTCGCCCCGCAGCATGCGGGGGACGTTGCGTTCCCCGCTGCGGACGAACACGACCGGATCTGCGACCTGCCAGCGGAACTCGACCTCGGCCTGGAACTCCAGGGCGTCGTTCGAGCTGGGCAGAGCGAGCTCCGTGCGGACGAGGTGGACGCCCAGGTCCACCTCGTACACGGCGCTGTAGCGGGCGGTGGCTCTGGGGCGGTGGGGTGGGTGGAACTCCACGTACTCGCCCCCGTGCGTCGCGTAGACCAGACAGTGGTCGAACCGGGTGTGGCGCTTTCGGCGCAGGTCCCACCGGGGGAGCTGGCGGACGCTGATGACCGGGTCGACCAGCTCGGTGTGCCGGTCGGCGGCCTGTAACCAATCGAAGTGGGCCGGTGACACAGGGGGCTCCTTGGGGTCAGGCACGGTGCAGGGCCGTGAGGAGGTCGTCGGCCGCGGCCGGGCGCGGTCCGCCGTCGTCGCCGCGCACCGTCCGCAGGAGGTGCTCGATGCGCTGCCGCGCGGTGGTGTCGTCCGCCAGCTTCGGCAGCAGGTCGGCGAGGGCCCAGGAGGTGGCGTCGTCCCGGTCGGCCGCGAGGACCCAGCCGCGCAGGACGTCCAGCGCCTTGGTGGTGAACGCGGGATCGCCGAGGGCGGCCCTCCACAGCCTGGGGATCCCGTGGGCGGCCGGTGTGCCGTCGAGGCGCGACTGCCGGTAGGTGCGCAGGACGAGCGGCAGGTCGGGTGCCTCTTCTGCCGTGTGCAGGCAGGCGCCGAGGAACCCGGCCACGGAGATCTGGAACACCGAGCGGTGGTCGTCCAGGGTGCGAAGGACCTCGGAGAGGACGTCCTCGGATTCCTCGGAGAGCAACAGCAGCTCGACCGACTGGGCGATGTCGTTCTCCAGGGGGCCGGTCCCGTCGGGGTCGTACTGCTTGCGCGCCTGTACGCGGAGCGCGGCGAGCGCCTCGCGGGGGCGTTCGGCGCCCAGAAGGCCCTGGACCCGGATGCCCACCCAGGAGAGCCGCCGGTCGTCGTCCGCGGTCCAGCTGTCGGTGATCCGCAGGATGTTCGGAGCTCCCACCCGGTGTGCCAGGGCCAGCGCGCTGACCGCGCCGACGCGCTGCTGGGGGTTGCGGGACAGGGCCCAGGGCTCGATGACCAGGGCCATCGCGGACGGCAGGTCCGTGAAGGCGAGCGCCCCGACGGTGGCCGCGGCCCGGGTACGGACGAAGGGCCGTCCGTCGACGATGAGCTTCCCGAGCCAGGCCACCAGGGCGGGACGGGCCGAAGGGTGGCCCGTCCACACTTCGCGCAGCAGGACGAAGGCGGTGCGGCTGTCCAGGAACTCGGCTTTGAGCTGCTCCACGGGACCCCACTCGGTCATCTCCTGCGCCGGGTACGGCTGTGCGCGGGCCGTCCTCAGCCGGTTGCCGATGTGGGTGCCGAAGACGGGGACGGCCTTGGGCCGGCCGGAGTCGGCGGTCGCCTGGAGCTCCTGGAACAGCAGGTCGCTCAGTTCGGCGGTCAGGGCGTAGGGGCCGGCGTCGAACGCGGCGAGGGCGATGAGGAAGGCCTTCTCCCGCAGGTGGAGCGTGTCCTCGTCGGCCTCGAACCACTCGCGCACCTGCTCGTCCAGCAGTTCCGCGGTCCTTTCCCCGAGGGCGTTCTCCTGGATCTCCCCCTGAACGAAGCGCCGGAGCTGGTGGACGTACGCGACCACCTCGCGCGGCTGGTGGGCGCGGGTGAGGAACGTGCGGGTCTCGGACAGTTCCAGCAGCCGGTGTGCGGTGGGTTCGCCGACGGCCCGCTCCAGGTGGGAACGCAGGAGCACCTCGGTCTTCGGTGCGGTCCAGGACCAGGTGCGGACGTCTTCCTCGGTCCAGGGCCGCAGACCCGTGGTGATCACGAGGTGCCCGTCGTGCTTCAGGAGGTGGTCGTGGAGCGACAGCAGATGTGTCTCGCGGAGCGGCTCCTCGCGGGAGGTCACCAGGTCGCACAGCACGTGGCCGGGGGCCTCACCCTTCTGGATCTGCTCCAGGAGCGTGCCCGGGCTCGTCTCCCGGTCGATCGCGTGCACTGGGGTCGCACCCGCCCGCCGCAGCAGCATCAGTGCGGCGGTACGTCGTCCGGTGAAGGGAACGCCGGTCAGTACCAGGACCCGCTCCTTGCGCAGGCGCTCCACGAGCTCCTCGAACGGGGTGTTCTCGGTGACGAACGTGAGGGCCAGCCGGTCCAGCTCGTCAGCCGGAATCTCTCCGGAGGTCCGGGTGGGGCCGGAGGAGCCGTAGTAGTGGTGCTCGGTCTTGGTGACGTTGCCGTTGATCTCGCCGGCGACGACCCCGCTGTTGCGGCCGGTGAACCGGGCGGAGGCCGGGGCGTGCCGGGTGATGTCGCGCAGTGTGTCCCAGGCGCGTTGCGGCGGGGCTTCCTCCCGCCTGGGGGTGCCCTTCTCGTCGGAGCTCTGGTCCGGGCCGTCCTGATCAGCGGGTTCGGCCGGCTTGCCCGGTTCGGTCCTGGAGTCGGTGTGATCTGCCGGGGCGGGCGTGGTCATCGGCCGTCACCCGGGTTCCCGTGGAAGGTGACTCCGCCGTTGATCACCCCGCCCTGGATCATCGGACCGTTGATCCGGCCCGCGACCACCCCGCTGTTCGTGCCGTGGAACTCGACCGCGCCACCGCCCTCGGCGGCTGCCCGTTCCTGCTGCCGCGCGGGCGTGGGCTCCTGCGCAGGCGGGGCGGTGGCGGCGGCCGCGGGCACGGGGCCGTGGAGCCAGGCCTTCAGGGGGCCGTTCTTGCTCTGCACCGTGATGGGGTGGAAGGCGTCCGCCGGAATGCCCTGGTGGTCGTGGCGCACGATCCCCGCGTGCACGGATTCGGATACGCACAGGGCGATGTCCGAGTTGCCCTCGCGCAGTGCGGCGCGCAGGGTGTCGGCGTCCAGGAGGCGGCAGGCCTGGTTGAGGTCTGTGCCGACCCAGCCGTCGATGGCATCGACGGTGACGAAGCCGGTGGCCACCACCGCGCGCAGCCTGATCTGGGCCGCGCTCGACGCCATCCGGTTGACCTCCCTCAGCCGGGCCGGGGCCTCGGTGAGCAGGACGCGCAGCAGGAGGGGCAGCGAGGCGTTCGCGTCGATCATCACCAGCACCCCGTCCCCCCGGTCGGCGCGCAGGTGGAGGGTCTGGTCGATGCCGGCCGACTGGAGGACGCGTTCGACGACGTCGTAGAGCATGCGGCGCAGATAGGTCTGTTCCACGTCGTCGCGGTCGCTGAACTTCTCGATGTCGAGCAGGAGCAGGGTGCGGTTGAGCGGGTGCGTCATGACTGCCTCTCACGGGTCGTGTGCCGGTGCCGCACCAGAGTGGGGGCGCGGCCGGGCACGGTGTGAGGGCAGATGACGCACTGCGACTGTGACCGTGTGCACTGAACTCAGGCGTCGAGGCGGCCGATCCGCCGCAGGACGTCCGGACGGGCGATCACCACCGTGCGGCGTCCCGTGGAGACGACGCCCCGGTCGCGGAGGTCCTTGAGCGCGCGCTGGACCATTTCGCGCGAGGCCCCGACCGCACCGGCCAGCTCCTGCTTGGTCAGCGGCACGGCGATCTCCACCCCGCCCGTGCTGCGGCGGCCGTGGGTACGGGCGAGGTCGAGCAGCAGCGTCGCCAGGCGCTCGCGCACGCTCGTCGAGGCGTGCGCCAGCTGCCGACGGTCCGACGCCCGGGTCCGCTCGGCGGTCAGCCCGAGGAGGGTGAAGGCGGCCGACGGACAGTCGGCCAGGAACGCGCGGAACGCGCGGTGGTCGATGGCCACCGCCCTGACGCGTTCCAGGGCGGTGACGGTGGCCGACCGTGGGCTGCCCGTGACGGCGGCCGATTCGCCGACGATGTCACCGGGCCCGCGCAGCGCCAGGAGGGCTTGATAGCCGGTGGGCGCCGAGGCGGTCACCTTGGTCCAGCCGGTGAGGATGAGCAGGACGTGCGTCGACGGTTCGTCCTGCTGGATCAACGGGGAGCGCGGGGCGAACTGCAGCTCGCGCCCCAGCTTGCGTAACGCCGTGCTGTCCTCGTTCTCCAGGCGGGCCAGGAACGGGACGCGGTCGTCCAGTCCTCCGTCGCCCGGGAGATATGCCGGATCCATGTGGCCCCCCGATCAATCGCGGGCGGTCAATCTACTGACCGAGGGGCCTCCGGGCTGCGGAAACGGCGGGATTGGCACCCGGACGACGGGTCCCTCCGGCGGTCATGCGCGCTCGCGCCGGCGGCGGACGTAGCCGGCTGTCGTGACCGAGGTCAGGGTCAGGAGGGCCAGGGTGGCTGCTGCCAGGCCTGGGGTCAGGCCCTTGGGGGTGTAGGTGCAGGAGAGGTGGCGGGTGCCCGGGGTGAGGGGGAGGGCCAGGAGGCCGTGGAAGTCCGTCGTGGGGGCCGAGCACTGCCAGCCGGGGATGTCCGTCATCGCGAAGACGGCCGTGCCGGTGGCGGTCGTCGGGAGGGTGGCCTCGATGGTGTGGCCGCCGATGTGGACCGCGGTGGCGCCCGTCGTGGTGAGGTCCCGGACGCGGGTGTCCAGGGCCGTGCGGTTCAGGCAGCCGATCGGGTTCGGGCCGGCCGTGGCGTTTTCGGTGCGGGTCTCGACCGTCGCGGTGACCGTGCCGGACGCGGGGACCGGGCCCAGGGGCACGACCCCGGTCATGCGGTCCTCCAGGGGGAGGGAGCGGTCGCCGTCGGTGCGGAGGGTGCCGTAGAGCTCGGGGGAGTACCAGTAGGCCTCCGAGCCCGGGGTGCAGGTGGCCGTGTACGTCTGGGAGGTCTGCGAGCCGGCACGGGTGGTCGCGGGGACCTCGTAGACCGTGGCGCCCAGGACCGTCTCCTGGCGGGCGTAGACGCTCGCCGCCGGGTTGGGGGAGGTGTACGGGGTGGTGGGGCGGACCGTGACCAGGGGAGGGGCCGGCTGCTTCGTCGCCGTCCAGGTCCCGGCGGCCGTGCCCGGGCGGACGCGGGCGCCGATGGAGAAGATCGCGTCGAGGACCGGGTTGTCGGCGCCGAAGAAGGTGCGGCCGTCGTTCTTGTAGCCGTATCCCAGGGGCTCCAGCGCCCGGTACGTGGCCTCCGGGAGGTAGCTGCTGTAGTACTGCGGGCCTTCGGCCCGGAGGGCCAGGGCGTCGTTGTACGAGGTTTGGGGCGCGCCGGAATCCGTCCGGTACGCGGGCCAGCCGTCCACCTTCCGGACCGCTTCGTAGTGGTTCGTGATCGAGCGGTTGGAGGTCGGGGCGGGCGCCGCCCAGCGTTCGCGGGAGCGGCGGGCGTCCGCGTTCGCCGCCGCGACCGTGGATTCGGCGAAGACCACGCCGATCATGAGCAGTGCGGCGAGCGGGAGGAGGGCCCGGTGCTTTCCGGAGAGGGAGAGCAGCGTCAGGGCCAGGAGGGAGAGGGCGCCGCCGGCCAGGACCGCGGGCCAGGTCCAGCCGCCGAAGTCGTTCGTGTGGCGCAGGACGAAGGTGGCGACGACGAGCAGGCCGGCCGCCAGGGCCAGGTGGAGGGGGCGGGGGCGGTGGGCCAGGGCCAGCCAGGCCAGGACCACGACCATGCCGCTGAACACGAAGGTCTCGCGGTAGGGGTTGCCGTTCGGGACGGCCAGGCCGTGCCAGACGTACTGGGTCGGGGGGAACTGGAAGGAGAGCAGGACGAGGAGCGTCGCCGCGCCCCAGACCAGGCGGGTGCGGGCGGCGATGCGGCTGTCGAGGAGGAAGCTCCCCGCCAGGATCAGGCCCAGCGAGGCCACGTACAGACGCGGCCGGCCGCCCCACAGGTGGGTGGCCGGGAGCATGCCGGCCAGGAAGACGTCGATGCGCACCGGGTCGAAGGCCGCGGCCTTCGTCGGCTGCGAGGCGCCGCTGGAGAGGAAGGAAGGCAGGAGGAGGGGGAGGGTGAGGAGGATGCCCGTCGCGGCGGCGGTGGCCGCCCGCCACAGCGCCCGCATCCGCTGCGCCCCCGTCATCTCCAGGGTCAGCAGGCGGACGGCCAGCAGCACGCAGGCGGCCATCGTGGCCATCATCGCCGTGTAGAAGTTGCCGTACCAGGCGAGGGCGACCAGGAGGGCGGCCCCCGGCCAGCGGCGGCCCTCCAGGCACCATTCGACGGCGATGCCGAGGAGGGGGAGGGCGACCAGGCCCCACAGCCACATCGGAATGTACGAGGCGTCGCTCAGCGCCCACCCGCACAGGCCGTAGCAGGCGCCGAGGACCCCGCGCTGCCACCACGGGCCGGCCTGGAGCCTGCCCAGGTAGACCGTCATCAGGGCGGCGGCCGCGCCCATCGTCACCGGGGTGATCAGGAAGACGGCCAGGTCGACGTGGGCGCGCGGGACGAGCACGGCCAGCCAGGAGAACGGGTTGCCGAGGTAGGTGTAGTAGTCGGACAGGAACTGCTGTCCGAAGCCCCCGCGCCAGCTGAACACGACGTCGCCGGCGGCCTGGCCGTGCACCAGGTCCCACAGGGCGCGGTGGAACGGCACGTACTGGTTGGCCTGGTCGTTGACGGCCCGGCCCGTGTTGCCGAACGGGAAGCTGCCGCGGGCCGCCCAGGCGGCGCAGAAGGCGCCCGAGGTGACGAGGAAGGCGAGCAGGGGCCCGTACAGGCGCGAGAGGGCGGCGCGCCGCCGTGGCACGGCGCCGGAGGGCGGGGATCCGGCCGTCGTCGGCTCCGAGGTGACCGTCCCCAATGTCCTGCTCCTGGCGCTCGTACGTTTTTGAACTGACTCGCGGGATTCGCTGGGCAGTGTAGTTCGCCCGCCCTACCACGCCGGTGTGGCCTGCGCGCGGCCGCCCCGGCTCGGGAGGGCCACACCCAAGGGGCGTCTGAGCTGCGCGGCCGCGCGGGCGGTGGCGGCGGGGCCTATGTTTTGACCGGAGTGGATGCGGTGGGTACGCTCAGACCTTGTGCCTGGGGTGTGCCTGGGCTCCTGTGCGTGTCCATCAACCGCACGGCGAGCCGCATCGGCCACCGAGATTCATGCGTCTCCACGCTTGCGAGGAGCTCCGCCGGATCCGACACACCCGACCGCGTGGGTCGGAAAAGTTCCAGGTTAGCTTCACTACACGGCACACAGAAACCGGAGAAGTAGTGCCTACGATCCAGCAGCTGGTCCGGAAGGGCCGGCAGGACAAGGTCGAGAAGACGAAGACCCCCGCGCTTGAGGCTTCGCCCCAGCGTCGTGGTGTCTGCACGCGTGTGTTCACGACCACCCCGAAGAAGCCGAACTCGGCGCTCCGTAAGGTCGCGCGTGTGCGTCTGACCTCCGGCATCGAGGTCACCGCTTACATTCCGGGTGAGGGTCACAACCTGCAGGAGCACTCGATCGTGCTCGTGCGTGGTGGCCGTGTGAAGGACCTGCCGGGTGTTCGTTACAAGATCATCCGCGGTGCGCTTGACACCCAGGCTGTCAAGAACCGCAAGCAGGCCCGCAGCCGCTACGGCGCCAAGAAGGAGAAGTAAGAATGCCTCGTAAGGGCCCCGCCCCGAAGCGCCCGGTCATCATCGACCCGGTCTACGCCTCTCCTCTGGTGACGTCGCTCATCAACAAGATCCTCCTGAACGGCAAGCGCTCCACCGCCGAGCGCATCGTTTACGGCGCCATGGAAGGCCTCCGCGAGAAGACCGGCAACGACCCGGTCATCACGCTGAAGCGCGCGCTGGAGAACGTCAAGCCGTCGCTTGAGGTCAAGTCCCGCCGCGTCGGTGGCGCGACCTACCAGGTTCCCGTCGAGGTCAAGCCGGGTCGCCAGTCGACCCTGGCCCTCCGCTGGCTCGTGGGTTACTCCCGCGCCCGCCGCGAGAAGACCATGACCGAGCGCCTGATGAACGAGCTTCTCGACGCCTCGAACGGCCTCGGTGCGGCCGTCAAGAAGCGCGAGGACACGCACAAGATGGCCGAGTCCAACAAGGCCTTCGCGCACTACCGCTGGTAGTCGCAACCCACATCGAGACCGAGAGAAGACTGAAGCCTTATGGCTACCACTTCGCTTGACCTGGCCAAGGTGCGCAACATCGGCATCATGGCCCACATCGACGCGGGCAAGACGACCACCACCGAGCGCATCCTGTTCTACACCGGTGTGTCGTACAAGATCGGTGAGGTCCACGACGGCGCCGCGACGATGGACTGGATGGAGCAGGAGCAGGAGCGTGGTATCACCATCACGTCTGCCGCTACCACCTGCCACTGGCCGCTCGAAGATGTCGACCACACCATCAACATCATCGACACCCCGGGTCACGTCGACTTCACCGTCGAGGTGGAGCGTTCGCTCCGCGTCCTCGACGGCGCCGTCACCGTGTTCGACGGTGTGGCCGGCGTCGAGCCCCAGTCCGAGACCGTTTGGCGTCAGGCGGACCGCTACGGCGTCCCGCGCATCTGCTTCGTCAACAAGCTCGACCGTACGGGCGCCGAGTTCATGCGCTGCGTCGACATGATCAAGGACCGCCTCGGCGCGGTTCCGATCGTCATGCAGCTGCCGATCGGCTCCGAGGCGGACTTCAAGGGCGTCGTCGACCTCGTCCGCATGAAGGCCCTCGTGTGGTCCGCCGAGGCCACCAAGGGCGAGATGTACGACGTCGTCGACATCCCGGCCTCGCACACCGAGCTGGCCGAGGAGTGGCGCGCCACCCTCGTCGAGCAGGTCGCCGAGAACGACGAAGAGATGATGGAGCTGTTCCTGGAGGGCACCGAGCCCACCGAAGAGCAGCTGCACGCGGCCGTGCGCCGCATCATCCTCGGCTCCGGCAAGGGCAAGGGCGAGCCCACGATCACCGCGGTCTTCTGCGGTACGGCGTTCAAGAACAAGGGCGTCCAGCCCCTGCTCGACGCCGTCGTGCGCTACCTCCCGTCGCCGCTCGACATCGAGGCCATCGAGGGCCACGACGTCAAGGACGCCGAGGTCGTCGTGAAGCGCAAGCCGTCGGACGAGGAGCCCCTCGCCGCCCTCGCGTTCAAGATCATGAGCGACCCGCACCTCGGCAAGCTCACCTTCGTCCGGGTTTACTCGGGCCGCCTGGAGGCCGGCACCGCGGTGCTGAACTCCGTCAAGGGCAAGAAGGAGCGCATCGGCAAGATCTACCGCATGCACGCGAACAAGCGTGAGGAGATCGACGCGGTGGGCGCCGGCGACATCGTCGCCGTCATGGGCCTGAAGCAGACCACCACCGGTGAGACGCTGTGCGACGAGAAGGCGCCCGTGATCCTGGAGTCCATGGACTTCCCGGCTCCGGTCATCCAGGTCGCCATCGAGCCCGCCTCCAAGGGCGACCAGGAGAAGCTGGGTGTCGCCATCCAGCGCCTCGCGGAAGAGGACCCGTCGTTCCACGTCCACTCGGACGAGGAGACCGGCCAGACCATCCTCGGCGGTATGGGCGAGCTGCACCTTGAGGTGCTGGTCGACCGTATGAAGCGCGAGTTCAAGGTCGTCGCCAACGTCGGCAAGCCGCAGGTCGCGTACCGTGAGACGATCCGCAAGGCCGTCGAGCGTCACGACTACACCCACAAGAAGCAGACCGGTGGTACCGGTCAGTTCGCCAAGGTGCAGATCGCGATCGAGCCGATCACGGACGCCGATGGTCCGGCGTACGAGTTCGTGAACAAGGTCACCGGTGGCCGCGTGCCGAAGGAGTACATCCCTTCGGTCGACGCCGGTGCGCAGGAGGCCATGCAGTTCGGCATCCTGGCCGGCTACGAGATGACGGGCGTCCGCGTCACGCTTCTCGACGGTGGCTACCACGAGGTCGACTCCTCCGAGCTCGCCTTCAAGATCGCCGGTTCGCAGGCCTTCAAGGAGGCCGCGCGCAAGGCTTCTCCCGTGCTCCTTGAGCCGATGATGGCCGTCGAGGTCACCACGCCCGAGGAGTCCATGGGCGACGTCATCGGTGACATCAACTCCCGCCGTGGCCAGATCCAGGCCATGGAGGACCGTCACGGAGCCAAGATCGTCAAGGGCCTCGTGCCGCTTTCGGAGATGTTCGGCTACGTCGGAGACCTCCGCAGCAAGACCTCGGGTCGCGCCAGCTACTCGATGCAGTTCGACTCCTACGCCGAGGTTCCCCGGAACGTCGCTGAGGAGATCATCGCGAAGGCCAAGGGCGAGTAACTCTTCCGAGTACACGCTTTAGGCTTGCCACCGGAGCCTCTGGGGCAACAGGAGCAACCCTCCCGTTGCCCCGGGGGAACCGGCTATCCAGCAAAGATCACCTGGCGCCGACGATCATCAAGGCGTACAGAACCACTCTCAGGAGGACCCCCGTGGCGAAGGCGAAGTTCGAGCGGACTAAGCCGCACGTCAACATCGGCACCATCGGTCACATTGACCACGGTAAGACGACCCTCACGGCCGCCATTACCAAGGTGCTGCACGACAAGTACCCGGACCTGAACGCGGCGTCGGCGTTCGACCAGATCGACAAGGCTCCTGAGGAGCGCCAGCGCGGTATCACCATCTCCATCGCGCACGTCGAGTACCAGACCGAGGCGCGTCACTACGCCCACGTCGACTGCCCGGGTCACGCGGACTACATCAAGAACATGATCACCGGTGCCGCGCAGATGGACGGCGCCATCCTCGTGGTCGCCGCCACCGACGGCCCGATGCCGCAGACCAAGGAGCACGTGCTCCTGGCCCGCCAGGTCGGCGTTCCGTACATCGTCGTCGCCCTGAACAAGGCCGACATGGTGGACGACGAGGAGATCCTGGAGCTCGTCGAGCTCGAGGTCCGTGAGCTGCTCTCCGAGTACGACTTCCCGGGCGACGACCTGCCGGTCGTCCAGGTCTCCGCGCTGAAGGCGCTTGAGGGCGACAAGGAGTGGGGTGACAAGCTCCTCGGCCTGATGGACGCCGTGGACGCCGCGATCCCGACCCCGCCGCGTGACACCGACAAGCCGTTCCTGATGCCCGTCGAGGACGTCTTCACGATCACCGGTCGTGGCACCGTCGTCACCGGCCGCATCGAGCGTGGTGTCCTGAAGGTCAACGAGACCGTTGACATCATCGGCATCAAGCAGGAGAAGACCACCACCACGGTCACCGGCATCGAGATGTTCCGCAAGCTGCTCGACGAGGGCCAGGCCGGTGAGAACGTCGGTCTGCTCCTCCGTGGCATCAAGCGCGAGGACGTCGAGCGCGGTCAGGTCATCATCAAGCCCGGTTCGGTCACGCCGCACACCGAGTTCGAGGCCGCCGCGTACATCCTGTCGAAGGACGAGGGTGGCCGTCACACCCCGTTCTTCAACAACTACCGCCCGCAGTTCTACTTCCGTACCACGGACGTGACCGGCGTCGTGACCCTCCCCGAGGGCACCGAGATGGTCATGCCGGGCGACAACACCGACATGTCCGTCCAGCTGATCCAGCCGGTCGCCATGGAGGAGGGCCTGAAGTTCGCCATCCGTGAGGGTGGCCGTACGGTCGGCGCCGGCCAGGTCACCAAGATCACGAAGTAATTCGTGTTCTGACCTGGTAGCTCGCACCAGCGGGCACCATGTTTGACGGAAGGGCCCCTTCCCCACCGCTCCGGCGGCGGGGAAGGGGCCCTTCCGCGTACGGGGGGCGCCTCGGGGGGCCACGTGGCGGTGCCGCGGGCCGGGAGGACGGCGAGGGGCCGGTGGCGGGCCGGGAGAGGTCCCTCTGGCCTGGGAGAACTCCGGCGCGCCGAGGGGGCCCGCGGTTTGACGTGATCGCCCGGAGGGGTATTCTCTTCGGCCCGATTGGCCAGGTACGTGTCTCGTATGGCAGACTACTCAAGTTGCTCGGCTGTGTGCCGATGCTGCGCGCCTCCCGCCGGGAGGACCGGAAGCGAGTCCCACAGTACTCGTCGTCCTTAATCTGCCTCTCGGGGCAGCAATGAGGGCGGACGTACGGGAATCTTCTGGGAAGCGTCTGCACGGTGCGCACCAGGCACTCGGTGGGTGTTTCTCCCCCCGATGCGCGGTCCAGGACCGCACCCCCTTGGATGAGGGAAATCCCGTATGGGAATTTTCTCGGAGGGAGTGCGACACGCCCGACCGCGTGGGTCGGAGGAGAGGCCGCGGAACCCCGTTCCGCAGCCGGCCGGGCGCCAGAGCGTTTCCACATAGAGACAGGACTACGGAGTAGCCATGGCGGGACAGAAGATCCGCATCCGGCTCAAGGCCTACGACCACGAGGTCATCGACTCCTCGGCGAAGAAGATCGTCGAGACGGTGACCCGCACTGGTGCGTCGGTCGCGGGCCCGGTGCCGCTGCCCACTGAGAAGAACGTGTACTGCGTCATCAAGTCGCCGCACAAGTACAAGGACTCGCGCGAGCACTTCGAGATGCGCACGCACAAGCGCCTGATCGACATCCTCGACCCGACGCCCAAGACCGTTGACTCGCTGATGCGCCTGGACCTTCCGGCCGGCGTTGACATCGAGATCAAGCTCTGAGAGGCGTCGAGAAGATGGCTAAGCAGATCAAGGGCGTCCTGGGCGAGAAGCTCGGCATGACCCAGGTCTGGGACGAGAACAACCGTGTCGTCCCGGTGACCGTCGTCAAGGCCGGGCCCTGCGTCGTTACCCAGGTCCGTACCAACGACACCGACGGCTACGAGTCGGTCCAGATCGCCTTCGGCGAGATCGACCCGCGCAAGGTGAACAAGCCCCTCAAGGGCCACTTCGCCAAGGCCGACGTGACCCCGCGCCGCCACCTGGTGGAGCTCCGTACCTCCGACGCCAGCGAGTACACGCTCGGCCAGGAGATCACGGCCGCCGTGTTCGAGTCCGGCGTCAAGGTTGACGTCACGGGCAACAGCAAGGGCAAGGGCTTCGCCGGTGTCATGAAGCGCCACAACTTCCGGGGCCTCGGCGCCGGTCACGGTGTGCAGCGCAAGCACCGCTCCCCCGGTTCGATCGGTGGCTGCGCCACCCCTGGGCGTGTCTTCAAGGGCATGCGCATGGCCGGTCGCATGGGTAACGAGCGCGTCACCACCCAGAACCTGACCATCCACGCGGTTGACGCGGAGAAGGGTCTGCTCCTCATCAAGGGCGCGGTCCCCGGTCCGAACGGCGGCCTCGTCCTGGTCCGTACCGCGGCCAAGGGGGCTTGAGGTAATGAGCACCATTGACATCCTTTCGCCGGCAGGCGACAAGGCCGGTACCGTCGAGCTCCCCGCGGAGATCTTCGACGCGAAGACCAGCGTTCCGCTGATCCACCAGGTCGTCGTCGCCCAGCTGGCCGCTGCCCGTCAGGGCACGCACAAGACCAAGACCCGTGGCGAAGTCCGTGGTGGTGGCAAGAAGCCGTACCGCCAGAAGGGCACCGGCCGCGCCCGTCAGGGTTCGACCCGCGCTCCGCAGTTCGCCGGCGGTGGCGTCGTCCACGGCCCCGTGCCGCGTGACTACTCGCAGCGCACCCCGAAGAAGATGAAGGCCGCCGCTCTCCGCGGTGCCCTCTCGGACCGCGCGCGTCACTCCCGCATCCACGTCGTCACCGGCGTGGTCGAGGGTGCCGCCTCCACCAAGGCCGCCAAGACGCTGTTCGGCAAGATCTCGGAGCGCAAGAACCTGCTCCTGGTCGCCGAGCGCTCTGACGAGCTGGCGTGGCTGTCCGCCCGCAACCTGCCCCAGGTTCACATCCTGGAGCCGGGCCAGCTGAACACGTACGACGTGATCGTCTCTGACGACGTGGTCTTCACCCAGGCTGCGCTGGAGTCCTTCGTGTCTGGCCCCAAGGCCGATGAGACCGAAGGGAACGAGGCCTGATGTCTGAGGCGACCGTTACCAGCAAGACCTTCACCGACCCGCGCGACCTGCTGATCAAGCCGGTCGTCTCGGAGAAGAGCTACGCGCTGCTGGACGAGAACAAGTACACGTTCATCGTCGCGCCCGGCGCCAACAAGACCCAGATCAAGCAGGCCGTCGAGGCGGTCTTCTCGGTCAAGGTCACCGGGGTCAACACGATCAACCGTCAGGGTAAGCGCAAGCGCACCAAGACCGGTTTCGGCAAGCGCGCCAACACCAAGCGCGCCATCGTGACCCTTGCCGAGGGCAACCGTATCGACATCTTCGGCGGCCAGGCCTCCTAACGGAGGTCTAGTCGTCCGGAATCGGACGAGGACTGAGAAATGGGTATCCGCAAGTACAAGCCGACGACCCCGGGCCGTCGTGGCTCCAGCGTCGCCGACTTTGTCGAGATCACGCGGTCCACGCCGGAGAAGTCGCTGGTCCGCCCCCTGCACAGCAAGGGCGGCCGTAACAACACCGGTCGTGTGACCGTTCGCCACCAGGGCGGTGGCCACAAGCGCGCCTACCGCGTGATCGACTTCCGTCGTCACGACAAGGACGGCGTGCCGGCCAAGGTCGCGCACATCGAGTACGACCCCAACCGCACCGCGCGCATCGCGCTGCTGCACTACGCCGACGGCGAGAAGCGCTACATCATCGCGCCGCGCGGTCTGCAGCAGGGTGACCGGATCGAGAACGGCCCGACGGCCGACATCAAGCCGGGCAACAACCTCGCGCTCCGCAACATCCCGGTCGGTACCACCATCCACGCGATCGAGCTCCGCCCCGGTGGCGGCGCCAAGTTCGCGCGTTCGGCCGGTGCCTCCGTGCAGCTGCTCGCGAAGGAGGGCGTGATGGCCCACCTCCGCATGCCGTCCGGTGAGATCCGTCTCGTCGACGCCCGCTGCCGCGCCACGGTCGGCGAGGTCGGCAACGCCGAGCAGTCGAACATCAACTGGGGCAAGGCCGGCCGCATGCGCTGGAAGGGCGTCCGCCCGACCGTCCGCGGTGTCGCGATGAACCCGGTTGACCACCCGCACGGTGGTGGTGAGGGCAAGACCTCCGGTGGTCGCCACCCGGTCTCCCCGTGGGGTCAGAAGGAGGGTCGTACTCGTTCGCCGAAGAAGGCTTCGAACAAGTACATCGTCCGCCGCCGCAAGACGAACAAGAAGCGCTAGGAGCGGGTTTAGATGCCGCGCAGTCTCAAGAAGGGGCCCTTCGTCGACGACCACCTCGTAAAGAAGGTGGACGCCCAGAACGAAGCCGGCACCAAGAACGTCATCAAGACCTGGTCCCGTCGCTCGATGATCATCCCGGCCATGCTGGGTCACACGATCGCGGTGCACAACGGCAAGACCCACGTCCCGGTGTTCGTCACCGAGTCGATGGTCGGCCACAAGCTCGGCGAGTTCTCGCCGACTCGCACCTTCCGCGGCCACGTCAAGGACGACCGGAAGTCGAAGCGCCGCTAATCGCGGGGTGGTTACGACTATGACTAACACCGAAGGGACAACCATGGAAGCCAGGGCCCAGGCGCGGTACATCCGCGTCACGCCCATGAAGGCCCGCCGCGTGGTGGACCTCATCCGTGGCATGGACGCCACGGAGGCTCAGGCGGTCCTGCGTTTCGCCCCGCAGGCCGCGAGCGTGCCGGTCGGCAAGGTGCTGGACAGCGCCATCGCCAACGCCGCGCACAACTACAACCACCCGGACGCCTCCACGCTGGTCATCAGCGAGGCGTACGTGGACGAGGGCCCGACCCTGAAGCGGTTCCGTCCGCGTGCCCAGGGCCGTGCCTACCGGATCCGCAAGCGGACCAGCCACATCACCGTGGTCGTCAGCAGCAAGGAAGGTTCCCGGTAATGGGCCAGAAGGTAAACCCGCACGGGTTCCGACTCGGCATCACCACGGACTTCAAGTCCCGCTGGTACGCCGACAAGCTGTACAAGGACTACGTCAAGGAAGACGTCGCCATCCGTCGGATGATGACGTCCGGCATGGAGCGCGCCGGCATCTCGAAGGTTGAGATCGAGCGCACCCGTGACCGCGTGCGTGTGGACATCCACACCGCCCGTCCCGGCATCGTCATCGGCCGCCGTGGCGCCGAGGCCGACCGCATCCGCGGTGACCTCGAAAAGCTCACGGGCAAGCAGGTCCAGCTGAACATCCTTGAGGTCAAGAACCCCGAGCTCGACGCTCAGCTGGTTGCTCAGGCCGTTGCCGAGCAGCTCTCCTCCCGCGTCTCCTTCCGTCGTGCCATGCGCAAGAGCATGCAGGGCACGATGAAGGCCGGCGCCAAGGGCATCAAGATCCAGTGTGGCGGCCGTCTCGGCGGCGCCGAGATGTCCCGCTCCGAGTTCTACCGCGAGGGTCGTGTGCCGCTGCACACGCTGCGCGCGAACGTGGACTACGGCTTCTTCGAGGCCAAGACCACCTTCGGCCGGATCGGCGTGAAGGTCTGGATCTACAAGGGCGACGTCAAGAACATCGCCGAGGTTCGCGCCGAGAACGCTGCGGCCCGTGCGGGTAACCGCCCGGCCCGTGGTGCCGGCGCTGGCGACCGTCCCGCCGGCCGTGGTGGCCGTGGTGGCGAGCGCGGCGGCCGTGGTGGCCGCAAGCCGCAGCAGGCTGCTGGTGCCGAGGCCCCCAAGGCCGACGCTCCCGCCGCCGCTCCGGCTGAGAGCACCGGAACGGAGGCCTGACCGACATGCTGATCCCTCGTAGGGTCAAGCACCGCAAGCAGCACCACCCGAAGCGCAGCGGTATGGCCAAGGGCGGTACTGAGGTCTCGTTCGGCGAGTACGGCATCCAGGCGCTCACCCCCGCCTACGTGACGAACCGCCAGATCGAGGCGGCTCGTATCGCGATGACCCGCCACATCAAGCGTGGCGGCAAGGTCTGGATCAACATCTACCCGGACCGCCCGCTGACGAAGAAGCCCGCCGAGACCCGCATGGGTTCCGGTAAGGGTTCCCCCGAGTGGTGGATCGCGAACGTGCACCCGGGCCGGGTCATGTTCGAGCTGTCCTACCCGAACGAAAAGATTGCGCGTGAGGCTCTCACTCGTGCGGCCCACAAGCTGCCGATGAAGTGCCGCATCGTCAAGCGCGAGGCAGGTGAGTCGTGATGGCGACGGGAACCAAGGCGTCCGAGCTCCGCGAGCTCGGCAACGAGGAGCTCGTTGCCAAGCTTCGCGAGGCCAAGGAAGAGCTGTTCAAGCTCCGTTTCCAGGCGGCCACCGGTCAGCTGGAGAACAACGGCCGGCTCAAGTCCGTCCGTAAGGACATCGCTCGCATCTACACCCTGATGCACGAGCGTGAGCTCGGTATCGAGACGGTGGAGAACGCCTGATGAGCGAGAACAACGTGACTGAGAAGACCGAGCGCGGCTTCCGCAAGACCCGTGAGGGCCTGGTCGTCAGCGACAAGATGGACAAGACCGTCGTCGTCGCCGTCGAGGACCGCGTCAAGCACGCGCTGTACGGCAAGGTCATCCGCCGTACGAACAAGCTCAAGGCTCACGACGAGCAGAACGCTGCCGGCGTCGGCGACCGCGTCCTCATCATGGAGACGCGTCCGCTGTCGGCGAGCAAGCGCTGGCGCATCGTCGAGATCCTCGAAAAGGCCAAGTAATTAGTCCGAGGGGCCTTCCCTCGGATTCGTTCCGCCAGGCTCGGCCGGGGCCCTCACGCAGGGCCCCGGCCGGGAACCGGCAGACAAACAGGAGATAGACGTGATCCAGCAGGAGTCGCGGCTTCGCGTCGCCGACAACACTGGTGCCAAGGAGATCCTTTGCATCCGTGTTCTCGGTGGCTCGGGCCGCCGCTACGCGGGCATCGGTGACGTCATCGTCGCCACCGTCAAGGACGCGATCCCCGGTGGCAACGTGAAGAAGGGTGACGTCGTCAAGGCGGTCATCGTTCGCACCGTCAAGGAGCGCCGCCGCCAGGACGGCTCGTACATCCGCTTCGACGAGAACGCCGCCGTCATTCTGAAGAACGACGGCGACCCTCGCGGCACCCGTATCTTCGGCCCCGTCGGCCGTGAGCTGCGCGAGAAGAAGTTCATGAAGATCATCTCGCTCGCGCCGGAGGTGCTGTAAGCATGAAGATCAAGAAGGGCGACCTGGTCCAGGTCATCACCGGTAAGGACAAGGGCAAGCAGGGCAAGGTCATCGCGGCCTTCCCGACCGAGTCCCGCGTCCTCGTCGAGGGTGTCAACCGGGTCAAGAAGCACACCAAGGCTGGGCAGAACCAGGCCGGCGGCATCGTGATCACCGAGGCCCCCGTCCACGTTTCCAACGTCCAGCTGGTCGTGGAGAAGGACGGCAAGAAGGTCGTCACCCGCGTCGGTTACCGCTTCGACGACGAGGGCAACAAGATCCGCGTTGCCAAGCGCACGGGTGAGGACATCTGATGGCTACCACTCCGCGTCTGAAGACGAAGTACCGCGAGGAGATCGCGGGCAAGATGCGTGAAGAGTTCTCCTACGAGAACGTCATGCAGATTCCCGGCCTCGTCAAGATCGTCGTGAACATGGGTGTCGGCGACGCCGCCCGTGACTCGAAGCTGATCGACGGCGCCATCCGCGACCTCACCACGATCACCGGTCAGAAGCCGGCCGTCACCAAGGCCCGCAAGTCCATCGCGCAGTTCAAGCTGCGCGAGGGTCAGCCGATCGGTGCGCACGTCACCCTCCGTGGCGACCGCATGTGGGAGTTCCTGGACCGCACCCTGTCGCTCGCGCTGCCGCGCATCCGCGACTTCCGCGGCCTGTCCCCCAAGCAGTTCGACGGCCGTGGCAACTACACCTTCGGTCTCACGGAGCAGGTCATGTTCCACGAGATCGACCAGGACAAGATCGACCGCGTCCGGGGTATGGACATCACCGTGGTGACCACGGCGACCAACGACGCTGAGGGCCGCGCGCTCCTCCGTCACCTCGGCTTCCCGTTCAAGGAGGCGTAAGCGAGATGGCGAAGAAGGCTCTCATCGCGAAGGCTGCCCGCAAGCCCAAGTTCGGTGTGCGTGCGTACACCCGCTGCCAGCGCTGCGGTCGCCCCCACTCCGTGTACCGCAAGTTCGGCCTGTGCCGCGTGTGCCTTCGTGAGATGGCTCACCGTGGCGAGCTGCCGGGCGTGACCAAGAGCTCCTGGTAAATCCCTTCACCCTTTGGGTGTTGAGGTTTTCCAGACGCTCTCGGTAAGCATCTGGGTCGGCGGAGGCCCATCCCCCATGCCGTAGGCTAGTGGGGTTGGGCGTCCGCCGCCCGTCGACTTACTACGCCGTAGGTCCCCGCGCCGCACCCGTCCCGCCCATGTGTGGGGAGAGGGATGGCGCATACAGGAAACCCCGGCGAGAGAGGCCGAAGGCCGATTCATGACCATGACTGACCCGATCGCAGACATGCTGACTCGTCTGCGTAACGCAAACTCGGCGTACCACGACCAGGTCGTGATGCCGCACAGCAAGATCAAGTCGCACATCGCGGAAATCCTCAAGCAGGAGGGTTTCATCACCGGCTGGAAGGTCGAGGACGCCGAGGTCGGTAAGAACCTCGTCCTTGAGCTGAAGTTCGGCCCGAACCGCGAGCGCTCGATCGCCGGCATCAAGCGGATCTCGAAGCCGGGTCTGCGTGTCTACGCGAAGTCCACCAACCTGCCGAAGGTCCTCGGCGGCCTGGGCGTGGCGATCATCTCCACGTCCCACGGTCTCCTGACCGGCCAGCAGGCGCAGAAGAAGGGCGTGGGTGGGGAAGTCCTCGCCTACGTCTGGTAGTCGGGAACGGAGGAAAAGCTATGTCTCGTATCGGCAAGCTCCCCATCCCGGTTCCCGCCGGCGTGGACGTCACCATCGATGGCCGCACGGTCACCGTCAAGGGCTCCAAGGGCTCCCTGACGCACACCGTCGCCGCCCCCATCGAGATCGTTAAGGGCGAGGACGGCGTTCTGAACGTCACCCGTCCGAACGACGAGCGTCAGAACAAGGCCCTCCACGGCCTGTCCCGCACGCTGGTGGCCAACATGATCACCGGTGTGACCACGGGATACACCAAGGCGCTTGAGATCAGCGGTGTCGGTTACCGCGTGGCCGCGAAGGGCTCCGACCTGGAGTTCCAGCTCGGCTACAGCCACCCGATCCTGGTGGAGGCGCCCGAGGGCATCTCCTTCAAGGTCGAGTCTCCGACCAAGTTCTCGGTCGAGGGCATCGACAAGCAGAAGGTCGGCGAGGTCGCGGCGAACATCCGCAAGCTGCGGAAGCCCGACCCGTACAAGGCCAAGGGCGTCAAGTACGCCGGCGAGGTCATCCGCCGCAAGGTCGGAAAGGCTGGTAAGTAAAGCCATGGCATACGGTGTGAAGATCGCCAAGGGCGACGCTTACAAGCGCGCTGCGAAGGCGCGCCGCCACATCCGCATTCGCAAGAACATGTCGGGTACGGCGGAGCGTCCGCGCCTCGTCGTGACGCGTTCGAACCGCGGCATCACCGCTCAGGTGATCGACGACCTCAAGGGTCACACCCTGGCGTCGGCGTCCCACCTGGACGCGTCGGTCCGTGGTGGCGAGGGCGACAAGTCCGCGCAGGCCAAGCAGGTCGGCGCCCTGGTCGCCGAGCGCGCCAAGGCTGCCGGTGTCGAGGCCGTCGTGTTCGACCGTGGTGGCAACCGATACGCCGGGCGCATTGCCGCTCTGGCTGACGCCGCCCGCGAAGCCGGGCTGAAGTTCTAAGCCCCGGTTCCGGGACTAACGGACGTAACAGAGAGAGGTAATCCAATGGCTGGACCCCAGCGCCGCGGCAGCGGTGCCGGTGGCGGCGAGCGGCGGGACCGGAAGGGTCGCGACGGTGGCGCTGCCGCCGAGAAGACCGCTTACGTTGAGCGCGTTGTCGCGATCAACCGCGTCGCCAAGGTTGTCAAGGGTGGTCGTCGCTTCAGCTTCACCGCGCTCGTCGTGGTGGGTGACGGTGACGGCACCGTAGGTGTCGGTTACGGCAAGGCCAAGGAAGTTCCCGCGGCCATCGCCAAGGGCGTCGAGGAAGCCAAGAAGAACTTCTTCAAGGTTCCCCGCATCCAGGGCACCATCCCGCACCCGATCCAGGGCGAGAAGGCGGCCGGCGTTGTCCTGCTGAAGCCTGCTTCCCCCGGTACCGGTGTTATCGCCGGTGGCCCGGTGCGCGCCGTTCTGGAGTGCGCCGGCGTTCACGACATCCTGTCGAAGTCGCTCGGCTCCGACAACGCGATCAACATCGTGCACGCGACCGTGGAGGCCCTCAAGGGCCTGCAGCGTCCCGAGGAGATCGCGGCTCGCCGTGGTCTGCCGCTTGAGGACGTCGCCCCCGCGGCTCTGCTCCGTGCGCGTGCAGGGGCGGGTGTGTGATGGCTCGCCTCAAGATCACGCAGACGAAGTCGTACATCGGCAGCAAGCAGAACCACCGCGACACGCTGCGTTCGCTCGGGCTCAAGCGCCTGAACGACGTCGTCGTCAAGGAGGACCGTCCCGAGTTCCGCGGCATGGTGCACACCGTCCGCCACCTCGTGACGGTTGAGGAGGTTGACTAATCATGGCTGAGAACAGCCCGCTGAAGGCCCACAACCTCCGTCCCGCCCCCGGTGCCAAGACCGCGAAGACCCGTGTCGGTCGTGGTGAGGCGTCGAAGGGTAAGACGGCTGGTCGTGGTACGAAGGGTACGAAGGCCCGCTACCAGGTTCCGCAGCGCTTCGAGGGTGGGCAGATGCCCCTCCACATGCGCCTGCCGAAGCTGAAGGGCTTCAAGAACCCGTTCCGCACCGAGTTCCAGGTGGTCAACCTGGACAAGCTCGGTGCCCTCTACCCCGAGGGTGGAGAGGTCACGGTGGCCGACCTGGTCGCCAAGGGCGCGGTTCGCAAGAACAGCCTCGTCAAGGTCCTGGGCCAGGGCGAGATCTCCGTGGCGCTGACGGTTTCGGTTGACGCCGTCTCCGCCTCCGCCAAGGAGAAGATCGCCGCCGCTGGTGGCACCGTGACCGAGCTCGTCTAAGACGAACTCTGTGACAAATAGCTAGAAACCCGACCGGGGATGCCTCACATATGGGGCATCCCCGGTCGGTCGTTCCACGGGGGGCGCAGTCGCCGGTAAGGTGGCCTGCACCTTTGCTTGTACGTATTCGTCGATCCTCAGACCGTCACCTCTGACGCAGTAGCGCGGGGGTCGCAGGAGGCACCGTGCTCACCGCGTTCGCCCGGGCGTTCAAGACGCCCGACCTGCGCAAGAAGCTGCTCTTCACGCTCGGCATCATCGTGCTGTATCGGCTCGGGTCCCACATCCCGGTACCCGGCGTGAGCTACAAGAACGTTCAGATCTGTGTGGACCAGATGGGGAGCAGCAACAGCCTCTTCGGTCTCGTCAACATGTTCAGCGGCGGTGCGCTGCTGCAGATCACGATCTTCGCGCTCGGGATCATGCCGTACATCACCGCGAGCATCATCCTGCAGCTGCTGACCGTGGTCATCCCGAAGCTGGAGAACCTCAAGAAAGAGGGACAGGCCGGCACGGCGAAGATCACTCAGTACACGCGCTATCTGACGGTCGCGCTCGCGATCCTCCAGGGCACCGGCCTGGTCGCCACCGCGCGTACCGGCGCCCTGTTCGGTACCTGCCCGGTCGCTCGCGAGATCGTCCCGGACCGCTCGATCTTCACCACCATCACCATGGTGATCACCATGACCGCCGGTACCTGCATCGTCATGTGGCTCGGTGAGCTGATCACCGACCGCGGCATCGGCAACGGCATGTCGATCCTGATGTTCATCTCGATCGCCGCCGGTTTCGTCTCCGCCCTCTGGACGATCAAGCTGCAGGGCAAGATCGCTGACGGTTGGGTGGAGTTCGCCGTCGTCATCCTCGTCGGTCTCGCGATGGTGGCCCTGGTGGTCTTCGTCGAGCAGGCCCAGCGCAGGATCCCCGTCCAGTACGCGAAGCGCATGATCGGCCGCCGTGCCTACGGGGGCACGTCCACCTACATCCCGCTCAAGGTGAACCAGGCCGGTGTCATCCCGGTCATCTTCGCCTCGTCGCTGCTGTACATCCCGGCCCTGATCGTGCAGTTCAGCGGTTCGACCGCCGGCTGGGCGACCTGGATCCAGAAGCACTTCGTCAAGGGCGACCACCCGTACTACATCGCCGCCTACTTCCTCCTGATCGTCTTCTTCGCGTTCTTCTACGTGGCGATCTCGTTCAACCCCGAGGAAGTTGCCGACAACATGAAGAAGTATGGTGGGTTCATCCCGGGCATCCGCGCCGGCCGGCCTACCGCTGAGTACCTGAGCTACGTACTCAACCGGATCACCTGGCCGGGGTCGCTGTACCTGGGTCTCATCGCTCTAGTGCCGACAATGGCGTTGGCCGGCTTCGGAGCGAACCAGAACTTCCCGTTCGGCGGGACGAGCATCCTGATCATCGTGGGTGTGGGTCTGGAAACCGTGAAGCAGATCGAGAGCCAGCTCCAGCAGCGCAACTACGAAGGGTTCCTCCGCTGATGCGAATCGTCCTCGTCGGACCCCCCGGGGCGGGCAAGGGAACGCAGGCCGCGTTCCTCGCCAAGAACCTGTCGATCCCGCACATCTCCACGGGCGACCTCTTCCGGGCCAACATCAGCCAGGGCACGGAGCTCGGCGTGCGCGCCAAGGCGTTCATGGACGCCGGCGAGCTCGTCCCGGACGAGATCACCATCGGCATGGCCAAGGACCGGATGCAGCAGCCGGACGCGGCGAACGGCTTCCTGCTCGACGGCTTCCCGCGCAACGTCGCCCAGGCCGAGGCTCTGGACGCGATGCTCACCGAGGCCGGCATGAAGCTGGACGCGGTCCTCGACCTGGAGGTCGAGGAGGACGAGGTCGTCAAGCGCATCGCCGGCCGGCGGATCTGCCGCCAGAACTCCGCGCACGTCTTCCACGTGATCTACGCGGCTCCGAAGACCGAGGGCGTCTGCGACCAGTGCGGCGGCGAGCTGTACCAGCGGGGCGACGACTCCGAGGACACGGTCCGCAACCGGCTGGAGGTCTACCACACGCAGACCGAGCCGATCATCGACTACTACAAGGCCCAGGGTCTGCTGGTGACCATCTCCGCCCTCGGCGAGGTGCACGAGATCACCAAGCGGGCGATGGACGCCCTGAAGAAGTAGTCACCCCCCAGTAGTGCCGGTACGGCCGCGGTGTCCCCAGGACATCGCGGCCGTACTGTTGAAGCGACCCGTTTTCGAAGGTGGAAGGTCCGTCCATGGTTCAGCTCAAGACCCCCGAGCAGATCGCGAAGATGCGCGAGGCAGGGCTGGTCGTCGCCGCGATCCACGCGGCGACCCGTGAGGCGGCCGTTCCGGGCGCCACGACGCGGGACCTGGACATGGTGGCCCGCAAGGTCATCGCGGACGCCGGGGCGAAGTCGAACTTCCTCGGCTACGGCGGTTTCCCCGCGACCATCTGTACGTCGGTGAACGAGGTCGTCGTCCACGGCATCCCGGACGACAAGACGGTCCTCAAGGACGGCGACATCATCTCCATCGACGCCGGTGCCATCGTGGACGGCTGGCACGGCGACGCGGCGTACACGGCCTTCGTGGGCACTGGTCACGCTCCGGAGCTGGTCGAGCTGTCCCGGGTGACCGAGGAGTCCATGTGGGCCGGTATCGCGGCCATGAAGGCGGGCAACCGCCTGGTGGACATCTCGAAGGCGATCGAGGGCTACATCAAGCGCCAGCCCCGCCCGGCCACCGGTGAGCACAGCCTCGGAAAGTTCGGGATCATCGAGGACTACGGCGGCCACGGCATCGGCACCGAGATGCACATGGACCCGCACCTGCTGAACTACGTCTCGCGCAAGCGGGGCAAGGGCATCAAGCTGGTCCCGGGCGTCTGCCTGGCGATCGAGCCGATGGTGTCCCTGGGGACCGCCCAGACGGAGGTACTCGCCGACGACTGGACGGTCATCACCACGGACGGCACCTGGTCCTCGCACTGGGAGCACTCGGTGGCCCTCACCGAGGCCGGTCCGATCGTTCTGACCAGCCCGGACTGCGGCAAGGCGAAGCTCGCGGAGTACGGCGTCACCACGGCGCCGGACCCCCTCGGGTAGCCGTCGGTTAATGATCTAGACTCTGGGGCAAACTTTCCGGATTCGTCTTTCTGGGTGCCCTGACGTAGACTGACTCGTCGGCTTACGTGCATTCGCATGTCCGTGAGCCGATCAAGGTAGCCGATTCGAAAGGCGAAGCGTGGCCAAGAAGCAAGGTGCCATCGAGATCGAGGGCACCGTGATCGAGTCCCTCCCGAACGCCATGTTCAAGGTGGAACTCCAGAACGGTCACAAGGTCCTCGCGCACATCAGCGGCAAGATGCGCATGCACTACATCCGCATCCTTCCCGATGACCGGGTCGTTGTGGAGCTGTCTCCCTACGACCTGACGCGTGGCCGGATCGTCTACCGATACAAGTAGATCTTGCCCCCGCACCCCGCTCCGGCGCGGGTGGTGGCACTGACCCGGAGAACCTCACCAACATGAAGGTCAAGCCGAGCGTCAAGAAGATCTGCGACAAGTGCAAGGTGATCCGCCGTCACGGCCGGGTCATGGTCATCTGCGACAACCTGCGCCACAAGCAGCGCCAGGGCTGACGCACGCCGACCGACCTGCCTTAACGCAGTTCTTCGCGCGACGTAAGAAAACGTACATAAGCAGAACCCGCCCAGCCCCCAGGGGCCGGCGGTACCTCCGGCGGGGGCCGGGGACCCGGACGTACCATCACCCATACGGGTGGTCGGCGGTCGGGAGCGGTTCTGTTGCAGACCCCCGAACACACAGGAGCCATTGAATGGCACGCGTTTCCGGTGTTGACATCCCGCGCGAAAAGCGTGTGGAGATCGCACTCACCTACGTCTTCGGTATCGGGCGCACCCGGTCCAAGGAGATCCTCGCCTCCACCGGCGTGAACCCGAACACCCGCGTTCGTGACCTGGCCGAAGAGGACCTCGTCAAGATCCGCGAGTACGTGGACGCCAACCTCCGTACCGAGGGTGACCTCCGCCGCGAGATCCAGGGCGACATCCGCCGCAAGATCGAGATCCAGTGCTACCAGGGCATCCGCCACCGTCGTGGCCTGCCCGTGCACGGTCAGCGCACCAGCACGAACGCGCGTACCCGCAAGGGCCCGCGTCGCGCGATCGCCGGCAAGAAGAAGCCGGGCAAGAAGTAGTCCTGTTCAGCGGTCTTGCGCTGTAGGACCGACCACCTCCCGTAGGAGTAAGAGATGCCCCCCAAGGGTCGTCAGGGCGCTGCCAAGAAGGTGCGCCGCAAGGAAAAGAAGAACGTCGCTCACGGGCACGCCCACATCAAGAGCACGTTCAACAACACGATCGTCTCGATCACGGACCCGTCCGGCAACGTGATCTCCTGGGCCTCCGCCGGCCACGTCGGCTTCAAGGGCTCGCGCAAGTCCACCCCCTTCGCCGCGCAGATGGCCGCCGAGTCGGCCGCCCGCCGCGCGCAGGAGCACGGCATGCGCAAGGTCGACGTCTTCGTCAAGGGTCCCGGCTCCGGCCGTGAGACCGCGATCCGCTCCCTCCAGGCCACCGGTCTTGAGGTCGGCTCGATCCAGGACGTCACCCCCACCCCGCACAACGGCTGCCGCCCGCCGAAGCGCCGCCGCGTCTGACGCAGCGGACGCACCTGTGCGTTCTTGAGTGTCCGGGCGGCACGACCCCTCCGGGGGACGTGCCGCCCGTACCCTTGCAGTACCAAGCAGTACATGTCGGGCGTCAAATAGTGGGCGTCCACGACTGAAGGAACAGACATGCTTATCGCTCAGCGTCCTTCGCTGACCGAAGAGGTCGTCGACGAGTACCGCTCGCGGTTCGTGATCGAGCCGCTGGAGCCGGGCTTCGGCTACACCCTCGGCAACTCCCTGCGCCGTACCCTCCTGTCCTCCATCCCGGGTGCCGCTGTCACCAGCATCCGCGTGGACGGCGTCCTGCACGAGTTCACCACCGTGCCGGGCGTCAAGGAAGACGTCACGGACATCATCCTCAACATCAAGCAGCTGGTCGTCTCCTCGGAGCACGACGAGCCGGTCGTGATGTACCTGCGCAAGCAGGGTCCCGGCCTGGTCACCGCTGCCGACATCGCGCCGCCGGCCGGTGTCGAGGTGCACAACCCGGACCTGGTCCTCGCCACGCTCAACGGCAAGGGCAAGCTGGAGATGGAGCTGACCGTCGAGCGCGGTCGCGGCTACGTCTCCGCCGTCCAGAACAAGCAGGTGGGCCAGGAGATCGGCCGCATCCCGGTCGACTCCATCTACTCGCCGGTTCTGAAGGTCACCTACAAGGTCGAGGCGACCCGAGTCGAGCAGCGCACCGACTTCGACAAGCTCATCGTCGACGTCGAGACCAAGCAGGCCATGCGCCCGCGCGACGCCATGGCGTCCGCCGGCAAGACCCTGGTCGAGCTGTTCGGTCTGGCCCGCGAGCTCAACATCGACGCCGAGGGCATCGACATGGGCCCGTCCCCGACGGACGCCGCCCTGGCCGCCGACCTGGCGCTGCCGATCGAGGAGCTGGAGCTCACCGTTCGGTCGTACAACTGCCTCAAGCGCGAGGGCATCCACTCCGTGGGTGAGCTCGTCGCCCGCTCCGAGGCCGACCTGCTCGACATCCGCAACTTCGGCGCGAAGTCGATCGACGAGGTCAAGGCGAAGCTGGCCGGCATGGGCCTGGCCCTCAAGGACAGCCCGCCCGGATTCGACCCGACCGCCGCCGCCGACGCCTTCGGCGCCGACGACGACGCGGACGCCGGTTTCGTCGAGACCGAGCAGTACTAGGAAAAGACTTTCCCGGGGCATCCGCCCCGGGGGAACTGACACCGGTACCTGACACGGCCGGTGCAGATATGAAGGAGTAACACCATGCCGCGTCCCGCTAAGGGTGCCCGTCTGGGCGGCTCCGCCGCGCACGAGAAGCACCTTCTCGCGAACCTCGCGAAGGCGCTCTTCGAGCACGGCCGCATCACCACCACCGAGGCCAAGGCCCGCCGCCTGCGTCCCTACGCCGAGCGTCTGGTCACCAAGGCCAAGAAGGGCGACATCCACAACCGTCGCCTGGTGCTGCAGACGATCACGGACAAGAGCATCGTGCACACGCTGTTCACCGAGATCGCCCCGCGCTACGAGAACCGCCCCGGTGGTTACACGCGCATCACCAAGATCGGCAACCGTCGTGGCGACAACGCCCCGATGGCCGTGATCGAGCTGGTCGAGGCCCTCACGGTCGCCCAGCAGGCCACCGGCGAGGCCGAGGCCGCCACCAAGCGTGCGGTCAAGGAGGCGGAGGCCAAGGCCGAGGCCGCCGAGACCGAGGCTGTCGAGGAGACCAAGGAGGCCTGATCCCGCCAAGGGATCGAGCTTGCTTGATCGGCTCTGAACGGGCCCGCCCCTTCCCGGGGCGGGCCCGTTCTGCATTTCTGTGCGTCTGAGAGGATCTGTCACGTGAGTGACGAGGTGGAGCCCGGGCACGTCCGGGTACGGCTGGACCTGTCCTACGACGGCAAGGACTTCTCCGGCTGGGCGAAGCAGCGCACGCTGCGGACCGTCCAGGGCGAGCTGGAATCGGCCCTGAAGACCGTGATGCGGCTGCCGGAGCCGGTCGAGCTGACCGTCGCCGGGCGCACCGACGCCGGCGTGCACGCGCGCGGCCAGGTCGCGCAGTTCGACCTGGCCGAGGAGGTGTGGGCCGAGCACCACGACAAGCTGCTGCGGCGCCTCGCGGGGCGGCTGCCGCACGACATCCGGGTGTGGAAGGTCGCCGAGGCACCGGAGGGGTTCAACGCGCGGTTCTCCGCCATCTGGCGCCGCTACGCCTACCGCGTCGGCGACCACCAGGGCGGCGTGGACCCGCTGCGCCGCGGGCACGTGCTGTGGCACCAGTGGCCGCTGGACGTGGACGCCATGAACGAGGCCTCCCGCGCGCTGCTCGGCGAGCACGACTTCGCCGCGTACTGCAAGAAGCGCGAGGGCGCCACGACCATCCGCACCCTTCAGGAGCTGAGCTGGGTGCGGGGCGGGGACGGAATCGTCACCGCGACCGTCCGCGCCGACGCCTTCTGCCACAACATGGTCCGCTCCCTGGTCGGCGCCCTGCTGCACGTCGGCGACGGGCACCGGCCCGTCGAGTGGCCCGGCCGGGTCCTGGCCGCGGCCGTACGGGACTCCTCGGTGCACGTGGTCAAGCCGCACGGGCTGACCCTGGAGGAGGTCGGCTACCCGGCGGACGAGCTGCTGGCCGCCCGCAGCAAGGAGGCGCGGAACATGCGCACCCTGCCGGGCAAGGGCTGCTGCTGACCCCGTAACCGGTTTGGGTCCGGCCCCGCCGGACGGCGACAATGCCCCGCATGGGACATCTCGAAGCCAGCCACCTGGAGTACTACCTTCCCGACGGGCGGGTCCTGCTCCCCGACGTCTCCTTCCGCGTGGGGGAGGGGTCGGTGGTGGCCCTGGTGGGGGCGAACGGCGCCGGCAAGACCACCCTGCTGAAGCTGATCTCCGGTGAGCTCCAGCCGCACGGCGGCGGGGTCACCATCAGCGGCGGCCTCGGCGTGATGTCCCAGTTCGTGGGCTCGGTGCGGGACGAGACGACCGTACGGGACCTGCTGGTCTCCGTGTCGCAGCCGCGGATCCGGGAGGCGGCCGAGGCCGTGGACCGGGCCGAGGAGCTGATCCTCACCGTCGACGACGAGGCCGCGCAGATGGCCTACGCCCAGGCGCTCAGCGACTGGGCCGACGTCCAGGGCTACGAGGCGGAGACCCTCTGGGACGTCTGCACCATGGCCGCGCTGGCCATCCCCTACGACCAGGCCCAGTTCCGGCAGGTGCGCACGCTCTCCGGCGGTGAGCAGAAGCGGCTGGTCCTGGAGGCGCTGCTGCGCGGGCCGGACGAGGTGCTGCTGCTCGACGAGCCGGACAACTACCTCGACGTGCCGGGCAAGCGCTGGCTGGAGGAGCAGCTGCGGGCCACCCGCAAGACGGTCCTGTTCGTCTCCCACGACCGCGAGCTGCTGACCCAGGCCGCCGAGAAGATCATCAGCCTGGAGGCGAGCCCGATGGGCTCCGACGTCTGGGTGCACGGTGCGGGCTTCGGTACGTACCACGAGGCCCGCAAGGAGCGCTTCGCCCGGTTCGAGGAGCTCAAGCGGCGGTGGGACGAGGAGCACGCCCGGCTGAAGGCCCTGGTGCTGCGGCTGCGCAACCAGGCGGCGAGCAGCCCGGACATGGCCTCGCGCTACCGGGCGATGCAGACGCGCTTCCAGAAGTTCGAGGAGGCCGGCCCCCCGCCGGAGCCGCCGCGGGAGCAGGACATCAAGATGCGGCTCAAGGGCGGCCGGACGGGCGTGCGCGCGCTGACGGTGGAGAACCTTGAGCTGACCGGCCTGATGAAGCCGTTCGACCTGGAGGTCTTCTACGGCGAGCGGGTTGCGGTGCTGGGGTCGAACGGCTCCGGGAAGTCGCACTTCCTGCGGCTGCTGGCGGGCGAGGACGTCAAGCACACCGGTGACTGGAAGCTGGGCGCACGGGTGATCCCCGGTCATTTCGCGCAGACCCACGCCCATCCGGAGCTGTTCGGCCGCACGCTCGTCGACATCCTGTGGACGGAGGCGGCCAAGCCGCTCGGCCAGGCGATGGGGGCGCTGCGCCGCTACGAGCTGGAGCGGCAGGCGGAGCAGCCGTTCGAGAGGCTCTCGGGCGGTCAGCAGGCACGGTTCCAGATCCTGCTGCTGGAGCTGGCCGGGACCACGGCGCTGCTCCTGGACGAGCCGACCGACAACCTCGACCTGGAGTCGGCGGAGGCCCTGCAGGACGGGCTGGAGGCGTACGAGGGGACGGTGCTGTGTGTGACGCACGACCGTTGGTTCGCACGGACATTCGATCGTTTTCTGGTCTTCGGTTCGGACGGTGTGGTGCGGGAGACTCAGGAGCCCGTCTGGGACGAACGTAGGGTCGACCGGAAGCGCTAGGGGGCCGACCACCCCCGCGCGTATCGAGGGGGAGGCGTCGTGGAGTTGCGACCTGGCACCTGGCTCATGCGCATCCGGCTGACGCGCAGGGGCCGGCGGGTCACGGGGGACCGGCTCCTGGCCTGGCTGCTGGGTCCGGCGCCGTGGTCCTGGCGTGCGGTGGGGCTGGTGGTGCTGCTGGGCGTCTCGGTGTCGACGAGCCTGCGGGCGAACTGGGGCTCGGACAACGCGTTCGTGGTCAAGGCGGCGGACGCGCTGCTGGAGGGGGTCTCCCCGTACGAGGACAAGCGCTTCCTGTACCTGCCCAGTGCCGTGCTCATGGCGGTGCCGGAGGCGCTGGTGCCGACGGGCGTGCTGCGCTGGCTGCTGCCGGCGGGGATGTCGGGGCTGGTCGGCCTCGGCTGGTGGGCGGCGCTGCGGCTGTTCTCGGTGCCGGTGTGCTCGCGGTTCGCGGTCGGCGGGCTAGGGCTGCTGGGGCTGGCGTACAAGCCGTACCTGAACCTGGTGCTGATCGGGAACTGGACGGCGATCTCGGCGGCGGCCCTGCCGGTGGCGCTGCTGTTCGCGCACCGCAGGGCGTGGGTGGCCGCGGGGCTGGTGGTGGGGCTGGCGATCGCCTGCAAGCCGATGCTGGTGCCGGTGGGGCTGCTCTTCGTGCTGGCCCGGCGGTGGCGGGGGCTGGCGGTGGCGGTGGCGGTGCCGGTGGGGCTGTCGCTGGCGGGGGCGCTGCTGATGCCGAGCCCGACGCTGTTCTTCACCAAGACGCTGCCGTTCCTGTTCCAGGGGCAGGACGGGTACGCGCTGCCCTGGGACGCCTCGCCGATCGCGGTGCTGCCCCGGCTGGGGGTGCCGCAGCCGGTGGCGGTGGCGGTGGCGGGCGCAGGGGCGGCGGCGGGGCTGTGGGCGGCCTGGCGGCGGTGGCGGCGGCCCGATCCGCAGGGGCAGGGGGACGAGCAGCGGCTGGTGGAGACCGCCTGCATGGTGATGCTGGCCGTGTTCCTCGTCTCACGGCCGTCCTTCGACCACTACCTGCTGGTGGTGCTGCCGTTGCTGCTCGCGTCGGGGGTGCGGGAGGGCTCGCTGCCCCGCTCGGGCTGGTTCTGGGCGGCCCTGGTGCCGCAGGCGGCGGGGATCCCGTGGCCCTCGGAGTTGCAGCACAAGCGGCGGGCCTTCCGGGACTGTGTGGCGCTGTGCGCGCTCGCCGCTCTGCTCGGGCGTCGTGCACTGCTCTCCGGTCGGGTTATCCTGGAGCCCGTAACAACTGCGGGGTCCCCACCCAGGACCGAACCGGAGTGCGCCGCGACGCCAGCAGAATCGGCATCGCGGACCGCGTTTTGACCCGTACGGGTCTGCTTGGGTATCCTGCTGGTTTGTTATGCGTATGGGCTTTCTCATTCTCACGTGAAAGGGCCTTACGCCCGGTCCACCGGACCGATGACCAGCGGTTTTCACTCGGGTGCGTCCCCGATGTGAACGAGGGCTGTCGTGATCGTCCGTGGTGACCCTGTCAGGACCCTTCCCGCAGGGCTAGCGCCCTAGTGGGATGACCCACCACTGAAGAAGCGAAGGCATACGCGTGCGTACGTACAGCCCCAAGCCCGGCGACATCTCGCGCCAGTGGCTCGTCATCGACGCCCAGGACGTTGTCCTCGGCCGTCTGGCGACCCAGGCCGCTGCCCTCCTGAAGGGCAAGCACAAGCCGACCTACGCCCCCCACATGGACATGGGCGACTTCGTCATCGTCATCAACGCCGACAAGGTTCACCTGTCCGGCAACAAGGCCTCGCAGAAGATGGCCTACCGCCACTCCGGTTTCCCGGGTGGTCTGCGCTCCGTGCGTTACGACGACCTGCTGGCGAACAACCCGGAGAAGGCCGTCGAGAAGGCCGTCAAGGGCATGCTCCCCAAGAACTCCCTGGGCCGTCAGATGCTGTCGAAGCTGAAGGTCTACTCGGGCGACCAGCACCCGCACGCTGCCCAGCAGCCGGTGCCGTTCGAGATCACCCAGGTCGCGCAGTAGTTCCGGCCACCCCCTAAACACAGAGAATTCTGAGGAGCATCGTGGCCGAGACCACCGCCGAGACCCCCGTCGACGAGTTCGAGGGCGTCGAGGAGTACACCACCGAGTCGGACGTCGTCGTCGAGGGCGACTACACCTCCGAGTCCCTTGCCGGTCGCTTCGGCGACCCCCAGCCGGCCGCCGGCCTGGGCCGTCGCAAGAACGCCATCGCCCGCGTCCGGATCGTTCCGGGCACCGGCAAGTGGAAGATCAACGGTCGCACCCTTGAGGACTACTTCCCCAACAAGGTGCACCAGCAGGAAGTCAACGAGCCCTTCAAGCTCCTGGAGCTCGACGGCCGCTACGACGTCATCGCCCGCATCTCGGGTGGCGGCGTCTCCGGCCAGGCCGGCGCCCTGCGCCTCGGCGTGGCCCGCGCGCTGAACGAGGCGGACGTGGACAACAACCGCCCGGCGCTGAAGAAGGCCGGCTTCCTCTCCCGCGACGACCGTGCGGTCGAGCGCAAGAAGGCCGGTCTCAAGAAGGCCCGTAAGGCTCCGCAGTACAGCAAGCGTTAATCTGCGCCTGCTGTTCAGCAACGAAACCGCCCCGGCAGCACTCTCTGTGCTGCCGGGGCGGTTCGTTTACCGCCAAAAGCGGCAAACAACTGTCACTAGCGGTCACCAAGCGATGCGTGAACTCGGGAGGACAACAGTGGGACGACTCTTCGGGACGGACGGTGTACGAGGCGTCGCCAACGCGGATCTGACGGCTGAGCTCGCGCTCGGCCTCTCCGTGGCGGCCGCACACGTACTGGCCGAGGCGGGCACCTTCGCCGGCCACCGCCCCACGGCCGTGGTCGGCCGTGATCCCCGCGCCTCGGGCGAGTTCCTGGAGGCCGCGGTCGTCGCGGGCCTCGCCAGCGCCGGCGTGGACGTCCTGCGCGTCGGTGTGCTGCCCACCCCGGCGGTGGCGTATCTCACCGGTGCGCTGGGCGCCGACCTCGGCGTGATGCTCTCCGCGAGCCACAACGCCATGCCCGACAACGGCATCAAGTTCTTCGCGCGCGGCGGCCACAAGCTCGCCGACGACCTGGAGGACAGGATCGAGTCCGTCTACGAGGAGCACCGCACCGGCGCCCCCTGGGACCGGCCCACCGGTGCCGGCGTCGGCCGGGTCTCCGACTACGACGAGGGCTTCGACAAGTACGTCGCCCACCTGATCGGCGTCCTGCCCAACCGCCTCGACGGCCTGAAGATCGTCCTGGACGAGGCGCACGGCGCGGCCGCCCGCGTCTCGCCCGAGGCCTTCGCCCGGGCCGGCGCCGAGATCGTCACCATCGGTGCCGAGCCCGACGGGCTCAACATCAACGACGGCTGCGGCTCCACCCACCTCGGCCTGCTCAAGCAGGCGGTCGTCGAGCACGGCGCCGACCTGGGCATCGCCCACGACGGCGACGCCGACCGCTGCCTCGCGGTGGACGCCGACGGCAACGAGATCGACGGCGACCAGATCCTCGCCGTGCTCGCCCTCGCCATGCGCGAGGCCGGCGGGCTGCGCGAGAACACCGTCGTCGCCACCGTCATGTCGAACCTGGGCTTCAAGCTGGCCATGGAGGGCGAGGGCGTCCAGCTCGTCCAGACCGCGGTCGGCGACCGGTACGTCCTGGAGTCGATGAAGGAGCACGGCTACGCGCTCGGCGGCGAGCAGTCCGGCCACGTGATCATCCTCGACCACGCCACCACCGGCGACGGCACCCTCACCGGCCTCATGCTGGCCGCCCGGATCGCCGCCACCGGCCGCTCCCTGGCCGACCTCGCCGGGGTCATGACGCGGCTGCCGCAGGTCCTGATCAACGTCAAGGACGTCGACAAGTCCCGTGTCTCCACCTCCGCCGAGCTGGCCAACGCCGTCACCGAGGCGGAGCGCGAGCTCGGCACGACCGGACGGGTGCTGCTGCGCCCCTCGGGCACCGAGCCGCTCGTACGGGTGATGGTGGAGGCCGCCGACATCGAGCAGGCCCGCGCGGTCGCCGGGCGCCTCGCGGACGTGGTGAAGTCGGCCCTCGGCTAGGTCCTCATCCGCGGTCGCGCCGTGGGGGGGGGGGGGGGGGGGGGGGGGGGGGGGGGGGGGGGGGGGGGGGGGGGGGGGGGGGGGGGGGGGGGGGGGG
>NZ_JBBDHD010000054.1:0-46843 GCF_044129415.1 Streptomyces racemochromogenes
CCCCCCCCCCCCCCCCCCCCCCCCCCCCCCCCCCCCCCCCCCCCCCCCCCCCCCCCCCCCCCCCCCCCCCCCCACCGCTCCCCGCCCGCCTCGGGGGGCGGGACCGGGCGGGGAGTCTGGGGCGGGTCTCCGTGGCCTACGCCTGGACGGATTCCCGCGTGGTCTTCCCGGCGGAGTCCCGCTCGGGCTCCGGCTCGGGCCGGGACGTGCCCTTGCGCGGCTGGGCCAGGACCACGGACGCCACCACGGTCAGGGCTCCGACGATCTGGATCGGCGAGAGCGACTGGTCGAGGACGAAGTAGCCCAGCAGGGTGGCCGCCAGGGGCGAGGCGAAGCTCAGGAACGAGACGGCCAGCGCGGGCAGCCGGGCCACACCGCGGAACCAGATCGCGTAGGCGACCAGGGCCCCGATGATGCCGAGGTAGGCGAAGCCCAGCAGGTTCTTGCCGGTGATCTCGCCCGGCAGGCCCTCGCCGATCAGCGCGACCGGCAGCAGTACCAGGCCGCCGACGGTGAGCTGCCACCCCGTGAAGGGCAGCAGGCCCACGCCCTCGGGCCGTCCCCAGCGCTTGGTCAGCACGATGCCGGAGGCCATGCTGAGCGCGCCCAGCAGGCCGGCGACGACACCGGTGGTGTTGAGCCCGGCGTTCGGCTGGAGGACCAGCAGGGCCACGCCGGCCGCGCCGAGGGCGCAGGAGACCAGGTGGACCGGCTTGATCTTCTCCTTCAGCAGGACGGTTCCCAGCAGGAGCACGATCATCGGCTGGATGGACATCACCAGCGCCGCGACGCCGCCCGGCAGGTGGTAGGCAGCCACGAAGAGCAGGTAGAAGAAGGCGCCGATGTTCAGCACGCCGAGCACCAGGGCGCGCCACCACCAGATGCCCTTCGGCAGGGTCCGGCCGATGATCACCAGGATCAGGCCGGCGGGCAGGGCGCGGAGCAGGGAGGCCAGCAGCGGCCGGCCCTCCGGAAGCAGCTCCGTGGTGACCAGGTACGTGGACCCCCAGACCGCCGGCGCGAGCGCCGTCAGCGCGGAGTCGGCGAGGGTACGGCTGCTCCTCATCAGGCCGCGGCCGAATCGGTCGTACCGAAGTACCGGTCCCCGAAGTCCCCGATGCCCGGGACCATGAACGCGTTCTCGTTGAGGCGCTGTTCGATCGAGGAGGTGACGATCTTGACCTGCGGGTGCGCGGCGTGGACGGCGGCGATGCCCTCGGGCGAGGCCAGGAAGTTGACGAAGACGATGTTCTCCTCCCGGACGCCGGCTTCGAGGAGCACCGCGATGGCCGCCTTGGCGCTGCCGCCGGTGGCGAGCATAGGCTCCAGGAGCAGGATGTGCCGGTCGGCGATGTCCTCGGGGAAGTTCTTGTAGTAGAGGTGCGGGAGCTTGGTGGTCTTGTCCCGCTGGATGAGCAGTTTGCCGACGGTGATGTCGGGGATCACCTGGCGCAGCTCGTCGAGCATGGAATCGCCGGCCCGGACCACGGGCACGGCACACAGCTGGGGACCGAGTCTCAGCCCCTCGTACGTCTCTCCGACCGGTGTGATGGCCTCGTGCCGGTCGAACGGCAGCTGGTCGAGCGCCGATTCGAGCAGGAGGCGGATGATGCGCCGGGAGTAGAACACGAAGTCCGCGCGGGAGGCTCTGCGGTCGCGGATGATCGTGTGCATGGCGCGGAGCTGGTTGGTCTGCGGCAGCGGGTGGACATTGTGGTGGCCGGTCGCCATGAGAAACCTGCTTCTCGTCGGTCGTGGAGACGTGCTGCGGCCGGGGCGGGAGCCCGCGGGACCCCGGTGACCGCAACGGTGTGGTGGGGTGCCGGATCAGGCGTTCGCGATCCCGGCGGGGTCCTTCACATCACTCATAGGGCTTCCTTATGACGGAGTTGCACGTCCCGGGATGCTCACGAAAAGACTCGTTGGCACCGATCTGTTGGTCAACGGGGTACATGTCAGATTCACGTCAACCTTCTACAGTTCTGCGTCAGTCGGGACCCGCACCCGCTTGGATCCCGCGTCGCGGGGCAGCAGACACTCCTCCAGGAAGGCCATGACCCGCAGGTGGTAGGCGCGGGAGGCCCAGCCCAGACTGACGTTGTGCCCAGCATGGGGCTGGACGACCACCTCTGTGGAGGCCCCCGTCAGCGGAGTCAGCAGTTCCTCCATCGCCGCGCGGTCCCGCCTCCACCACAGCTCCTGTTCCGCGAACGTGAAGCGAACGGGGGCCCTCACTCCGGCGGCCACGGCGGGGTACGCCTCCGGCCACAGCGGGGTCTCCCGGGCCTCCTCGGCGGGGACCGGGCGCACCAGGCCGGTACAGGCCCGGAAGGCCTCCGGCGGATAGAAGCGCAGCGCGCCCCAGTGCCGGCGCCACTGCCCGGGGAAGTCCGCCCCCGGCAGCTGCCCGGGCTCCACCGCGAAATGCCGGCCGACGCCGCACAGGTCCAGGCCGAGCGGTGCGGCCCCGCCCCGGGCGGCCGCCGCCGCGGACAGCGCGAGGCGGCCGCCGTTGGAGTGGGCCACGAGGAAGTAACCCGCGCCCAGCTCGTGGCCGCGCGCGTACCCGTCGAGGGCGGTGAGCAGGGCGGCCGTCTGCCCGGCGAGGTCCAGCCCGCGGGGCACGGCGGCCGCCGAGGCCCCGTATCCGGGCCGGTCCAGGGAGAGGACGGCGAAGCCCAGCGAGGCGCCGAGCTCCATGAGGGAGAACCCGGGCCGCACCCGGCTGTCGAAGTAGCCCGCGCTCATCCCCGCCCCGTGCAGGGCCACCACCACGGCCCGGGGCACCGGGTCCGCGGGCAGGGCGAGCAGCCCCGACAGCGGGATCCCGTCCGCGTCGAGGACGACGGACCGCACCGGCGGCGCGGCGAGGGACGGGGTGGTGGGCATGGGGGTCTCCGGGGCTGGGTCGGCACCCGCCGGGATCCCCCGGCGGGGTCAGGCGGTACGGGCCGGCGGGGCCGGCCGGTCCGGGGCGGGGCGTACGGCCCGGCCGCGGGTGAGGGCGAGCCCCCAGACGGCCCTGCGGCGCAGGAGCGTGGTCAGGGGCGGCACCGGGTGGTTCACAGCGGGACCCCGGCGAACTCGGGCAGGCGGACGCCGGAGTCCCACACGACGCGGAAGTCGACGTGGCTCAGCCGCCAGCCGTCCGGGGTGCGCACGGCGCGCGCCTCGGTGTGCCCGCCGACCGCGAAATGGGCGACGGGGCCCGCCCCGGCGTGGTGGACGTGGGTGGTCAGTTGCTGGGCCCGGACGACGGCCCGGTCCCCGTCGAGGGTGATGGAGTGGTTGGCGCTCATGTGGTGCGTGCGGGCCCACCGCTCCCGGGCCTCGCGCTGGAAGGCGGCGAAGGCCTCGACCCCCGTGCACACGCCGATCGGGAAGGCGAAGGTGGCGTCCTCGGTGAACAGCGCGGCGAACCGGGCCTCGTCCGGGCCGCCCCCGTCGGAGGTGTCCAGCGCGGCGACGTAGCGGTCGAACAGCTCGCGCAGCTCGGCGCGGTCGTGCAGCTCCCGTATCTGGTCGCGCAGGTCCGCGATGGCGTCATGGGTCGATGGCATGGCCTCTCCTGTGGGCGGACTCACGGGACGGGCGGTCAGGAGTGTCCGCCCACGAACTCCTTGACCGAGGCGATGACGTAGTCGAGCATCTCGTCGGTCAGCGCCGGGTAGACGCCGATCCAGAAGGTCTGGTCGGTGACGATGTCGCTGTTGGCGAGGTCGCCGACGATCCGCTGGGGCTGCCCGATGTAGGCCGGGTGGCGGGTGAGGTTGCCCGCGAACAGCCGGCGCGTGCCGATCCTGCGGCCCTCCAGGAAGTCCACCAGGGCGGCCCGGCTGTACGGGGCCCCGGGGTCCACGGTGATCGCGAACCCGAACCAGCTCGGGTCGCTGCGCGGGGTGGCCTCGGGAAGGATCAGGTGCGGCACGCCGTCGAGCCCCTCGCGCAGCCGGCGCCAGTTGCGGCGGCGGGCCGCGCAGAACGCGTCGAGCTTGTCCAGCTGGGTCAGGCCGAGGGCCGCCTGGATGTCGGTGGCCTTCAGGTTGTAACCCACGTGGGAGAAGATGTACTTGTGGTCGTAGCCCTCGGGGAGGGTGCCCATCTGGTAGTCGAAGCGCTTGAGGCACTTGTTGGTCTCGCCCGGCTCGCACCAGCAGTCCCGGCCCCAGTCGCGCAGCGACTCCACGATCCGGGCGAGCGCCAGGTTCGAGGTCAGGACGCAGCCGCCCTCGCCCATGGTCAGGTGGTGGGCGGGGTAGAAGCTGACCGTCGTGATGTCGCCAAAGGTCCCGGTCAGCTGTCCGTCGTAGGTCGAGCCGACCGCGTCGCAGTTGTCCTCGATCAGGAACAGGCCGTGTTCCTCGGCCAGTTGGGCGATCTCGGCGACCTCGAAGGGGTTGCCCAGAGCGTGCGCGATCATGATCGCCCGGGTCCGGGGGCCGATGGCCTGCGCCACCCGGTCGGCGGTGGTGTTGTAGGTGCCCAGCTCGACGTCGACGAAGACGGGCACCAGACCGTTCTGGATGATCGGGTTGACGGTGGTCGGGAATCCGGCGGCCACCGTGACGACCTCGTCGCCGGGCCGCAGCCGCCGGTCCTCCAGCAGGTGCGAGGTGAAGGCCGTCAGGGCCAGCAGGTTCGCCGAGGAGCCCGAGTTGACCAGGTGGGCCTTGCGCCGCTTCAGGGTGCGGGCGAAGCGGGACTCGAAGCGGCGCGAGCTGGGCCCCGCGGCGATCCGCATCTCCAGCGCGGCCTCGACCAGCGCGGTGCGGTCGCGCTCGTCGAGGACCGCGCCGGCCGGCCAGATCTCGGTGGTGCCGGGGACGAAAGGCCGATCGTCCTGCGCGTCCTGATGGAACTTGGCGGTCTCGTCGAGGATGAGTCCTTTGTGGACGTTCATGACGGGGTGGGTCCCTTCCCGGCCCTGACGGCCGATGGAGCGGTGGTACGGGGGCGGCGCGGGGCGGTGGTGCCCCGCGCCGGTCAGGCGGAGCGGGGCCCCGCCGGGTTGTCACGCCAGGTGCGTGCGCCGTGGAAGGCCCGGGGCCGGCGGGGACAGCTCCAGCCGGCCAGGGTGGGGCCGCCGCCGGCGGTGCCGCCGTGCTGGCCCTCGTACGCCGCCGCCCGGGCCAGGACGACGGCGGTGAGCGCTGCGAGTTCCTCGGCGTCGGGACGCCCCCTGACCACGTGGATGAGCCGGCCGCTCTCCGGTTGCCTGTCCATGGACTGCTCCTCGTCTCGTGACGTCCCGCCGGAGCGCACGGCGGCGGGTGTGGGTGCCCGCGGTCAGACCGCGGTGGTGCTCAGCCCGTCCACGGCCTCGGCCAGCCGCTCGGGCGTGTGCGTGCTGTGGACGCGGGCCCCCGGCAGGATGCGGCGGACCAGCCCGCCGAGCACCCGGCCGGGTCCCACCTCCACGAACCGGTCCGTGCCGGAGGCGGCGAGCGTCTCCACCGCCGCGGTCCAGCGGACCGGGCTGGTGAGCTGGCCGCGCAGGGCGACGACGGCGTCGGCGGCCGTCGTCACCCACCCGCCGGTGACACCGGAGACCAGCGGTACGGCCGGGTCGCGGAACTCGGTCGCGATCAGCGTCTCGGTGAACTCCGCCTCGGCCTCGCCGAGCAGGCTGGAGTGGAACGGGCCGCCGGTGCGCAGCCACTCCACCCGCGCCCCGGCCTCCCGGGCCACCTCGGCCACCCGGGCCACCGCCTCGGCCTGCCCGGAGACCACGGTCTGGCGGGGTTCGTTGTCTCCGGCCACCTCCACGACCTGGCCCGTGGCCGCACGGGTCTCGGCGCACAGGCGCGTCAGGTGCGGGCGGCTGAGGCCGATGACCGCGGCCGTGGCGCTGCCGACCCGGTCCCCGACGGTGGCCACCAGTTCGCTGCGCAGCCGGACCAGCCACAGCGCCTCGGTCCACTCCAGGGCACCCGCGGCCACCAGTGCCGCGTACTCGCCCAGGCTGTGGCCGGCCACCGCGTCCGGCTCCAGGCCCCGGCCGCGCAGCACCTCCAGTACGGCCATGCTGGTCAGGAAGGCGGCCGGCTGGGCCACCGTCGGGTCCTCCAGGTCCCGGGGGGACCCTTCGAGGCACAGCCGGGACAGCGGGAACCCGAGGAGGTCGTCGGCCGCGCGGTAGTAGGTGTCGGCGAGGTCCGGCCGCAGGGCGAGCAGTTCCTTGCCCATACCGGCGCATTCGGAGCCCTGGCCCGGGAAGACGAAGGCGGTGCGGGTCATCCGGTCACGTCCTTACTTGCGGTTCAACTGGCGAGGACCGTGTCGTCCGGTCCGGGGGCGGCGGGGCCGCACACGGTGGTGCCTGCGGCCAGCCAGGTGTCGGGCACCCACCTGACGTTGACGACCTTGGGGGCCTGTCCCTTGACGGCCACGGCGGCGGCGTGGGTGGTGTCGGCGGGAACGCCGACCATGGTCCAGCCGTCCGGGTGCCGGTCGAGCGAGGTGCCCAGGTAGTCCTCGGCGGGCGAGCGGCTCAACCCTGTCCCAAGCCCCTTGAGAAACGCTTCCTTGCGGGTCCAGATCTGTCCGAAGAGCTGCCTGCGCGCCTCGCCGGTCCCGGCCTGGGCGATTTCGAGCTGCTCGTCGGGGTGGAGTGCCCGGGAGCAGATGTCCACCGTCTCGGCTCCGGGGAGTTTCTCCACGTCAACGCCGAGCGGGACGGTTCCGACGCCGACCATGGCCACGCCCCCGCTATGCGAGAGGGAGTAGTGCAGGGGCGGCGGCGGGGGCGCCAGCGCCGGGCGGCCGTGTGCCTCGCCGCAGCCGGGGCAGGGTTCGCGCATGAAGCGCACGTCCTGGGGCAGGGTCGCGGTGTAACGTCCGAGCAGTCGGCGCACCGCGACGTGCGCGGCGGCGTAGAGCATGCCGTCCGAGGGGCGGATGAAGGCGTCGGCGCGCCTGCGCTCCTCCGCGTCGAGTTCACCGACCGCGAGGGCGTCGGCGTCCGCGCCGGTGGGGCGGCGGATCAGCCAGAGGTCGACCCGGTCGGCGGAGAGGGTGAAGTCGGGCCGGTCGAGGCCCTGGTGGTTCACCACCGGGCGGGTGGCCGGCAGCAGCGTGGTAGTCGTCATGCCGGCACCGCTGCCCCGTGCAGGTGGGCCTCGGGACCGAGCTGGCCGGCGAGGCAGTCGATGAGCTCCTGTGCGCTGTTGGCGAGCAGCAGCCGCTGGAGGTTCACGTCGACGCCGAGCGTGGCCTCCATCCGGTACTGGAGTTCGATGCCGGAGATCGAGCCGATGCCGAGGCAGCCCATGGGGCGTCCCGTGGTGTCGACGAGGTGCGGCTCGATGCCGAGGATCCGGCCGAGTTCCTCGCGCACGTACTGCTCCAGGATGCGGGTGCGCTCGCGCAGCCCGGCGGTGGCCAGTACGGCCATGTCGGGCCGGGTCATGTGGACCAGGCCTGTGTCTGTCTCGTATGTCTGTGACATGTGAAGTGTCGTCATGATGCTTTCCTGGTCGAGGTGGGCACCGCCGGCGGGAGAGGGACCCGGCGGTTCTCAGGAGGGATCGGTCGAAGGGTGTGCGAGGCCGGCGAGGGCCACGCCCGCGCCGGCCAGGCCGACCGCGGTGACCAGCCAGAGCGCCGCGCTCCGGCCGGAGGTCGCGTACAGCGCGGACGTCAGCGCCGGGGTGAGCGCCGCGCCGAGCTGTACGCAGGTCTGGTAGAGACCGCCGGCCGCCGTCCGGAGGCCGGGGGCGAGGCCGGAGGTCGCCTGGAGGTGCAGCGCCGTGAAGGCGAGCACGAAGGCGAGTCCGACGAGGGACATGGAGGGCAACAGTTCGGCATACCGCACCCCGCCCGCGCCGGAGTCCGGGTAGAGCGCGTACCCGGCGGGGGCGGCGACGGCGCCGGCGGCGACGGCCCGCGCCGGTCCCAGCCGGGCGGCGATCCGCCCCGAGTGCAGGGCGGTCAGGGCGAGCGGCGCGCCGGCGGGCAGGAAGGCGAGGGCCGTCTCCCAGGAGCTCCACCCGCCGCGCCGCAGGTCGAGCACGGCCACGAGCAGGAAGCTCACGTAGGAGCCGTTGAGCGCGGCCGCCCCCAGGGCGGAGCGCACGAGCGGGGCGTGCCGCAGCAGCGCGGTGTCCACGAGCGGCCGCGGGGAGGCCCGTTCGGCCCGTACGCCCACGAGCGCCGCGGCCGCAGCGGCGACGGCGCCGCCCCACCGTCCACGGGCCAGCGCGTCCACCAGCAGCAGCACCGCCCCGGTCAGCGCGCCCCCGGTGACCACCGCGTGCCACCTCGGGCCGCCGCCGGGCCGGGCGGACTCCCGCGGCACCACCCGCAGCCCGAGGGCGAACAGCGCCAGCGCGACGGGCGCCGGGAACGCCAGCGTCCAGCGCCATCCGGCCCCGGTGAGGGACCCGGACAGCAGCAGCCCCGAGCAGAACCCGGCGGCCCCGAACAGCGAGTACAGGGACACGGCCCGCCGCCGGGGCTCCCCGTCGGGGACGGCCGCGAGGATGATCGCGAGGCCGGTGGGTGCGGTCAGCGCGACACAGAAACCTTTCACCACCCGCGTGGCGACCAGCAGGTCCAGGCGGTCGGTCAGCGCACCGCCCAGGGACGCGGCGGCGAAGACGAGCAGCGCGGCGAGGAACACCCGCCGCCGCCCGAGCCACTCCACCAGCCGCCCGCCGAGCAGCAGCGCCCCGCCGAACCCGGCGGCGAAGCCGGTGACGATCCACTGGACCCCGGTCACCGGGGCCCCCAGCCCGCTGCCGACGGCCGGCAGCGCCACCAGGGTCGCGGACACCTCCAGGGCGTCCACCAACATGTTCGCGGCGAGCACGGACACCAGAGCCCAACGGGCCCCGACCCGGGCGCCGGAGGAAATGCTCATCGACAACGCTCGCGATTCGAAGAAGGGGCGGACCGCCCGGGGAGGGATCCCCGGGCGCCCCGCCCACCGCCGGCGTGGCGCGTGGGATACAACGCCGACGGAGTCGAAGGGGGCCGGCTCCGTGCGTTCCGAGGCCGCACGGGCCGCAGGCGCCGCGCGGCGGGACCGGACGGGTCAGCCGAGCAGTGTGCCGCCCGTGGCGTCCACGAACGACCCGGTGATCCACCGCGCCTCGTCGGTGGCGAGGAAGGCCACCACGTCCGCGACGTCCTCCGGCTCGCCGACCCGCCCGAACGCCGACAGCCCGGCCATCTGCTCGACCGCCTCGGGAATGTCGAACACCGGGTTCCCGTTCCGCGTGATCCCCGGCGCGACCGAGTTGATGGTGATCCCGCGCGGCCCGAGCGCCTTCGCGAAGTGCAGCGCGAGCTGTTCCAGCGCGCCCTTGCTCATGGCGTAGGCGATCTCGTCCGGATTGGCGAACCGCGTCAGCCCGGAGGAGATGTTGATGATCCGCCCCCCGTCCGGCATGTTCCGCAGCGCCCGCTGGATCAGGAAGAACGGCGCCTTCGCGTTCACCGCGAAGATCCGGTCGAACTGCTCCGGCGTGACCTCGTCCGCCGCGACCCCGCCCATCACCCCGGCGTTGTTCACCAGGACGTGCAGGTCGGTGGAGCCGGTGCGCTCCCGCAGGTCCTCCTCCAGCACGGCGAACAGCTGGTCCACGTCACCGTCGACCCCCAGTTCGGCCCGTACGGCGAACGCCCGTCCGCCGTCCTTCTCGACCGTGGTGACGACCTCGCGCGCGGCCGCCTCGTCCTGGTGGTAGTGGACGGCGACGAGCGCGCCCTCCTGTGCGAGCCGGATCGCGGCCGCCCGGCCCATGCCCCGGCTCGACCCGGTGACCAGCGCGGTCCGGCCGGTGAGCCGCTCCGCGCCGACACCGCGCCGGACCCCGTCGAGCACCGCCGCGGCGGTGCGGGCGGGCGTCGCCTCCGCGGGGGCGGTCCGCGCACCGGCGGAGTCCCGCGCGCGCGGTGCGGCGACCGGCCGTTCGGGCCCGAACCAGCGCGTGAGCGCCTCGTCGAGCGCCCCCGCCCCCGGCCCGTCGGCCCAGACCACGTACCCGTCGGGCCGTACGAGAACGGCGCCCTCGGGGGCGTCCGTCCCGCTCGCCCCCGCGCCCACCGACACCGCGGACACGGTCCGGACCCGGTCGCCCCAGGCCGCCGCCGCCTCCGCGAGCCCGGCCCGCCGCGCCTCCTCGCCCGGCGGCAGGAGCAGCAGCCCCCGCCCGGACCGCAGCAGGCCCAGCGTGGTGGCGGAACCCTCGGAGGTGGTGACCTCCCAGGCCGGCACCCGCAGCCCGGGCAGTCCACGGCCGTCCTCGCCGACGTCGTGGCGCACCGACAGGCCCGAGACCAGCCCGGCCAGGTGCGTCCGTACGTTCTCGCCGGCGCCCAGCTCCGCGAACACCTCCCGCACCGCGTCCACCTCGGGCCCGCCGAGCAGCAGCAGCGCCTGGGTCCTGACGTTGCTCTGGACGGCCTGCCCGACGGCGTGCCGTTCCTCGTGGTACGTGTCCAGCAGTGCGTCGGTGCCGTGCCCGGCGACCCGGGCACCCAGCTTCCAGCCGAGGTTGAAGGCGTCCTGGAGCCCGAGGTTGAGGGCCTGGCCGCCGATCGGCATCTGCTGGTGGGCCGCGTCGCCGGCGAGCAGCAGCGGGCCCCGCCGGTACTCGGCGGCCTGCCGGGAGGCGTCGCCGAACGAGTTCACCCACAGCGGGGTGCCGCCGCCGATGTCCTCGCCGGTGATGCGCTTCCAGGCGTCGGCCACGTCCTCGAAGGAGGGCTGGCCGGGCCGGGGCCGCGCGCCGAACTCGTGCACCATCACCCGGGTGACCCCGTCGGGCCGCCGGGAGGCGACGACGAGTCCGCCGTCCTTGCGCTCGAAGCGCCGGTCGGGGACGTCGATGCCGGCGACGTCCGCGCGCAGCAGCTCGCGTTCGGCGTCGGTGCCGGGGAATCCGAAGCCGCCGAGCCGGCGCACGGCGCTGTTCTCGCCGTCGCAGCCGACGGCGTAGGCGGCCCGCAGGGACAGCTCCCCGGCCTCGGTGCGCACGGTGGCCAGCACCCCGTCGCCGGTCACGGTCAGCCCGGTCAGCTCGTGGCCGCGCCGGATGTCCGCGCCCAGGTCGGCGGCCCATTCCCCGAGGACTTCCTCCAGGCGGGTCTGGGCCACCTTCCACTGCCCCGGGTAGGGGCCGGGCAGGCCGAGGTCGAGGGGGATGCCCCCGAAGTGTCCTGCGGTCTCGTGCGGTACGTCGCCGATCGGCTCCAGCAGACCGCGGCTGTCGAGGATCTCCATGGTGCGGGCGTGCAGGGTGGACGCCCGCGATGCGGAGGTGGGGGCGGTGAGCGTGTCGATCACCACCACGTCCGTACCCGCCAGCCGGAGTTCTCCGGCGAGCAGCAGTCCGACGGGGCCCGCGCCGACCACGATCACCTGGGTCTCGGTGAGGTCCTGATCGATGGCCATGGGCGTACTCCCTTTCTGTGGGCGGGGGTGGGGGCGGAGGGGTGGTGGCGGCCGGGGCCGCGGTCCGGCACGGGGGCCGCGGCTCCGGCGGTGCGGAGGACGGGCGGCCTGCCCGGCCGGCCCGCCCGGTCCGCGCGGCTCAGGCGTCGACGGTGACCCTGAGGCTCGCGTTGACGGCCTCGACGAGGGAGCGCGGGGTGCTGTTGTCGGCGAAGATGTCGTCGTCCAGCGTGATGTCGAACTCGCGCTCGATACGGCTGCCGGTCTCCAGCAGCGCCAGCGACTCGTAGCCGAGCGACTCGAAGTCGACGTCCAGGATGTCGCCGTCGAGGTCGATCTCCTCGTCGGCGCCGGCGCCCTCCAGGAGGATGCGCTTGAGGTCGGCGAAGGTGAATTCCTGCTTGGACACGTGGGGTCCCTTCATCGGAGTTCCGCACCGGTGTTTCCGGCTGCGGGAGTTCGGCGCGGGGTACGGGGAGCACCCGCCCCCGCCCGGGTGAGGGGGCGGTGACGGGCGCGGTCCGGGGGCCGGGCCGTGTGCGGCCGGGCCGTCAGTCGAGCGCGCGCAGCACCACCGCGGAGTTGAAGCCGCCGCGGCCCCGCGCGAGGACGAGGGCGGTGCGCACCGACGCCGTCCGCGGCCGGACGGCCACGAGGTCGATGTCGTACGCGGGGGAGGGCTCCACGTTGGTGGTAGGCGGGATCAGTCCCTCCCTCATGGCGAGGACCGCCGACACCACGTCGACGGGGGCCCCGCCCGCCCCGATCCGCCCGGTGGTCGTCTTGGGCGCGGTCACCGGCACGCCGAACGGGCCGAAGACCGCGGTGATGGCCTCGGCCTCCTCCCGGTCGAGCCGCGGCACGCCCGCCCCGTCGGCGAAGACCACGTCCACCTCGGCCGGGTGGCACCCGGCGTCCGCGAGCGCGGCCAGGGCGGCCCGGCGCAGGCCGGGTTCGCGGCCGCTGCCGGGGCGGGGGTCGAGGGTGGCGCCGTAGCCGGCGAACTCGGCGTAGGCCTCCCGCGCCCCGCGGGCGGCCGCGCTCTCCTCGTCCTCCAGGATGATCAGCGCGCCGCCCTCGCCCGGTACGTAGCCGGAGGCGGCCCCGTCGAAGGGCAGGTAGGCGCGTTCGGGCTCGTCGCTGGTGGACAGGGAGCCGCCGGCGAGGTGCGCGGCCCAGCCGAGCGGGCAGATGGAGGCGTCGAAGCCGCCGGTGGCGATCAGTCTGCTGCCCTTGCGGAGCCGGCGCCGCGCCTGGGCGAGGGCGTCGAGGCCGCCCGCCTGGTCGCCGACGAGGACCCCGGTGGGGCCGCGGAGGTCGTTGCGCACCGCGATCTGGCCGGTGTTGACGGCGTAGAACCAGGCGAAGGTCAGGTAGGCGCTGACGTGCTTGGGCCCCTGGCTCCAGAGCTTGCGCAGCTCGTTCTCGCCGAACTCCAGGCCGCCGGACCCGGCCGCGGTGACCACTCCCATGTCGCAGGGGTGGAGGTCCCCGGGGGTCAGTCCCGCGTCCTCGAAGGCGCAGTCGGTGGCGACGAGGGCGAGCTGCGTGACCCGGTCGGTCTGCGGTACGAGGCGGCCCGGCAGGTGCTCCCCGGGCTCGAAGCCGTGGATCTCGCCGGCGAGGCGCGAGGGGTGGGCGGAGGCGTCGAAGCGGGTGACGGGCCCGATGGCGTTCTTGCCGATGCGGGTCGCGGCCCAGAAGTCCTCCACCCCGAGCCCCGTGGGGGCGGCCACGCCGATGCCCGTGACCAGGGTCCTGCCGCTCATGCGGTCCTCCTGTCGGGCCGGGCCAGCACCATCGCGCTCTGGAACCCGCCGAACCCGCTGCCGACGGTGAGGACGGCATCGGTGCGGTGCTCCCGCGCGACGAGCGGGACGTAGTCGAGGTCGCACTGGGGATCCCTGGTGCGCAGGTTCGCGGTGGGCGGCACCAGGTGGTGGCGCATCGCGAGGACGGACGCGGCGATCTCGATGGACCCGACGGAGCCCAGCGAGTGCCCGATCATCGACTTGACCGAGCTCACCGGGGTGCGGTGGGCGTACGGTCCGAGCGCCAGCTTGTAGGCGGCCGTCTCGTGGGCGTCGTTCTGCCGGGTGCCGGATCCGTGCGCGTTGACGTAGTCGAGGTCGGAGGGGTTCAGGTGCGCCTCGTCGAGGGCCACCGTGATGGCCTCGGCCAGTTCGCGGCCGTCGGGGCGCAGCCCCGTCATGTGGAAGGCGCTGGAACGGGAGGCGTACCCGGCGACTTCCGCGTAGAGGGTCGCGCCGCGGCGGCGGGCGCTTTCGAGCTCCTCCAGGACGAACACGGCGGCGCCCTCGCCGAGGACGAAGCCGCGGCGGGTGGCGTCGAAGGGCCTGGAGGCCCGCGCCGGGTCGTCGTTGAGGCTGGTCGTCGCCTTGACCGCGTCGAAGCACGCCAGGATGAGGGGCGTGATCGGCGCGTCGGCGGCGCCGGTGACCATGACGTCGGCGCTGCCCTCGCGGATCAGGTCGACGGCGTGGGCGACCGAGTCGATCCCCGAGGTACAGCCGGTGGACACCACCGTGGCGGGGCCCTCGGCGCCGACGGCCCAGGCCACCTCGGTGGCGAAGGAGCCGGGGACGACGTGGTCGTACAGGGCGTCGGGGGCGCGTACCCGGTCGAGCGCCGCGAGCGGGCCGTGGTCGGCCGCGGCGCGGTAGGCCTTGTCGAGGCTGGACACGGCTCCCACGCCGGTGCCGATGCTGACGCCCGTGCGGTACGGGTCGAGGCCGGCGAAGTCGAGGCCGCTGTCGGCGACCGCCTCGCGCGCCGCGACCACCCCGAACTGGGTGGCGCGGTCCATGCGGCGGATCTCGTCGTCGGTGAGCCCGTGGAGCTCCGGCAGGAAGTCGGCCTCGGCCGCCACCCGGGAGCGGAAGGGGGAGGCGTCGAAGTGGGTGATCTCCCGCGTGGCCGTGCGGCCCGAGCTCAGCAGCTCCCAGAACTCCCGGACGCCGATGCCGCCCGGCGCCAGCACCCCGATGCCCGTGATGACTACCCGGCGGGCCACGACCGGTGCCCTCCCGTCATGCGTGCCGTCGCGGACATCACTCCGTCGCCGCCCAGTCGTAGAAGCGGGTGGCCATCGCGTCGGCCGGGGAGCGCCAGGTCTCGGGGTCGTACGGCTGGATGAAGGGCTGGAGGTCGTAGCTGATGCGCATGAACCGCGGGTCGTTGCGGGACTGCTCGATGCGCTCGCCGCCGTCGTCCTCGGCGAAGTCCTGGAGGTGGAAGTAGAGCCCGTTGTACGAGAACAGCCGCCGGCGCAGCGTGCCCATGCGCTGCGGCATGTCCGTACGGTCGAACTCGGCGAAGATCTTGGCCACCTCGGCGCTCGAACGGACGTCCATCCGCGCCACGATCAGGTTGCTGTGCATTGTCTCTACTCTCTCCGGGGATCGGCGGGGTCAGCGGGTCAGCGGGAGGCCGGGCCGTACAGGCGGATGAAGTCGTCGACCCCGTCCGCGATGAGCGCGTCCTCCTCCACGCGTCCGAGCGGCAGCGCCCCGTGGAAGGAGCGCTGGACGACGGACGAGGGGACGAGCAGGATGAAGCGCTCCGCCGCCTGGTCGGCGTCGGCGATGTCGAGCAGGCCCCGGCCGGCGACCTGCCGGAGGCGGTGGGCCAGTTCGCGGCGGGCCTGGCGGGGGCCGGTGGCCTGCCACTTGTCGACCGCGTCGGCGGGCAGGTGCGTGACCTCGGCGCTGATGTGCCGGACGATCGCGAAGTGCTCGCGGAAGGCCTCCAGCGGCGCCAGCCAGGCCCGGCCCAGCGCGATCAGGTCCTCGCGGAGGTCGTGGATCTCCCCGAGGTAGCTCTCGGCGACGGCCGCGAGGGAGGCGGCGACGGAGGCGGAGCTGTCCAGCAGGACGTCCAGCAGCAGCTGTTCGTGGTCGGGGAAGTGCCGGCCGACCGCCGCCGGTTCGACCCCGGCCTCGGCGGCGGTGGCTTCGGCGGTGCAGTGCCTCCAGCCCTCGCGGGCGAGGACGGTTCGGGCCGCCCGGACGATGTCGCGGCGCTCCCCGTCGGGGCCGGCCGGGCGGGCCGGGGCGGCCGGTCCGGCCCCCACGGGGACGCGCTCGATCGTTGCTTGCGGCGTTGCCATGTGTGGTTCCTCCGGTTGGCGTACTCGTCCGGCCGTCGGGTGCGTCGGCCTGGGGGTGCCGGTCGCGCGGGGCCCGGTCGTCAGGGGGCGCCGAACCAGCGCTCCAGCGCCATCGGCAGGTCGTGGTGGCTGCCGGGCGCGGCCCATGCCACGTATCCGTCGGGCCGGATCAGCAGGGCGGTGGTGTCGTGCAGCGTGTCGTCGGCCGCCCCGAGCGGCCTGGCGGTGACGGTGTCGACCCGTTCCGCCCAGGCGGCGGCGCGCCGTCGCAGCCGGGGGTTGTCCGCCAGGTCGAGGAGCACCCCGCGGGCGGGGCGCAGCAGTGCGGTGCTGGAGGTGGGTCCGTCGGCGCCGGTCAGCTCCAGGTGGGGCATGCGGCGGCCGAGCAGCGGGTGGGAGCCCCTGCCGACCTCGTAGGAGATCTCCAGGCCGGTGACCATGGCGGCGAGGTGGCGGGCCACGTCCTCGTACACCATGAGCTCGCGCAACGAGTCGCGCAGCGGCTGCACCTCGGCGCCGCTCAGGAACAGCAGCCCCTGGGCGCGGGTGTTCATCAGCAGCCGCCGGCCGACCGCGTGCCGTTCGGTGTGGTAGGTGTCGAGCAGGGCCAGCGGGGCCCGTTCCCGCACCACGGAGGCGAGCTTCCAGCCGAGGTTGAAGGCGTCCTGGATGCCGGTGTTCATGCCCTGTCCGCCGGCGGGCAGGTGGATGTGGGCGGCGTCGCCGGCGAGCAGGACGCGGCCGCGCCGGTACTCGGTGACCTGCCGGGCGGCGTCGCCGAAGGCGCTGACCCACACCGGTTCGGCGGCCGAGATGTCCTCGCCGGTGAGCCGCTGCCAGGCGGCGGCGACCTCGTCGAAGGAGGGCGCGCCCGTGCGCCGTTTGGGGGGCGTGCCGCGTTCGCACACCACGATGCGGGTGGTGCCGCCGGGCAGCGGGCCCACCATGACCATGCCGCCGGGGAGGGTCTCGCCGATCATGCGGGGCTTGAGCTCGATGCCCCTGATGTCGGCGAGGAACATCTCCATGGTGGCCGCGGTGCCGGGGAAGTCGAATCCGGCGGCCTTGCGCACCGTGCTGCGCCCGCCGTCGCAGCCCACCAGCCAGGAGGTGCGCAGGGTGTGGGTGCCGCCCGGGCCGCGTACCTCGACGTCGACGCCGTCGCCGTCGTCGTGGACGGAGAAGACCTCGTGCCCGCGCCGGATGTCGGCGCCCAGGCCGGTGGCCCACTCCTCCAGGTGTGTTTCGGTGACCGACTGCGGGACGGTCTTCGCCGCCTGGCAGGCGCCGTCGAGCACCCCGAAGTCGAGGGGCAGCCCGCCGAAGTGGCCCAGCGTGCTGCGCTCGATGTCGCCGAAGCGGGCGAGGATGCCACGCTGGTCGAAGGTCTCCAGCGTGCGCGTGGTGAAGCCGAGTCCGCGGGATTCGCCCGTACGCCGTTCCAGGCGTTCCAGGACGACGACGGGGACTCCCGCCAGCCTCAGTTCGCCGGCGAGCATCAAGCCCGCGGGGCCCGCACCGACGACGATCACAGGGGCGTCCATCACGTCTCCTTGAATTCGCCTCCGGAGACAGTGCACCGGATCTTGACTACAAGGTTCTTCGGACGCGAGCGGCCGTTCAATGGCGCTGGATTCAGGACTCGGTCAGGTTCCACAAGGGCCGGTCCGCTGCCTCGCGAACCGGCCAAGGGAATGTCAAAGAGCGGTCAGACGCCTCGATCCGGCTCCTACCGGATCGAGTGCGGACCGCTGCGGAAGATCGTGCGGGAGGAGGCCGTTTCAGGTGCGCGCGGCCGCCCGGCGATCGAAGCAGGTCCGTACGTCGGTCTCGTTGTAGTACGTGCGGCCCGCGCGGTTGCGCCGGCGCCACTTCTGTTCGCTGGCCAGCCGGTAGACGGTGCCGGTCGGGGTGTGCCACAGGCGGGCGATGTCGGCGGCGGTGAGCCAGCGTTCGGTGGCGGCGGTCCGCTCGTCGGCCTCCATGGAGCGGCTGAGCCCGCTCCACTGGTCGCTGGTCCAGCGGTGGGCCGGGTCGGCGTCGCACACGACGGCCCGGCCGGCGTCGCGGCCCGTGTCCCGGTCGGCGCCGCGCACGGCGACGGTGAGGGAGCCGGAGCAGCCGGGTTCGGGGCAGGTGCCGAGGCGGATGCTGCGGGTGGGGTCGGGGAAGGCGGCGCGGCGGCCGGCCCGCACCAGGCGGGCGATCTCCTCGGTGGCCTCGGCGGCGGCGGGGTGGGCGACGAGCCAGTCGCCGTTGCGCCGCAGGAAGGCGGACAGCGCGGCGACGGTGCGCGGCGGCGGGGCGAAGCCGCGTTCCTGTGCGACCAGTCCGCTCCAGGAGCCCAGTACGGAGACCATCCGGGCCCGTACGTCGGCCGCGGCCCCGTTGAAGGGCAGTCCGGGCAGCTCCCCGCCGGTCGTCCGCTCGCGCAGACTGCCGGGGGCGGCGCCGGCGAGCATCCTGCCGCATTCCTCGTAGAGGTGCACGAGCTCGGCCAGTCCGGCGTCGAGGTGCTCACGGCAGGGCCGGCACAGCCGGCCGCCCTCGGCGGTACGCCGGCGGGAGTGTCCGTCGGCGGTGCGCCGACGGCAGCCCTCCCCCTGGCACGGCGCCGTCACTGCCATGGTCTTGCCCCCCTCGGCTCGAAGCGGTGTGGACGGGTTCAGCCCTGGCCGAACCGGAAGCCGACGCCGCGGATCGTTATGATCCAGTTCGCGCCGATCTTGTTGCGCAGCGTGCTCACGTGCGTGTCGACGGTCCGGCGGGACCAGGAGTCGCCCCAGACCTGCTGCATCAGCATCTTGCGCGGGATGACCGTGTCGGGGTGCGAGGCGAGGAGGTAGAGCATGTCGAACTCCTTGCGGGTGGTCTCGACGGGCTCCCCGTTCAGGGTGACCTCCCGGGTGCCGGCGTCGATGCGCAGGGGTCCGCAGGTGATGGTGGCCGCGGCCGGCCGGGTCGGTCTCGCCCGTCGCATCACGGCCTCCATCCGCGCCATCAGCTCGCGGAACCCGTACGGCTTGACCAGGTAGTCGTCCGCGCCCGCCTGCAGGCCCAGGACCCGGTCGAGCTCGCTGCCGCGGGCGGTGACCGCGATGACGGGGATCTCGTGGGCCGCGCGGATGCCCCGGCAGACCTCCAGCCCGTCCAGGTCGGGGAGTTCGAGGTCGAGGAGGACGAGGTCGGCGTCGGCGTAGCCGCGCAGTGCCTCGCTGCCGGTGCCGACGATGTCGACCTCGTGGCCGTGCCGGCGCAGGCCGCGCGCCAGGGTCTCGGCCTCGGCCGTGCTGCTCTCGACGATGAGGATCCGCCACAGAGCCGACTGGGCCGGCGCGTGCGGTGGCACCCTCAGCCCCTCGGCCGGCAGGAACGCACCGTTCGCCCCCGCGGCGGTGCTCTGAGGTTCCAGTACAGCGAAGGTCCGCTGGTTCATCTGCCCCCCTCCCTCAAGCTCGGTTGAGCCAACGTCAACGAAGATACAAACCGCTTCGTCGGTTTGTCAAAGCCCGCAAAACCCGGCAAGGTTCGCGATAAGTGGATCAAATCAGGCCACAGCAGGGCACGAATCGCCGTCGATCAGGCCATCAGGTGCACTCGGCACACTATTCCCATACCAACGGGGCGGTTTAATAATAGAAGGAAACTGATACAGGAGCTATGCGTGATGAAACAAGAACGCGCCGTCCGAACCCGTCAAGCACTGCTCGAATCGGCAGCCACGGTGTTCGGGCGGCGCGGGTACGCAGAGGCGACGCTGAACATGATCAGCGTGGGTGCCGGAGTGAGCCCGGGCGCGCTCCACTTCCACTTCGAGAACAAGGCGGCCGTCGCCGAGGCCGTGGAGACCGCCGGGGCCCGGACCCTGCGCGCCACCGCCCGGGAGGTGTACACGCGGCGCACGTCGGCCCTCCAGGCCCTGGCCGACAGCTCCCAGGCACTCGCCGGGCTGCTCCTGTCGGACGTCGTGGCACGGGCCGCCTTCCAGCTCAACCGGGAGCAGGCCTACCCCTCGTCCTTCGCCCTGCCCGGCGAATGGCACGGGTACGTGCACCGGCTGCTCCTCGAAGCGGCGGAGGAGGGCGCCCTGCTGCCCGGGCTGAACCACCGCAACGTGGCGACCACGGTGGTGGCGGCCACCCTCGGCTTCGAGGCCCTCGGCCGTGACGACCCCCAGTGGCTCGCCCCGCGCACGCTGGCCGGTTTCTGGCGGGTGGTCATGCCCTGTCTGGCCGCGCCCGCCACCCTGCGCCGGCTGGACACGGCGGGACGGGGGAGCTGACACGCCCGTGGCCCGCCGCCGCCCCCGCGGCGGCGACGGGCCACGGACCCGTACGACGGCCCCGGGCAGGGGGCCTTGCACGTTCACACCGACCGCAGGGCCCTGACCGGCTCCCCCGCGTACTCCTGCGCCGGCTCCAGCACGCCGCGGCTCTCCCGCCCGAGCAGCTCGCGCACGTACCGGCGTACCCGCGCGGGGTCCGCACCGGTCCCCAGCACCCGCTCGGCCCGCCGCTCGTCCAGCAGCACGTCGTGCCGGCACACCACGCTCACCCCGGCCGGGTCGGGCTCCACGGACCACTCCCCGGCGTGCGCCGCGAGCAGGGGGTGCGGCCGGACCCGCTTGAAGACGATGCGCCCGGCCGCCGGGAAGCACACCCGCACCTCCTCCGTCGGGTACGGGGAGCCGTCCTCGGCCCGGTGGGCCAGCCGGACGCGCTGCACCCCGGGCAGCTCCTCCACCACCTCGGCACCGGCGACGTGCGCGACCCGGCCGGGCCAGGAGCCGATGTCGTACAGGAACGCGTGGACGGGCTCGGCCGGCCCCTGGATCCGTACGCACTCCTCGAAGGACAGCAGCAGCCCGTCGAGCTCCCGCCAGCGCTCGGCGACGGCCCGCAGCCCGTCGGCCGCCGCCCGCCCCCGCGCCCCGGCGGCCGCGAGGGCCCGCTCGGCTCCGGGTCCTTCGGCGACGGTCAGGTCCTGCTCCAGGACCAGCCGGGACCAGCCCGGGGCCAGTTCCTCCACGCGCCAGCTGCCCGCCGACGCCGTCACGGGGCCGTCGAGGCGCTCCTCGGCGAAGTCGACCCGCCGCCGCCCGGCGTCCAGGGTGCGCCGCCACAGCGACCGCCGCGGCTCGCCGTCCGTCCCCGCCCAGTGGACGTACCGCTCCACGGTGCCGTCGAAGTCCAGCCGCTCCGTGTGGACCGTGCCGGACAGGAACAGCGGCCACGGCGTCGTGTCGGCCACCAGGGTGTACAGGGCACCGGGCGGCGCGGCCGCGTCGACCGCGTACGACATCCGGTGCGCTCGCTCGACTGACATCGGACACCTCTCTCAGCGCTTGGCACAGATCCTGTCGCGATCCGCCGGAGTCCGAGTGGACCGCCGCTGGAGCTTCAGACCGCGGCCCGGCTGCCCAGGACGCGGTTGACCAGTTCGAGGAAGCGCCGGGGGGTGTCGCCCAGTTCGAGCAGCTCCCCGTCGAGCAGGACGTCGAACTTCTGCTCGATGGTGCCGGTGGTCTGCAGGACGGAGAGCGAGTCGTAGCCGAGCTCGTCCCAGTACAGGTCCTGGACGGCCTCGGTCAGCTCGACGCACTCCTCCTCGCCGCCCCAGATCCGCAGGATGCGGGTCAGGTCGGTGAGTTCCAGCCGGTGCATGGTGTCCCTCTCTCGTGGTCCGCCGGCGTGGCGACGCATACCGGGTCGCCAGGAGCCTCGCCGACGGTCCTGGAGACCCGCTCACGCCGGGCCCCAGCCGCGCTGGAGCCCCGCCACCACACCGCCGGGCCGCCGCACCGCGCCCTGATATACCTAGGCGGCGTACAGATCGAAGGTGGAGCTGCGCCGCGGTCCCGCGACCACGTCCAGCGCGGGGTCCACCCGCAGCATCGCCTGGTGCAGGCGCTGGAGCTGCTGCGAGGGCTCCACCCCCAGTTCGCCGATCAGCCGGGCGCGCAGCCGGCGGTAGACGTCCAGGGCGGTCGCCTGCCGGCCCGAGCGGTAGAGGGCCACCATGGCCTGCGAGTGCAGGCCCTCGTGCTGCGGGTTGCGGGCCATCAGCTCGGTGAGCTCCGCGAGGAGTTCGGTGTGCCGGCCCAGCCGGAGGTCGACGTCGATGCGCCGCTCGGTGGTCACGAGCCGGCTCTCGGCGAGCCGGAGCACCTCGATCTCCAGGATCGGGCCGACGCGCACGTCGACCAGGGCCGGGCCCTGCCACAGGTCGAGCGCCTTGCGCAGCAGGTCCGCGGCGCGTTCGTCGTCGCCCTCGTCGAAGGCGTTCTGGCCGGCGGCCGCGAGGGCCTCGTAGGTGTGGACGTCCACGGACTCCTGCGGGATCTGGAGCAGGTAGCCCCCGTGCCGCGTCGCGAGCACGTCCTTGGCCGTGCCCGGGGCGCCCGGCCCCATGGCCGTGCCGAGCCTGCGGCGCAGCTGGAGGATGTACGTCTGCAGGGTGGTGAGCGCGCTCTCGGGCAGCTTGGTGCCCCAGATCTCCTCCATGAGGGTCGGTACGGGCATCACCCGGCCCGGGTAGAGCGCGAGAAGCGCCAGGATCTGACGCGGCTTGCCCGCCGTAGGAACGATCGATGCCCCGTTGACCTCGGCACTCAACGGACCCAGAACCTGAATCTCCACGGTCTCCCCGTCTCCCCTCCACATTTCGTCGAGATACTCTCGGTTTTCAGTATTCGACCCGATGACGGTAAGGCAGCCCAGGGCAACATCACCGGGCGCTCAAGCCGACGTCGAGCGGACCTCCGAAACGGGCGAACAGGCGGCGGATTCCCGGCACAAGATTCCGACAGAACGTCAAACCCCGTGCTCAGCCCCTGGATCGGGCGCGTCGTATCTGTTCCGATTCCCGGCTGTGCAAATTAATTCTCAGGTTTCTTGGCAGCCTCTGTAAAAGACCTGACAAAGATCTCTCATATCGGCCGCCTTTCCCTCCCCTCCGCGGAGGGGTCAGCCGACCCTGGCGAGCCGCTTGCGCGCGGTCTCCGGGGATTCCGTCGCGGGTTCGGGGCTGCTCATCAGGATGGAGCGCTGGAGGCTGCGCAGGGCGGCGGACGGCTCGATGCCGAGCTCGCGCACCAGGGTGGAGCGCAGGCGCTGGTAAACGCTGAGCGCTTCGCCGCGGCGGCCCGAGCGGTGCAGGGCGAGCATGAACTGCCCGTGCAGGTTCTCGTGGATGCGGTAGCGGCTGGCCAGCACCGTCAGTTCCGCCAGCAGCTCGCGGTGGCGGCCCAGCCGCAGGTCGGCCTCGATGCGCTGGTCGAGCGCGCACAGCCGGGTCTCCTCCAGCCGGCGCGTCTCCATGTCCAGCTGTACCCCGCCGTCGACGTCGGCGAAGGCCGGCCCCGACCACAGGGCGAGCGCCTCGCGCAGCAGCCGGGCGGCGTTGGGGAAGTCCCCGGCGTCCATGGCCCGGTAGCCCATGCCGGCCAGCCGGTCGAACTCGCGGACGTCGCTGGTGCCGCCGGCGCTGTTGAGCATGTACCCGCCGGGCAGCGTGACGAGGACGTCCTTGGCGGTGCGTGACCCGTCGGTGCCTTCGAGCGCGGTGGCGATGAGGCCGCGCAGCTGGAGCACGTACGTCTGGAGCGTGGTCCGGGCGCTGCGCGGCGGCTCGGTCCCCCACAGCTCCTCTATGAGCGCGGCCACGGGCACGACCTGGTCCGCGTGGAGCGCGAGCAGCGCCAGGACCTGGCGGGGCTTGGCGGCGGTGGGAGTGATCGAGACCCCGTTCTCCCGCACGGTCAGTGCGCCCAGTACATCGATGTCCACGCCGTACTCCCCTGCTTCGTCCTTGGATGAACCCTTGAAGTTCGCTGGAACGAGGAAAAAACAGCTGAGCCGGTTTGTCAATACCAAACCGGCTGTACCGTTTTTCTGCGGCGACGCCACCCAGCCCTCCCTCAACACCCCCTCTGAGCTGCGCATTCAATGGTCAGGCACCCTTCCGGGGCGGCCGCCACCACCCGCCGGACCTGCACGATCTTCTCCCGCGACGCCCTCAGAGTGGCGCGAAACGGCCGGTAACAGACCGATTAGTTGGCTGATTCACGCTCCTCACTCCCGCCGCCCTCCACCGGATCGACACGTCGGACGCCTGCTCGACCAGCGGGGTACGGATTTGGCGGGGATCTACAAACCGCTGTCGCGGTTTTGTGAACTGCAACCTCCATGGGCAAACGCCGGAGCGGGGCCGGAGCACCACTGGAGCACCCCTCGAAGCCGGTCGCGGCGGCCCGCCTGCGCGGGGCGTCCGGTCCATCCGCTCCGGCCCCCGGAAGGCCGACCGCGAACCCCTCCCCGCGTCCACCCGGGCCGCCACCGCGGGGCCGGCCCCCAGCCGTCCGGTGGCCGGTTCCCGGCAGTCCACATGGCGGACCGCTCCAGCGGAAACGGCCGGCCAGGGCCGAGAACTTCCCATTGGCAAATCCTGCCCGGTCTCCAGGCCGGCCCCCGGCCCGGCATCCTGCGCGATCACCACCGGCGCCGCCTCCCGCCGTCCCTGCGCCGACCTGCCGGGGCTTCGGCCGAGCCAAACCAGGCGGAACGCCGCGTCTCGCCTGCGTCGGGCGCCCCGCGGGCTCGCCGCCGGCCCGTCCCCGCCCGCCCGGGGCCCGGCACCCCGCCCGCCGCACCCCCCGGCCCGCAAACGGAAATGTGCAGCGGGCAACGATCCCCCGCCCACCCCGATCCGATGTCTTCCGCCCACCCCCTGGCTAAAGGATTGCTCTTGACGCGCTTGAGATCCTTCTCTGCGTGTGGCGAGGATTCGCCGCCGGTCAACCGGTGGAGAACAGGGCAAACACGGGCCGACCAGTTGGCCGGAATTCGCCGTTCCGGATAATTCGCGGACCGGGTTCCGGCTACCTCTGGAGAAAAAACCGGTTGGTATATATTTTTCTGAGCAGTCACACCTGTTACTGGTCAGCGCTGTCTAGGGGGAACAATGAGCGCGAGCACGTTTCACGTAGGACGCACAGCGGTGTACGACCGGGCGGAGCCGACTGCGGCCAGAGACGAGCGGGCCGATTCCCGCCTCCCGTCACTCACCACCGTTCCGAAGGAACTGGTGCACCGCGCCTCCGCGGCCCAGGTCCTGCTCGCCGACTGGCAGCGGCTCGACGAGGCGCGCTTCTCGGTGACCGCCCAATGGCCCAGCTCGCACTCCTTCTTCGGTCCGGTGGCCGACGGCCATTACGACCCGCTCCTGTGCGCCGAAACGATTCGTCAGATCGCCTACCTCCTGGGGCACGCCGAGTTCGCCGTCCCCTTCGGCCACCAGTTCGTCCTGTGGGACCTCGGCGTCGAACTCCTCCGCCCCGAGCTCCTGATGGTGCGTGAGACGTCGGCCGTCCTCGACCTCGACGTCACGTGCGTGGACATCAAGCGGCGCGGGGGCCGGCTGTCCGGACTCGGCTATGAGGCGGTCGTCCGCCGGGACGGACACGTCGTCGCGACCGGTCGGGCCTCGGTCACCTGCACCAGTCCCGCGGTGTACGAGCGACTGCGCCCGGCCCACGCGCTGCTGCCCGACCACCGGGCGCTGCCGCTGACGGCCCCCGCCGCGCCGCAGAGCGTCGCCCGGCTGTCCCCGACCGACGTGGTCCTCTCCCCCCTGGGCGAGGAGAACCGGTGGCAGCTGCGCGTCGACACCAGCCACCCCGTCCTCTTCGACCACTGGGTCGACCACGTACCGGGCATGGTCCTCATGGAGGCCGCCCGGCAGGCCGCCGCGGCCACCCTGGGGCGCCCCTCCTTCCTGCCGCTCGGCATAGCCGGGGAGTTCAAGCGGTACGCCGAGCTGGACCTGCCCTGCGTCATCGAGACCGAGCGCCTGTACCAGGACGTCCCGGGCGCGGAGGAACTCGTCCGCGTCACCGGCCACCAGAACGGGGAGGTCGTCTTCAGCGGCACCGTCACGGCGCCCGCCTACACCTGCTGATCCACGAGGCTCCCGCCCGTCCCGGCGCCACCGGCCACCACGCGTTCACGCGACCCCCGCCCGGTCATTTTCGGCCCGGCGGGGTGGTGCCACGTTGGCGTCGGCGTCACCCGCTGTAAGATACGAACGGGACGGACGGTTTGCATCAGGGCTTCCGACGCTCCGAGCATCTGCGAGGGAAGGAGCCAAGAACGTGGCTGAACAGGTCCGAGCGATCCGCACGCGCCAGGCGATCCTGAGCGCGGCGGCGAAGGTCTTCGACGAACGGGGCTACCAGGCAGCCACCATTTCGGAGATCCTCACCGTCGCCGGGGTGACGAAGGGGGCGTTGTACTTCCACTTCCAGTCGAAGGAAGACCTGGCCCAGGGGGTCCTCACCGCACAGAACGAGGACCTCCTGCTGCCCGAGCGCGCCGCCAAGCTCCAGGAGGTGGTGGACGTCGTCATGCTGCACACGCACCGCCTGAAGACCAACCCGATGGTCCGGGCGGGGGTCCGGTTGAGCCTCGACCAGAACGCGGTCGGCCTCGACCGCAGCGGCCCGTTCCGCAACTGGGTGGTCACCTTCACCGACCTGCTGGAGAAGGCCCAGGCCCAGGGCGAGCTGCTCCCCCACGTGGTGCCCGCGGAGACGGCCGACGTCATCACGGGCGCCTACGGCGGCATCCAGTCCATGTCCCAGGCCCTCACCGACCACCAGGACCTCGCGCAGCGGGTCAACGCACTGCTGCGGCACCTCATGCCGAGCGTCGCCCAGCCGTCGGTCCTCGCCTCCCTGCACCTCGGCGAAAGCCGTGCGGAAGAGGTCTACAACGAAGCCCGGCAACTGGCCCAGGAACAAGCGGACGAGAGGGACTGAGCGGCCCCCGCACCCGGCTGCTCCGCCCACCCCGCGGGACGGCTCCGCTTTCCCCCACGCACCGCCGGCGGGCCCGCGCGGTGCGCTCCGGGCTGCCTGCGCACCCCTCGACGGCGACCGGGTCCGGCGCCGGAAGGCGCCGGGAGCGGTGCTCCGCGCGGCTCCGGGTGCTCCACCCCGCCGACCGTCGCTCTTTGTGCCTGCAACACATGCCCCCCTGCTGTCTTCCGCAAGAAATATACCGCACGTCCCGTTCTTTTCAACAGGGCTGCGCGGACTGACACGGACTAAGCTGCGCCGCATGACCGACTCTCCCCTGCGCCTGGTGCCCGTCACCCCGGACAACTTCGACGCGGTCTGCGCCGTACGGGTCCACCCCCGCCAGGAGCACCTCGTCTCGCCCGTCATGAAGTCCCTGGCCGAGGCCTACGTCCACGGCGAGACCGCCTGGCCGCGCGCCGTGGTCGACGGGGACGAGGTGGTCGGCTTCGTGATGGCCTTCATGGACTACCGGTGGAACCCGGCGAAGGACCCGGAGGACATCCGCTCGGGCCTGTGGCGCCTGAACATCGCGGCCGACCGGCAGGGCAGGGGCTACGGCCGCTTCGCCGTCGAGGCGGTCACCGAGGAGATACGCCGCCGCGGAGCGGAACGGGTGTACGTCACCTGGAAGCCGGCGCAGGACAGCCCGGAGCCCTTCTACCTGGGCCTCGGCTTCCGCCGCACCGGGGAACTCAGCGACGACGAACCCGTCGCCGTCCTCGACCTCGGCCCCGCGTAGCCCAGGCCCCGCCCGGACCGGCACCCGTGGATCCGCCGGACCCTCAGGACGCTCCACACCCGGGGATGTGATCCCATGATCCACATGACGAGGACTCTCTACCTGTTCTGCTCCGCCGCCCCGCCCGTCTTCGACGTGGCCCACGTGATCGAGGACGCCCAGTCGCGCGGCTGGAACGTGTGCGTGGGCCTGACCCCGACGGCGGCACGGTGGGTGTCCGAGAGCCTCGACGGGCTCGCCGCCCTGACCGGCAACCCGGTGCGCTGGCAGTACAAGCTCCCCGGGGAGCCCGACGTGTGGCCGGCCGCGGACGCCGTCCTGTTCGCCCCCGCCACCTTCAACACGGTCAACGCCTGGGCGCTGGGCCTCACCGACCGGTTCACCGTCGGGGTCGCCACCGAGGCCCTCGGCAAGGGCGTCCCGGTGGTCGCCATGCCCTGCACCAACACGGCGCTCGCCGCGCACCCCCAGTTCGAGCAGTCCCTCGCCGTGCTGCGCGGCGCGGGCGCCGAGCTGCTCTACGGCGAAGGCGGCTTCGTCCCCGGCCCGGCGGGCACCGACGCCCCGCCCCACTTCCCGTGGCAGACCGCCCTGGACGCCGTGGACCGCACCGCCGCCGACCGCGCCTCCTAGGGGTGTCGTCGAAGTCCCGTGCGTCCCGCGGGCGACGACGGGACTTCGACGACACCCCCCAGGCCGGCTACTCCCCCGTGACCCCGTCGATCGCCTCGCGCAGCAGGTCCGCGTGCCCGTTGTGCCGGGCGTACTCCTCAATCATGTGGGCCAGGATGTAGTGCAGCGAGTACGGCTGGTCACCGAAGTGCCCCCGTACGTCGAGGGACTCGGCGGCCGCCACGATCTTCCGCGAGCGCTCACAGGTCTCCTCCCAGATCCGGAACGCCTCGGCCGGGTCCGCGTCGTCGACGTGGAACTCCGTCCACTCCCCGGCCTCGTTCCGGGGGAAGTACCCGCGTACGTCCTCACCGCCGAGCACGTTGCGGAACCAGCCGCGCTCGACCTCCGCGAGGTGGCGTACGAGGCCGAGCAGGCTCAGCCCGGACGGCGGGACGGCCCTGCGCCGCAGCTGCTCGTCCGTCAGGCCCGCGCACTTCATCCGCAGGGTGTCCCGCTGCCACTGCAGGACGCTGGTCAGGGTGGCCCGTTCGTCGCCCACCAGCTCGGGCGGGGTCCGCTGCTCATCGCTCATCGGCCGATGATCACACCGGTCACCGCACCCCACCGGGCCATTCCACATGCCGGACGCCGCCGGGGGCCCGGCGGGCCCTCAGGCCGCGACGCGCCGCCCCGCGCCCGCCAGCGCCCGCACCCCCTCCAGGCTGCTCCCGTACCCCGGCCGCCACCCCAGCTCCCGCCGGGCCTTGGCGTTCGACATCCGCAGGTCGGTCCCCATGATGGCGTGCGCGAGCGGCGCCGGCCGCAGCACCCACAGCGGCACGGTCATCGGCGCGGGCGCCCCGAAGGCCTCCGCCACCGCCCCCATGTGCTCGCCCCAGCCGGCCGGGGCGTCATCGGCGATGTTGTACGCCTCGCCCGCACGCCCGGCGTCCACCGCCAGGGCCAGCGCCCGCGCCGCGTCCGCCACGTCGACCCAGCTCAGCGCCCGCCCCTTGTCGGGAACCACCGGAAGCTTGCGGCCCCGCAGCAGCGGCACCAGGTGGCTGTCGGTGACGCCCTCGCCGTAGAACAAGCCGAAGCGCAGGCTCACGCCCTCGATGCCGTCGGCGGTGAACGCCAGCTCCTCCTTGGTCCGCATCGCGCCGACGTGCCGCTCCAGCCAGACGTTCGCGCCGAGCGGCCCGAAACCGTCGTCCTCGCCGATCAGCGCCCCGCCGTGGTCCCCGTAGCCGTAGCCGAACATCATCGACTCGACGACGAACCGCCGCGCCCCCGTCTCCCGGGCGGCGGCCAGCAGGTTCACCGTGCCCTCGGTGCGCAGCCGGTTGGTCCCCGCCATGTCCTGGTGGCGGGCCATGGCCTTGCCCGACAGCGCAGTGGCCGCGTGCACGACCGCGTCGAACGCCCGCCCGTCGACGGCCCGCAGCAGCCCGTCCCGGTCGAGCAGGTCGGCCCGTACGTCCATCGCCGCGCCCCGGCCCAGTCCGGCGACCTCGTGGCCCGCGGCGCGCAGGGCCGCCGCCGTCCGCCGTCCCAGTACCCCGCTCGCGCCCGCCAGCAGCACCCTCATGGCCGTCCTCCTCCGTCGTGGTCTCACTCAGGGGACAGACGGGCCCGGCCGGACGTGACACATTCCGGGAAGAGATCCGGAAAAGTTTTCCGCTACGCCGCGTAGAGGTCGAAGGTCGATCCCCGCTTGGGCCCCGCCACCACGTCGAGCGCCGGGTCCACCTTCAGGATCGCCTGGTGCAGCCGCTGGAGCTGCGGTGACGGCTCGACGCCCAGCTCCCCGATCAGCCGCCCGTGCAGGCGCCGGTACACGTCGAGCGCGCCCGCCTGCCGTCCGGACCGGTACAGCGCCACCATCAGCTGCGAGTGCAGCCCTTCGTGCTGCGGGTACCGGGCGGCCAGTTCGGTGAGTTCGGCGAGGAGTTCGGTGTGCCGTCCGAGTCTGAGGTCGGCGTCGATCCGCCGCTCGACGGTGACGAGCCGGCTCTCCTCCAGCCGCATCACCTCGATCTCCAGGACCGGCCCCACCCGTACGTCGACCAGTGCGGGCCCCTGCCACAGCGCGAGTGCCTCCCGCAGCAGCGCGGCGGCGCCGACGTCGTCACCTCCGTCGAAGGCGGCCTGCCCCCGGGCGACGAGCCCCTCGTACACGTTGACGTCGACGTCCCCGGCCGGCACCTGGAGCAGGTACCCGCCGTGCCGCGTCGTCAGGACCTCCTTGGCGGCCCCCGGCCGGCCGGGTCCCATGGCCGTGCCGAGCCGCCGCCGCAGCTGGAGGATGTACGTCTGGAGCGTGGTCGGTGCGCTGTTGGGCAGTTCGTGCCCCCAGATCTCCTCCATGAGGGTGGGCACCGGCACCACCCGCCCGGGGTGCAGCGCGAGGAGGGCCAGGATCTGCCGCGGCTTGGACGCCGTCGGCACGATCGAGTCCCCGTCCACGTCGGCACTCAGCGGACCCAGAACCTGAATCTTCACGGTCTTCCCTCCTCGGTTCGTCGCTCTTCGCCCCACCGCCCCCGCCCCAACGGGCGGTACGTTCCGTTCTCCTGGTGCCGTGACCGCACTAGACCCCGCTCCCGAGGAACTGGTAGCTCCGCTCCCCGTCCGCCGGGACCCGGGTGTCACGGGCCCGCGTCCGGTACTCCCGCGCCCGCTCGGCGCCCACGAGGCTCGGCAGCAGCAGCCCCCACAGGGCGGCCACCTTCCGCTGGAGCTCCGCGTAGGACAGCCCGGTCCCGGCCAGCACCTCGATCCCGCAGACGGCGGCGGCCACGAGCGCCTCGGCGCTCTCCCACCGGTCGGCGGCCGCGTCCCCGCCGTCACCGGCGGCGCCCTCCGGCCCGTCGGCCGACGGGTCCAGCGGCAGCTCGCCCGCGTCCCGCGCCATCCGCAGCAGTTCGCACACCGCCTCCAGCCACGCCCCGTGGAAGTCGACCGCGGGCGGCTGCTGGCCGGCGCATTCCTTGGTGATGCGGAAGCTCGCCGGGATCGCGGGATCCTCGTGCAGCGTCCGTGCCAGCCAGTGCGTGGTGTCGATCAGCGCCTGCAGGGGCGACGCCCCGCTCTCCCGCAGGCCCCGGACCGCCTCGTGCAGCAGACCGCACCCCCGCTGCTGGACGGCGTCCGCGAGCTCGTCCTTCGAGGCGAAGTGAAAGTACAGCGCCCCCTTCGTCACCCCCGCCGCGCCCGCGATCTCACCGAGCGTCGCGTTGGCGTATCCGTTGCGGTGGAACAACTCGGCGCCGGCGAAGACCAACCGCCTGCGCGTCCGCTCCGACCTCTCCTGCACCGCTCCGTCTCCTTCCGCCCCCGCTGCGTCCCTGGCCGTTCCCCGGCCGGCACCGTCCGCCGCCGGCCGGCACCAGCCGCGCGGGTCAGGCCCGTACGAGCCGGTCGGCCCTCATTCCGGCTCCGGCGACCGCGGCGGCGGCCACGGGCGCCTGCTTCCCGACGCCGGCCTCCGGGCCCGCCATCAGGATCGACCGCTGCAGCCGGCGCAGCGCCGTCGACGGCTCCAGCCCCAGGTCCCGGACGAGCGTGGCGCGCAGCCGCTGGTACACGTCCAGCGCCTCGCCGCGGCGGCCCGAGCGGTGCAGGGCGAGCATGAACTGGCCGTGCAGGTTCTCGTGGGTGCGGTACCGGCTCACCAGCACCGTCAGTTCCGCCAGCAGCTCCCGGTGGCGGCCCAGCTTGAGGTCGGCTTCGATGCGCTGGTCGAGCGCGCACAGCCGGGTCTCCTCCAGCCGGCGCGTCTCCATGTCCAGCTGTACGCCGCCCTGTACGTCGGCGAAGGCGGGGCCGGACCAGAGGGCGAGCGCCTCGCGCAGCCGCTGGGCGGCGACCGGGAAGTCGCCGGCGTCGATGGCCCGGTAGCCCATGCCGGCCAGCCGGTCGAACTCCCGCACGTCGCTGGTCCCGCCGTCGCTGTTGAGCAGGTACCCGCCGGGCAGCGTCACGAGCACGTCCTTCGCGGTGCGCTCACCGTCGGTGCCTTCCAGCGCGGTCGCGATCAGGGCGCGCAGCTGGAGGACGTACGTCTGGAGCGTGGTGCGTGCGCTGCGCGGGGGCATCGTCCCCCACAGCTCCTCGATCAGCGCCGACACCGGTACGACCTGGTCGGCGTGGAGGGCCAGGAGTGCCAGGACCTGCCGGGGCTTGGGGGCGGTGGGCGTGATGGAGATCCCGTTCTCCCGCACGGCGAGTGCGCCCAGTACATCGATGTCCACGTCGTACTCCCCTGTCCTTTGGATGAGTCGCAAGAGTCAGTAGAAAACAGGCCGGACGGTTTGTCAAGACGAAACCGGACAGCCAGCCTGGACCCTGGCGATATCTCGATGCCACTCAGCAACCCCACCTGAACTGGGATTTCATACTTCACGCCGTCATTCCGGCCCGCATGAAGCCCTTGGTTCACCTCGCGGCAGCAGCCATATAACACCTCTGGAGGGCTAAAAATCAAACCATTCAGTCTGTTTCATTGTCCGCGACTGCCTCGACGAGGACCGCAGCCGCGGCCTCGCCGCTCGCGATGCCCGGCAGAACCACGGTCCAGATCCGGCTCAGGAGCTGCCGGGCGCTGCGTCCGGGCTCGACCCCGTCCAGCCCGACCGTGAATGCCACCACCAGGCGCGTCACGTCCTGCGGGGAGACCCCTTCGGCCAGCAGACCGGCCCGCTCGGCGGCGGCCAGCAACTCGGCGGCCGACGACCACCACTGACGGCGCAGGTCCACCCGGCTGCTGTGCCCGGAGTCCGCGCACAGCGCGAGCGCCGCCCGTACGACGGTGTCCTCGACCAGCGTGTACGTGGATCCGACCAGCGCCCGCAGCGGCCCCCTTTCCACCGTCGCGGCCTCCCGCAGCGTGTGCGCGGCCCTCTCCTCCACGACCAGGGCGAGGGAGGTCTTCCCCTCGAAGTGGAAGTGCAGGGCGCCCGCGCTCACCCCGGCCCGCCGGCTGATCGCGGCGAGCGAGGCCGCTGCGAACCCCTCCTCCGCGAACACCTCAGCGGCTGCGCGCACCAGCGATTCCCGCGTGCGCGCGGCACGTTCCTGCTTGACCATGGGGGGCTCTCCACACGGCATCCGCCGCATCAGCGGTCCGCCCCGCAGACAGGGGGCGACATCCTGCGCCACAGTCGGCTCCCCCACCGGAGCCCCAGCGGACTCCCACCGGAGCAGTCGGGAGCAACACGTCCGCCCGACCCGCCGGGTCATCAGCCTCGTCGACGGCGTCACCGATGCCCCTCCCCGCCCCCCAGCATTAACGCCGTTAACACCGACCGCCCCGCACCCCCACCGCCCACACAGTCAGCCCCCACCCTCGCCCCCGCCATCAGGGCCTGTCGTCAAACTCCCGTCTGCCCCGCGACGCCTGGCACGCTCCCCCGAGCTCTTCGAGCAGGGGGTGCCCCCACTCGCCGCACCGGGCGCAAGCCGAGTACGTCTATTACGCGGGCTTCCGCCCGGCGCACCGAGAGCACGCTCCCCCAAGCTCTCGACTTCGCTCGACCAGGGGGGACCCCCATGACGCCGCGGGGCCGCCCTCCGGGCGACGACGGGAGTGTGACGACAGGCCCTAACGGCGTTAACACCCCCCACGCCCCCCACCCCAGCCCCTCACCATTAACGGCGTTAACACCCCAACACCCACCCACGCCCCGACCACCCCAGACCCTCCCGGCCCCTCACCATTAACGGCGTTAACGCCCCCCCACCCGACCACCCGGGCCCTGCCCCCAGCCCCACCCACCCACAGACGCGCAAAAGGCGGTGGCCCCCACCGCCACCGCCCACACCCAGCCCGCCCCGGGCTCCCGCCCCGGGGCCCTCAGCGCCGGTCAGCCTCCGCCCCTCCGCTCCACCAACATCCCGACCCCGTCAAGGATCCGCTCCAGCCCGAACTCCAACCCCTGGTCCTGCCCCCCGTGCTCCGCGAGGGAGCCCAGGGCCACCGTGAGCGCCGGATACGCCTCCCCCCGCTCCCGCACCACCTGCGCGAGCACGGCCCCCAGCTCGGCGTCCACCCCTCCGGCCCCGCCGCCCGAGGCCCGCTCCTGCCCGGCGATCCCCCGCACGTGCCCGGTCACCAGCACCACCACGTCCATCGCCTCGGCCCCGGTCAGCCCGCACCCCGCGAGCGCGGCCAGCGCCCGCTCCAGCCAGCCCACCTCCGTCGGCCCCAACGCCCGCGCCCCCACGGTGGCGTCCAGCAGCCACGGATGGGCCCGGTACCCGGAGAGCAGCTCCCGCGCCCACACCCCGAGCGCCTCCCGCCAGCCACCCCGGGCCCGCGCCAGCGCGGCGTCCAGTCCCTCGGCCGGATCGGGCAGGGCGGCTTCCACCATCAGCGCGACGAGCTCCGCCTTGCCCGGGACGTACCGGTAGAGGGCCATCTTGGTGACCCCCAGCTCGCCGGCCACGCCCTGCATCGACACCCCGCCGAGCCCGTCCGCATCGGCGATCCCCACCCCGGCCTCGGCGATCTGCTCCAGCGTCAGCCCCCGCCGCGGCCCCCGCGCCGGCGTCACCGGCGGCCCCCACAGCAACCGCACCGCCGCGCCCCACTGCCCGTCCGCCACCACTCGTCCGTCCTTCGCCGCCGCCAAAACCGCGTCCACCGTACACAACGCGTTCCGGTGCGCCCGGGCGGACGGCAGGCAGCCGACGGGCGGCCGGTCCCCCTGGCCGGGCACCGCCTCTCACACGCGGGCCAGGTGCTCCCGGTACCAGGGGGCGGCCTCGTCCAGGCAGGCCAGCGGACCGGGTCCGGGCGGGCAGTCGGCGGCGTCCCAGATCGCGGCGCTGTCGTACCAGTGGTCCTGTGCGACCAGCTTGAACTGGCTCGGGCCCACGCGGCATCCCGAGGCGGCCATCCGCTCCAGGCACTCGGCCTCGGAGAGGTCCCCGTCCACGGGCGCGAGCACCCCCCGCTCGGTGAGCGCCCCCACCAGCTCGGCGGCCCGCACCGGCACCGGATGGCTGGCGTGCCAGACGGTCCCTCCGGCCGGCCCGTGTCCGAGCGCGAGCCGGGCGACGAGCCGCGCGAGATCGCCGACGGCCACCATCGACAACAGGGCCCGCCCTTCTTCCCACAGTGCCCCGGTGGCCGCGAGGAGCTGGTCCAGGGCGGGGACGAGCCATCGGTCCCCGGCGCCGATCACCAGGCCGGGCCGGAGCACCACCGCCCCGGCGGCGAGCGCCGGGGCCTCCCCCGCCAGCCGGGTCCGGCTCGCCGGGGACTGCGGCGCGGGCACGACGGCGTCCACCGCGATCCCCCGGTGGGGCCCCCGGCCGTACACGGCCGAGGTGGAGAGGTGCACGACGCGCCGGACCCCGGCGGCCTTCGCCTCCTCCATCAGCGCCGCGGTACCGGCGACGTTGACGGCGGCGCACTCCCGCTCGTCGGACCCGATCCGCGAGGCCAGGTGCAGCAGGACGTCCGCCCCCTCGCAGCTCCCCCGCAGCGATCCGGGGTCGGCCAGGTCCCCCCGGTGCCACTCGTCGAACCGGCCCGCCGGCTCCGGCGCTCTGCGCCCCACGGCCCGCACGACGGGGCGCGGGCCGCCCCCCGGACCCGTCTCGTCCCGGATCCGGGCGAGTACGGCGAGGACCGCCGAGCCTATGAATCCGGATGCGCCGGTGATCACCAGCCGCCGCGGCTCAGCCATCAGCTGACAGTCCCTCCCCGAAAAACCGATCAGCCGCAATGTTATGTCTGATCATCCCGACGCGTCCCACAGAACGGTGCTCACCTTGACCACGCACCCCGTCCCCCGTCCCACCCCCGCACACCCTCCGAGACCCGACTCCCCCTCCCCTTCCCGCCCCCGCGACCCGCGCGGCCCGCTGTCCGGAAAGACGGCCCTGGTGACCGGCGCCAGCCGCGGTATCGGCCGCGGGATAGCCACGCGCCTGGCGGCCGACGGCGCCCTGGTGGCCGTCCACTACGCACGCAGCGTCGAAGCCGCCGACGCGGTCGTGGACTCGATCCGCGCCGCCGGCGGGGAGGCCTTCCCCCTGCGCACCGAACTCGGCGTCGCCGGCGACACCGACTCCCTCTACACCGCCTTCGACGCCGAACTCGTCCGGCGCGGCATCGAGCCCCGCCTCGACGTCCTCGTCAACAACGCGGCGGTGAGCGGCTCGGCCCGGATCCACGAGGTCACACCCGAGCTGATCGACCGGATCTTCTCGGTGAACGTCAAGGCGCTCCTCCTCCTCACCCAGGAGGGGCTGACCCGCATGCCGGAAGGCGGCCGGGTCATCAACATCTCCTCCGCCATCACCCGCATGTCCTACCCGGAGTCCGTCGTGTACTCCATGAGCAAGGGCGCGCTCAACACCCTCACCCTCGCCCTCGCCAAGGAACTCGGCTCCCGGGGCATCACCGTCAACACGGTCTCCCCCGGGTTCACCGAGACCGACATGAACGCGAAGCTCCGCACCACGCCCGAGGGAGCGGCCCGGCTGGCCGGCCTGTCCGTCTTCGACCGCATCGGCCAGCCCTCCGACATCGCCGCCGCGGTGGCCTTCCTCGCCTCACCCGACGCCCGCTGGGTCACCGGCCAGCTCCTCGACGCCTCGGGCGGCATGCACCTGTAGCAGCCGGACACCGTTAACGCCGTTAATGCCCCGCACCATTAACGGCGTTAACACCCACGCCCGCCCCGGGCGCCCTCCCCTCCTCCCCCACCGAACAAAAAGCAACACCTCAAAACCGCCCCAACTCCCCCGCATCACCACCTACTAAGCGCCTTAAAAGTACTGGTTGACTGGTTTCTTTTCGCCCCCTCCCACTAGATTGATCTTCAACACCAACGGACGAAACCGGCATCAGGAGACACACGTGGCCAGGGTCAGACAGGAACGGGCCGAGATCACCCGGCAGGCGATCCTCGACGGCGCGGCCATCGCCTTCGACCACGCCGGCTTCGGCGGCACCAGCCTCAGCGACGTGGTCAAGCACGCCGGAGTCACCAAGGGCGCGCTCTACTTCCACTTCCCCTCCAAGCAGGCCCTCGCCCGGACCCTGGTCGACGAGCAGTTCCAGGTCTCCGCGGACGTCCCGGCCATCGAGGACCCGGGTCTCCAGACCGTCATCGACCTCACCCACCGCATGGCGTCCGGGCTGCGCACCAACGTCCGCATCCGCGCCGGCATCCGCCTGGTCATCGAGTTCGGCTCGTTCACGGACCCCGACCCGTCCCCCTACAACGCCTGGATCGAGACCTGCCGCAGCTGTCTGACGCCGGCCCAGGAGCGCGGCGACGTCCTGCCGTCGGTCGACGTGCACGACCTCGCGACCTTCCTCGTCGGCTCGTTCACCGGCATCCAGGTGACCTCGCACGTCCGCACCGGCCGCGAGGACCTGCACGCCCGGGTCGTCGACCTCTGGACCCACCTCCTCCCGGGGATCGTGCCCGCCGACCGCCTCGGCCTCTTCGACCCGGCGGGCTCCCCCGAGTGCCGCAGGAAGCTCGAACCGCCCATCGCCCCGCCCCTCCCCCGCCCCTGACGCACCCTCCAGGGCGGTCCCGCGCACCCGCGGGGCCGCCCTTTCGCATGCCCGGACCCCCTCCCCACCCATTTCGTTAGCAAAACCCAAGCGTGGCGCCCACACAGACCCAAGAACGTTAGTAAAGTCCCTCTCATGACTTCGCCCTCGTCCCCGAACGACCGAGAGAAGGTCGTCTCCAAGCTCCCCCCGTGGCTCCGCCAGGAGTTGAAGGTCCGCACCGCCCAGCTGCGGGTCGACATCCAGGACGCCGTCCACCAGGGCATCGCGCACTGGAGCGCCCTCGCCTCCGCCCCCTCCCCTGTCGACACCTCCGGCGCCGAGTCGTTCTCGACCTGGCTGCCCGCCGGCCAGTGGGAGTCCTTCCGTACGGACTCCAAGGACCGCGGCGTCTCCCTCATCCAGGGTCTCGCCCAGGCGGTCCACCTCTGGCTGGAGATGAACCCGGCCCCCACGGTCCAGCGTCCCTCCGTGGTCCGCCGCATCGTCGTGTGCAACCAGAAGGGCGGCGTCGGCAAGACCGCCGTCACCGCCGGCACCGCCGAGGCCCTCGCCGAGGACCCCTCGACCCTGCACCCGGTCCGCATCGCGCGCCAACTGGCCCGCCTCGCCACCCCCGAGGAGACGGACGGCGCCCTCCCCTCCACCACCCCCCTGGACCTCGAAGACCTCCCGGGCCTGGGCATGCGCGTCCTGCTGGTCGACTTCGACCCCCAGGGCCACCTCACCAAGCAGCTCGGCCAGCAGCCCCTCCCGATCGGCGGCGACAGCCTCACCTGCCACATGGCCGGCGAGGCCAAGGGCCCGCTCCGGGACCTGATCGTCCCGATCGAGCACGACCGCTTCGGCGACCGCCTGCACCTCCTGCCCGCCTGTACGGACGCTTTCCTCCTCGACGTCCGCCTCTCCACGGTCCGCGCCCGCGAGGCCGCCCTCGAACGGGCCCTCGCCCCCGTCGAGTCCGACTACGACGTCATCCTCATCGACTGCCCGCCCAGCCTCGGTCTGAGCATGGACGCGGCGATCTACTACGGCCGCCGCCGCGACACCGAACAGCCGGGCGCCTCCGGCGCGCTGATCGTCGTCCAGGCGGAGGACTCCTCGGCCGACGCGTACGACCTCCTCACCTCCCAGATCAACGACCTCCGCGACGACCTCAGCCTGGACATCGACTACCTGGGCCTGGTCGTCAACCTCTACGACGGCCGCCGCGGCTACATCGCGACCAGCTCGCTCCAGGCGTGGATGGACATAAAGGATCCGCGGGTCGTGGCGATCGTCCCCGACCTCAAGGAACAGCGCGAGTCCGTCCGCCTGAAGCAGCCCCTCTTCGTCTACGCCCCCAACGGCGACCAGGCCGTCGCCCTGCGCGCACTCGCCCGGGAGATCTCATGAGCAGCAAGGCCGACAAGCTCGGCGTCTCGGCGTCCTTCGCACGGGCCCAGCCCGTCGGCGTCAGCTCCCGCCGAGCCGCCATCGCCGAAGCCACGGGCGCCCCCACCTCCGGGGTGGTCCCGCCGTCCGAGGTTCCCATCGAGGCCCTGGCCCACAACCCGTTCAACCTCCGCGAGGACCTCACCGACCTCGACGAGCTGGCCCAGTCCCTCACCGTACGGGGCCAGCTCCAGCCCCTCGCGGTCGCGACCCGTATGGCCTTCATGGAGGCCCACCCGGGCGCCACCGACGGCCTCGGCCGCGCCCCGTACGTGGTCATCGACGGCAACCGCCGCCTCGCGGCCGCCCAGCTGGCCGGGCTCAAGACGATGCACATCCACGTCAACGACGCCCTGTCCGCCTCAGCAGCCGACATCCTCGAATCGGCGCTCATCGCCAACGTCCACCGGGTCGACGTGGCCCCCATGGACCAGGCCCGCGCCCTCCAGGAACTGGTCGACGTCCACGGCTCCCAGGCCCAGGTCGCCAAGCGGATCGGCAAGACCCCGGCCTGGGTCTCCCAGCGCCTGACCCTCCTCAACCTGACGCCCGAGCTCCAGGACAAGGTGGAGACGGGCGAGCTGAAGGTCGAGCCGGCCCGGCGCATCGGCCGCCTTCCCCAAGAGGAACAGGCGGCGGCCGCCACGGAGAGCATCAACGCCGTCAACCCCCCGCGGCAGCGCACCCGCCCGACCCCTCCGACCGTTAACGCCGTTAACGCCCCCGCCCCCACCACGCCCACCCCTCCCCCCTCCCCCACCCCGCGCATCACGATCTCCGCCCAGTCCCCGGAGACCATCGCGGACGCCCTCACCGCCCACCTGACCCCGGACGACCTGAAGGCCGTCACGGAACTCCTGATGCAGCGCATCTAGCCGGACCACACGCGGGGGGCGCTGACGGCATTAACGCCGTTAACGCCCCCACGTGCGTTCCGCGTGCGTTCAACCGTGCGCTTCACATAGGGTGCTCCTGGAGGTAGCAATGAGCGAGACGAACGAACAGACCACCCTCTTCGCAGCGGTCGACGCCCTGCTGGAGGAAGCCGCGGCGAAGGACGGCCTCCCCGCCCCCGACGAGCGCAAGCGCCTGCGCGAGGCCGCCGGCCTGAGCCAGGACCAGATCGCCAAGGCCCTCTCCGTCCGCCGCGAGACCGTCACCTCCTGGGAAACCGGCCGCACGGCCCCCCGCCCCCCCAAGCGCGCCGCCTACGCCCGCCTCCTCGAAGGCCTCGCCGCCCTCCACCCGGCTCCCCCCACCCCCGAAGCACCCCTTAACGCCGTTAACACCGAGCCCCCCACCCCCCAGGCCCCCCTTAACGCCGTTAACACCGAACCCCCCACCCCCCACGCGACAGCGCCCCACCCCCCCACGCGCACGACGCCCCCCGACACCAGGCCAACGCCCGCCCCCCGCACCACCGGCACCACACGTGCCAGCCGCTCCACCCCACCCCCCGCCCCCTCGCCCTCCCCCCTCCAGGGCAACGGCCCCCTCGCCGTCCTGGACGGCACCGGCCACGCCCACGCCGCCGGCGGCGTCCTCCTCACCCACCCCACCTCCGACCTCCCCTCCCTCATCACCTGGGCCCTCAGCCCCGAGGCCGACCTCCGCGCCCCCCGCCTCCACCGCAACGGCAAGGACGGCGACCCCCTCCTGGTCCTCACCGCCCCCGCCGCCGAACGCCTCGGCCTCCCCCTCACCCTCGAAGACCGCCGCGCCCTCCGCCTCCCCGACAACCACCCCGTCATCAAGCAGCTCACCAAGGCCAAGTGGCAGCTCACCCGCCGCGGCTTCGGCCCCTGGGCCCGCATCTACCGCCCGGCCTCCCCCACCACCGGCCGCCAGTGCGTCCAGCTCGCGGTCCTCCCCTGGGGCGCCCTGGACCCCCGCGCCTGGGGCGAGGACACCGCCGACCTCCCCGCCCCCGAACTCGCCGAGCTGCTCTCCACCTACGCCACCCGCGTCCTCACCCCCCGCGGCTCCACCGCGGTCACCGGCCTCGAACTCATGACGGCCCTCCGCCCGCCCACCCGAGCGGCCCGCAACCCGCAGACGAACACCTGGGAGTCCGCCCCCGTCCCCGGCTCCCTCACCCGCCCCGTCGACCCCGCCCCGCCGGAGGCCCCCGACGAGCACCCGGTGGTCGCCTCCCTCTACCCCCGCTCCCACCAGCGCACCCCGGACCAGGTCCTCGACGAGGAGGCGTACGACTGGATCCGCGACCCGGAGCTCCTCACCGACGCCGAGTGCGCCCGCACCCACGCCGTCGGCATCGACGTGAACATGGCCTTCGCCGCCGCCGCGAACCGCCTCACCGTCGGCACCGGCCCCGCCGTCCACACCACCAGCCCCCGCTTCGACCCGAAGCTCCCCGGCTGCTGGCTCGCGGACCTCTCCTCCCTCGCCCTGGACCCGCGCCTGCCGAGCCCCTTCACCCCGCACGGCAGGCCCCCGGCCGGCCCGGCCTGGTACGCGACGCCGACCCTGGCCTACGCCCAGGAGCTCGGCCACGACGTCCACCCCACCGAGGCCTGGATCCGCCCGGAACACGGCCCCTACCTCGACGCCTGGTACTCACGCCTGCGCGACGCCTACCTCGCGACGATGGCGGACATGGGCGTCACCACCACCCTCACGGAACCCGAGTTCCTGGCCGCGATGGAAACCCACAAGCACCACAGCCCCCTCCCCACCGCCGTCCTCTCGGCCATCAAATCCACCGTCAAGGGCGGCATCGGCAAGCTCCGCGAACGCCCCCAGGGCGCCGGCTACCGCCCGGGCGAACCCTGGCCCGCCCTCGAACGCCCCACCTGGCGCCCCGACATCCGCGCGGCCGTCATCTCGACGGCCCGCGTCAACATGCACCGCAAGATGCAGAAGCTCGCCACCTCCGCCGGCCTCTACCCCATCGCGGTCCTGTCCGACTGCGCGGTCTACCTCTCCGACGGCCCCAGCCCCCTGGACTTCCTCCCCCGCACGCCCGACGGCAAGCCGCTCCCCGGTGGCTTCCGCCTGGGCGTCAGCCCGGGCATGGTCAAGCACGAGGGCACCCAGCCCCTCCTGTGGGCCGTCCAACTCCTCGACGAACACCTCAACCCGGCCCGCCACATCAAGGGCCACGACGCAGCAGCAGACGGCGAGTAACCGATGTCCGACATCTCCGACAGCCTCACCCGGGCCGACGCACAGCACTTCACCCGCCCCATCCCCAAGTCCGCGGGCGCCCAGATGCGCTACCTCCTCAAGCAGCTCAAATCGACCAGGAACGTGGCGGCCCTGCTCGGCATCTCCCAGCGCACGGTCGAGCGCTACGTGAAGAACGAGATCAAGCAGCCCAAGCCGGCCCTGGCCGCCCGCATGGAGGCCGAAGTACGCCGCCGCTGGCAGCCCCTGGTCCGCAAGCGCGCCCGCGAGCAGGCCGCCCGCACCACCGGCCTGGTCATCGAGACCCGCGCCCGCTTCGGCTTCACCGCGGCCCCGGGCACCACAGACGACGGCCGCATGCGCCGCATCACCCAGCACCTCCCCCCGGAGTACGCCGGACGCCTCTTCGCGGCCCAGGACACCGGCGCCACCGAAGCCCAGCTCCGCCACATCACGGCCGAAGCCCTCCAGGAGATCTACTTCAAGGACAACGGCGCCCGCGCGGGCGGCCTCCTGGTCGAGTTCACCGACATCGACTACGTGGACTTCGCCTTCTAAAACCCCACCCACACCCCACCCACCCACCCCCCACCCAAACACTAGCCATGTACATACTAGCCATGTACATTAAATCCCCATGAGCAACACAGCGACATCACCCGAGAACGGCGAAGGCGCCACGCCCGGCTTCCTGGTCTGGCGCCTGTCGACGAAATGGCGCGTTGCCGTGGACCGGGCAGTCGCCCCCCTGGGCCTGACCCACGCCCAGTACGCCCTGCTGGCCTCTCTGTACGGCATGTCCCGCGCCGGTCAGCGGCCCAGCCAGCGCCGGCTCGCCGACCACACCGGCCTCGAACCGCTCTACGTCTCCAAGCTCGCCCGCGCCCTGGAGACCTCCGGCCTGGTCTCCCGCGTCCGCGACCCGGACGATCCCCGCGCGATGCAACTGTCGCTCACCCAGCAGGGCCACGACGTCACGGGCCGCGCGATCACCTCCGTCCAGCACCTGCTGGACCAACTGCTGCGCCCGCTGGGCGGCCAGGACGGCCCCCGCGCCCGGCAGTTCGCCCGCGACCTGACGACCCTGCTCAACGCACCCCTCGACCCGTACACCGAGAACGAGAAGGAGCAGCCGTGACCACCACCGCCCCCACCCTCGACGCCCGCGTCATAGCCCTGGCCCACCACGCCGCCCGCACCCTCGCCGAGGGCGCCCTGGCCCGGCACGACGTCACGTTCCACCAGAGCGTCACCCTCCGCGCCGTAGCCGTCGCGGGCGGCTCGATCTCCCACCGCGACCTGCTCACCGAGGTCACCGACGCCCTCAAGGCAGCCGAACCGCTCATCGAGGGCGTCATAGACGAACTGACGGCCTCCCAGCTCATCCACCGGCGGGACTCCGTCCTCACGCTCACGGACACCGGCCGGGAACGGTACGAGACCGCCTCCGCCGCGACGGCCGCGATCGCCACCCGCCTGTACGCCGGCATCCCTGCCGAGGACCTCGCCGTCGCGGGCCGCGTGCTCACCTTGATCACGGACCGCGCGAACGCCGAACTGCCCGCCCCCTGAACCCGAAACCCCGCAGGCCCCCACAAGCCCCCACAGGCCCCTGAAACCCTTTGAGGGCCCCGGGGTAACCCGAGGCCCTCAAAAGTCCTTGAGGGGCCGTCAGAGGCCCTCCAAGACCCCTCCCTCAGCCCGCCTACCCCACAGCGTGCAAGGTCCGCCGCCGCTTCGACTCCGCAGCCTTCTTCGCGGCGGCCTGCGCCGCACGCTTCTTCCGCTGCTCGGCGAGCTGGTCCTGGTACTCCGCCACCGCCTGGTGGTAACTGGCGACGTACCCGCGCGCGTCCAGCCGCTCGTCGGGGGCCATCTCGTTCACGGCCGCGACGGCGTCCTCGAAGGAGTTGTACCCGGCCAGCATCGGGTTGATCTGGTACACCCCGTTCCTGACCTTCCGCACGAGCTTGGCCAGCTCCAGGCTGCGCAGAGCCGCGTTGACGCTCGGCCTGCTCAGCTCCAGCAGCCCCCCGATGGTGGCCTGGTCGATCAGGATCCGCCCACCGGGCTCGCTGAGCGAACGCAGCTTCAGCAGCACACGGTACGCGGCAGGCGGGAGGTCGAGGTCGGAGAGAAGCCCGTCGGCGTTGACCGCAGCGAATCGCAAGGTGCTCACTGAGCTGTCCCTTCTTCCTTGCGCTGGGCCCGGCTCAGCCGGCGCGCAGCGCGCTCTTTGGACCGTTCGGCCCGCAGTTCCTCGATTGCCTGCCGCATGTGGTCCAGCGACGGGAACCGCACCAGGTCGGGCAAACTCGTGTCGCTGCGAATCTGCGAGATGGTGCTGTGCTGCTCCACCTTCACGAACTCACCCGCCGTCTCGGTACCCGGGATGAACTCGGCCACCCGGTAACTGTAGGGCGGGTTGAACTGGTACACACCCCGCCGCACCTTGAAGACGATCCCATGAGACATGACGGTGTGCAGCGCCTCCGACGTCTTTGTCCGGCTGACGTCCAGGATCGTAGCCATCTCTTCCTGTGTAAGTGGAATCCGCCCTCCCGCCCGCTGGCACGCGATCAGCAGCAGGATCAGCCTCAGGGGCAAGGCTTCCCTGAAGTACTGGGCGATCACCAGGAAGAACTCCAGGCTGTCCATCGAGAACGCGTTTGGCTGACTCTGGGTCCCGTAGAACTCCAGCGGCTTGCGCTCACCGTCCAGCGTGAGCTTCCGGCTGGGGTACCGCTTCGCGAGACTGTCCAGGTCCTTGACCGGAGCCAGCGGCTGACTCCACGCCGAGATCGCGTCATCAACGGGCAGATCAGGACGCGGCGCGCGCGACGGACTCTGCCGGCGGCGCTGTGCTTCTGATGACACGAGGATGCTCTCCACTTCGTTGATCTGCAGAGAGAGTATGTCAACAAGGGTGACACTAATGTCACGCTCGTTGACGTTCGGCGTGTCTTGTGTCCCCCCTGGGGGGACACATCTCGGCCACAGCGCTCCGCAAGACCCTCCGGGACCCCCCTCACCCAACGCCACCCCGCCCTGGCGCAGTTCAATGACGTAACTCCCGAAAAACGTCAGCCCCCCCGACGTTTTAGCCCAAAAAGCGTCAGTCTCGCTGACGTTTTGCAGCCGTTGTGTCCCCCTACCAGCGACACATCGCCCGAGTTATGTCCCTTCTGAGGGGACATAACTTTCCCCCTGCACCCCGCCTGACCTGCGGCAACGCATATCCGTACCCTCTATAGGCCGTCTCCTGCCGCGCTGCGCGCACGAAATGCCGTCGCGAACCGCAAGCCCGAGCGCCCTTCCTGACGCCGAACCAGTCCAGCCACCCACCGTCGCGGACCGGACAGCCTGTCCTTAACCACGCAGAATCTGACTGATTCCCATCTCTATCCCCACATCACTTTGAATCACCACCCCAACCAACCATTAACGCCGTTAACACCTCACCCCACATAACGAGCAACCCTCCACCAGACTCCAAGCACTCCGGCCCCCACCCTTCAAGTCGGCACCTCACCTCACCACCACACGACCGCATGCCCCGGCCTGGCCACTCACCACACCCACCGCCACAAAAACCACGTCTCACACTCCGTCCGAGTAGACACGCAGTAAGACGGCAACCACCTCAGCGACGCACGAACCGGAACCCACCTCACTCAAAAACAGGCACCGTTACCACGCTCACTGACGGAGTCGAGGCTCCTCCGAAGCTGGACTGTGCGTCCTCGCCAAACCCCAGAGCGAAAACCAAGGCCCCCCACGCCAAAGGCCCGACCCGGGTACGCATAGCGCGGCACCACTGGCTGCAACGAGGCAGCACCTTGTCCGAAGCAAGGGCAAAGCCGACATACCTACCAGCCGAACAACGTGGCCCTGAAGGCTAAGCCGGAAAAGCCTCCTGAGCGAAGCAGAGGAGGACGGTCGCTCCCACCCGTAGCGAAGCGAAGGAAGGAAGGGCCTACTCAGCCTTCACAAAGGAAAGCCCTCCGAGCGCAGCAAGGCGGTCACCTTCCCAGGCGCGCAGCGCCTGGAGTCCGGCAGGGCGCAAAGCGCCCTGCTTCGCTGAGCAAAGCGAAGCACTTCACTACTCCGAAGCGAGGAGCAGCCTCCGAAGGTATCTCAGCCGAGCGCAGCGAGGCTGTTCCCTCCTGAGCGCGCAGCGCCCAGGAGCCCGTAGCGAGGCGTGATCTCTACTTCAGCCCGAAGCGAAGCGGAGGGCTATCGGCCCAAAGGACCGAACTTGGCTCGCGAAGCGAGCCTCGCCCCCGAGCGCAGCGAGGGCTCTCTTTCCCCAGCACGCAGCGCCGGGGATTCAGTGCTCCGAAGGGTGGGCTGCGAAGCAGCTCTAGTTCCCGCGAAGCGGGACCGTGCTCTCCGCCGCAGTGCGGCGGAGAGCACGAGGTCACCCCCGCGCGAAGCGCAGGCAGTTCGAAGCCAAAACAGAGGACCTCCGTGCCCGAAGGGCTCGACACTGGCTCGGCGAAGCCGAGCCCTCCGAGCGGAGCGAGGCGTTCGCTGGTACAGCGCACAGCGCTGTGGGACCGGCCTTGGTCAAGGCTCCGCGGAGCGGAGCAAGGCGCTTCACTGCCCTGAAGCGAAGCGGAAGGGCCAAGGCGCCGAAGGCGCCCCGGCCGAGCGCAGCGAGGCCGGCCTCTCCTGAGGACGCAGCCCTCAGTCCCTCGGAGCGAAGCGGAGAGGCAGGCCCCGAAGGGGCCCAGCCGAGCGCAGCGAGGGCGCTCCCTCCTGAGCCCGCAGCGCTCAGGGACCCCTGGGTGAAGCGAAGCGAAACCCAGGGGTCCGAAGCAAAGCGGAGGACCCCGGCCCGAAGGGCCGGCTCTGGGCTCGGCGAAGCCGAGCCCCCCCCGAGCGCAGCGAGGCCGGCCTTCCATTTCGCGCCCCGCGCACGGTTTGTGTTTTTAAAAAAAAACAGCCCCCCACAACCGTTTAAGGCTTTGTGGTTT
>NZ_JBBDHD010000055.1:0-46819 GCF_044129415.1 Streptomyces racemochromogenes
CCCCCGCCGCGCCGGCCGCGCCGGCCGACGCCGGGGCGCGGGGCGGCGAGGAGGAGCCCGGCGTCCCGGACCGGGCGGCAGCGGCCGGGGCGGGGGCCGCGAAGGATGCCCATGTGGGTGACTCCGTACGGGTGCAAGGACAGGAGGTGGGTCGACACCTGCAGGTGGTGCTCGCCGCGTTCGTCGACCCCGCCGTCAGCGTCGAGCCGAACTACGCGCCGCCCGCGGGGAAGCGCTGGGTGGCCGCCTCGATGTCGTTCGTCAACGTCGGCGGGGCCTCGTACGGGGCGCTCGGGCGCATGTGGGCGTACGACGGCGCGGGCAAGCGCCACCCGGTGGTGCGCACCGGGGAACTGACGACCGGAAAACCGCTCGTCTTCGATTCCCTCGCCGTCGGTGAGCGGGCGGAAGGCTGGGTGGTGTTCGAGATTCCGGAAAACCAGCGCATTGTGCGGCTCCAGTATCAGGACGCGAACACGCGGCCGAATTCCGGAGGGGGATTCTGGGCCGTGTAGCCCGCGCGGGTGAAAGGCCGTGAAAGGGCCGGGCGGGAGAGCACTAAGGTGCGGCGCATGACTTCAACGCAAGCCGAAATCGACCGCTCCCAGCTCGGCACCCTTTCCGTCCTCGCCTGGATCGGTGACCCCTCCGAGGGCCACGACGTCCCGTACCTCATCGCCTACACCCTCGGCGACGGCCCGCAGGGCCGGGAGGGCGGCGAGGCGGCCGCCCGCGGGCTGCTGGAGGAGATCGGTCTGCAGATCGGCGACGTCGTCATGGACGGCACGCGCAACCCGCGGGCCTTCCCCGTGCAGATCCTGCTGGCCGACGACCAGATCGCGCTGACCATGCCCGGCCTGAACGCCACCTGCACCGCCCCGCCGGAGTGGGTCGCCGCCGCGAACGAGAGCGGGCAGGCCTACTTCCTGTTCGCCACCCGCGCCTGGCCCGAGGCCGTCCCGGGCCAGCCCGTGGCGCCGGAGCTGCTCCAGGGCTTCGCCGGGGACGAGGCGGTGCTGACGAGCAGCGCCCACTGCGTCCTCGCCGTGCAGAGCCTGCAGAAGTAGCCGCGGCGGCGGCGCCCGCCGTCGCGCTCCGGCCGCCGGGCCCCCAGCCTGCCCGGCGGCCGGCCCCTTCGCCCGGCCGCCCCCTCGCGTCAGGGACGTTCGAAGGCGAAACGCAGCGAACGGACGCGGTTGTCGAAGTTCGAACCGGCCAGATCCGGCAGCCCCACCGCCCGCAGGCCCACCGGCCGGGTCAGCAGCTCCCGGAACAGGGCCTTCATCTCCACCCGGGCCAGATGGGCGCCCAGGCAGAAGTGCGGCCCGCCCCCGCCGAACCCCAGGTGCGGGTTGGGCGAGCGGGTGATGTCGAACGAGTCCGGGTCCGGGAACACCGCCTCGTCGCGGTTGGCGGACGCGTAGTACAGCACCACCTTGTCCCCCGGCACGAACACGTGCCCGCGCAGGGTGTGCTCCGCGGTGACCGTCCGGCGGAACTGGATGATCGGCGTCGAATGGCGGATCATCTCGTCCACCGCGCCGTCCGCGTACTTCTCGAAGTCCGACAGCAGCAGGTCCCGTTGGGCCGGAAAGTCCGTCAGCAGGGCCAGACCGTGGGTGATGGCGTTGCGGGTGGTCTCCACCCCCGCCACCATCAGCAGGCTGAAGAAGGCCCCCAACTGGCGGGCGCCGAGCGCCTGCCCGTCCACGTTCGCGCACACCAGCGCCGAGATCAGGTCGTCGGACGGGTTCCGCCGCCGCTCCCGCCCGATGCCCGCCACCATCCGCTGCATCCGGGCCAGCGCCCGCAGCCCCCGCCCGGGCATCCGCAGCCGCGATGCCAGACCGCGCTCCACACCGATGTTCTCCGAGGCGTGGTTGACCCGGTCGGCGATCTCCGCCCGGTAGCGCTCCGGGATGCCCATCATGTTGCAGATGACCTCCAGCGGCAGCCGCGAGGACACCGCCGAGACGAACTCGTCGGGCCGGTGCTCCAGGACGTCGTCCACGATCCGGGCCGCGACCGCGTGGATGTCCGCCTCCGCGGCCGCCAGCAGCCGGGGCGTGAACGCCCGCTGCACGATCTTCCTCAGCTGCGCGTGGTCGGCGCCGTCCAGGTTGACCATCGAGTCCCCGAACAGGGCCCGCACCCACCGGGCCGGCTCCGGCGTGGTGACCCCGGGAGCGCTCGCGAACACCTTGGGCAGCCGGCTGGCCTCCTGCACGTCCGCGTGGCGCACCAGGGCCCAGTGCCCGGTGCGGCCGCCGCCCTCCGGGACGAACACGGGGGAGTCCAGGGCGCGCAGGCGGGCGAAGGCCGCGAGGCGCTCGGCCGGCGGCCGCTGCCAGAATCCCGGCTCGGCCAGTTCCCCGCCGGGGCCGGATCCGAGTCGCTGCGAGGGGAGTGTCATCCGAGGTGCCTCTCTGCTGTCGCCCGTCACCGTGGCGTCCTGCGCTGGAGAACGGTGCCGGCGCCGCGCGGGTGACGGTCGCCGCGCCCCCGGCCTCGGACGACCTCAGACGGCGTCCGGCACCGGACGCACCGTGAGAGCCGTCCCGACCGCCACCGCGGCGGCCGCGACCAGGCCCGCGTACAGGACGGCGTACGCACCCGTCCAGGTACTGGCGAGGATCGCCAGCGCGCACAGCGGCAGCACCAGCTGCTGGGCGGCGCCCCGCTTGAAGTGCCGCGAGTGCAGCAGCCACACCGTCAGCAGGAACACCGCCGCCGGCACCGTCACGGCCGCGTTCGCCGCCACCTGCGAGATGTGCGCCTGGCCGACCGCGTGCTCCACCGCCACCTCGATGCCCGCCCCGATCGCCGCACCCGAGGCGAAGATCGCCAGATGGCCGTAGCCCCACGGGATGGCCTCCCGGTTGGAGTTCAGCCGCTCGTGCACCGGCACCGCGAAGTAGATCCACCACGCGGCGAAGACGATCAGCAGCCCGCCCGCCGCGATCGGCAGCAGCACCCCCAGCGCCTCGTGTTCGTCGATCGCCGACTTCACCGCCACCGTGCTCGCGGCGATCGTCTCGCCCAGCACGATGATGGTGAACAGGCCGTACCGCTCCGCGATGTGGTGGGCGTGCCACGGCGTCTGGTGCCCGTGCTCCGCCCACACCGGCACCATCAGCTCGGCCGCCACCAGCACCAGGAACAGCCAGCGCTTCCAGCCGTCCGGTGCGAACAGCAGCGCCACCCAGCCCGCCTGGCACACCAGCAGCCCGGCCGCGTACTTCAGCGCGGCGGTCCGTGCCGCCCCGCTCTCCCCGGCAGCGGCCCGCAGCCACTGCGCCGTCAGCGCCACGCGCATGATCAGGTAGCCGATGACGGCCACCGTCCAGTCGTTGTCGTTGAAGGCCCGGCTCACCCCGGCCGCGTAGACGAGCACCCCGGCGATCTGCACCAGCGTCGTGATCCGGTACGGCACGTCGTCGCAGTCGTAGGCGGAGGCGAACCAGGTGAAGTTCATCCACGCCCACCACACGCCGAAGAAGACGAAGAGGTAGCCGACCACCCCGCTGCCCGGGTGCCCCTCCACGAGCGCGTGCACCAGCTGCTGGCCCGCCTGCGCGATCGCGACGACGAAGCAGAGGTCGAAGAAGAGCTCCAGCGTCGTCGCGGTCCGGTGGCCCTCGACGCGGCTGCGGGCGGTCATCGGCACGTACGTCATACCGCCCAGCACACCAGGGCCCCGCACCGTGACGGCCGAGGCGCGCGGCCCGCGGGGCACGGGTACCCCGGGCGGACGCGGGCACCGGCGGACCGGCCAACGCACCTCCCGCGGCGGGACCTTGTCCCGCCGCCCACACGACGTTCGCCCCTGCCGCGCGCCGCCCGCGCGGGCAGAGCCTGGAAGGGTCACCACCCTCCCCGACGTTCAGGACGACGCCATGAGCACCGCAACCCAGCAAGCGCCGGAGGTACCGGCCGACCCGGCGCAGTACCGCCCGGGCCGCGCCATCACCGCACCGGCACGTCCCCGGGCTCCGCCGGCCCCGGCAACGGAAAGGTGGCCGCGGCCAAGGCGGTCTTCGCCGCCCGCGGAGTGCGGGCCGTATGCCCCGTTCGGAACAACCGGAAAGTCCGTATAGCGGGCTAAAACGGTATGGACCACCTAGCGTGGTGCTGTGTCCGAGCCCACCGAAGCACTCGCCGCGCCCCCGCCGTCACCACACGGCGCGCCGCAGCCCCCGCCGCCGGCCGGCCGGTCCGTCCCCACACGGGCCACCCTGGCCGGCACGGCCGTACTGGTCCTGCTCGTCGCCGCCATCGTGCTCGGCAGCCGCCTTCTGCGGGACTTCGACCGCGCCCTGCCGGCCTACGCGGTCGCCATCGTCTTCCTGGCCTTCGGGGTGACCCACCGCCACACCGTCTGGAGCTCCGCACCCGCTGCGCGCCGCCCTCTTCGCCAAGGGCTTCGGCAGCCTCTTCCCGGCCGCCAACGCGGCCTCCCCGGTCGTCGCGAGCTTCGCGCTGCCGTCCGGCGGCGACCAGGGGAGCTTCCGGCCCTTCTTCGCAGTTTTCCCGGCGGCTTTCACCTGCTCCGGACCGGGCAACGGATCGACCTTCCGGCAGATCTCGGTGATCTTCCGCGAGCAGCACATGCGCCAAGCGGTGGAGCAGGGCCCCGAGGCGCAGGCGGCCGCGCTGAAGAAGTCGGAGAGGGAAGCGGGCGCCGTCACCGGCTTCTCGTCCGCCATCGCCGCCTACGGCTTCTTCTTCATCCCGGCCATGTTCGCGGCCACGGCCGTCACGAGCGCCCTGTGGCTGTTCATCGGCTTCTACGCGACCTGTCTCGCGGTCTGCTGGTGGTTCTACGCCCGTAAGGGCGCGGAAGCCCCCAGCTGACGAAAGCCGCGACAGGGGCCCGGACGGGGGCCTGAGCCCCGTCCCGGGCCCGCGCCCGGGCCGGGCCCGGCCGTACCCTTGAGCCATGAGCACCGCCGCCTCCCCCGACCCGCAGCCCTCCGAGCCCGCAGCCGGGACACAGGCCCCCTCCAAGCCGGCCCCGAAGCCGAGGCCGAAGCTGGTCTTCGACGACCCGCTCGACCGGCAGTCCTCGGACGACACCGACCGGGGCTGGGGCGAGCGGCCGCCCGCCGGCGGAAGCGCGGCCGACCTGGCCCGCTTCCTCGACGAGAAGCCCCCGCACCACATCTGATCCGCCGCGGCGGTCAGACCGCGTCGCGGGCTCCCGGGGTCCTGGCGCCCTCCCCGTTCCCGCTGCGCTGCGCGACCAGCGTGTCGCGGATCTCCTTGAGCACTTCGAGCTCGGTGATCTCGATGGTCTCCTTCACGCCCTCCCTGGCCTTGCGGCGCGCTTCCTGCCGGGACAGGTACTTCGCCATCGGCAGGACCATCAGGAAGTAGACGACCGCGGCGGTGATCAGGAAGGTGAGCGTGGCGTTCAGGACCGAGCCCCACATGATGTTCACGCCGGTCGGCTCGCCCTTGGCGTCCACCCCACAGGGTGCCTTCAGGCACGAGGTGTAGACATCCAGGTTTTTGGTGCCGATGGCGCCCACGACCGGGCTGATGATGCCCTTCACGATCGAGTTCACGATGTTCGTGAACGCCGCGCCGATGACCACCGCCACGGCCAGGTCCACCACGTTGCCGCGCATCAGGAAGGCCTTGAAGCCCGCCAGTACGCTCTCCTTCTTCTCGCTCACGACTGAGCCTTTCTTCGTCACTGCTGTACACGGAGCCAACGGTTCCGAAAGCTACGGCAGTGATGGCACGCCATGTCCAATCCGTGCCCACACGCGGGCTACGTGACTGCACGCCAGTGCGAATCAGCACAACGTCACCGCCAGCCGTGCCACCGCGCCCGCCCCCACCAGGGCCTGCGCGGTCTCCCGGGGAACCGACAGGACCACCAGCGCCCCACCGTCTCCCGCACCCCCCTCCGGCGCCGGGACCTCGGCCACCCTGGCCCCCGCCGCGACCACCCGCGGCAGCCCGGCGCGCTCCGCCGCCACCACGTCCACCCGGTCACCGGGACGCAGCAGCCGCACCGTGGCCGCGTCCGCGATGCGCACCGGCGCCGACACCAGGCGCACCGCCGCGGGCGGCGGCTTCACCTCGGGCGGCGCCGCGCCCCGGGAGGCCCGCGCGTCCGCCCCGCCCACGGCCAGGGCGGCGGCCACCACGGCCAGCCCGGCCGAGGCGATCCGCCGCCGGCGGCGCACCGCGCGCCGCAGCCGCCCCCGGGCCCGGCCCACACGCAGCGGCGGGAACGGCGGCACGGGCCGCGCCGGTCGGCACCCGGAGGAGAGCGAGGGCGGGGAGGACGGCGAGGAAGAAAGCGGGGGAGGAGCCGGAGAGCCGGGGGAGTCGGGAGAGGCCGTGGACATGCTGATCACCGCCGAAGGGGTCGAGATCCGGTGTCCGGGTCCAGCGCCCGGACCCTCCCACGATCCGCCCCTTGGCCGAGGCCCGCTCCGGCCTGTGGACGATCCCCAGGTTGTGGACAACCTGTTCACCCACAGGGACCGGTACCCCGCCCGGCCGCTCAGGACCGGCCCGGCACCCGGCAGGCCTCCGAGAAGCCCTGGCTGGTCAGACCGAAGGCGCTGTTCACCCGCGAGCGCCAGTTCTCCAGGGCCACCACGGCGGTGAGCTCGACGAACGCGGCCTCGCCGAGCCGCGCGATGAGCCCGGCCGCCATCTCGTCGGTGACCGCCGGCTCGGTCTCGGTCATGGCCTCCGCGTACTCCATCACCAGCAGCTCCAGCTCGGTGAAGGCCTCCCGCTCCTCGCGCCACCGAGGCACCCGCTCGATCTTCTCCGGCGACAGGCCCAGCTCGTGGCCCTCCCAGTAGCCGAAGTCCATGCACCACGAGCAGTTGATCCGGGCGGCGCAGGCCATCACCGCGAGGTGCTTCAGCCCGGGGTCGAGCGCGGTCCACTTCGCCGCCCGCTGCTCCATCCGGACGTACGAGAACAGCACGCGCGCGTTGTGCCCGTACGCCTGGCCGGGGTCGAGCACCTTGCCGTAGGTCCGGCGCGAGTACCAGGCGCCGACGCGCGTGAGGAGGGTGCGGGGCGGGGTGAGCGAGATGCGCGGCATGGCGGCCTCTTCCACACGGGGGGTCCCGTCGACCCCTTCGCACAGGAGACAGGACGGCCCGGCGGAACGTGACACCTCCGGGGAAACGATTCCCCGCCCGGCGCCCTGGGCCGTGGCCCGCCAGGGGACACGGCCCGCCTCCAGGGCGCCTGGGGCCCGCCTCCAGCGCGCCTACGGCAGTTCGATGCCCAGGTCCCAGCCGTCGTGGGCGTGGGTGCACAGGCAGTCGCGGTCCTCGGTCGCCGGCAGGCCCGCCACCGCGTCGAACAGGACCTCGCGCAGCCGGCTGACGTTCTCGCCGAACACCTTCAGGACCTCGGTGTGCGAGACCCCCTCGCCCGTCTCCGCGCCCGCGTCCAGGTCCGTCACCAGCGCGATCGACGTGTAGCAGAGGCCCAGCTCACGGGCGAGGACCGCCTCCGGGTGCCCGGTCATACCGACCACCGACCAGCCGGCCGCCGCGTGCCACCGGGACTCCGCGCGCGTCGAGAAACGGGGACCCTCCACCACGACCATGGTGCCGCCGTCCACCGGCTCCCACTCCCGCCCGCGCGCCGCCGCGAGCGCCACCGAGCGCCCCACCGGGCAGTACGGGTCGGCGAAGGTGGTGTGGACGACGTTCGGGACGCTCCCGTCCGGCAGCGGCTCCCCGTCGAAGAAGGTCTGCGCGCGGGACTTCGTACGGTCCACCAGCTGGTCCGGGACCAGCAGCGTGCCCGGCCCGTACTCCGCCCGGAGGCCACCCACCGCGCACGGCCCCAGCACCTGCCGGACGCCGACCGAGCGCAGCGCCCACAGGTTGGCACGGTAGTTGATCTTGTGGGGCGGCACGGTGTGGCTGCGCCCGTGCCGCGGCAGGAACGCCACCTGCCGGCCGGCGAGCTCGCCCAGGTACAGGGAGTCGCTCGGAGGCCCGTAGGGGGTCTCGACCTGGATCTCGGTGACGTCCTCCAGGAAGGAGTAGAAGCCCGAGCCGCCGATTACACCGATCTCTGCGTTCACCATGCCGCCACCCTAACGGGGGACGCGAAAGGCCCCGCAGCCCAGGAGGGCGAACGGGGCCTCGGCGGAAGGCTGCGAGGTCAGGCGGCCGAGCTGGAGCTGCTGCTGCCCGCGCTGGAGGACGTCGAGGACGACGCGGCGGCCGGAGCCGAAGCGGTCGACGTCGTCGTGGACGACGAGGAGGACGACTTCGAGGCGGGCGTGCTGCTCGACGAGGCGCCGCGGCTGTCGTTCCGGTAGAAACCGGAGCCCTTGAACACGATGCCGACCGCGGAGAACACCTTCTTCAGGCGTCCGTCGCAGCTCGGGCACACGGTCAGCGCTTCATCGGTGAACTTCTGCACGGCCTCAAGGCCCTCACCGCACTCGGTGCACTGGTACTGGTAGGTCGGCACGAATTTCCTCCTGGCACTCTCACTCAATGAGTGCTAACGACGCTCCATGGTGACGTATTCCGGCGGATCAGTCCACCGTCACAGGCGTGCGGTGACCGATCCCACGCTCGGCCGTGCGCTCCCGCCCGCTGCGACCGGGCGCGGCGGCGGCCGGCTCGGACGAGTTCACGATGCGGCTCGCGGCGTTCGGAGCGAGCTTCGCGCGCAGCGCCACCAGGGTGGCCAGCGCCAGCGCGGTGGCCGCCAGCGGCACGAGGAACCCGTACGAGGACCCGTGCGCGTCCGTCAGGCGGCCGGCCACGATCACGGCGACGGCCTGCCCGAAGGCGACCGCGCCGGTCAGCCAGGTGAAGGCCTCGGTGCGCGAGGCGGCCGGGACCAGCTGCTCGATCATCGTGTAGCCGGTGATCAGCGCGGGGGCGATGCACAGGCCGACGGCCAGGCCGACCGCGCCCATCAGGAGGGCCGAGTTCACGGCCCACAGCACCGAGGCGGCGGCGGTCAGGCCGACGTAGCCCAGGATCAGGCGGCGGCGCGGGCCGATCTTCCAGGCGACGGCGCCCATGGTGATGCCCGCGATCATGTTGCCGGCCGCGAAGACGCCGTAGAGCAGGCCGTTGACGCCCGGGTTGCCGATCTCGCCGGCGAAGGCGGTGAGCGACACCTGCATGCCGCCGAAGACGGCGCCGATGCCGAGGAACGCGACGATCAGGACGCGCAGGCCGGGGAAGGACAGCGCCGAGGCGCGCTTCTCGCCGGTGGCCGCCGCCGGGGCCGCCTTCGGCTCGGTGGAGCGCTGCGCGGCGAAGAACAGGCCGCCGAGCAGGGTCAGGGCCGCCTCGGTGGCCAGGCCGGCCGCCGGGTGGACGCCGGTGCACAGCGCGGTGGCGAGCACCGGGCCGACGACGAAGGTGAACTCGTCGGTGACGGACTCGAACGCGGCCGCGGTCGGCAGCAGCGGGGAGCCCTCCAGCTTGACCGCCCAGCGGGTCCGGACCATGGGCCCGACCTGCGGGACGGAGGCGCCGGCCGGGACGGCGGCCAGCGCGAGCGCCCACAGCGGGGCGCCGAGCAGGGCCAGCGCGGTCAGGGCGGAGACCGCGCCGGCGTGCGTGAGGACGACCGGCACCAGGACGGCGCTCTGGCCGCGGCGGTCGGTGAGCTTGCCCATGACCGGGGCGAACAGGGCCATGGAGACGCCGGTGACGGCGGAGACGATGCCGGCGTCGCCGTAGGAGCCGGTGGCGTGCTGGACGAGCAGCAGGATGCTGATGGTCAGCATGCCGAAGGGCAGGCGGGCGGCGAAGCCGGGGAGGACGAAGGAGAGGGCGCCGGGAGTGCGCAGGAGCTGCCCGTAACCGGGTCGGGCGGACTTGTCGGTCGTGACCGCGGATGTCACGGCCTGGCCTTTCCGCTGCCTGGTAGAGCGTCCCCGTCTGCGGACGGCCGGCCGCCTTGTGAGCGGCCGCACCCGTACATGTGGGAGCCCCGAGAGCTGTCCTCTTGCGCAGAACCGAGTGATACCTGGGCGCCCACTGCGGGAGGGTGCCACGGCCGCTTTGCGGTCGCGCCAGCTCTGCGTCAGGCAGAGTTGGTTCGATGTGGTGTGCCTTCATCGTACAGGGCAATCCACTACCACGCCCTGTGATTACGGTGACAAGACATGTCTTCACCTGCGATTAACTGGAACTTCGCATTCCGACCCTCGGAAATAGGGGCAAGGCCGGATGCAAGCCACCGAAAATGGCTGATTTAGAATGTCGCTCTAACCGGAATCCGCCGCCCCGGGTGGCCCGTACGGCCACCCTCCGGTACCTAGAGTGACGTTCCGCCACCGGTGCCCAGCCACCCCGCGAGCTTGCCCCCGCGCGCCACCGCACGCAGCCTCGCCTCCGCCGCGTCCCGCACCGGATCCGTGGCCACCACCAGCAGCTCGTCCCCCCGGCGCAGCACCGTCGACGGCGCCGGCACGAAGCTCCTCGCGTCCCGGACCACCAGCGTGACCGACGCCCCGGCCGGCAGCCGCAGCTCGCCGACCTCCACGCCGTGCATCCGCGACGCCTCGGGTATCGCGAAGGAGAGCAGGTGTCCGCGCAGCTTCTCCAGCGGCGCCGACTCGATCCCCAGGTCGGCGGCGGCCTCGTCCGTCTCGCGCAGGTTCAGCTTGCGCGCCAGCCACGGCAGGGTCGGCCCCTGCACCAGCGTGTAGACGACGACGAGCACGAAGACGATGTTGAAGACCCGGTCGCTGCCCTCGATCCCCGTCACCATCGGGATCGTCGCCAGGATGATGGGCACGGCGCCGCGCAGCCCCGCCCACGACATCAGCACCTGCTCCGGCCACGCGACCCGGAACGGCAGCAGGCTGACGAACACCCCCAGCGGCCGCGCCACCATCGTCAGCACCAGTCCGATGATCACGGCGGGCCAGAAGTCCCCGGCCAGCTCGTGCGGCGTCACCAGCAGGCCCAGCAGCACGAACATGCCGATCTGCGCGATCCAGCCCAGCCCGTCCGCGAACCCCCGCGTGGCGGGCCAGTGCGGCAGCTTCGCATTGCCCAGGACCATCGCCGCCAGGTACACCGCGAGGAAGCCGGAGCCGTGCGCCATCGCGCCGGCCGCGTAGGCGCTCACCGCGATCGCCATCACGGCGATCGGGTACAGGCCGGAGGCGGGCAGAGCCACGTGCCGCAGCCCGTACGCCCCCAGGAAGCCCACCGCCAGGCCGATCGCGGCGCCGATCGCCAGCTCCAGCGCGATCTTGCCGACCAGGACGTACCAGGGGTCGACCGGCCCGGCCGCCGCGAAGGCCACCACCAGGATGACGACGGGCGCGTCGTTGAAGCCGGACTCGGCCTCCAGCACACCCGTCACGCGGGAGGGGAGCGGAACCTTCCGCAGGACCGAGAAGACCGCCGCCGCGTCGGTCGAGGAGACGACCGCGCCGATCAGCAGCGCCTGCCGCCATTCGAGTCCGACGAGGTAGTGCGCGCCGGCCGCGGTGACCCCCACGCTCACCGCGACGCCGACCAGCGACAGGACGACCGCCTGCGGCAGGGCCGGCCTGATCTCTTTCCACTTGGTGCCCAGACCGCCCTCGGCGAGGATGACGACGAGCGCGGCGTAACCGATGACCTGCGTCAGCTCGGCGTTGTCGAATACGACGTTGCCTATGCCGTCCTGGCCTATCGCGATGCCTATGCCGAGGTAGATGAGCAGGCTGGGGAGGCCGCTGCGTGAAGAGATGCGTACCGCCGCGACCGCGACGAGCAGCACGAGCGAGCAGACCAGCAGGAGCTCGTTGAGCGTGTGGACAGTCAGTGGGCGGCCCTTTCCTCAAAGCGCGTCCGGCGGAACGTTCCACCGGCGGCGTATTCGGCAAGTGCTTCGTTACCTTACCTAATCTTTGACGGACTCTTTACGCGATACCCACATTGTGAAACGGCGGTTCGCCCCTGTCCTACGGACCTTGACCCCTGGCGGATCACCGGAGGCGGTCCTGCGCCTATGGTTGCTCCCAGCACTCCCAGGACCACCCTGCCCCTCGAAGGACAGCGATGCCCGCCAAAGAATCCGGACCTTCCGTCAAGAAGAAGGGACGACGCGCACGCCTGCTCGTGCTCGTCTTGGTCCTGGCGCTCTTGGCGGGCCTCGGCTACGGCGCGTACTGGAGCGTGGACACCGTGCGCGCTTCGTTCCCGCAGACCACCGGCTCCCTCAAGGTCCCCGGCCTGACCGGGACCGTCGACGTCAAGCGCGACGAGCACGGGATCCCCCAGCTCTACGCCGACAACGACGAGGACCTCTTCCGCGCGCAGGGCTTCGTCCACGCGCAGGACCGGTTCTGGGAGATGGACGTACGCCGTCACATGACCTCCGGCCGGCTCTCGGAGATGTTCGGCTCCGGCCAGGTCGAGACCGACGCCTTCCTGCGCACCCTCGGCTGGCGCCAGGTCGCGCAGGAGGAGTACGACAAGAAGCTCTCGGCCGAGACGAAGAAGTACCTCCAGGCCTACGCCGACGGGGTCAACGCGTGGCTGAAGGGGAAGTCCGGCAAGTCCCTCTCCGTCGAGCACGCCGCCCTGAAGATCACCGACGGCTACAAGCCCGAGCAGTGGACGCCGGTCGACTCGGTGGCCTGGCTCAAGGCGATGGCCTGGGACCTGCGCGGCAACATGCAGGACGAGATCGACCGCTCGCTGATGTCGAACAAGCTCACGCAGGCGCAGATCGACGAGCTCTACCCGGCGTACCCCTTCGACCGGAACAAGCCGATCGTCGAGGGCGGCACCGTCGCGGGCGGCAAGTACGCGCCCCAGGGCACCACCGGCTCCACCACGACGGGCACCACCGGCGCGGGCACGGGCACCACCGGCACCGGCACCACCGGCACGGGCTCCACCGCGGGCACCGGCGCCACCGGCATGCAGGCCACCCCCAACGGCGGCGCCAACCCCGCCTCCGGCCTCGCCGACAACGCGAGCGCCCAGGGCGCGACCGTCGGCCTGCGCACGCAGCTGACCGCCCTCTCCAAGACCCTGGACGACATCCCGGCCATCCTCGGCCCCAACGGCAGCGGCATCGGCTCCAACTCCTGGGTCGTCTCCGGCAAGTACACGACCACCGGCAAGCCGCTGCTCGCGAACGACCCGCACCTGTCCCCGCAGCTGCCCTCGGTCTGGTACCAGATGGGCCTGCACTGCCGCGCCGTCTCGGCCAAGTGCCAGTACGACGTCGCCGGCTTCACCTTCTCCGGCATGCCCGGCGTCGTCATCGGCCACAACGCCGACATCGCCTGGGGCATGACCAACCTCGGCGCCGACGTCACCGACCTCTACCTGGAGCAGGTCCGCCCCGAGGGCTACGTCTACGACAACAAGGTCGTCCCCTTCACCACCCGTGAAGAGGAGATCAAGGTCGCCGGCGGCAAGAGCAAGAAGATCACCGTCCGCTCGACCAACAACGGACCGCTGATCTCCGACCGCAGCGACACGCTGGAGACCGTCGGCTCCCGCGCCCCCGTCCCGAGCTCGGCCCCCGACCGCGGCACCGGCTACGCCGTCGCCCTGCGCTGGACCGCCCTGGACCCGGGCAAGTCGATGGACGCCGTCTTCAAGATCGACCGCGCCAAGGACTTCCCGAGCTTCCGGGCCGCGGCCGCGGACTTCGAGGTCCCTTCCCAGAACCTGATCTACGCCGACAACAAGGGCCCCAACGGCAACATCGGCTACCAGGCCCCGGGCCGCATCCCGGTCCGCGGCCAGGGCGACGGCCGCATGCCGGCCCCCGGCTGGGACCCCAAGTACGCGTGGAAGGGCGGCCGCGACGGCAACGCCGGCTACATCCCGCAGAACGAGCTGCCCTGGGAGTACAACCCGCAGCGCGGCTACATCGTCACCGCCAACCAGGCCGTCACCGAGTCCGCGACCGGCACCGCGACCGGCAACACCGGCAACACCGGCAACACCGGCAATACCGGCAACACCCCCGGCACCGGCACGAGCGCCCCGGGCAGCGCGGCCGCCGCGGCCACCGCGGGCAAGTACCCGTACGTCCTGACCACCGACTGGGGCTACGGCGCCCGCAGCCAGCGGATCAACGACCTCATCGAGGCGAAGATCAAGGACAACGGCAAGATCTCCACCGACGACATGCGCACCATGCAGACGGACAACAGCAGTGAGATCGCCGCGCTGCTGACCCCGATGCTGGCCAAGATCCCGGTCTCCGACCCGGACGTGCGCTCGGCGCAGCAGCTGCTGGAGGGCTGGAACTACACCCAGGAGAACGACTCCGCGGCCGCCGCGTACTTCAACGCCGTCTGGCGCAACATCCTCAAGCTGGCGTTCGGCGACAAGATGCCGAAGGAGCTGCGCGTCGAGGGCAGCTGCATGAACGTCATCGAGGAGGGCACCGGCCCCAACGACGACCTCGCCAAGACGGTCCGCGAGTGCGGCACGCGCGGCCCCGACTCCGCGCAGCCCGACGGCGGCGACCGCTGGTTCGAGGTGGTCCGCCGGCTGGTCAAGGACGAGAAGTCGCCGTGGTGGACCGCCACCCCGAAGACCGTCCACGACAAGCCCATCAAGACCCGTGACGAGCTCTTCGCCCGGGCGATGGAGGACGCGCGCTGGGAGCTGACCGCCAAGCTCGGCAAGGACCAGTCGACCTGGAGCTGGGGCCGGCTGCACCAGCTGACCCTGAAGAACCAGACCATCGGCAAGGAGGGCCCGGGCTTCATGCAGTGGCTCCTCAACCGCGGCCCGTGGAACCTGGGCGGCGGCGAGGCCACCGTCAACGCCACCGGCTGGAACGCCTCCAGCGGGTACGACGTCACCTGGGTGCCGTCGATGCGGATGGTCGTCAACCTCAACGACCTGGACAAGTCGCGCTGGATCAACCTGACCGGCGCCTCGGGCCACGCGTACGACGGCACCTACACGGACCAGACGACCCTGTGGGCCAAGGGCGAGCTGCTGGACTGGCCGTTCGGGAAGGCCGCCGTCGACAAGTCGACAGTGGACACCCTGACGCTCAAGCCGTGAGCGACGGCGCGCACGGCCTGACCGCCACGACGTGATCAGGCCGTGAAGCGCACCACCCCCGACGGGGTGGCGACCGCCTGGACGGGGTGGTCGTGCGGTTCCTCCGGGACCCGCGCGACCACCTCTTCGTCGTAGAGGAGCACCACCAGCGCCGGATGCGCCCCGGCCCGCTCCAGCCGGGCCAGCACCCGGTCGTACGAGCCCCCGCCGCGCCCCAGCCGCATCCCGCGCCGGTCCACGGCCAGTCCGGGCAGCAGCACCGCGTCCGCCCCGGTGACGGCCTGCGGGCCAAGCGGCGGACCGGAGGGCTCCAGCAGCCGCATCTTCCCCGGGTGCGCGGCCTCGGCCAGGCTGTCCGGGCCCTCGTACGCCGCCCAGTCGAGGTCGTTGTCCGGCAGCAGCAGGGGCAGCAGCACGCGCTTGCCGGCGTCGCGCAACGCGTCGAGCAGCTCGCGCGTGCCGGGTTCCGCGCCGACGGAGACGTACGCCGCCACCGTGCGCGCGCCGGCCAGTTCCGGCAGTGCCAGCGCGGAGCGCGCGAGGGCGTGGGCCGCGGTGCGGCGCGACTCGGGGGACAAGGCCCGCCGGGCGGCGAGGAGTTCCCTGCGGAGGGAGGCCTTCTCGGGAGGGAAGGGCGGATTTCCGGACAGGCTCTCTACCACAGTTGGGTCACATTTCCTTTTCTATCGGGACAGAGTTGGATCTATTTACCGGAATCTGGTCGGGTGTTCGGTACGACCCACTATGGTTCTGCCCATGACTCAGTCGCACCCTGTGATCAAGAAAGCCGTCATTCCGGCAGCTGGCCTCGGTACCCGGTTCCTGCCGGCGACCAAGGCGACCCCCAAGGAAATGCTCCCGGTCGTGGACAAGCCGGCCATCCAGTACGTGGTCGAGGAGGCCGTGTCGGCCGGTCTCGACGACGTCCTCATGATCACAGGACGTAACAAGCGGGCCCTCGAAGACCACTTCGACCGCAACTACGAGCTGGAATCGGCCCTGACCGCCAAGGGCGACGACGACCGGCTGAAGAAGGTTCAGGAGTCCAGCGACCTCGCCACCATGCACTACGTCCGCCAGGGCGACCCGCGCGGCCTCGGCCACGCCGTCCTGTGCGCCGAGCCGCACGTCGGCGAAGAGCCCTTCGCGGTCCTCCTCGGCGACGACCTCATCGACCCGCGCGACCCCCTCCTGCGCCGGATGGTCGAGGTCCACGAGAACACCGGCGGCACTGTCATCGCCCTGATGGAGGTCGACCCCGCCCACGTGCACCTCTACGGCTGCGCCGCCGTCGAGACGACCGGCGAGGACGACGTCGTCCGCGTCACCGGCCTCGTGGAGAAGCCCGAGCCCGCCGAGGCGCCCAGCAACTACGCGGTCATCGGACGCTACGTCCTGCACCCCGCGATCTTCGGCATACTGCGGGAGACCGAGCCGGGCCGCGGTGGGGAGATCCAGCTCACCGACGCCCTGCAGAAGCTGGCCGCCGACGAGAGCGTGGGCGGCCCGGTGCACGGCGTGGTCTTCCGCGGCCGCCGCTACGACACCGGGGACCGGGGGGACTACCTGCGGGCCATCGTCCGACTCGCGTGCGAACGTGAGGACCTGGGCCCGGAGTTCCGCACCTGGCTTCACCGTTACGTCACGGAGGAGATGTAGCACCTTGAGCAGCAGAGCACCGCAGGACACCGGCCACCACCGCCTGTGGTCGGTGGACGAGCACCTCGCGGACGTCCTCGCAGCCGTCCGGCCGCTGGAGCCCATCGAACTCCAGCTGCTCGACGCCCAGGGCTGCGTCCTGGTCGAGGACGTCACCGTGCCCGTCGCCCTCCCGCCCTTCGACAACAGCTCCATGGACGGATACGCCGTCCGCACGGCCGATGTCCAGGGCGCGAGCGAGGAGTTCCCCGCGGTGCTCACGGTCATCGGCGACGTCGCGGCGGGCAGCGGTGAGCTGCCCACCGTCGGACCCGGCCAGGCCGCCCGCATCATGACCGGCGCCCCCCTGCCCCCCGGCGCGGAAGCGGTCGTACCGGTCGAGTGGACCGACGGCGGCACCGGAGGCGGCGCCGCCTCAGGGATGACCCCGGCCAGCGCCGCGCCCGAGGGCGCGGGCGGCGAGGTACGGGTCCACCGCGCGGCCGAGGCCCGGGCCCACGTCCGCGCCCGCGGCAGCGACGTCCAGGCCGGCGACCTGGCACTGGCCGCCGGCACGGTCCTCGGCCCGCCGCAGATCGCGCTGCTGGCGGCCATCGGCCGCGGCGCCGTACGGGTCCGCCCGCGCCCCCGCGTGGTCGTGCTGTCCACCGGCAGCGAGCTGGTCCAGCCGGGTGAGGCGCTGGCCTCCGGGACCATCTACGACTCCAACAGCTTCGCCCTGGCCGCCGCCGCCCGCGACGCCGGCGCCATCGCCTACCGCGTCGGCGCGGTCGCCGACGACGCCGACACGCTGCGCTCCACCATCGAGGACCAGCTGATCCGCGCCGACCTGCTGGTCACCACGGGCGGGGTCAGCGTCGGCGCGTACGACGTGGTCAAGGAGGCCCTGACCACCGCCGGCTCCGGCGACGGCGACGCGCCGCAGGCGGCCGGGGTGGACTTCCGCAAGCTCGCGATGCAGCCCGGCAAGCCGCAGGGCTTCGGCACCGTCGGCCCCGACCACACCCCCCTGCTGGCCCTGCCCGGCAACCCGGTGTCCTCGTACGTCTCCTTCGAGCTGTTCGTGCGTCCCGCGATCCGGGCCCTCATGGGGCTGCCGGCGTCGCAGGTCAGCCGGCCGAGCGTGCGGGCCGTGCTGAAGGCCGACGCGCCGCTGCGCTCCCCGGCCGCCCGCCGGCAGTTCCTGCGCGGGAAGTACGACCCCGTGGCGGGCACCGTCAGCCCGGTCGGCGGATCGGGCTCGCACCTGATCGCCGCCCTGGCGCACGCCGACTCGCTGCTGGTCGTCCCCGAGGACGTCACCTCGGTGGAGCCGGGCACCGAGCTGGAAGTCATCCCGCTCGGCTGACCGCGCGGCCCTCCGGCGGCAGCGTCCGGCCGGCCGCCCCGCGCGGCCGGCCGCCCTGTTCGCCCAGTGGTCCTGCCCCGCTGAGGACCGCCCGGTGCGGGTAGCGTGTTGCACCACACAGGCCCCGGCGCTTCGGGGCCCGGAGCGGGAGCGGCACGGAGACATGAGTACGCAGAGCAGGCTGACGCACATCGACGAGGCCGGCGCGGCCCGGATGGTCGACGTATCGACAAAGGACGTCACCACCCGCACGGCGCGCGCCAGCGGCCGCGTCCTGGTCTCGTCCCGGGTGATCGAGCTGCTGCGCGGCGAGGGAGTGCCCAAGGGCGACGCCCTCGCCACCGCGCGGATCGCCGGGATCATGGGGGCCAAGAAGACCCCCGACCTGATCCCGCTCTGCCACCCGCTGGCCGTCTCGGGGGTGAAGGTGGACCTGAAGGTCGCCGACGACGCCGTCGAGATCCTCGCCACCGTCAAGACCACCGACCGCACGGGCGTGGAGATGGAGGCGCTGACCGCCGTCGCCGTCGCCGGGCTCACCGTGATCGACATGGTGAAGGCCGTCGACAAGGGCGCGGTCATCACCGACGTCCGGGTGGAGGAGAAGACCGGCGGCAAGTCCGGCGACTGGACGCGCTCGTGACGCCCCCGCGCGGCGGCGAGGTCCACAGCCACGTGCCGCCCGCGGCCGGCGGCGCCCGGGAGACGGCCCCCGCCGCCGGCGGCGCGCCCGCCCCCCGCGGCCTGGTGGTCACCGCCTCCAACCGCGCCTCGCAGGGCGTGTACGCGGACAAGGGCGGTCCGCTGCTGGCCGAGGCCCTGGAGAAGCTGGGCTTCGCCGTCGACGGCCCGCGCGTCGTCGCGGACGGCGACCCGGTCGAGGCGGCGCTGCGCGAGGGCGTCGCCGCCGGGTACGAGGTCATCCTGACCACGGGCGGCACCGGCATCTCGCCGACCGACCGGACCCCCGAGGCGACCGCCCGCGTGCTCGACTACGAGATCCCGGGCATCCCCCAGGCCATCCGCGCCGAGGGCCTGGCCAAGGTGCCGACCGCCGCCCTGTCGCGGGGCCTGGCCGGCGTGGCGGGCCGCACGCTGATCGTGAACCTGCCCGGCTCCACGGGCGGGGTCAAGGACGGCCTCGCGGTGCTGTCGCGGATCCTGCCGCACGCCGTCGACCAGATCCGGGGCGGCGACCACCCCAGACCGGACGCGGCCCCCGGGAGCCCGAGCTGAACGGCCCGTCCTGGCCGGTGGTGCTGGCGGACGGCGACGTCACGCTGCGGCCCATAAAACTGCGTGACCAGCGCGCCTGGCGCGAGGTCAACCAGCGCAACCGCGACTGGCTGCGGCCGTGGGAGGCCACCATCCCGCCGCCCGCGCCGTGGGGACCGGTGATCCACCGGCCGACGTACCGGCAGATGGTCCGCCACCTGCGGACGGAGGCGAACGCGGGCCGGATGCTGCCGTTCGTCATCGAGTACCAGGGGCGGCTGGTCGGCCAGCTGACCGTCGCCGGGATCACCTGGGGATCGATGTGCGCCGCCCACGTGGGCTACTGGGTGGACCGCGACGTGGCCGGCCGCGGGGTGATGCCGACGGCCGTCGCGCTCGCCGTGGACCACTGCTTCCTGAAGGTCGGCCTGCACCGCATCGAGGTGTGCATCCGCCCCGAGAACGGCCCGAGCCGCCGTGTCGTGGAGAAGCTGGGCTTCCGGGAGGAGGGTCTGCGACCGCGTTATCTGCACATCGACGGTGCGTGGCGTGACCACCTGGTCTTCGCGCTCACCGCCGAGGAGGTCCCGGAGGGGCTGCTGCGCCGCTGGAACCGGGTGCGCAAGAGGGAAAGCCCGCCGCCGTCGGCCACCCGCTAAAGGGGTAATCGCAAAAGCGTTCGAATTGTTGCTCGATTCGCCCATAACCTGATCCGAAGAATCACAAAAAAAGTCGGTGATATCAGCCGGATCGTGCGACACACCGGCCCAATTGGCTGATCCTGTCGGCCGTGCCCCTCTACGGTGTGGGGTGTGAGCAGCAGCGGCCTCATCTACGCAGTCATCGTCGGGGCCTGGGCCGCCTACTTGGTGCCCATGTGGCTCCGGAGGCAGGACGAGCTGAACGAAGCGCGTCCGACGGAACGCTTCTCCACTGCCATCCGGCTGCTTTCCGGCCGGGCGGGAATGGAGCGCCGTTACGCCAAGGGGCTGCGTGAGCGCGGTGAAGTCCAGGCGGAGCCCCAGCCCCACGCGGACCCGGACGCGGTGACGGAAACGGTGAATTCCGTGGACGCCGACGCCCGGGCCCTCGGCGTGTCCCCGACCAGGGCCGAACCGAGATCGGTCGAGGTCGAACGGGTCGAGCGGGTCCGGCGCCAGCAGCGCCTCCAGGTCCTCGCACGCCGTCGGCGCACCACCGCCCTGCTCTTCCTCGCCTTCAGCGGCGGCGCCATCGCCGCCGCCGTCGGCGGGCTGCGCTACCTGTGGGCGCCGGCCGTCCCCGCCCTCCTGCTGAGCGCGTACATCGTGCACCTGCGCGTCCAGGAACGGCGGCGCTACGAGTTCACCATGGACCGCCGCCGCGCCGAGGCGGCCGCCCGCGCCCTGCGCGAGAGCCGCTCCCGCCACCGCGACCCCGAGCCCGCGGGCGCCGCCGAGCCGGACCCCGCGCCGCCGGTCTCCCCGCAGGAGGCCGGGCGCCGCGCGCTCGTCGAGCAGACCGACCACGCCGAGTGGGTCGACCAGCAGCGCGAGCGCGAGCGCGGCCCGGCGCGCGGCGACAGCTGGGAACCCGTACCCGTCCCGCTGCCCACGTACGTGACGGCCCCCGTCGCCCCGCGCGCCACCGGGCCGGTCAACCCGGACGGCTGGAGTGCCACCCGTTCGAGTGCCGCCGAGCCCACCAACCCCCGGCTGCGCGCCCAGCCCGGCCCGGCCCCCGCCAAGCCGGAGCCCCAGCCCCACCCGGCCACCCCGCGCCCGCGCGGCCGCGAGGCCGGCCGGACCCCGCTCTTCGACCAGTACGAGAGCGACGACCGGCCGCGCGCCGCGAACGAGTGACCGTCCCCGCGTCCGCCGGGTGACCTGCGCGGACCCGGCCGGAGGCGGCCGGCGCACCCCGCGGGCCGGCCGCGGGGAACGCGTTTTGGACCAGCGGCGCAGGGATGCTAATGTTTCACACGTCGCAAGGGCCTGTGGCGCAGTCTGGTAGCGCACCTCGTTCGCATCGAGGGGGTCTGGGGTTCAAATCCCCACAGGTCCACAGACGATGAAGGTCCCGTCCGATCGCAAGATCGGACGGGACCTTCTGCTTTTCCTGAAGATCCGTCACGTCACACTGGGGCGCATGACGAACCAGGACGGCGCCACGGCGCAGGCGTGGAAAGCCCTCGGCGGCGCCGAGGGGCTGGCGGAGCGGGTGGAGTACCGGGGGCCGAGCGGCCTGGAGGGGCCACTGCCGGTGCGGGAGTTGGCGCGGGCCACCGTCGGCGTGTGCGCGCTCGCGGCGGCCGAGCTGGCCGCCGTACGGGCCGGGGCTTCGGCCCTGGACGCGGCTCCCGTGGTGGTGGACGAGGGGGCCGTGGCGACGGCTTTCGTCAGCGAACGCCACCTCCGGGTGGAAGGCCGTGCCCCGGTGGGCTTCGCCCCGCTGTCGGGGTTCTGGCGGGCCGCCGACGGGTGGGTGCGCACCCACGCCAACTATCCGCACCACGAGGCGGCCCTCGTACGGGCCCTCGGCGTGCCCGCGACCCAGGAGGCCGTGCGCGGGGCCCTCGCCGCGCGCGGCGCCGTGGAGGTGCAGGAGCTCGTCCACGCGGAGGGCGGGCTGGCCGTCGCGGTGGCGCCGGAGTACGGGGCCCCGCAGCCGCTGGTGGAGTGGACGCGGGGCGAGGCGCGCGACGGGCGTCCCCGGGGGCCGGCGCCCGAGCGGCTTCCGGCCGCGGGGGTGCGGGTGCTGGACCTGACCCGGGTCATCGCCGGGCCCGTCGCCACCCGCACGCTCGGCGTGCTCGGGGCCGACGTGCTGCGGATCGACCCGCCGGGGCTGCCGGAGGCGGACGACGCGTACGCGGACACCGGGTTCGGGAAGCGCTCGGCCCTGCTGGACCTCGCGCGGCCGCAGGAGCGGGCGGTGCTGGAGGAACTGCTCGACGGGGCCGACGTCGTGGTCACGGGCTACCGGCCGGGGGCGCTGGAACGCTTCGGCCTGGGCGGGAGGCAACTGCTGGAGCGGCGGCCGGGGCAGGTGGTGGCCGAGCTGTGCGCGTGGGGGTGGCGGGGGCCGTGGGCCGGGCGGCGGGGGTTCGACTCGCTGGTGCAGGCCGGGTACGGGATCGCCGCCCGCTGTGCGGGGGAGGACGGGGTGCCGGGGGTGCTGCCGGCGCAGGCGCTGGACCACGGGACCGGGTACCTGGTGGCGGCGGGCGTCCTCAGGGCGCTGGCCGGCGGGGCCGGGGGGCTGCTGCGGTTCTCCCTGGCCGGGACGGCGTCGTGGCTGGTGCGGGACGTCCCGGGGGCGGGGCCGGGGGTGCCGGGGTACGAGGCGGGGCCGTGGCTGCGGGAGGGGCCGTCGGGGTACGGGACGCTGCGCCACGCGGTGAGTCCCCTCGGGGAGTGGCGGCGGGGGCCGTCGCGGTGGGGGAGTGACCGGCCGGAGTGGCTCCCGCGGTAGCGGGTGCGGGCGGCCGGGGGGTGCGGGCGCGTCCGGGGTGTGGGGCGCGCCCGAACGCCGGTGGGGCCGTCCGCGGCCCGCGCGGCGTTCGAGCGCCGGGGCGGTGCCGGCGGGCGGGTCAGGCGGGTGCGGCGGGCGACGGCAGCGGCTTCGCCATGCAGCGGCTCGACTCGTACTCCCGGTAGTACCCGAACTTCTCCGACAGCGTGTACCCCGACGACAGGTACAGCTCGATCGCCTCCGGCTGCCGGTCGCCCGTCTCCAGGACCATCCGGCGTCGGCCGGCCGCCGCCGCGTCGGCCTCCAGTTCGGCCAGGATGCGGCGGGCCAGGCCCTTTCCGCGGGCCTCGGGGACCACGTACATGCGCTTGATCTCGGCGTCGCCGTCCGAGTAGCCCTCGTCGTTGTGGTCCTGGGCGCGCCAGGCGCCGCTCGCCACCGGGGTGTCCGAGGCGTCGTACGCGAGCAGGTAGAGCCCGGACGGCGGGACGAACATCGCCGGGTCGAGGAAGGTGGCGTCGCCCTCGCCGTCGTAGCGCTCCTGGTATTCGAGCTGGACCTGGGCGTCGAGTTTCAGCGCGTCCGGGTGGTCGTACGGTACGGCGCGCAGGTGTATCCCGTGAGACATCAGAACATCGTACGGAAGGCTGCGGTTATGGTGCTGGGATGCTCACCGTGACCTCCGTGAATGTGAATGGGATCCGCGCCGCCGCGAAGAAGGGCTTCGTGGAGTGGCTCGCCGGATCCGATGCCGACGTCGTGTGCCTCCAGGAGGTACGGGCGGAGGAAGCGCAGATTCCGGTGGAGGCCCGGGAGCCCGCCGGCTGGCACACCGTGTTCGCTCCGGCCGCCGTGAAGGGCCGGGCCGGCGTCGCCCTGTATACGCGGAACTCACCTGAACGGGTGCAGGTGGGCTTCGGCAGTGACGAGTTCGACGCGAGCGGCCGGTACGTCGAGGTCGACCTGCCCGGTGTCACCGTGGCGAGCCTGTACCTGCCGTCCGGGGAGGCCGGGACGCAGAAGCAGGAGGAGAAGTACCGCTTCATGGCGGAGTTCCACACCTACCTCCAGGCGCTGAAGGTGCGGGCGGCCGCCGACGGCCGGGAGGTCGTGGTGTGCGGCGACTGGAACATCTGCCACCAGGAGGCCGACCTCAAGAACTGGAAGACCAACCGGAAGAACGCCGGCTTCCTGCCCGAGGAGCGGGAGTGGCTCGGGAAGGTGTACTCGGAGGCCGGGTACGTGGACGTCGTGCGCGTGCTGCACCCCGACACGGAGGGCCCGTACTCCTGGTGGTCCTACCGCGGGCGGGCCTTCGACAACGACGCCGGCTGGCGCATCGACCTCCAGGTCGCGACGCCGGGTCTGGCCGCCAGGGCCGTCAAGGCGTTCGTCGAGCGGGCCGAGACGCACCCGGAGCGCTGGTCGGACCACGCGCCGGTGACCGTCGTCTACGAGCTCGGCGTCTGAGGCGGACGGGGCGCCGCGGGGCCGCGCCGCTGGTGCAGGCGCTCCATGGCGCTCGTGAGTTCGGCCTCGACGACGCTCTTGGCGAGCGGGCGCAGACGGGTGACGGCCTCCTCCCCGAGGTGGCCGGAGATCAGTTCGGTGAAGAGCGCCGCCAGCGCGTCCGCGTGCTCGCGGACCCGGCGGCCCGTCTCCAGTACCGCGGCGAGGGGTACGCCTTCGCGGACCAGGGCGGAGGAGACGTCCAGCAGGCGCCGGCTGACGTGCACGATCTCTTCGCCGTCGGGGGCGAGGTAGCCGAGGTCGAGGGCGGCCGCCAGGTTCTCCGGGGTGACCTCGCCCTCGAAGTGGTCGGCCAGTGCCTCCGGTGTGAGCCGTACGGGGGTCTCGTCCGACCAGCCCATGCCGAGCAGCTCGCCGAGCTGGCCGACGTCGCGGCCCTTCTCGAAGGCGGCGGTGAGCTCGGCGATGCCGCCGAGGGTGTGGCCGCGTTCCAGCAGGGCGGCGATGGTGCGCAGGCGGGCCAGGTGCTGGTCGTCGTACCAGGCGATCCGGCCCTCGCGGCGCGGCGGCGGGAGCAGCTTGCGCTCTCGGTAGAAGCGCAGGGTGCGCACCGGGATGCCGGCGGCCTCGGCCAGCTCCTGGGTCCGGTACTCGCGCTTCACGGCCGCCTCCGCCTCCCACGTCCCCCGCGTCTCCACATGCGCAGCCTAGGGCGTACCCCCGGTAACTTTCCGGGCGCGACCCCTACCCATGGGTACGGAGCTGCTCTACGCTCCCGATTGTGCCAGTGATTGCTGGCAATGTTCGGATGAGTGTGACGGCGTGGCTTGACGTGGCTGGGACGGACTGCGGAAGCGGGAGGCGGCGGGCATGAGCGGCATGGACGGGCGCGGGCACGGGCGCGAGCACGTACGGGTGGCGGTGATCGGGTCGGGCTTCGGCGGACTCGGCGCGGCCGTCCGGCTGCGGCGCGAGGGGATCACGGACTTCGTCGTGCTGGAACGGGCCGACTCCGTCGGCGGCACCTGGCGCGACAACAGCTATCCCGGGTGCGCCTGCGACGTCCCCTCGCACCTGTACTCCTTCTCCTTCGCACCCAACCCCGACTGGCCCCGCACCTTCTCCGGGCAGCCGGCCATCCGCGCCTACCTGGAACACGTCACCGACACCTTCGGGCTGCGCCCGCACATCCGCTTCGGCCACGAGGTCCTGATGATGCGCTGGGACGCCGAGGAACTGCGCTGGGAGATCGACACCTCGGCGGGCGCCTTCACCGCCGACGTCGTGGTGTCGGCGACCGGCCCGCTGTCCGACCCGAAGATGCCGGAGATCCCCGGGCTGGACGAGTTCCCCGGGAAGGTCTTCCACTCCGCGCGCTGGGACCACGACTACGACCTGCGCGGCAAGCGCGTCGCGATGATCGGCACGGGCGCCTCCGCGATCCAGATCGTCCCCGCCATCGCCCCGAAGACGGCGCGCCTGACCCTCTTCCAGCGCACCCCTCCGTGGGTCATGCCGCGCACCGACCGGGCCATCAGTTCCCTCGAACGCCGGCTCCACCGGCAGCTGCCCTTCACCCAGGCGGCCCGGCGCGGGCTGCTGTGGGGGATCCGCGAACTCCAGGTCAGCGCCTTCACCAAGCGGCCGAACCAGCTCGGGCTGATCGAATCCCTGGCCAAGGCCAATATGGCGCGTTCCATCAAGGACCCGGTGCTGCGGGCCAAGCTGACGCCCTCGTACCGGATCGGCTGCAAGCGGATCCTGCTCTCCAGTGAGTACTACCCGGCGCTGGCCCGGCCCGACGTGGACCTGGTCGCCTCCGGGCTGAAGGAGGTGCGGGGCTCGGTCCTGGTCGCCGCCGACGGGACCGAGGCGGAGGTCGACGCGATCATCTTCGGCACCGGCTTCCACGTCACCGACATGCCCATCGCCGACCGGGTGGTCGGCGCGGACGGGCAGACCCTCGCCGACAGCTGGAAGGGCGGGATGCAGGCGCTGCGCGGGGCGACGGCGGCCGGCTTCCCCAACTGGATGACGATCATCGGCCCGAACACCGGCCTCGGCAACAGCTCCATGATCCTGATGATCGAGTCCCAGCTGAACTACATGGCCGACTACCTGCGTCAGCTGTCCCTCCTCGGCGACGGCCCCCGCGGCGGCCGCACCGCGCTCGCCGCCCGCCCCTCCGCCGTCAACCAGTGGAACCGGCGCGTACAGGCGCGCATGGAGCGGACGGTGTGGAACACCGGCGGCTGCACCAGCTGGTACCTGGACGCGCAGGGCCGCAACACCACGGTCTGGCCGGGTACGACGGGTGAGTTCCGGCGCGAGACGTTGACGGTCGACCTGGCCGAGTACGAGGTCGTACGGGTCCGCGGGCGCGAGCACGGCGCCCAGCGCCTCCCCGCGACCGCGGCGGCTACCGCCGGCAGTGCCACCGCCGGTGCCGCCGCTGGTGCCGCCGCTGCCGCCGCGGAGTCGGCCCCCGCCGGCGAGGGCGCGGCATGAGCCGGCCGCCGCGCGTCACCGCCGGGCGGTACGCGCCCCCCGCCGCCGCCCGCGAACTGGTCGCGGTCTCCGCCGACGGCTCCCGCCTGCACGTCGAGGTCCACGGCCCCGAGGGCGCCCCGGCCGTCGTCCTCTCCCACGGCTGGACCTGCTCCACCGCCTTCTGGGCCGCCCAGATCCGCGAACTGGCCGGCGACCACCGCGTCATCGCCTACGACCAGCGCGGCCACGGCCGCAGCCCGGCCGCCGCCGCGTACAGCACCACCGCCCTCGCCGACGACCTCGTCGCCGTGCTGGAGGCCACCCTCGCCCCCGGCGAGCGGGCCGTCGTCGCCGGGCACTCGATGGGCGGCATGACCGTCATGGCCGCCGCCGGCCGCCCCCGGTTCGCCGAGCACGCCGCGGCCGTCCTGCTGTGCAGCACCGGCAGCTCGCGGCTGGTCGCGGAGGCGACCGTGCTGCCGCTGCGCCCCGGGCGCGCGCGGACCCGTATGACCCGGGGACTGCTGGGGTCGCCCGCCCCGCTGGGACCCGTCACCCCCGCCACCCGGGCGGTCCTCAAGTACGCGACCATGGGCCCGGGCTCCGCGCCCGAACGGGTGGACGCCTGCGCGCGGATCGTGCACGCCTGCCCCGCGGGGGTGCGCCGCTCCTGGTCGCACGTACTGGCCGGCCTCGACCTGGACGAGGGGGTGGCCCGGCTGGCGGTGCCGACCGCCGTCATCGTGGGCCGCGACGACCGGTTGACCCCGGTCGTGCACGCCCGCGGGCTGGCGGCCGCGCTGCCGCACTGCGTCGGCCTGACCGAACTCACCGGAATAGGTCATATGACCCCCATTGAGGCGCCCGAAGCGGTGAGTTCCGCCCTGCGTGAGTTGACGTCCCGGTACCTCGCCGCGCACACGACGCACACGACGAACGCGGCCGCGACCGCGACCGAGAAGGAGAAGACGACGTGAGTGCTCGCAGCAGTCTGGAAGGCCAGGTCGCCGTCGTCACCGGCGCCGCTCGCGGGGTCGGTGAGCTGCTCGCCCGCAAGCTGTCCGCGCGCGGAGCGAAGGTCGCGCTCGTCGGCCTGGAGCCGGAGGCACTCAAGGAGGTCTCCGAGCGGCTGCACACCGACAGCGACCACTGGTACGCCGACGTCACCGACCACGAGGCGATGGCCCGGGTCGCGCAGGAGGTCAAACAGCGCTTCGGCAAGGTGGACATCGTCGTCGCCAACGCGGGCGTCGCCTCCGGCGGCCCGTTCGTCGACTCCGACCCGGAGGCCTGGCGACGGGTGATCGAGGTCAACCTGATCGGCGGGGCGGTGACCGCCCGCGCCTTCCTGCCCGTCCTCATGGAGAGCCGCGGCTACTTCCTCCAGATCGCCTCGCTCGCCGCGATCACCCCCGCGCCGATGATGTCGGCGTACTGCGCCTCCAAGTCCGGTGTCGAGGCCTTCGCGCACTGCCTGCGCGCCGAGGTCGGATACAAGGGGGTCAGGGTCGGCGTCGGCTACCTCTCCTGGACCGACACCGACATGGTCCGCGGCGCCGACCAGCACGACGTGATGCGCGAACTGCGCGGCCGCCTGCCCTGGCCGGCGAACCGGACCTACCCGCTCGGCCCGGCCGTCGACCGGATCGTCGCCGGCATCGAGCGGCGTTCGGCGCACGTGTACGCGCAGTGGTGGCTGCGGGGCACGCAGGGCGTGCGCGGCTACCTGCCGGCGGTCATCGCGGCGGGCGGACGGCGCGAGATGAAGCGCTTCGAACCCCGGCTGGCCGGAGTGCCCAGGGGGCTGGTGGGTGCGGGCGGAGCCGCCGACGAACAGGAGCGCACCCGGAGCCGCTGATCAAAATGCGGCATTTGTGCCTTCGTGTCAGTCTGGTCGAGCCCCACCACCAACACCCCTCAGGGAGTGCACGCATGGGTATCAAGGACCAGTTCCAGGACAAGGCGGAGCAGCTCAAGGCGAAGGCCCAGCAGGGCGCGAAGGGCGCGAAGGGCGCGAAGGGCGAGGCGTCCTCGCGTGCGCAGCAGGCCGAGCCGAAGAAGCCGCAGGCGCACCAGCCGGCCGACGACGTCCGCGACGAGCTCGACGAGACCTGGGCCTGACCCGGTCCTGCACGGCGCCGAGGGGCGCGACCCGTACGTCTCACGGGTCGCGCCCCTTGTGCTGTGCGCTGTGCGCGACGCGCGCTACGGCCGTGGCGGCAGCTTCGGCCGGCGGCCGTCCGGGACGTCCGTGTAGCCGGGCGGGATCGCGGCCGGGTCCTGCTCCAGCAGCTCCAGCGCCAGGTACACCGCGTCGTCGAGCTGCGCGTGGCGGCCCTCCGCCCAGTCGAGGGGGGTGCGCATGATCTCCAGGTCCGGCTCCACACCGTGGTTCTCCACCGACCAGCCGTACTCCGGGAACCAGGCGGCGTTCATCGGCACGGTGATGACCGTGCCGTCGCCCAGCCTGTGCCGGCCCGTCATGCCGACGACCCCGCCCCAGGTGCGCTGGCCGACCACCGGGCCCAGGCCGAGCAGTTTGAACGCGGCGGTGATCATGTCCCCGTCGGAGGAGGTCGCCTCGTCGGCCAGGGCCACGATCGGGCCGCGCGGCGCGTTGGAGGCGTAACTGACCGGCTGGGCGTCGCGGGTGAGGTCCCAGCCGAGAATCGATCGGGTGAGTTTCTCGACGACGAGTTCACTGATGTGCCCGCCGGCGTTGCCGCGCACGTCGACGATCAGGGCGGGCCGGGACATCTCCATCCGCAGGTCGCGGTTGAACTGGGCCCAGCCCGAGCCGCCCATGTCGGGGATGTGCAGGTAGCCGCAGCGCCCGCCGCTGATCTCGCGGACCACGGCGCGGCGCTTGGACACCCAGTCCTGGTAGCGCAGCGGCCGTTCGTCGACGAGCGGGACGACCGCGACGCGCCGGGACCGGCCCTCGCCCCCGGCCGGGGTGAACGTCAGCTCCACGGTGGTGCCCCCGGCCGCCGCGAGCAGCGGGTAGGGGCCGGCGACCGGGTCGACGGGCCGGCCGTCGACGTGGGTCAGTACCGCGCCCTCGCGGATGCCGGTGCCGGCGAGCGGGGAGCGGGCCTTGGAGTCGGAGGACTCGCCGGGCAGGATGCGCGCGACCACCCACCCCTCATCGCGGCGCACCAGGTTGGCGCCGAGCAGGCCGATCGCCCGCTGGTAGTGGGGCGGGCCCTCGTTGCGGCGGGCGGGGGAGACGTACGCGTGCGAGGTGCCGAGTTCGCCGAGGACCTCGCGCAGCAGGTCGGCGAACTCGTCGGGGGAGGCGACCCGTTGGACCAGGGGCCGGTACTGGCTCAGCACCGCGTCCCAGTCGATGCCGCACATGTTCGGTTCCCAGAAGTACGCGCGGATGAGCCGGCCGGCCTCCTCGTACGCCTGCCGCCACTCGGCCGCCGGGTCCACCTCGTGCAGGATGCGGCGCAGGTCGAGGTAGACGGTGGAGTCGCCGTCACCCGATTCGGTGGCCGGTACGGCGCGGAGGTCACCGTCGTCGTTGACGACGAGGCGGGTGCCGTCGCCGCTGACCGCGAACCAGTCCAGCCCGGAGGCCAGTTCGGTCTTGCGGGCCTTGGTCATGTCGAAGTGCTCCAGCGTCGGCTTGCCGCTGGTGTCGGCCGGGTTGGCGAATGTCTCGCCGAGCGCGCCGGAGATGGGCCAGCGCAGCCACACCAGTCCGCCGCCGCTCACGGGGTGCAGGGCCGAGTACTTCGACGCGGCCACGGGGAAGGGGGTGACCCGGCTCTCCAGGCCCTCCACCTCCACGGTCACCGTCCCGTCCCCCTCGCCGGGTTCCCCCTCGACGGGGTCGAGCCCGCCCGCCGCCGGGCGGCCGTCGGGGGAGAAGGCGAAGGGGGAGGGGGTGGCCGAGGACAGCGGCACCAGGTAGGGCCGGCAGCCCAGGGGGAAGGACAGGTCGCCGGTGTGGACGTCGTACACCGGGTCGAACCCGCGCCAGGACAGGAAGGCGAGGTAGCGGCCGTCCCGCGTGAAAACCGGGTTCTCGTCGGCGAAGCGGCCGTTGGTGACGTCGACGACGACGCATGCGCCCGGTCCGGAGATCTTCGCCATCTTGATCTGCCGCAGGGAGTGGCCGATGCCGGGGTGCGACCAGGTCAGCCAGCAGCCGTCGGGGGAGAAGGCGAGGTCGGTGACCGGCCCGTTGATGGAGCGGATCAGCTCGGTGACCTCCCCGTCGGACTCCTCGGTCGCGTCGATGAGCAGCAGCCGTCCGTCGTTGGAGGCGACGGCGAGCCGCTCGCCGTCCGGATCGGACAGCAGTTCGGTGACGCGGCCCAGCTCGCCCGAGGCCAGCCGGCGCGGCTCGCGTTCGCCGGAGGCGCGGGGGAGGTAGGCGATCTCGATGGCGTCCTCGCCCTCGGCGTCGGTCACGTAGGCGACCTGCCCGCCGCTGCCGAGCATCTCCGGCAGGCGGACCCGTACGCCGGGGGTGTCGGCGATGGTCCGGGCCGGGCCGTCGCGGTGGGTGAGCCAGTACAGGCTGCCGCGGATGACGACGGCGCTGGCCCGGCCGGTGGTGTCCACGGACAGGGAGTCGACGTGGCTGGCGGCGGGAACCTGGTACGTGCGCCGTCCCGCGCGCGGGCCGCCGAGGCGGACGTCGAGCCGGCGCGGGGAGGCGTCCTCGGCGAGGGAGTCCACCAGCCAGAGGTCGCCGGCGCACTGGTAGACGACGCGCGAGCCGTCGCTGGAGGCGTGGCGGGCGTAGAAGTCCTCGTGGTCGGTGTGGCGGCGCAGGCCGGTGCCGTCGGGCAGACAGGAGTAGAGGTTGCCGATGCCCTCGTGGTCGGAGAGGAAGGCGATGCGGCCGCCGACGAACATCGGTGCTTCGATGTGGCCCTCGATGTCCTCCAGCAGGCGCTTGCCGTGGAGCCAGAGCCGGCCGGTGGCGCCGCCGCGGTAGCGCTTCCAGGCGGCGGGCTCGTGCGGGGGCTTGCCGGTCAGCAGCAGGCTGCGGTGCTCGCCGTCGATGTCGGCGACCTGGATGTCGGAGACGGGGCCCCAGGGCAGGCGGCCGCCGGGGCTGCCGTCGGTGGGCAGCTTGTAGGCCCAGGAGTAGTACGAGAACGGCTGCCCGTGCGAGGAGACGGCCAGGATGTTGCCGTCGGGGTCCCAGCCGCAGACGCGGGTGTCGGTGGAGCCCCAGTAGCTGAGCCGGCGGGCCGGCCCGCCGTCGACGGGGGCGAGGTGGATCTCGGGGTCGAGGCTGCGCCAGGTGGTGAACGCGATGTGCCGTCCGTCGGGGGAGAAGCGGGGGTGGCCGACCCGGGTGCGGTCGACGGAGATCCGCCAGGCCCGGCCCGGGGTGTCGCCCTCGGGGACCAGGGGGGCGACCCACAGGTCGTCCTCGGTGGCGAAACACAGCAGTTCGTCGTGCAGGTGCGGGAAGCGGAGATACGCGACGTCGTGACTCACCCCACAATGCTTTCCGCGCCAGGGGGGTGCGGCAACTCGTACAGGTGGTCCATGGGGTGTTCGCCCGTATGCCCGTCCGTGTGACCGACGCCACCGTCATATCGAAACGGAACGGTTTCGTTTCGTTAAGGGTGAGCGGTAGTCTCTTCGGTGTACGAAACCGTTTCGTTCGGATGGGTGGTCGTGATGAAGGGAAGCTGCCGGGTCACCGACGCGATGTCGGCACGGCGCAGCCGGATCACCCCCGAGCGGGAGGCCGAGCTCCACGAGGCGGTCCTCGACCTCCTCCGCGAGGTCGGCTACGAGGCGCTGACCATGGATGCGGTCGCCGCCCGCACGAAGTCCAGCAAGGCCACCCTCTACCGCCAGTGGGGGAGCAAGCCGGAGCTGGTCGCCAAGGCCCTTCGATGTACCCAGCCGGTCTCCCTGCGGGAGATCGACACGGGCACCCTGCGCGGTGACTTCGCCCGCATGGTCGCGCACTCCGACGACGCGCAGATGGCCAAGGACACCGCTCTCATGCGGGGTCTGGCCCACGCCGTCCACGAGAGCCCGGAGCTGCACCGGGCGCTGCGGGACCTGCTGGTCGACCCGGAGATCAACGGCCTCCAGGCCATGCTCCGGCGCGCGGTGGAGCGGGGCGAGGTCCGCCCGGACTGTCCGGCGCTGGACTTCGTACCGCACATGCTGATCGGGGCGTTCATCGCCCTGCCGCTGATCGAGGACCGGTCCGTCGACCGGGCGTTCCTCACCCAGTTCATCGACGCCGTGGTCTTCCCCGCCCTCGGCGTCTGACTCCCACAAGAACCGCCTGCTGCTCCTGACACGCCGCTCTCGTCGTCGGGCCGGCTTTCCACGCCCTGATCCGCCCATGGCCCCGGCCGTATGGGCGCAGGATCCATCCCACGACCTGAAACGGGAGAACCACGACGTGGTCACCTTCCTCTACCGGCTCGGGCGCGGCGCCTTCAGGCGCCGCGGCCTCGTCGCCCTCATATGGGTGGCGCTGCTGTTCGCCGCCGGCTTCGGCGCCGCGACGGCCGCCGCGCCGACCTCCGGTTCGTTCTCGATCCCCGGCACCGAGGCCCAGAAGGCCTTCGACCTGCTGGACAAGAAGTTCCCGGGCATGTCCGCCGACGGCGCGACCGCCCGGATCGTCGTCAAGGCCCCGGCCGGCGCGAAGGTCACCGACCAGGGCCCCAAGGCCGAGGTCGAGAAGCTGATCTCGGGCCTGAAGCAGGGCGACGGTGCCACCCAGGTCGCCACCGTCGACGACCCGTACCAGATGCAGGCGGTGAGCCAGGACGGCTCCACCACCTACATCACGGTGAAGTACAAGGTCAGCGGCATGGAGCTGAAGGACGTCACGCGTGACGCCCTGAAGGACTCCGGGCACGACGCGCAGAAGGCCGGCCTCCAGGTGGAGATCGGTGGCGACGCGCTGATGGAGGCCCCTGAGACGGGCTCCGGCGAGGCCATCGGCATCCTGATCGCCGGCGTGGTCCTGGTCATCACCTTCGGCTCGCTGGTCGCGGCCGGGCTGCCGCTGCTGACCGCGCTGATCGGGGTGGGCATCGGCGTCTCCTCGATCACCGCGCTCGCCAACGTGCTGGACCTCGGCTCCACCACCTCCACCCTCGCGATGATGATCGGCCTCGCGGTCGGCATCGACTACGCGCTGTTCATCGTCTCCCGCTACCGCGTGGAGCTCGCCGAGGGCCGCGAGCGCGACGAGGCCGCGGGCCGCGCCGCCGGAACCGCCGGCTCCGCGGTGGTGTTCGCCGGTCTGACCGTGGTCATCGCCCTGGTGGGCCTGGCCGTCGTCAACATCCCGATGCTGACCAAGATGGGTGTCGCGGCCGCCGGAACGGTGGTCATCGCCGTACTCGTCGCCCTGACGCTGGTCCCGGCGATCCTCGGCTTCGCGGGGAAGAAGGTGCTGCCCGCCGGCGAGAAGAGCAAGATCTTCGGCAAGGGCAGGCCGGCCGGCGCCGAGGAGAAGCCCAACGGCGGCACGCGCTGGGCGCGCTTCGTCCTGCGCCGCCCGGTGATGGTGCTGCTGGTCGGTGTGATCGGCCTGGGCGCCGTCGCGGTGCCGGCGAGCAAGCTGGAGATGGGCCTGCCGGACGACGGCTCCAAGCCGGTCTCCACCAGCCAGCGCAAGGCGTACGACATGCTGTCCGAGGGCTTCGGCCCGGGCTTCAACGGTCCGCTGATGGTGGTGGTGGACGGCGACAAGGCGCTAGCCGACCGGACCGTCGACCGGATCAAGGGGCTGGAGGGCGTGGTCGCGGTGACCCCGCCGCACCAGAACCAGGCCAAGGACGCCGCTGTCATCAGCGTGATCCCGAAGGAGCGTCCGTCCTCGACGCAGACCGAGGACCTGGTCCACAAGATCCGCGAGGGCAACGGGAACGACGTGTTCGTCACCGGCGCGACCGCGATGAACATCGACTTCTCGCAGAAGATGAACGACGCGCTGCTGCCCTACCTGGCGCTCGTGGTCGGCCTGGCGTTCCTGCTGCTGATGCTGGTGTTCCGCTCGATCCTGGTTCCGCTCAAGGCGGCCCTCGGCTTCCTGCTGTCGGTCGTCGCCGCTCTCGGCGCGGTCGTCGCGGTGTTCCAGTGGGGCTGGCTCGGGTCCGTCTTCGGGGTGGAGCAGACCGGTCCGATCATGTCGATGATGCCGATCTTCATGGTGGGCGTGGTCTTCGGCCTGGCGATGGACTACGAGGTGTTCCTCGTCACCCGGATGAGGGAGGCGTACGTCCACGGCGAGCGCCCGGGCCAGGCCGTGGTGACCGGGTTCCGGTTCAGCGCCCGTGTGGTCGTGGCGGCCGCGGTCATCATGATCGCCGTCTTCTCCGGCTTCCTGGGCGCCAGCGACGCGATGGTGAAGATGATCGGCTTCGGCCTGGCCGTCGCCGTCCTGTTCGACGCCTTCGTGGTGCGCATGGCGATCGTTCCGGCGGTGCTGGCGCTGCTCGGCCACAAGGCCTGGTGGCTGCCCGCCTGGCTGGACCGGATCCTGCCCAACGTGGACGTGGAGGGCGAGAGCCTGCGCAAGCACCTGGGGGAGTCCGCGCCGGAGGCCGGGTCCCCGGAGGACCCCGACAAGCGGCGCGAGCTGGTCAACGCCTGACCCTCGGGCGGCTAATGCCACGCCGAAGCGGTGAGGCATGTGAGCCCCAGCCCCGCACCCGGATCCCCGGGTGCGGGGCCGGCCGCGTTCCGCTAGGCCGTACGGGTGGCCGCGGGCCGCGCGCCCGTGCCGGAGGCGGCGTACGTGTGGCGCAGGAAGCGGCGCAGGACGGCGCTGTCGAACTGGATGACGGCCACGCCCTCCGGGGAGTGGAACTCGACCACCGCCTGGACCCGGCCGCAGGGCCAGACCCGTACGTCCCCGGTCCCGGTCGGTGCGAGCAGGCCGGCCTCCAGCAGGGCGCGGGGGAAGACCCACTCGTTGTCGGTGTCCTCGGGGGACAGTTCGGCGGGGAAGACGATCCGTACGGCCAGCGGTTCGGCGGGGGTGAACCGCAGGGCGACGGGGATCGCGCGGTAGAGGGGGTCGTCGCTGATCACGCGGCCGGTGACCCGCTCCTCGACGGCCGCGGAGGTGGCTGGCGGATTCTCGGCGGTGGCTGACATCGACCGGACTCCTTGAATCGGAACATCTACGTCCGTATGTCCGTCCAGCCTCGCACATTCCCACGAAACCGCACGTATGTATTTGTGTGGCGGCGGCTCTTGCCAATCATTTGCAAGTGGGCACTACTCTTGAACGGTTGAACGCTCATGTGAGGAAGAGGAAGCGGAGCCGCTCCATGCACGTGCCCGACGGATTCATCGACGCGCCCGTCTCGGTGGCCGCAGGAGTGGCGGCCACCGCCGCTGTCGCGGTCAGCCTGCGCGGCGCCCGCCGTGAGCTCGACGAACGCACCGCCCCGCTGGCCGGCCTCGTCGCCGCGTTCATCTTCGCCGTGCAGATGCTGAACTTCCCGGTCGCCGCCGGCACCAGCGGGCACCTCCTCGGCGGCGCGCTCGCCGCGATACTCGTCGGCCCCTACACCGGCGTGCTCTGCGTCTCCGTCGTCCTGCTGATGCAGGGCATCCTCTTCGCCGACGGCGGCCTGACCGCGCTCGGCGTCAACATCCTGAACATGGCCGTGGTGACCGTCCTCGTCTCCTACGCCGTCTTCCGCGTCCTGCTGCGGCTCCTGCCCTCCGGCCGGCGCTCGGTCACCACCGCCGCGTTCGCCGGAGCCCTGCTCTCGGTGCCCGGCGCGGCCGTCATGTTCACCCTCCTCTACGCCCTCGGCGGCACCACCGACGTCCCGATCGGCAAGGTCTTCACCGCGATGGCCGGCGTCCACGTGCTCATCGGCATCGGAGAGGCACTGATCACCGCCGCGACCGTCGGCGCCGTGATCGCCGTACGCCCCGACCTGGTGCACGGCGCGCGCGGCCTGGCCGCCCCGCTGAAGCTGCGCGTCGGCGGCGAGCTCGTCGACGCCCCCGCCGCGGCGCCCGTCCCCGTCGCCGCCCGCTCCACCCGCAAGCTCTGGCTCACCGGCCTGGCCGCCGCCCTCGTGCTCGCCGGGTTCGTCTCCTTCTACGCCTCCGCCAGCCCCGACGGCCTGGAGAAGGTCGCCGCCGACCAGGGCATCGACGCCAAGGCGCGGGAGCACGCCACCGCCGGCTCCCCGCTCGCCGACTACAGCGTCAAGGACGTCGACGACGCCCGCCTGTCCGGCGGCCTCGCCGGGGTCATCGGCGTCGGCGCGACCGTCGCCGTCGGCAGCGGCGTCTTCTGGGTGGTGCGCCGCCGCCGCGCCCAGGACCTGACCGCGTCCTCCACGGCCGCCCCTTCGGCGGGCTGACGTGGGGGCCGGTCACGCGCACAGGCTCTACCGGCACGGGCACTCGCCCGTGCACGAGCTGCCGCCGCACTGCAAGATCGCCGCGACCGCCGCCTTCGTGATCGTCGTCGTGTCGACACCGCGCGAGGCGATGTGGGCCTTCGGCCTGTACGCCGTCCTCATCGCCGCCGTCGCCGCGGCGGCCCGGATCCCCGCGGGGTTCCTGCTGCGACGGCTGCTGATCGAGGTGCCGTTCGTGCTGTTCGCCGTGCTCATGCCGTTCGTGTCACAGGGCGAGCGGGTCGACGTCCTCGGTGTGTCGCTGAGCGTCTCCGGACTGTGGGGCGCCTGGAACGTCCTCGCCAAGGGCACCCTCGGCGTGGCCGCCTCCGTGCTCCTGGCATCCACGACCGAACTGCGGGCCCTGCTGCTGGGCCTCCAGCGGCTGAAGCTGCCGCCGCTGCTCGTGCAGATCGCCTCCTTCATGATCCGGTACGGGGACGTCATCACCGACGAACTGCGCCGGATGTCCATCGCCCGCCGCTCGCGCGGCTTCGAGGCGCGCGGGATCCAGCACTGGGGGGTGCTCGCCAAGACCGCCGGCGCCCTCTTCATCCGCTCCTACGAGCGCGGCGAGCGGGTGTACCTCGCGATGGTCAGCCGCGGCTACGCCGGTTCCATGCCGGTGATCGACGACGTCACGGCCACCCGCGCCCAGTGGGCGTACTCGGCCGTGCTCCCGGTGACGGCGCTCGCCGTCTGTCTGATGGGTTGGACGCTGTGACCGCTCCCTCCGCCTCTAATGCCTCCGCAGCCCTCACTGGCGTTAGCCGTCCGGTGCCTTCGCTGGAGGTGTCCGGGGTCGCCTACGCCTACCCCGACGGGCACCAGGCCCTCTTCGGCGTCGACCTCACCGTCGGCCGCGGCGAACGCGTCGCCCTGCTCGGCCCCAACGGAGCCGGGAAGACCACCCTCGTCCTGCACCTCAACGGCATCCTGGGCGGCGGCGTCGGCTCCGTCACCGTGGCCGGCCTGCCCGTGGAGAAGCGCAACCTGGCCGAGATCCGGCGCCGCGTCGGCATCGTCTTCCAGGACCCCGACGACCAGCTGTTCATGCCGACCGTCCGCGAGGACGTGGCCTTCGGCCCGGCCGCCGCCGGCCTGCGCGGCGCAGAGCTGGAGACGCGGGTCCGCGAGGCCCTCGAACAGGTCGGCATGGCCGCCTTCGCCGACCGCCCCCCGCACCACCTGTCCTTCGGCCAGCGGCGCCGGGTGGCGGTGGCGACCGTACTGGCCATGCGGCCGGAGATCCTCGTCCTGGACGAGCCCTTCTCCAACCTCGACCCCGCCTCGCGGCGCGAGCTGGCCGACATCCTGCGGGCGCTCGACGTCACCGTGCTGATGGTGACGCACGACCTCCCGTACGCCCTGGAGCTCTGCCCGCGCTCGGTGATCCTCAGCGAGGGGGTCATCGCCGCCGACGGGCGCACCCGGGACCTGCTGTGCGACGAGGAGCTGATGGGCGCGCACCGGCTGGAGCTGCCGTTCGGATTCGACCCGCGTTCCGTGGCCGCGGCATAAGCGCAGGTCCGCGGTTGTTGGGGTGCTCGTGAACATCCAGGGTGTGGTGACCGGGGGCTTCGAGCCCGTACGAGAGGCCTTCGCGCGCAACTTCGAGGTCCTCGGGGACCGGGGCGCGGCCGTGACCGTGTACCGGGACGGCCGCAAGGTCGTCGACCTGTGGGGCGGTACGAAGGACGCCGACGGCAGCGAGCCCTGGGCCGAGGACACCACGACGATCGTGCGCTCGGCGACCAAGGGCGTGGCCGCGGCCGTACCGCTGCTGCTGCACCAGCGCGGACTGCTGGACCTGGACGCGCCGGTGAGCTCGTACTGGCCGGAGTTCAAGGCGGGCGGCAAGGAACGCACCCTGGTCCGTCACCTGCTCGCGCACCAGGCCGGCGTCCCCGCCCTGGATCGGGGCCTGACCGTGGCGGAGGCCGTCGACGGGGTGTCGGGGGCGCGGGCGGTCGCGGCGCAGCAGGCGTTCTGGGAGCCGGGCAGCGCGCACGGCTACCACGCGCAGACCTTCAGCTGGCTGGTGTCCGAGCTGGTGCTGCGGGCCACCGGGCGCACCGTCGGCGGGATCCTGGCCGAGGAGATGGCCGAGCCGCTCGGCCTGGACTTCTGGATCGGGCTGCCGGAGAGCGAGGCGCACCGGGTGGGCCGGGTGGCTCCGGTCGAGCCGCCGCCGAGTGCGGGGCTGCTGAAGACGCGGCCGAGGAGAAACGTTTCGGAGGCGTACGCCGACCCGGAGTCCCTCACCCGTCGCGCCTTCGCCGCCATCGACCCGCAGCCGGACGAGAACGACCCCGTCTACCAGGCGGCGGAGCTCCCCGGGTCGGCCGGCATCGGCACGGCGCGCGCCCTGGCGCGCTTCTACGCGGCGACCATCGGGGTGGTGGAGGGCGGGGCGCGGATCTTCACCCCGGCGACCACCGCGCTGGCCGGCACCGAGTTCGCGGCGGGCCCCGACCGGGTGCTGGTCGTGGGGACCCGCTTCGGCCCCGGCTACATGCTGCACGGGCCGGCGTCCCCGCTGCTGTCCCCGGCCTCCTTCGGCCACCCGGGCCGCGGCGGCTCGCTGGCCTTCGCGGACCCGGAGGCGGGCATCGGCTTCGGCTACGTCACCAACGCGCACGCCAAGTCGGTCACCGCCGACCCGCGTGCGCAGGCGCTGGTGCGGGCGCTGCGTTCCTGCCTGTAGCGCTTTGTCGCTTTGGCGCTATTCCTGTGTGCTCGTTGGCCGTCGTCAGAGGCGTTCGCGGACGTCGGCCAGCTCGGCGGAGGCGTGGGTGACGAGTTCGCGCGGGGGGATCGGGAACACGGTGTGCGGGGTGCCGGCCGCCGCCCAGACCACGTCGTGCCGCAGGAGGGCCTGGTCCGCCAGCACGCGGGTGCGGGTGCGGTGGCCGAAGGGCGGGACGCCGCCGATGGCGTAGCCGGTGGTCTCGCGGACGAGGGCCGCGTCGGCGCGGGTGACTTCCGCGGCGCCGAGTTGACGCCGGACCGCCTCGACGTCGACGCGCGAGGCGCCGTCCATGAGGACCAGGACCGGGGCGCCGTCCGCGGCGAAGATCAGCGACTTCACGATCTGGCTGAGCTCGCAGCCGATCGCCGCGGCGGCGTCGGCGGCCGTGCGGGTGCCTTCGGGGAAGGCGCGGATGGTGAGGTCGAGGCCGAGTTCGGCGATGGCCCGGGCGAAGAGGGGGTGCGGGGTGCTGGTCGTCATGCCGGGACGCTAGCGCCGTGCCGGCCGGGGGGCGAGGTGTTTCGCCCCCGTCCCGCCCTCGCACCGTTCCCAGGGCACCGCCCCGGACCTCGCGGCCCGGGGGTTCTTCGGCCGGCCGGGGGTGTCAGGAGGCGTTGAGGACCGTGGCGACGACGGGGCCCGCCGCGTCGGCGCCGTGGCCGCCGCCCTCGACCATGGCCGCCGCCGCCACGTCGCCGCTGAAGCCCGTGAACCAGCTGTCCGGAGCCGTCGCCCCGTCGACCTCCGCCGAGCCGGTCTTCGCTCCCTTGTCGGAGCCGCCGACCGAGGCCATCGCCTTCGCCGCCGTGCCGCTCGTGGCCGTCTGCCGCATCATCCGCACCAACTGGGCCGACACCCCCGGCGCCAGGGAGCGCGGAGCCGTCGCCAGGGTGCGGCCGTCCAGGGAGGCCTTGACGAGGACCGGCTGGCGGAACACCCCGGTGCGGGCGGTCGCCGTGACCGAGGCCATGTTCAGCGGGTTCATCTGGATCGCGCCCTGCCCGATGTACTCGGCGGCGGCCGCCGAGCCCGAGGTCACCGGAACGGTGCCGTCCTGTGAGGGGATGCCTGTCTTCCAGTCCAGTCCGATGCCGAAGGCCTCCTTGGCCGTCCGCGGCAGTGCGCCGTTGTCCTTCACGTCGTCGATCAGGCTGATGAAGGCGGTGTTGCAGGACCGGGCGAAGCTGGCCGAGAAAGGCTGGCCCTGGAGGGAGAAGCCGCCCTGGTTGCGGAAGACCTTGCCGTCCCACGTGGCGCTCGCCGGGCACGCCGCCGGCCGGTCGGCCGCCACCAGTCCCTTCTCCAGCAGCATCGCGGCCGTCACGATCTTCATCGTCGAGCCGGGTGCCCGACGGCCCAGCATCGCCGCGTTGAAGCCGTCGCGGCGGTGGTTGGCCACCGCCAGGATGTCGCCGGTGCTCGGCTGGACCGCGACGACCGAGGCCTCCTCGTACTGGCCCACCGCCTTCTCCGCCGCCGCCTGCACGTCGGCGTCCAGCACGGTCCGCAGCTGCCCGGGCTTGCCCTCGACCAGCGTCGCCAGGGTCCGCTTGGGGGCGTCGGCGGTGGCCGGTTCGATCCACACCTCGACGCCGGGGGTGCCGCCCGCCTTCTGCCCGTACGTCGTGCGCAGCGCGTCCAGCACCGGGCGCAGCGACGGGTAGCGCTCGGGCGTCAGTTCCTTGCCGTGGCGGTCGAGGGCCTGGACGGGCGGGCTGGCCGGGGTGCCCGCGCGCAGCCGCTCGTCCTTCTGCAGCTGGGGGTGGATCACCGAGGGCTGCCAGTCGACGAGCGGTTTGCCGCTGCCGGTGCCGCGGACGACGGTCAGCTGGGAGTCGTAGACGAAGGGCGTGGTGGTCCCCTCGTGGGTGATCTCGGCCTCGACCTTGAAGGGCACGGTGGCGCCGTTCGCGGTGCCGGGGGTGATGACCGTCTTGGAGACGGCGCTCCGGGATCGGAAATCGGCCATCACCGGCTGCGCGGCGGGGGCGTTGTTCGTCAGCTCGGCGGCCGTGCGGGCGTCGCCGGACGCCCACGCGGCCAGGAAGTCCTTGGCGACCCGGGCCGTCTCCTGGTCGGTGACGGGGCCGGCCGCCTTCTGCGCGGTGACCGAGCCGGTGGGGACCGCGCCGTTCTTGCCGCTGCCGTCGGTGCCGCCGCTGTCACCCACCAGGGTGACCACCCCGTACGCCGCTCCGCCGGCCACCGCCAGGATTACCCCGCCGACGATGGCACCCTTTGCCGCCCCGTGCATGTCCGTCCCCTCCCCGGGAGCCCCCGTTCTCTGAACACGTTCAAAGAACCTCGGGGCTCACCTTACGCGCGGGTAGGGGCGCACCTCCACGTCAGATCCACGTATCCAGCCACATCCGGCCACGCCACGAGTCCATGGGCAGGGTCTGGCCGGTGTAGATCGGCCAGAAATAGATGAAGTTCCAGATGATCAGGAGCACCAGCACGCCCGCCCCGATCGCCCCGAGGGCCCGCCGCCGCTCCGAGGAGCCCGCCGGCCCCAACAGGGCGCCGATCATCATCGCCACCGCCAGGCACAGGTAGGGGACGAAGACCACCGCGTAGAAGTAGAAGATCGTCCGCTCCTGGTAGTTGAACCAGGGCAGCAGGCCCGCGGCCAGCGCGCACGCGATCGCGCCCGCCCGCCAGTCGCGCCGGAACAGCCAGCGCCACAGCACGTACAGCAGCGCGAAGCAGCCCGTCCACCACAGCAGCGGCGTGCCCAGCGCCAGCACCTCGCGGGCGCACTTGCCCGCCTCGGTCGCCGGGCAGCCGTCGGTGCCGGGGGAGGGGGACTCGTAGAAGTAGGACACCGGCCGGCCCAGCACCAGCCAGCTCCACGGGTTGGACTGGTAGGTGTGGCCGGAGGTCAGGCCCACGTGGAACTTGTAGACCTCGGTCTCGTAGTGCCACAGGCTGCGCAGCCACTCCGGCAGGAAGGACAGCGAGCTGTTCTGGTCGGACTTGGCGGCCCAGTCGCGGAAGTAACCGCCCCTGCCGTCGTCGGGGCTCAGGATCCAGCCGAGCCAGGACGTCAGGTACACGGCGATCGCCACCGGCACCGTCGAGAGGAACCCGGGCAGCGCGTCGCGGCGCAGCATCGCCGCGTACGGGGCGCCCGCGCCGGCGGTGCGGCGCGCGGCCGCGTCCCACAGCACGGTCAGGACCCCGAAGAAGGCCAGCACCACCAGGCCGTTCCACTTGGTGCCGAACGCCAGGCCCAGGCAGACGCCGGCCAGCAGCCGGTACGGGCGCCAGCCCAGCCGGAGGGTCTCCGCGACGCCCGCGTCCGGTCGGGCGCGGCCCTCCTCGTCGACCGGGAGCGCCGCGGCGAGGCGGGCCCGGGCCCGGTCGCGGTCGACGACCAGCGCCCCGAAGGCGGCCAGCACGAAGAACATCAGCACCAGGTCGAGCAGGGCGGTGCGGCTCATCACCAGGTGCAGGCCGTCGACCGCGAGCAGCGCGCCCGCCAGGCAGCCGAGGAAGGTGGAGCGCAAGAGGCGCCGGCCGATGCGGCACAGCATCAGGACGGACAGGGTGCCGAGCAGCGCCGTCATGAACCGCCAGCCGAAGGGGTCGAAGCCGAACATCCACTCGCCGAGCCCGATCACCCATTTGCCGACCGGCGGGTGCACCACGTAGCCGGGGTCGGTCGGCAGCGGGACGGCGTCGGGATTCGCGAGGATCGACTTGTCGACATCCTTGGGCCAACTGGCTTCGTAGCCCTGCCGGATCGTGGCCCACGCGTCCTTCGCGTAGTACGTCTCGTCGAATATCACCGCCTTCGGGCTGCCCAGGTGCGTGAACCGCAGCACGCCCGCGACCAGCGCCACCAGCAGCGGCCCCGCCCACGCCATGGCCCGCTGCCACTTCTCCCGGCCCGCCTCCCCGATCCCGAGCGCCGTCCAGAGCTGGACGGACGGCCGGGCGTACGGGGGCACGAGGCGGGTGCGGACATCGGCGGCCGGCGCGGCCGGCGCGTAGCCGAACCCGCGCAGGCGGCGCAGCCACACGGGCGGTTCGTGCTCGGGGCCGCCTCCGCCCGGCGGGACGGGCGGGGCCCCCGCGGGGCTGGGCGGCGGCGTCGCGGTACTGGTCACCGGGTCATCGTAGGGAACGCCCCTGTGCGAACCCCAGTCCCCACGAGCCCCAATGAGAGGATGAGCCGGTGACAGCAGACCAGCCCCGCGCCGACCGATCCCCCTCCTCCGACGGCGTGCTCGTCCTCGCCGGGACCCCGATCGGCGACCTCGCCGACGCCCCGCCCCGCCTCGCCGCCGAGCTGGAGCGGGCCGACGTGATCGCCGCCGAGGACACCCGGCGGCTGCGCCGGCTCACCCAGGGCCTGGGCGTGCACACCACCGGGCGGGTCCTGTCGTACTTCGAGGGCAACGAGTCCGCCCGCACCCCCGAGCTGGTCGAGGCCCTGGAGGCGGGCCGTCGGGTGCTGCTGGTCACCGACGCGGGCATGCCCTCGGTCTCCGACCCCGGCTACCGGCTGGTCGCCGCCGCCGTGGAGAAGGACCTCAAGGTCACGGCCGTGCCCGGGCCGTCCGCCGTCCTCACCGCTCTCGCGCTCTCCGGGCTCCCCGTGGACCGGTTCTGCTTCGAGGGGTTCCTGCCGCGCAAGGCGGGCGAGCGGCTCGGCCGGCTCCGCGAGGTCGAGGGCGAGCGGCGCACGCTCGTCTACTTCGAGGCCCCGCACCGGCTCGACGACACCCTGGCGGCCATGGCCGAGGTGTTCGGTGCCGACCGGCGGGCCGCCGTGTGCCGCGAGCTCACCAAGACGTACGAGGAGGTCAAGCGCGGCGGCCTGGGTGCGCTGGCCGAGTGGGCCGCCGAGGGGGTGCGCGGCGAGATCACCATCGTGGTCGAGGGGGCGCCGGCCGCCGGGCCGGCGGACCTGGACGACGAGGAGCTGGTGCGCCGGGTGCGGGTGCGCGAGGAGGCGGGGGAGCGGCGCAAGGAGGCCATCGCGGCGGTCGCGGCCGAGGCCGGAGTACCCAAGCGCGACGTCTTCGACGCGGTGGTGGCGGCAAAGAATGCGGCACAAAAGATGCCGTAGATCGGTAAAGAGCTAACCTGAAAAGCAAAGCTCAGACCGCGCACCGGCCGCTTTGAGACATGACTGGCCCAAAGAGAGTCCAACACTGGACAGGGCCTGATGCGCTCCCGCCCGAAGAGGCGTCCACTGTCAATGGCACCAGTGGAACAAGAGGAGCTGGCATGAGTGAGATCGCAGACACCCCGGTACCCGTCCCCGCCGCAGGGCCTGCCGCCGTTTCCACGTCCGATGTGCAGACCGTGCACGAGGCCTACTCCTTCGCGTGCATGAAGTGCGGGTACGGGTGGGAGCAGTCCTACGCGATTGAGCACCACACCGACGGCAAGGGTCAGCCGTTCATCATGTACAAGGTGAACGGCGAGCGGGTGCCCTCCCCGCTGTCCAATCCGACCTGCCTGAACTGCGGCGGGCACGTCGTGCGGATCATGCGGGCCGGCACGGTCTCCCAGGTGAACGCCACCATCGACCGTCTCTACCACCACCGCATCGCCCCCGGGATCGCCGGACCCGTGCCGGCCGGGGAGAACCCGCCGCGTCCCCCGAGGCAGCGCAGGCCCTCCCACGACTCCCCGGGGCCGGTCGCCGTCAACGAGCCCGGGCGGCGTCCCGGCCTGCTCGCCCGCCTGCTGGGGCGGCTGCGCCGGTCATAAGATCGGCCCATGAGCGCTCGCCCTTCCTCCTCCTCGGCCGCCGCCAAGGACGCCCCGCCCCCGCTGCCCGAACCGCTGCGGGTGGCGGTGGCCGACTCGCACACCCACCTCGACATGCAGTCCGGCACCGTCGAGGAGGGGCTGGCGAAGGCGGCGTCGGTGGGTGTGACCACCGTCGTGCAGGTGGGCTGTGACGTGAAGGGCTCGCGCTGGGCCGCCGAGACCGCGGCGGCCCACGCGAACGTGCACGCGGCGGTGGCGCTGCACCCCAACGAGGCCCCCCGCATCGTCCTGGGCGACCCGGACGGCTGGTCGCGGCAGGGCGCCCGGACCGGCGGCGGCGAAGGGGCGCTGGACGACGCCCTCGCCGAGATCGAGGCGCTGGCCGCCCTCGGCCACGTCAAGGCGGTCGGCGAGACCGGGCTGGACCACTTCCGCACCGGGCCGGAGGGGATGGCCGCGCAGGAGCGTTCCTTCCGGGCCCACATCGAGATCGCGAAGCGGCAGGGCAAGGCCCTCGTCATCCACGACCGCGACGCCCACGCCGACGTGCTGCGGGTGCTGCGCGAGGAGGGCGCGCCCGAGCGGACGGTCTTCCACTGCTACTCCGGGGACGCGGAGATGGCCCGGGAGTGCGCGGCTGCCGGGTACTACATGTCCTTCGCAGGCACGGTCACCTTCAAGAACGCGGCGCCGCTGCGGGAGGCCCTGGCGGTGGCTCCGCTGGAGCTGGTGCTCGTCGAGACGGACGCCCCGTACCTGACCCCGGCGCCCTACCGCGGGCGGCCCAACGCGCCGTACCTGATCCCGCTGACGGTGCGGGCGATGGCGGCGGTGCGCGGGATCGACGAGGACGCCATGGCCACCGCCCTCGCGGCGAACACGGCCCGCGCCTTCGACTACCGGCTCGACCACTGACCGTCGGGCGGATGGGGGACATGCCCGCGCCACGACATGACGACATGGCGATGTGCCGACATTTCGGTACGGTCGCCGCGACACCTTCGGTACACCCGTTCGTTCGACACGCTGGGTAGTCGAACGGCTTTGGTGCGTGACGGCCGCTCCCGCTAGGGTGCCGTGCCCGAACCAGCCGGGGCCGGACCAGTGGAGCGAGCGACGTGAGCGATACGCAGGGCAGTCACCGCCGTGTCTCCTGGCCGGAGACCGAGCCGGACGCCACCGGCCCGGACCCGGGCCCGGGAGCGGGCCTCGATCCGGGCCGGGACCCGGGGCCCGAGCCCGGCGTCCCCGCCCCCCGGGCCGAGGGCCGCCGAGACCGACTGGTAGGCGAACG
>NZ_JBBDHD010000056.1:0-46667 GCF_044129415.1 Streptomyces racemochromogenes
ACCACCGCGGACACACCGCGCTCGCAGGCAAACCACCCGCCAGCCGCGTCCCCAACCTCACTGGGCAATACACCTAGCGCCCCACCCCGGCGCCCTGGCCGGAGCCGGCCAGCAGGCGGCCCTCCGGGTAGCCGAGGGCGGCCGCGGAGAGGGCGGACGGCCGGCCGCTGTGCAGGACCGTCAGGCCGCCCGTCTGCGGCAGCCCCGGCGCGGGCTCGGCTCCGATGCGGCGCAGGGCCTGCACGGCGACGGCCTCGGCGGAGCCGTGGAACCGCAGCCGGGCCCCGCCCGTGCGCACGGCGAGGGCGGCCCGGATGGAGTCCTCGACGAGCTCGTAGTGCGTGCAGCCGAGGACCACGTCCGTCACGTCGGCCGGCGTCAGCTCGGCCGCGGCGGCGACCGTGCGCGCGACGGCCTCCTCGTCGGCGTGCTCCACGGCGTCGGCGAGGCCCGGGCACGGTACCTCGGTGACGGCGGCGCCGGCGGCGAAGTCGCGGATCAGTCCGCGCTGGTACGGGCTGCCGGTGGTGGCGGGGGTGGCCCAGATGGCCACCCGGCGGCCGGCCGCCGCGGCGGGCTTGATCGCCGGGACGGTGCCGATCACGGGGATGCCGGGCTCCAGCTCGGCCCGCAGCGTGGCCAGGGAGTGCACGGAGGCGGTGTTGCAGGCCACGATCAGGGCGTCGGGCCGCAGCGCGGCGGCCGCCCGGGCGACGGCCCGGGCCCGCTCGGTGAGGTCGGCGGGGGTACGGGGGCCCCAGGGCATCCCGTCCGGGTCGGAGGACAGCAGCAGATCGGCGTCGGGCCGCAGCCGACGCGTCGCGGCGGCCGCAGCGAGGAGGCCGATTCCCGAGTCCATGAGCGCGATCTTCACCGGGTCACCCTAGTCGACGCGCCAGCCAGCCGCCCGAACTCCACCGTGACAGATGACAGCAAAACCGGATGAACAACCCCGCCATTCGCCGGATCCGGACCCGGGGCGGGCCCCGCAGCGCGCCGTGCGGCGCCGATGCGGGACACGTCCGGCCCGGGTCGGCCAGACTGCCGGCATGGGCCTCCTCATCGCCGCCTACGCCTCCCTCGCCGCCTGGCTCTGGCTCACCCTCGCCCAGGGCATGTTCTGGCGCACCGACGTCCGGCTCCCCCCGCGCACCGCCCCCGCCCGCTGGCCCTCCGTCGCCGTCGTCGTCCCGGCCAGGGACGAGGCCGGAGTGCTGCCCCGCAGCCTGCCGTCCCTCCTCGCCCAGGACTATCCCGGCCCGGCGGGCATCGTCCTGGTCGACGACGGAAGCTCCGACGGCACCGCCGCGCTCGCCCGCCGCCTGGCCGCCGAGCAGCCCGGCCTGCCCCTCACCGTGCTCACCCCCTCCGACCCGCCGCCCGGGTGGACCGGCAAGCTGTGGGCCCTGCGCCACGGGATCACCCACGCGACCCGGAGCGCGCCGGACGCCCCCGAGTACCTGCTGCTCACCGACGCCGACATCGCGCACGAGCCCGACAGCCTCCGCGAGCTGGTCTCCGCCGCGAGCACCGCCGGGCTGGACCTCGTCTCCCAGATGGCCCGCCTGCGCGTGGCCGGCACGTGGGAGCGGCTCGTCGTGCCCGCCTTCGTGTACTTCTTCGCGCAGTTGTACCCCTTCCGCCGGATCAACCGCCCCGACGCCCGCACCGCGGCGGCCGCCGGCGGTTGCGTACTGCTGCGCACCGAGGCGGCCGTCCGCGCCGGGATCCCGGACTCCATCCGCCAGGCCGTCATCGACGACGTCGCCCTCGCCCGGGCGGTCCAGCGCTCCGGCGGCCGGATCTGGCTGGGGCTGGCGGAGCGGGTGGACAGCGTCCGCCCGTACCCGGACCTGGCCGGCCTGTGGCGGATGGTCTCGCGCAGCGCGTACGCCCAACTCCGCCACCGGCCCGCGCTGCTGGCCGCAGCGGTGGCCGGGCTGGCGTTGGTCTACCTGGTCCCTCCGGCGGCCCTGTCCGCCGGGCTCGCGACCGGCCGCCCCGCCGTCGGCGCGGCCGGAGCCCTGGCGTGGCTGCTGATGGCCGGCACCTACCTGCCGATGCTGCGCTACTACCGCCAGCCTGCGGCCCTCGCGCCGCTGCTGCCCTTCACCGCCCTGCTGTACCTGCTCATGACCGTCGACTCGGCCGTGCAGCACTACCGGGGGCGCGGGGCCGCCTGGAAGGGCCGAACCTATGCCCGCCCGAGCGACGCCTGAAACCATCCGCCGCCCGGAATTCGGCCTGACGGAACGTCACCACGGAGTCGCCCGAGGTCACCGCGTTGTGACGCCCCTTCAGCTCCGAATGCGTGCACGGGCCAACGGCCGAGTACGAGTGGGAACAAGATGGGGTGCATGTGGCGAACCGTGCACGTGAACACCAAGTGAAAGCTGTGGCTCTGACCTGGGAATATGCAGGTCAGAGCGGTGTTGGCGGCACCTGGCTATGGACCCCGTGAAGTCGTGGGCTTAACTTGTCTCCCATGACCTCCCCCCGCTCCACTTATGGCGGCGGTTACTACTCCGCGCCCTCTTTCCCGGACACCCCCATCTACGACTCCCTCGTCGCAGAACGCGGGACTCCGCAGATCGCCCCGATCCGCGTCCCGGCCGCCTACGAGTCCCCCAGTGCCGGTTACCCGAGCGGTGGATACCTGCCGGCCCTCGCCTCCTCCATGCCCGCCCTCCCGCCCGCGTCGCCCCAGCAGACGCCGACGCCCGCGTACGGTTACGGGTACCCGCAGCAGCAGGCCGCGCCGGCCCCCATGCCGGTTCCGCTTCAGCACGCGCCGGCCCCGTACGTCCCGCAGCAGCAGGTCGCGCCGCGCGCCGGGTTCGTCCCCCAGCCGCAGCCCCAGCCGCAGCAGCCGCGTCCGCTCGCCGCGGGCAGCGGGTACGAGGCCATGCGGCCGGCCGCCCCGCGCCCGATGACGGCTCCCATGCCGATGGCGGCCGCCATGCCCATGGCGGCTTCCGTGCCGGTGGCGGCCCCCCTGCGGATGGCGGCGCCGATGCCGGCGGCCGTCCCGACCGCCGCGGCGGTCCCCTCGTACCAGGACCCGTACGGGGGGCAGTACCAGGGCCGCGGCTACTGACCGACCGCCCCACCGCCCCGCCCCGACCGCCCCGGGGCCGGGGCCGGGGGCCGAACCCCGCCGGACGGTGGTTCGGCGGCGGCGGCCGGAACCGGGCGGCCGGAACACTGCGCCCTGCGCGAAACGGGCTGGGGCCCCGGCGCGGGCGGCTGGCAAGATGCCCCCATGTCGAACTTGTACGTCCGGTCCCTCCACGTCCATCCCGTCAAATCGGTGGCGGGGACCGCTCCCGACGAGATGACCGTGGAGCCCTGGGGCCCGGCCGGCGACCGCCGCTGGGCCGTGGTCGACCCGGCGGGCGCCGTCATCACCCAACGCCAGCAGGCGCGGCTGGCGTTGGCCTCGGCGCGCCCGCTGACCGGCGGCCGGGTCGCCCTGTCGGCACCCGGCATGGCGGACCTGGTGGTGGAGGTGCCGGAACCGGGCCCGCTGGAGCCGGTCGTCCTGTTCGGCAAGAAGGTCGACACGGTCGTCGCCTCGACGGCCGCCGCCGAGTGGTTCAGCTCCTTCCTCGGGGAGCCCGCCCGGCTGGTGCACCTCGACGACCCGGCCGTACGCCGCCCCGTGGATCCCGACTACGCCCTGCCGGGGGAAACGGTCAGCCTCGCCGACGCCTATCCGGTGCTGCTGGCCACCACCGCCTCGCTGGACGCCCTCAACTCCCTGATCGCCGAGGGCGACCACCCCGAAGAGGGACCGCTCCCGATGAACCGCTTCCGCCCCAATCTGGTGGTCGGCGGGACCATGGACGCCTGGGCCGAGGACGGCTGGCTGCGCGTCGCGATCGGCGACGCCGTCTTCCGGGGCGTGCGCGAGTGCGGGCGGTGCATCGTCACCACCACGGACCAGGCCACGGCGGAGCGCGGCCGCGAACCCCTCAAGACCCTGGCCCGCCACCGGCGCATCGGCAAGTCGCTGGCGTTCGGGCGCCAGCTGGTGCCGGTCGTCCCGGGCACGGTGCGCGTGGGCGACGAGGTGCGCGTCCTGGAGTGACCCCGCCCCCTCCCGCCCGGGACACCGGCCCCCGGTCCACGCCCCGGCCCGCCACTGACCACGGCGGGCGGCGCGGCGGTACGGGGGCCGCCGGAGGGGACGGGCAGGCGGGCGGATTGACACCTTCGGGGGGCTCGCGGGCCCCGCTGGAACCAACCGGCGGCGCGGGGCCGTTGGAGCATGCGGGACGCACGGACACCCCGCCGGAGCGGGAGCACCGGATCGGGTGACGGACGTCCCGCGCGTCCCGGAATGCGCGTCCTCCGGGTATGCGGAAGGCTTGGGCGCGCGGACAGACGCAGACTGGCATGGGCAGGGGGAGCCGGACCGTGCGGACAGCAATGGGTGTGTGGCGCTGGCGGCGCAATCCGCTGCGCAGGCCGACCGACCTCGTCGAGGCGTGGGTGGCCTTCGTCGCGCTGGTGTGCGTGCTGCTGGTGGCCCCGGCCGTCGGCTGGGCCGCCGGCCTGCGGGTGGACGGGATCCTCCAGCGCGCCGCGCACGAGCAGCGGCAGGAGAGGTACCTGGTCCCGGCCGTGGTGGTGCGCCCCGCGGCCGCGGCGGGCGCGCGGGCCGGCGCCGTCGCCGATCCCACGGCGCAGCAGACGGCGACGGCACCGGCGCGGACCACGATCGTGGCCTCGTGGACCGCGCCCGACGGCACCCGTCACGAGGGCGCGGTCCCCGCGGCGGAGGAACCGCCCCGTCCGGGCGACCGGTTCCGGATATGGACCGACATCCGGGGCCGGCTCGTGGGGCAGCCGCTCGATCCCGGGGCGGCGTCCTTCCACGCCGCCATGGCCGGGCTGGCCGCGGCGCTCACGGCGGCCGCGCTCGCCGAGACGCTCCGCCGGCTCGTCGTACGCAGGCTCATGCATCGGCGGTACATGCGTCTGGACCGGGCGTGGGCGGCGGCCGGGCCCGACTGGGGCCGGGCGGGTGCGGGCAGCTGACCTGGCAACTCCCGGGCCCCGCGCGCGCTACGGTGGAGCAGCAGGCCCGTCCGGCCGCTTCGGCACCCGGGCGGGGCGGCGGCCGCTTCAGCCGCTCCGGCCCGTCCGGCGGCGCGAGTACGAGGGTGGGGGCACGACAGCACAATGGCTCAGGGCACGGTCCAGGTGACGCAGGGCGGGACCTCGCGGTGGCGGCGGCGTTCAGGTGAGTATCCGACACTGAGCGCGGCGCTCGCGGTGGCGGGCGACGGCGACGTGCTGTCGGTCGCCCCGGGCACCTACCGGGAGAACCTGGTGCTGTGTCATGCCGTCATCCTGCGCGGGCCCGAGGGCGCGGCGGCCGGCTCGGTGCGGATCGCCCCGCTGGACGGGGTCGCGCTCACGGTGCGCGCCTCGGCCGTGGTCCAGGACCTCCATCTGGAGGGGGCGGACCGGGCGGCGCCCGCGCTGCTCGTCGAGGACGGCTCCCCCGAGTTCAGCGACCTGCGGGTGCACACCAAGTCGGCGTCCGGCATCGAGGTGCGCGGCGGGGCCCGACCCCTGGTGCGCCGCTGCACGGTGGAGAACCCGGCCGGGGTGGGCATCGCCGTCCTGGACGGCGGCGGCGGGGTGTTCGAGGAGTGCGAGGTGGTCGCCGCCGGGCAGGCCGGGTTCTCGGTGCGCGGCGGGCACCCCCGGCTGGAGCGCTGCCGGATCCACCACGCGATCGGCGCGGGCATCGCCGTCAGCGGCGAGGGCTCGGGTCTGGAGGCGCTGGGCTGCGAGGTGTACGAGATCAAGGGCAGCGGGGTGCAGGTCGCGGCGCGGGCCGCCGCCCGCCTCACCGACTGCTCCGTGCACCGCACCTCGGGCGACGGGGTCACCCTCGACACGGAGGCGGTGCTCTCGCTCGCCGGCTGCGACATCCACGACATCCCGGAGAACGCCGTCGACCTGCGCTCCCGCTCCGTGCTGACCCTCAGCCGCACCACGGTCCGCCGGTTCGGGCGCAACGGCCTGTCGGTGTGGGACCCGGGAACCAGGGTCGAGGCCGAGTCCTGCGAGATCCACGACAGCACGGGCGACTACCCGGCGGTGTGGATCAGTGACGGGGCCACCGCCGCCCTGGAGTCCTGCCGGCTGCACGACGTGCCGGACGCCGTGTTCGTCCTGGACCGGGGTTCGCGCGCCGACGTGATCGACAGCGACCTGGCCCAGGTCCGCAACACCGCCGTCTCCGTGAGCGACGGCGCCACCGCCCGGCTGGAGGACTGCCGGATCCGGGAGGCGGGAACCGGGGCGTGGTTCCGCGACCACGGCAGCGGCGGCACGGTGAGCGACTGCACCGTCGACGGGGTGCAGACGGGGGTGATCGTCACCAAGGGCGCCGACCCCGCCGTGGAGCGGGTCACGGTCACCGCGTCCGCCGAGGCCGGGTTCTACGTGTCGGCGGGCGGGCGGGGCACCTTCACGGACTGCCGGGTGTCGGGCGGTTCCGGCTTCGGCTTCCACGTCATCGACGGCTGCCGCAGCACGCTCACCGGCTGCCACGCCGAGCGCTGCGCGCGCGGGGGCTACGAGTTCGCGGAGGACGGCCCGCTGGTCGAGGGGTGTACGGGCGACGGGCCGGGGACCCGGCTCACCGCCGAGGCGGCCGCGGGCACCGACCCCGCCGGGGCGCGGCCCGGAAGCGGTACGGTGACGGCCGCGCGGACCGTCGTGGGGCGGCCGGCGGCGCCCGGGCCGGCCTCCGTGCCGGTGCCGGAGGCCCGTACGCGCGAAGCGCCGGCCGGGGCCGGCCGGGCCGCGGACGAAGTGCTCGGACAGCTGGACGCGCTGGTCGGGCTGGACAGCGTCAAGCGCGAGGTGCGCGCCCTCACGGACATGATCGAGGTGGGGCGCAGGCGGCAGCAGGCGGGCCTCAAGGCGGCCTCGGTGCGCCGGCACCTGGTGTTCACGGGCTCCCCGGGCACCGGCAAGACCACGGTCGCCCGGCTCTACGGGGAGATCCTCGCCTCGCTGGGGGTGCTGGAGCGCGGCCACCTGGTGGAGGTGTCCCGGGTGGACCTGGTCGGCGAGCACATCGGGTCCACGGCCATCCGTACGCAGGAGGCCTTCGACCGGGCGCGCGGCGGGGTGCTGTTCATCGACGAGGCGTACGCGCTGGCGCCGGAGGACTCGGGCCGGGACTTCGGGCGCGAGGCGATCGACACGCTGGTGAAGCTGATGGAGGACCACCGGGACGCGGTGGTGGTGATCGTCGCCGGGTACACGGAGGAGATGGAGCGGTTCCTGACCGTGAACCCGGGGGTGGCGTCGCGGTTCTCACGGACCATCACCTTCGGCGACTACGGGCCGCGGGAACTGCTGCGGATCGTGGAGCAGCAGGCGGAGGAGCACGAGTACCGGCTGGGCGAGGGGACCGGCAAGGCGCTGCTGGAGTACTTCACGGAGCTGCCGAAGGGCCCGGGGTTCGGCAACGGCCGGACCGCCCGGCAGACCTTCGAGTCGATGGTGGAGCGGCACGCGAGCCGGGTGGCGCAGCTGGCGGAGGCGGGCACGGACGAGCTCACCCTGCTGTTCCCCGAGGATCTGCCGGTGCTGCCGGCGCCTTGCTGATCCGCGGGGCGGGCAGCTCCGCGTCCTCCCGTACGCCGGTCCGGGTGGCGGTGTCGGTGGCGGCCAGGCGGGCCAGGAGCGCGTCGCGTTCGGCGCTGAAGGCCGGATCGGCCTGGTAGTCGCCGTGGCGCAGGATCGGCGCGGGCAGCGGGTACAGCGGGTCGCGCCCGTAGGCGACGGGGTCGGCGAGGGGGCCCCGGTCGACGCGGCCGTCCGCGTCGGCGCCGGCCCCGACGGGCCCGCCGATGGGGTCGGTGGCCCGCCACAGGTTGCGCCAGCGGTCGAGGTCGCGGTGGAGGGCGGCGAGCGGGCCGGGGCCGAAGTAGGCGGGGAACCAGCGGCCGTAGAGCCGGGCCAGCGGTGACCCGTACGTCAGGAGGGCGACGCGGCGGCGGGTCGCGGGCGGCAGCTGCCAGACGGCGGCCGCCGCGAGCACGCTGCCCTGGGAGTGCCCGGAGATGACGAGCCGGCCGCCGGTGCGGGCGGTCCAGCCGGTCATCCGCCAGGTCAGGTCGGGCACGGCCCGCTCGGCGTAGCAGGGCGGGGCGAAGGGGTGGGCGGCGCGCGGCCAGAAGGTGCCGACGTCCCAGAGGATGCCGATGGTGCGGCGGGAGGCGGGGTCGCGGTAGGCGCGGCGGCCGAGGGCGACGAAGGCGGCCATGCCGAAGCCGATGAGCCAGGAGCCGCTGTCCTGGGCGGCCCGGGCGGCGGCCGCGAGGAGCGGGTGGGCGTGCCGGGCGGCCTCGGCCGGGACCCGGCCGCTCGCCCAGGCCCCGGCGAGGGCTCCGGCGCCGAGCAGCAGGGTGACCGCGCAGACGGCGCCCACGAACCAGGGGGCGGTGTCGGTCAGGGCGGCGGCGGCCCGCGCCCCGGCGATGCGCCGGCTGCGATCGGGGTCGGGGACCGCCCCGGGATACTCGGCCGCGACGGTGGCGGCTGCCGTGCGGCGTATCGCGGCGGCCCGGATCCCGGCGGTGGCGGCGACCAGGGCCAGCGCGAGCAGCAGCGGCGGGAGGACGGCCGCCTGCCAGGACAGCAGGACGGGCGGCCCGGGCAGCGGGGCGCCGGGGGCGGCGGGGGCGCTCGCCCCGTCGAGCCAGTCGGCGACGCGCTGGGAGACGCCGCCGGACATGACCCCGCCGAGGGCGCAGCCGAGCAGGGCGACGGCCGGGCCGCCCAGTCCGCCGAGGACGGCGCCGGGGGTGGGCGTCCGGCGGTGGAGGCGGCGGGCGACGAGGGCGAGGGCGAGGACGCAGCCGCCCTGGGCGAGCATCAGCGCCCCGAAGGCGAAGTCTCCGGGGAGCCTCCCCCGTGAGGTCCAGCCGGGCCGTGACCAGCCGGCGTAGAGGAGCGCGGCGGCCAGCAGCGCGAGGGCGCAGGCGGGCAGCAGGGTGACGGCGGCCCGGTCGAGCCGGTGGTCGGGCCGTTCCTCGGTACGGCCGCGCCGGCACACGACCCACAGCACGGCCACCGCCCCGGCGGCGAGCAGCCCCTGCACCGCCCAGCCGGCGGCGAGCAGACCGCCGGGGGCGGCGGAAGCGCGGTCCTCGCGGGCGGTGGGGGCGGCGACGGCGTACGCCACGGTCAGCAGGCCGGCGGCGGTGTGCCCGGCGCGCAGCCGGGCCACGATCCGCCGTCCGTACCAGAACCCGGGCCGCCCCAGTGGCGCGTCCGCGGGCCCGGCGCCCCCCGGCACGCCGTCCCGTCCCGGGGTGCGGGCACCGCCCGGCCCGTCCCGGCCCGCGGCCGGCGGGGTGCCGGGCCCCTGCGGAACGGCGGGGGCGTCGACACCCCCGGCGGAGCGGCCGACCCCGTCCCCGCCCCCGGCCGGCGGGGGCTGGGATTCGTACGCGCTCCAGGTGCGGGCCGACAGGAACCAGAGCAGCGCGGTGAGCGCGACCGGGGCGAGGGCGCCGAGCGCGAGCCGCCGGCCCGGCTGGGCCCACCAGCCGCCGGGCCTCAGGAAGGCGAGCCACGACCGGGACCCCGTGCAGGCGTGAGCGCCCGCGCACTGCCACGCGAGGAGGTCCAGCGCCACCTCACAGGCGGCCGCGACGAGCAGCACGGTGAGGCTGAGGGCGAGGAGCCGCACCAGCAGCCCGTACGCGCGCACCGCCCGCGGGGGTGGCCCGCCGGGGGCGGTGGCGGGCCGCGCCCAGTGGGCGAGGTTGGCCACCATGAACGGCAGGAGCAGCAGCCACAGCGCACGGGCGCCGTTGCCCGAGGTGAGCCGGGACCAGCAGTAGGCCTCGGGGACGGGCCGTCCGGCGTAGCGCTCGGGGTGGGCCTCGGCGTCGGCGTCCTCGGCCCGGCGGAACACGGCGGCGGTGGAGTCGCCCGTCACGCGGACGGGATGCGGATCGCGGAGCAGCTCACCCGGGGCGGCTCCGGCGACCCCGTGCACGAACAGTTCGAGCGCGAGCGGGGGCGCCGGCGACGGTGCGAGCGGCCGGGTGACGGGCTGCGCCCCGTCCGGCGGGACTGCGTCGGGTGCGGCGGGCTGCGGCATGGGGCCTCCGCGGGGAGGGCGGTGGATCGGAGCCCGCGCGCGGCGGGGTCGGCCGCTTCCAGCATCCCGCGCCAAGAGGGCCCTGCCCAGGCCCCGTTCGCGTGAAGGCGGCCCCCACGGTGAACGGAGCGACCGCCCGCGGCGTCCCCCCGCGCGAAACCTCCGCCCGGCCGCCTCCCCCGCCGTGCGGGGCCACCACCGCCGGCGTCCCACGCGCCGCCCGACCGGCCGCCCGAACGACCCGGCCGACCGACGGTCGCGCACCGGGCGGGACGCCGCCACGCGGCCCACGCCCCCGCCCCCGCCCCCGCCCCCGCCCCGGCGGCCCGGCCTGGTCCGGTCCGGGCCAGTAACCACCCTGTCGGCGGCGACAACTGACGGGCAGGCAGATATCGTGACGGGGCGAGGCCCGCCATCACCGCATCGACCGCAGGGGGTAACGCCATGGCCCGCCGACTCCGCCCCGTGGGGCTGGACTTCCTCGAACAGGCTCCGACGCGGCTGGTGTTCACGGCCAGGGCGGCGGCCGCGCCCGAGGCGCTGTACCGGGCGCTGGCGGAGGAGGTGACCGGCTGGCCGGCCTGGTTCCGGGCGGTGTCGCTGGCCCGGCCCACCGGGGGCGGCGCCGGGCGGGAGGTCAGGCTGCGGGGCGGGGTCCGGTTCCAGGAGACGGTCGTGGCCGCGGAGGCCGCACGGCGCTACGCCTACCGCGTCGACCGGACCAACGCCCCCGGACTGCGGGCCCTGTTGGAGGAGTGGCTGCTGGCCCCGGCCGCCGGGCCGCACTCCCCCGGCGACCGCTCCCCCGGCACCCTCGTCCGCTGGACCTTCGCCGCCGACGGCCCGGCCCCCCTGCGCGTGGCGCTGGCCGCCGCCCGCCCGGGGCTCGGTCACTCCTTCCGCACGGCGGTGCGCACCCTCGACGCCCGTCTGGCGGCGGCCCCGGCACGCGGCTGACCCCGGGCTCCGCCCTCGGATCCCGAAGCGAACCGGACCGGCCCGCCGGTCGGCGCCGGCCTCAGGCCTGCGGCTCGCGCCAGGTTCCGGTGTCCAGCAGGGTCTCGATCGTCTTCGCGTACGGCGCGATGTCCAGGCCCTGGGCCGCCAGCCACTCGTCCGAGTAGTACTTGTCGAGGTAGCGGTCGCCCGGGTCGCAGAGCAGGGTGACGACGCTGCCCGTGCGGCCCTCCGCCACCATCTCGGAGACGATCTTCAGGGCGCTCCACAGCCCGGTGCCGGTGGAGCCGCCGGCCTTGCGTCCTATGGCCTGTTCGAGGGCGCGGCAGGCGGCGACGCTCGCCGCGTCCGGGACCTTCATCATGCGGTCGATGGCACCCGGCACGAAGCTCGGCTCCATCCGGGGCCGGCCGATGCCCTCGATGCGGGAGCCGCAGTCGCTGCTCGCGTGCGGGTCGTGGCGCGTCCAGCCGTCGAAGAAACAGGAGTTCTCCGGGTCCGGGACGCAGATGCGGGTGTCGTGCTGCATGTAGTGGACGTAGCGCGCGATGGTCGCGGAGGTGCCGCCGGTGCCGGCGGTGGCCACGATCCAGGCGGGCTCGGGGTAGCGCTCCAGGCGCAGCTGCTGGTACATCGACTCGGCGATGTTGTTGTTGCCGCGCCAGTCGGTGGCCCGCTCCGCGTACGTGAACTGGTCCATGTAGTGGCCACCGGTGCGGGCGGCGAGGTCGGCCGACTCCTCGTACATCTTCATGGAGTCGTCGACGAAGTGGCATTCGCCGCCGTGGAATTCGATGAGCCGGCACTTCTCCGGGCTGGTGGTCCGCGGCATGACGGCGATGAAGGGGACGCCGATGAGCTTGGCGAAGTAGGCCTCCGAGACGGCGGTCGACCCGCTGGAGGCCTCGATGACGGGGCGTCCGGGGCGGATCCATCCGTTGCACAGCGCGTACAGGAACAGCGAGCGCGCGAGGCGGTGCTTCAGGGAGCCCGTCGGGTGCGTGGACTCGTCCTTGAGGTAGAGGTCGATGCCCCAGGCCTCGGGCAGCGGGAAGCGCAGCAGATGGGTGTCGGCGCTGCGGTTGGCGTCCGCCTGGACCTTGCGCACGGCTTCCTTGAGCCAGGCGCGGTATGCGGCGTCGCTGCGGTCGACGTCGACGGTGGTCGTCACCGCGGCCGTGTTCGAGGCCGTCGTACCGGTGGTGCCGGTGGTGCTCATGCGCCTTGCTCCTTTGTCGGTTCCAGGGCCCCCTCCTTTCGAAATGTACCCCCCTCACCTGCGCAAACAGTCACTTTGGGTTTCTATGCGGATCGCTTTCGGTCGCGTTCGGTTGCAGACGGCGCGACCGTGGGTGACCCTGGAGATTGCGTCACCGAGGGTGCAGCACCCGTAACACTGATGTCGGGGAGTCGCAGCCGTGATCACACATTCCCGCAGGCACTGCGTCGTGGAACTGCAGGCCCTGCCCGCGCGGATCGGCCAGGTCCGCAGGATCGTCTCCGCCCAACTGCGCCACTGGCAGCTCGACCCGCTCATAGACCGGGCTGCGCTCGGCGTGACGGAGCTGCTCAGCAACGTCCACCGCCACGCGCAGCCCGACAAGGTCTGCACGGTCGAGATCGAACTCCGCCTCGGGCTGCTCACCGTCTCCGTGCACGACAGCGATCCGCGGCTGCCCGTCCGGCGCGAGGCCGATGGCCTGGAGACATGTGGTCGCGGGCTGGCGCTGGTGGAGGCCGTCAGCGAGGCGTGGGGTGCCCGCCACCAGCCGGACGGACCCGGCAAAGTGGTCTGGTTCTCCCTGCGGGCCGCTCCCGCCCCGGCGGCGCCGCCGCACACGGTCCGTATCGGCGTGAAGAAGCCCGTACGGGAGCCCGCCCGGGCGGTGATCGGCGCCGTGGACGCACAGCCCGTCGTGACGGGCGTGCCGGCGTCGGTGGCGGTCGGTACCGGGCCCGGGTGACGCACCCGGGACCCGCCCGCCGCTCCGGGGCCGCGCGGCTCAGGCCGCCGCGCCCAGCGTCCCCAGCGGGTCGTCCAGCACCGGCTGCCAGGCCAGCTCGGCCGCCCCGACCAGGCTGTTGTGGTCGAGGGTGCACGGCAGGATCGGCACGCCCCCGCTGCGCCCCCACAGGCTGCGGTCCGCGACCACGGCGCGCAGCCGTTCCGGGTCCGCGTACAGCAGCTCGCGGTGGAGTCCGCCGAGGATGATCCGGTCCGGGTTGAGGATGTTCACCAAGCCGGCCAGGCCCAGCCCGAGCCGGTCGATGAGCTCCTCGGCGGCCGTCCGCACCGCGGGCTGCGCGTACTCGGTGCGCAGCAGGTCGCGGGCCTGCTGGAGCAGCGACACCTCGGGGCCGGGCGTACGGCCCGCCGCGGTGAGGAAGGCCAGCGGGTCGGCCTCCACGTCCAGGCAGCCCCGGCTGCCGCAGTGGCAGGGCCGCCCCTCGGGGTTGACCGTGAGGTGGCCGACCTCCAGGGCGAGGCCGGAGCTGCCGCTGTGCAGCCGGCCGTCCAGCACCAGCGCGCCGCCGACCCCGCGGTGGCCGGTGGCCACGCACAGCAGGTGCTGCGCGCTGCGGCCCGCGCCGTGGCGGTGTTCGGCGAGCGCGGCGAGGTTGACGTCGTTGCCGGTGAGGGCCGGCCCGTCGATGCCGGCCGCCTTCACGCACTCGGCGAAGATGGCCCGTACGGGAGAGCCGGCCGGCCAGGCCAGGTGCAGCGGGTTGAGGGCCGTGCCGTCGGGCTCGGCGACCGCCGAGGGCACTGCGAGGCCGGCGCCGATGCAGCGCCGCCCCGACGCGGCGAGCAGCTCCGCGCCCGCGCCGACGACCGCGCCGAGCACCTGGGCCGGGTCCGCGGAGACGGTGACCTTGCCGGGGGCGGTGGCCACGATCCGCCCGCCGAGGCCGACGAGGGCGGCCCGGAACCCGTCCGAGTGCACCTGGGCGGCCAGCGCCACGGGGCCGTTCTCGTCAACGGCGAGGCGGTGCGAGGGACGGCCCTGGGCGCCGCTCGCACCGCCCGGGCGGGAGTCGACGCGGATCAGGCCGAGGGCCTCCAGCTCGGCCGCGACGGCTCCGGCGGTGGCCCGGGTGACGCCCAGCTCGGCCGTCAGGACCGCGCGCGTCGGGGCCCGGCCGGTGTGGACGAGCTCCAGCGCGGGGCCCAGGACGCTGCGGCCCCGCTCCAGCTTGTTCTTCGTCGAAGCCGGAGAGGCCGGGGAAGCCGTCGGAACCGGGGAAGCCGTGCGGGCCGTCGACGCCGTGTTCTCGTCCCCCACCCCCGGCGGGGCGCCGTTGCCGTTCATGCATGGATCCTCGCATGATCGGGAGGCCGGGAGCGCAGCGGCTACGCGGGACCGAGGCCGCCGACCCGCAGGGTGATGTTCAGCCGGCCGGTCAGCCCCAGTCCGGGCGGGCCCGTGCCGGGCAGGACCTTGGGCACCCCGTGGTAGGCGAGGCGGCTGGGGCCGCCGAAGACGAAGAGGTCCCCGCTGCGCAGCTCGACGTCCCGGTAGGGGCGTCCCCGGGAGGCGGTGTTGCCGAAACGGAAGAGACAGGCGTCGCCCAGGCTGAGGGAGACGACCGGGGCGGGCGAGCGCTCCTCGGCGTCCCGGTGCATGCCCATGCGGGAGTCGCCGGCGTAGAAGTTGACCAGGGCGATGTCGTACGCCTCCGCGGCCGGCGGGGGCGTCCCGTAGGCGTCGGTGACGGCCCGGCGTCCCAGGTCGGCGAGCCAGGCGGGCATCGGCTTGACGGGGGCCCCGTCTCCGTCGACGGCGGTGGGCGCGTACCCGTACGGGTACCAGTGCAGGCCGAGGCACACCTGCCGGGCGGTCATCGTCCCGCCGCCGGGGGTGCGGACGGTGCGCAGTCCGGCGGGCGGGCGGGCCCAGGCGCGGCAGGCGTCCAGGAGCTCGCGCTGGCGCCGCGGCCCGAGCCAGTCGGGCAGGTGCACGGCGCCGGGTGCGACCTCGGTCCGCCCGCGCGGGAAGAGTTCACCGTCCACCCCTCCATTGTCAGGGGCGGCTGGCAGACTCGGGGCATGAAGATCACCGAGTACGTGGAGACGCTCGCGCGGGAAGGCGAGCTGCTGGCCGACGAGGCCGAACGGGCGGGCATCGACGCTCCGGTGCCCACCTGTCCCGAGTGGCGGGTGAGCGATCTGCTGCGGCACACGGGGGCGGTGCACCGTTGGGCGACGGGGTTCGTGACGGGCGGCCTGGTGGACCCGGTGCCGTTCCCCGAGCCGCCCGAGCTGGTGCGGGGTGAGCTGCCGGGCTGGTTCCGCGAGGGGCACGCGGAGCTGGTGCGGGCCCTGGCGGAGGCCCCGGAGGGGCTCGTGTGCTGGACGTTCCTGCCGACGGCGGCGCCGTCGCCGCTGGCGTTCTGGGCGCGGCGCCAGGCGCACGAGACGACCGTGCACCGTTTCGACGCCCAAGCCGCGCGGGGCGTGGCGTTCTCCGAGGTGACCCCGGAGTTCGCGGAGGACGGGGTGGACGAACTGCTGACCGGCTTCCACGCCCGGCCGCGCAGCCGGGTGCGCACCGATGAGCCGAAGGTGGTGCGGGTGCGGGCGGCGGACACGGGGGCGGTGTGGACGGTGCACCTGTCGAAGGAGCCGGCGCGCACGGTGCGGGGCGACACGGGCGACCCGGTGGACTGCGAGCTGACCGGCGAGGCGTCCTGGCTGTACGCGGCCCTGTGGAACCGGCTCCCGCTGGCGGGCCCGGCCGTCACCGGCGACGAGACACTGGCCCGCCTGTGGCAGGACACGGCGGGAGTCTGACCGCGCGCGTCGTCGGGGTCGCCCGCGCATGTCGGGTGACGGGTCGCCGTTCCGCGAAGGCGGCGGCGAGGGCGGCACTCAGGGCGGTGGCGTCGGGGACGTCGGGGACGAGGTGCCAGAAGGCGGTGCCGCTCGGGTCGAGCGCGGCGCCCGGGCGGTAGCCGCCCGCGGCGTCGAAAACGGCGTGCAGGGTGTCCTGGACGGAGCGGCGCAGGGCGGCGTCGTGGTCGCGGGTGGCGTTCGCGGGCCCGCAGTCGCCGCTGACGACGTCGAAGAAGATGCCGTCGACGTGGAGCAGGCCGTCGGGGGTCTTGAGGTGGTTGTCGACGGAGGCCCGGACGGCGGCGGGGTCGCGGTCGCCGTGGCCGATGTCGACCTGGCCGAGCTCGCCGGTGGCGGTGGTCCCGGCGCGCAGGGCGTCCGCTCGGGCGCGCCAGGAGGAGTCGCACGGGGCGTCGCCGTGGCCCGGGTCGAGGACGACGACGGAGGCGGCCGGGCCGGTGGCGGTGAGCTCGGCCGGCACCGGGTCCCCGGCCCGGACGTAGGCGCGGACCGCGATCTCCAGGCCGCGCACGCCCGGGGCACGGGGCACGCGGGCGGCGACGGTCCCGGCGGGCCCGGGGCCGGAGGAAGGTCTGGGAGACGGTGGCTCCGCGGACGCGGTCGCGTCCGGCGCGGGCGCGGCGAGCGCCGCGGTCGGCAGGACGGCGTAGAAGGACCGGAGCGCGCGGGCGGGGGCCAGGGCCACGGCTGTCCTCCGGCGGCGGGGGCGTCCCGGGGAGCAGTAGGGGCGCCGCCGGTCGGCCGGGCCGGAACCGGTGACATCGGCCGGGGGAACAGAAGGACGATGCGCCACCTCATCGCGTGAATCCCCCGTCCCCCGCCGCTCCCCGCCGCTGCCCGACGCCCCGCCGGGCCGCGCACGGGTACGGGCGTCAGAGCGCCGGAAGGCCCACCGTGTGCGCCAGCTGGTCGGCGGCGTGCGCGAAGAAGGCGTCACGCTCCTCGACGACGTTCTGGAACTGCCCGAACAGCTCGAAGGAGACGAGGCCGGCGAGTTGCGCCCAGGCGGCGACGAGGGCGGCGGTGACCTCCGGGGGCAGGCCCAGGCCGAAGTCGGCCGTCATCCGCTCGGCCTCGGCGCGCAGCACCGCGGGCAGGGGCGGCAGGGCGAGGCCGCGGCCCTCGTGGGCGGAGCGGACGATGGCGATCAGGACGTTGGCGACGCGGGAGGCCGGGACGACGGTCTCCTGGGGCGCGTTGTAGCCGGGGACGGGGGAACCGTAGATCAGGGCGTACTCGTGCGGGTGCGCCAGCGCCCAGGCGCGGAACGCCTGGCAGACGGCGGTCCAGCGGGCGCGCGGCGGAGCCCCGGCGGCGAGGGCGGCCGCGCCGGCCGCCTCGGCGGCGGCGCCCACGCTGTCGTACGCGTCGATGATCAGCGCGGTGAGGAGCTCGTCCCGGCTCGGGAAGTAGCGGTAGAGGGCCGAGGAGACCATGCCGAGTTCGCGGGCGACGGCGCGCAGCGACAGTTTGGCGGCCCCCTCGTCGGCGAGCCTGCGGCGCGCCTCGTCCTTGATGGCGGCGGTGACCTCGATACGGGCCCGTTCCCTGGCCCCACGCACGGTGCTCATGTGGATCAGTGTGACATACAGCCGGAGCAGTGCACAAAAACGAGAGCGGCGCCCACTTTGGAGAGCACTGCTCTTGCTTCGGTGCACCGATCCGTGCACACTGATCTCAAGCGAGAGCAGTGCTCTCGAAAACTCAGCACTCCGTCACCGTCATCGCCCCGGAGGACCACCGTGAACGCGTCCAAGCCGCACTACATCCAGGCCGGCCCGCTCGAAACCCGCTTCAACGCGCTCTTCGGCAAGCTCGCCCGCCTCGGCATCAGCCTGGCCGGCACCGCCGAACTGTCGGTGCGCGGCCGGACCTCCGGCGCGATGCAGCGCATCCCGGTCAACCCGCACACCTTCGAGGGCGGGCAGTACCTGGTCTCTGCCCGCGGCCACTCCCAGTGGGTCCGCAACATGCGCGTGGCGGGCGGCGGCGAGCTGCGCGTGGGCCGCAAGGTCCGCCCCTTCACCGCCACGGAACTCACCGACCCGGTGGAGAAGGCCGCCGTGCTGCGCGCCTACCTGGAGAAGTGGGGCTGGGAGGTCAACCGGTTCTTCCAGGGCGTGACGGCCACGTCCACGGATGCCGAGCTCCGGGCCGCCGCCGGGGACCACCCGGTCTTCCGCATCACGGTGACCGGCTGAGCCCCGCCGCGGCCCGGCGCCGTCAGCTCCGGCCGCTCCGGGCCAGGCGGGCGTCCAGCAGGTGCAGCGCCTTGCGCGCCATGGGGTGCGTACGGACCAGGTCGGCCAGGTCGGTCGACCCGCGCGTGACCCCGGCGAAGGCGTTCCAGGCGGGCCGCAGCCCCGCCAGCACCGTGTGCATGAGCCCCGGACGGGACTCGAAGACGGCAAGCATCCGCTTGCCGACGCTCATCTCCACGCCCAGGCCGGCCTTGACCGCGAAGGCGTAGTTCAGTGCCTGGCGCCGCGCGTCCACCGCGTCCTGCGCCTCGGCGATCTTCGCGGCCCACTCCCCCGCGAGCCGCCCCGAACGCAGCGCGAAGGAGATGCCCTCGCGGGTCCAGGGCTCCAGGAGTCCGGCCGCGTCCCCCGCCACCAGGACCCGGCCGCGCGACAGCGGCGACTCCGGCTTGCGGCAGCGCGTCAGGTGCCCGGAGGAGACGGCCGGTTCGAAGCCGGCCAGGCCCAGCCGCGCGATGAAGTCGTCCAGGTACCGCTTGGTCGCGGCGCCCTCGCCCTTCGCCGAGATGACCCCGACGGTGAGGGTGTCCCCCTTGGGGAAGACCCAGCCGTAACTGCCCGGCAGCGGACCCCAGTCGATGAGGACCCGGCCCTTCCAGTCCTCGGCGACCGTCGCCGGCACCGGGATCTCCGCCTCCAGCCCGAGGTCGACCTGGTCCAGCTCCACCCCGACATGGGCGCCGATGCGGCTCGCGCTGCCGTCCGCGCCGACCACGGCACGGGCCAGCACCGTCTCGCCGTCCGCCAGCACCACGGCGACCGTGCGCCGGTCGGGCACGGACGCCCCGTGCTGCTCGACCCGGCTCACGGCCGTGCCCGTACGCAGCGTCGCACCGGCCTTCTCGGCCTCGGCGACCAGCGCCGCGTCGAACTCGGGCCGGTTGATGAGCCCGAACAGCATCCGCTTCGACCGCCGGGTGCGGGCCAGCTTCCCGTCGAGGGAGAAGGTGACCGCATGCACGCGGTCCTTGAACGGCAGCACGAAGCCCGGCGGCAGGGCGTCGCGCGAAGGACCGATGATGCCGCCGCCGCAGGTCTTGTACCGGGGCAGTTCGGCCTTCTCCAGCAGCAGGACGCGCCGCCCCGCCGTCGCCGCCGCGTACGCGGCCATCGCCCCGGCCGGGCCGGCGCCGACCACGACGACGTCCCACACCTCGCCGGAGCCCCCGGCCGCCCCGCCGCCCGCCTCAGCGGCCTCGGCCCGGGCCGACCCTCCCGGACCGGCCTCCGCTGCCGCACCGGCCTCGGCTCCCGGACCGGACTCCGCCCCGGGGCCGCTCTTCGCCCCGCCCCGGGCACCGGCCCCGGCCGCCCGCTCCGCTTCCGTGCCGGATCCGCCGTCAATGCTGTCGTCGCTGGTCACGATGTGCTGCTGCTCCTGATCACACGTTGCTCCGATGCCGGGAAGATCCTACGGCGCGCTTCCGGCTCGCTCCGCTGTGCGAGGATCGAGCGACCCCGCCGTACCCCGGCGTACACCACGCACAACGTCGCACCCAAGAGGAGCGTGCCCATGTCGCAGAATCCGATCGCCGAGACCGTCGCCTCGCTGATGCCCCGCGCGAAGGCGGAGCTGACGGAGCTGGTGGCGTTCCAGTCGGTCGCGGACTGGGCGCAGTTCCCGAAGAGCGAGAGCGAAGGCGCCGCGAACTGGGTGGCCGACGCCCTGCGCGCCGAGGGCTTCCAGGACGTGGCCCTGCTCGACACCCCCGACGGCACCCAGTCGGTGTACGGCTTCCTGCCGGGCCCCGAGGGCGCCCCGACCGTCCTGCTGTACGCGCACTACGACGTGCAGCCGCCGCTGGACGACGCCGCCTGGATCTCCCCCGCCTTCGAGCTGACCGAGCGCGACGGCCGCTGGTACGGGCGCGGCGCGGCGGACTGCAAGGGCGGGTTCATCATGCACCTGCTGGCGCTGCGCGCGCTGAAGGCGAACGGCGGCGTGCCGGTCTCCGTGAAGGTGATCGTCGAGGGCTCGGAGGAACAGGGCACCGGCGGTCTCCAGCAGTACGCCGAGGCCCACCCCGAGCTGCTGGCCGCCGACACCATCGTGATCGGTGACGCGGGCAACTTCCGCCTGGGCCTGCCGACCGTCACGGCGACCCTGCGCGGCATGACCCTGATCAAGGTCAGGATCGACACGCTGGGCGGGAACCTGCACTCCGGCATGTTCGGCGGTGTCGCCCCCGACGCGCTGGCCGCGCTGATCCGGCTGCTGGACTCGCTGCGCTCCGAGGACGGCTCGACCACGGTCGACGGCCTGGCCTCCGACGCGGTGTGGGAGGGCCTCCAGTACCCCGAGGCGGACTTCCGTGCCGACGCGAAGGTCCTGGACGGGGTCGAGCTGATCGGTGAGGGCACCATCGCCGACCGGCTGTGGGCCCGTCCCGCGGTGACCGTGCTCGGCATCGACTGCCCGCCCGTCGTCGGCGCGACCCCCTCGGTGCACGCGAGCGCCGGTGCGCTGATCAGCCTGCGCGTGCCGCCGGGCGTGGACACCGCCGAGGCCATCAAGCTGCTGGAGGCGCACCTGATCGCGCACACCCCGTGGGGGGCGAAGCTGGAGCTGGAGGTCGTGGGCCAGGGCCAGCCCTTCCAGGCCGACACCACCAGCCCGGCGTACGCCTCCATGGCCGCCGCCCTGCGCGAGGCGTACGACGGCCAGGAGATGCAGATCAGCGGCATGGGCGGCTCGATCCCGCTGTGCAACACGCTGACCTCGTTGTACCCGGCGGCCGAGATGCTGCTGATCGGCCTCAGCGAGCCGGAGGCGCAGATCCACGCGGTGAACGAGAGCGTGTCCCCGGAGGAGCTGGAGCGGCTCTCGGTGGCCGAGGCCCTGTTCCTGGTGAACTACGCGGAGTCCAAGCGCGGCTGACGCCTTCCGCGTCACGTCGGTGTACGCCCGGGGCGCAGTGCGCCCCGGGCGTACTGCGCTCCGGGTGAACGCGGGTGCGGGGGCCGGTCCCGTCCGCCTACGTTCGCCGTATGGATCTTGTGGAAGTACTTCCGAACCGGCTGCACATGCTGCGCTTCCCCATCGGTCAGGCCTATCTCTGGCAGGACCGGTCCGGGGAGGCCCTGACCCTGGTCGACGCGGGACCGGCCGGCGCCGCCGACGCGATCGAGGGGGCGATACGGTCGCTCGGGCTCGCGCCCGGGAACCTGGAGCGGATCGTCCTGACCCACTGTCACCGCGACCACGTCGGCTCGGCCGGTGAGCTCGCCGGCCGCCTGGGGGCGCAGGTGCTCGCCCACCGGCTGGACGCCCCGGTGGTGCGGGGGGAGCAGCCGGTGCCCGAACCGGTGTTGCTGGACTGGGAGGTCCCGCTCTACGCGCACGGCCTGACGGTACCGGAGGCTCCGCCGACGCCGGTCGACCGGGAGCTGGAGGACGGCGAGGTGCTGCCCTTCGGCGGCGGGGCCGTGGTGGTCCACTCCCCCGGCCACACCCCGGGCAGCATCGGCGTCCACCTCCCCGAGCACGGCGTGCTGTTCACCGGTGACTGCGTGGCGGGGGTGGGCGCGGTGATGCTGGGCGTCTTCAACACCGACCGCGCCCTGGCCGTCGCCTCCTTCCACCGGCTGGCCGCCCTGTCGCCGCTGGTGGCCTGCTTCGGTCACGGGGACCCCCGTACGCGGGACACCGCGCGGGCCCTGCGCGAGGCGGCGGGGGCAGCGGCGGCGGCCTGAGCCCACCCGGAGCGCTCGCACGCCGCGCGGGCCGGATGCCACGCGGCGCGATCGCGGCCCACGCGGCGTGCGGGGGCGGGGAGTCGGCTCCGCGCAGCGGTGACCGGCCCGCCCACGGGGTCACGGTGTGGGCCGGCCCGCCTCCAGGTAGAGGGGGCGGCCGCGCTCGCGGGCCCGCAGGGCCCCGCGGAGGCGTTCGTAGCGCTGCGGCGGCAGCAGCCCCTCCGCCTCCTGCTCCGTCACGAACCGCCAGGCCCGCAGCTCCGGCCCCGGCAGCCGCAGCCGGCCGGCCTCGGCCTCCGACAGCCGGCCGCCGTCGAAGAGCAGCCGCAGCCCCCCGTACGCGGGGGACCGGGGCGGCTCCCAGTCGACCACCAGCAGCTCGGGCAGCCGCTCCAGCGTCAGGTCGAGCTCCTCCGCGACCTCCCGTACGCCGGCCCGTGCGGGGGCCTCTCCCGCCTCGACGACCCCGCCCGGGAACTCCCAGCCCGGCTTGTACGTCGGATCCACCAGGAGGACCCGGTCCCGGTCGTCGAAGAGCAGGACCCCCGCCGCCACGGTCTCGCGCGTCGGCTCCGGGGTCTGCACGATGTCGCAGACCGCCGCCGTGTCCGTCGTCACCGCTTCGGCGATGCGCTGCGCCGTCTCCCGGGCCGTCAGACGTCCGTTGTCGATGACGTGCGCGTCGGCGGTCAGCCAGCCCAACGCCCGCCGGTAGGCGGGGATGTGGTCGGCGGACCACTGCCGTATCCGCTCGTCCGCTCCGTCCCGCTCCCCCGGCCCACCCGGCTCGCGGCGGCCGGCGATCCGCTCGCGCAGGATCGTTTCCGCCGGGGCCAGCAGCACGTGCCGCACGGGAATCCGGCGAGCCGCGAGCCCGCCGAAGATCTCGTCCCGGTACTCCTGGCGCAGCAGCGTCATCGGGACGACCAGCACCCCGCCCAGCTCCGCCAGCACGGCCGCGGCCGCGTCGACGACGAGCCGCCGCCAGCTCGGCAGGTCCTGGTAGTCGTCGACCTCCGCGAGGCGTTCGCCCGGCAGGAGACGGCGCAGCGCGTCCCCGATGAGCTCCGGGTCGTACAGGGTGCTGTCCGGCAGCAGCGCGGCCAGTTCGCGGGCCGTACTGGTCTTCCCGGCACCGAAAGCGCCGTTGATCCAGACAATCACGTCTACCCCTCTCCCATGGGCTCGCCTCCGAGGCCCCCAGTGGCCTGCCCGCCCCACCCTGCCACGGAAACCCGCTCTCCGGCCGAGTGCATATCCTCGGGGTCAGAGCACCCCGCCACCCACCGCTTCCGGAGGTTTCCCCGCTGTGCCGCAGAACCGCCGCCCGTCCGGGCCCCGTTACGGCAACCGGCCGACCATGAAGGACGTGGCGGCCCGGGCGGGCGTCGGCCTGAAGACGGTCTCCCGGGTCGTCAACGGCGAGCCGGGGGTGACCCCGGACACCGAACGGCGGGTACAGGAAGCCATCGAGGCGCTCGGTTTCCGGCGCAACGACAGCGCCCGCGTCCTGCGCAAGGGCCGCACCGCCACCGTCGGCCTGATCCTGGAGGACCTCGCCGACCCCTTCTACGGCCCCCTGAACCGGGCCGTCGAGGAGGTCGCGCGCACCCACGGCGCCCTGCTGATCAACGGCTCCAGCGCCGAGGACCCGGACCGGGAGCGGGAGTTGGCGCTCGCGCTCTGCGCCCGCCGGGTCGACGGGCTGATCGTGATCCCGGCCGGCGGGGACCACCGCTACCTGGAGCCGGAGATCCGGGCCGGGGTGGCGACGGTGTTCGTGGACCGCCCGGCGGGCGGGATCGAGGCCGACGTGGTGATGTCGGACAGCTTCGGCGGCGCCCGGGACGGGGTGGCGCACCTGATCGGCGCCGGACACCGGCGGATCGGGTTCATCGGCGACCATCCCCGCATCCACACCGCCACGGAACGCCTGCGCGGCTACCGGGAGGCGATGGCGGCCGCGGGGCTGCCGGTGTCCGAGGCCTGGGTCTCCCTCGGCTCGACGGCCCCGGAGCGGGTGGCGTCGGCGGCCGGGGCGATGCTGGCGGGCCCCGAGCCGGTCACCGCCGTCTTCGCCGGCAACAACCGGGTGACGGTCACCGTCGTACGGGTCCTCGCGGGGCTGTCCCGGCCCGTGGCGCTGGTCGGCTTCGACGACTTCGAGCTGGCCGACCTGCTGCGCCCCGGCGTCACGGTGGTCGCCCAGGACCCGGCGGCGCTGGGCCGTACGGCCACGGACCGCCTCTTCCAACGCCTCGCGGGCACGGCCCTCCCCCCGTGCCGCACCGTCCTGCCCACCCGCCTCGTCCCCCGCGGCTCGGGCGAACTCCCGCCGGTCACCGGGTGAGCGCCCGCCGCGCGGGTACGGCCCCGCCGGCGGCACCGGGCCGGGCGAACGGGCTGCCCGGCCCGTACGAGCCCGCCGCCCCCGCCCCCGGGATCCGGGACCGGGGGCGGCGGCGGGTGGGTCAGGAGGCGGCCGTCAGGGTCGCCGAGCGGCGCGGGATGGCGAAGGCGTCCAGCTCGGCGCGGGTCAGACCGGTGAGGGCGGTGACCTCTTCGGTGCCGACGGCGCCGCAGTCCAGGCCGCGGACGAGGTAGCCGGCCAGGGCCTTGGCGGTGGCGGGCTCGTCCATCACGTCGCCCTCGATCTTCGCCACGTACGCCTTCAGGCGGGCGGCGGCGGCCTCCAGGCCCTCGCGGTAGAAGGTGAAGACGGCCGCGTAGCGGGTGGGGAGGTGCGCCGGGTGCATGTCCCAGCCCTGGTAGTAGGCGCGGGCGAGGGCGCGGCGGGTCAGGCCGTAGTGGAGCCGCCAGGCCTCGTGGACCTGCTCGGTGGTGCCGACGGGCTTGACGTTGGTCGAGCCGTCGGAGACGCGTACGCCGGTGCCGGCGGCCGCCACCTGCATGACCGCCTTCGCGTGGTCGGCGGCGGGGTGGTCGCTGGCCTGGTAGGCGGCGGAGACGCCGACGCAGGCGCTGTAGTCGAAGGTGCCGTAGTGCAGGCCGGTGGCGCGGCCCTTGGAGGCCTCGATCATCCGGGCCACGGTGGCGGTGCCGTCGGAGGCCAGGATGGACTGGCTGGTCTCGATCTGAATCTCGAAGCCGATCCGGCCCGGGCGCAGGCCCCGGGCGGTCTCGAACGCCTCCAGCAGCTTGACGAAGGCGCTGACCTGCTCGGCGTAGGTGACCTTGGGCAGGGTCAGGACGAGGCCCTCGGGCAGGCCGCCGTGGTCCAGGAGTCCGGAGAGGAAGATGTCGGTGGTGCGGATGCCGCGGTCGCGGACGTTGGACTCCATGCACTTCATGCGGATGCCCATGTACGGGGCGTTCGTGCCGTTGGAGAAGGCCTCCGAGACGAGGCGGGCGGCGCGGGCCGCGGCCTGGTCCTCCTCCTCGTCGGAGCGGACGCCGAAGCCGTCCTCGAAGTCCACGCGGAGGTCCTCGACGGGCTCGGAGGCGAGCTTGGCGCGGACCCGGTCGTAGACCGGGACGGCCAGTTCGTCGGAGATTCCGAGCACCTTGGCGAAGGTGGCCGCGTCGGGGGCGTGTTCGTCCAGGGCCGCGAGGGCCTGGTCGCCCCAGGAGCGGATGGTGTCGGCGGCGAAGACGTCACCGGGCACGTAGACGGTGTGGATGGGCTGACGGGTGCCGGGGTCGCCCGGGTAGTGGCGCGCGAGTTCCGCGTCCACCGGCGCCAGGGAGGCGCTGATGCCCTCGCTGACCGCGCCTGCGAGGCTCGTTGCCACCTTCTCCTGCTGACCCATCGTGCACTCTCCTCTTTTCCACTTCACGGAAGCCTAGATCCGCATAGCAGAATTTAGTCACGGGGCTTCCGCTCCGTCAATGGTCCCTCCACCGGGTGGGACAAACGACTCGGGGCCGTGCGGTGAGAATCACCACACGGCCCCGGAGGCCAAGAGATGCCCAGGTCAGAGACCGGGAGGCGGGTTTCAGCCCTTGCGCGCCTTGATCTCGCCCGTCAGCTGCGGGACGACCTCGAAGAGGTCGCCGACCACGCCGTAGTCGACGAGGTCGAAGATCGGGGCCTCGGCGTCCTTGTTGATGGCCACGATGGTCTTCGACGTCTGCATGCCGGCCCGGTGCTGGATCGCGCCGGAGATGCCGGTGGCGATGTACAGCTGCGGGGAGACCGACTTGCCGGTCTGGCCGACCTGGTTGGTGTGCGGGTACCAGCCGGCGTCGACCGCGGCGCGGGAGGCGCCGACCGCCGCACCGAGGGAGTCCGCGAGCTCCTCGATGAGGTGGAAGTTCTCCGCGCCGTTGACGCCGCGGCCGCCGGAGACGACGATCGCGGCCTCGGTCAGCTCCGGGCGGCCCGTGGACTCGCGCGGGGTGCGGGAGACGACCTTGGTTCCGGTGGCCAGGGCGCCGAAGGTGACGGCGAGCGCCTCGACGGCACCGGCGGCCGGGGCGGCCTCGACCGGGGCCGAGTTCGGCTTCACGGTGATGACCGGGGTGCCCTTGGACACGCGGGACTTGGTGGTGAACGACGCGGCGAAGGCGGCCTGCGTCGCGACCGGACCCTCGTCACCGGCCTCCAGGTCGATGGCGTCGGTGATGATGCCGGAGCCGATGCGCACGGCGAGGCGCGCGGCGATCTCCTTGCCCTCGGCGGAGGACGGGACGAGCACGGCGACCGGGGAGACGGCGGCGTACGCGGCCTGGAGGGCGTCGACCTTGGGGACGACGAGGTAGTCGGCGAACTCGGGGGCGTCGGCGGTGAGGACCTTGACGGCACCGTGCTCGGCGAGGACGGCGGCGGTGGCCTCGGCACCGGCGCCCAGGGCGACGGCGACGGGCTCGCCGACGCGGCGGGCCAGCGTCAGCAGCTCAAGGGTGGGCTTGCGGACGGCACCGTCCACGTGGTCGACGTAGACGAGAACTTCAGCCATGGGACTGCTCTCCTGCTTTACGAGGTGTCTGGGGGCTACTGGGGAGGCCGGAGCCCCTAGATGAACTTCTGGCCGGCCAGGAACTCGGCCAGCTGCTTGCCGCCCTCGCCCTCGTCCTTGACGACGGTGCCGGCGGTGCGGGCCGGGCGCTGCGCCGCGGACTCGACCACGGTGTAGGCACCTTCGAGGCCCACCTCTTCGGCGTCCAGGTCCAGGTCGGACAGGTCCCAGGACTCCACCGGCTTCTTCTTGGCCGCCATGATGCCCTTGAAGGACGGGTAGCGGGCCTCGCCCGACTGGTCCGTCACCGAGACGAGCGCCGGGAGGGAGGCCTCCAGCTGCTCGCTCGCGGAGTCGCCGTCGCGGCGGCCCGTGACGGTGCCGTCCTCGACCTTGACCTCGGAGAGCAGGGTGACCTGCGGGACGCCCAGGCGCTCGGCCAGGATCGCCGGGAGGACGCCCATGGTGCCGTCGGTCGAGGCCATACCCGTGATGACCAGGTCGTAGCCGGCCTTCTCGACGGCCTTCGCCAGCACCAGCGAGGTGCCGATGACGTCGGTGCCGTGCAGGTCGTCGTCCTCGACGTGGATGGCCTTGTCGGCGCCCATCGACAGCGCCTTGCGCAGCGCGTCCTTGGCGTCCTCGGGGCCCACCGTCAGGACGGTGATCTCGGCGTCGTCGGCCTCGTCGGCGATCTGCAGCGCCTGCTCGACGGCGTACTCGTCGAGCTCCGACAGCAGACCGTCGACGTCGTCGCGGTCGACCGTCAGGTCATCGGCGAAGTGCCGGTCGCCGGTGGCGTCGGGCACGTACTTCACACAGACAACGATCCTCAGGCTCACGCCGGCTCTCCTACCGCATCGTCTTTTACAGATACCGCTACTGATACCGCCTTGTGGAGGCAGCATAGGCGCCTTCCGGCGCGGATCCCGGTCGGGGCGGGCCCCGCTCCGAAGGGAATGTTACTCGTCAGTACACAGTGGGTCTTCCCCGGTTGCAAGGCCACCGAACTGTGATCTGGCCAACGCCGTCCGAACCCGCCCCAGCAGGGACGATTCAGTCGCGCAACGCGTTGAAGCGACCCTGGTGGTACAGCAGGGGACGACCCTCCCCGGCGGGGTCCCCCGCCACGGCCTCCGCGATGATCACACGGTGGGCCCCCGCGGGCACCCTCGCCACGACGCGGCACACCAGCCACGCCTGCACCCCGCCGAGCAGCGGCACCCCGTGCGGGCCGGGCGCCCAGTCGGTGTCCGGCCCGAAGCGGTCGGCCCCGCTGCGCGCGAAGAGACCGGCCAGCTCCCGCTGGTGCTCCCCGAGTATGTGGACGCCGAGGTACTCGCTGTCGCGGACCGCCGGCCAGCTGGAGGCGCCGGTGCCGATGGTGAAGGAGAGCATCGGGGGCTCGGCGGAGACCGAGTTGAGCGAGGTCGCGGTGAAGCCCGCCGGCCGGCCACCGCTCTCCGCCGTGATCACCGCGACCCCGGCGGCGTGCCGGCGGAAGACGGCGCGGAGCAGCTCCGGCGAGCCCGGCAGCGGCGTCCGGCCGGGGTCGGCGGCGGAAACGGAGGAAGCGGGGGCGAGGGGTGCGGGCGGGGCGGTCGGGGCCGTCATCGGGGGCCTTCCTTCTGCCGCGGGGGTCGCGGGAGGGCGGTCGGGGATCGGGGGTCGGGGGCGTTCAGCGATCCCAACAGCGCGCACTCGCGCACCGGACGAGGTCCACGTGGACCCGCCGGTGGAGCAGGAGTTCATACCGCATGCCGCCAGCCTGGCGATCTCCCGTGTACACAGTCAAGCCGCAGCGGGCAGATGTCAGGTGCGTCACGCTGTGTGCGGGTGCGCGCACCGGTACGCCGGTCACAGCACGGCACCCAGGGCGGCGATCACATCGGCCTTGCGCGGCATCCCCGCGGCCCGCCGCACGATCCGGCCCGCGCCGTCCAGGACGAGGACGGTCGGGGTCTTCTCCACGCCGAGGGCGCGGACGAGCGGGAGGTTGCGCTCGGCGTCGATCTCGATGTGCGCGACCCCGTCCACCATTTCGGCGACTTCGGCGAGGATCCTGCGGGTGGCCCGGCAGGGCTGGCAGAAGGCGCTGGAGAACTGCACCAGGCTGGCCCGCCGCCCCGGCTCCCGCCCCAGTTCGCCCGCGCCGAGGCGCCCTCGTACCACCGCCGCTCCGGCGGCCTCCACGTGCTCGGGCACGCCCGCTCCTGTCTACCCTGTCCCCATGTACGCACCACCCCGGCCGTGGCCGGGCGGCTCTCCCCCTGCGAGCGCCCGCGTCACGCCGCGCATTCCCCGCGTGACGAGGATCTCGTCGTCCGGGGGCGTCTGGGCTGGCCAGCGCGCCGCGTTTCGGGCACGATCCCCATGGTCGCGTACCTACGCTTCCGTAACTTCCGGCCGGGAGCACTTCCCCAGGCAGAAAGCGGGGTCTTCCCATGGCTGAGCTCGTCTACCCCCCGGTGATCGGCGCCGCGCACACGCTGTTCCGCGCGCTCGACATCCGCATCGACATGAAGGGCACCGAGAACATCCCGCGCAAGGGCGGGGCGGTCCTGGTGTCGAACCACATCGGCTACCTCGACTTCATCTTCGCCGGTCTGACGGCGCGGCCGCAGAAGCGCCTGGTGCGCTTCATGGCCAAGGAGTCGGTGTTCCGGCACAAGGTGTCCGGTCCGCTGATGCGCGCGATGAAGCACATCCCGGTGGACCGGCAGCAGGGCGAGTCCGCCTACCGGCACGCCCTGGAGTCGCTGCGGTCGGGCGAGATCATCGGGGTGTTCCCGGAGGCGACGATCTCGCAGTCCTTCACCCTCAAGAGCTTCAAGTCGGGTGCCGCGCGCATGGCGCAGGAGGCCGGGGTGCCGCTGATCCCGGTGGCGCTGTGGGGCACCCAGCGGCTGTGGACCAAGGGGCGGCCGAAGAACCTCAAGCGCAGCCACATCCCGGTGACCATGCGGGTCGGCGAGCCGATCGAGGCGCCGAAGGACCAGTACGCGGGGGCCATCACCCGCCGGCTGCGCGAGCGGGTGCAGGAGCTGCTGGAGGCGGCGCAGGCCGCCTACCCGGCCAAGCCGCAGGGCACCGAGGACTCCTGGTGGCTGCCGGCACACCTGGGCGGGACCGCGCCGACCGCGGCGCAGGTCAAGGAAGCGGGCTGACACCGCCCTCGGGCCCGTCCCCCCGCCCCGCCTCCGCCTCGCGCCTGCGCCGCCGGTGGGCGGCGACCCGGGCGCGCGTGGCGCAGGCGGGGGCGCAGTAGCGACGGGCGCTCCCCGGGCCCGTGCCGAGGAAGAGCCGGCCGCAGCCGGGAGCGGCGCAGGCACCCCAGGCGATGCGCCCGTACACCGTGAGCAGCCGGGCCAGTTCGAGGGCGCCGGAGGCGAGGAACCACTCTCCCCAGTCCGCCCCCTCCCGGTCCGCGTGCAGGTGCCAGGGGTGGCCGTCGTGCCGGGTCAGCCGGGGCCGGGTGCCGCACTCCTCCAGCAGCCCGTTGAGGGCCTCGGCCGCGCGGTCCTCGTCCGTCTCGGCGAGGACGAGCGCCATCCGGCGGGCCGCCGCGCGCAGTCCGGCCGCCTCCGGCTCCCCGAAGGCCTCCGGGACGAGGTCGGCGGGACGTTCCCCGTGCCGGGCCAGCAGCGCGGCGAGCGCGTCGCGCGGCAGGGCGGGCTCCGCGCGGACCGCCTCGGCCAGCTCGATCAGCCGGTCGGCCGCCGAGAAGCCCGCGACTCCCGGGCCCGCCGGTGCGCCGGCCCCGCTCCCGTTCCCCACGCCGTGTTCCTTTCGCCGTACACGCACCTGGCGTAACGTCTTGCACGCACATCACGTTACCGAACGCGGAGGGGGTTCGCCGGTGGGCGGGTTCGGGCGGTATCTGGCGGCGGCCCTGGCGGCGCGTTTCGCGTCCGAGGGCATGGGGATGGCGGTGGTGCTGCTGGCCCTGGAGCGGACGGGCAGCGCCGCGCACGGGGCGTTCGTGCTGACGGCCTGGATGGCCCCGCACGTGCTGGCCGCCCCCGTGGCGGGTGCCGTCGCGGGGCGGGCGCGCCGGCCCCGGGTGTTCTACGCGGGCGCGCTGGCCGGGTTTACGGCCGCGGTGGCGGGGCTGGCGGCGCTGCTGGGCCGGGCCCCGGTGCCGGTGGTGCTGGCGGTGGCCGTGCTGGGCGGCTCCTGCGGGCCGGTGGTGACGGGCGGACTGTCGAGCCTGGTCGCGGGGCTGGTGCCGGAGGGCCCGCGGCGGGACCGGGCGTACGGCTGGGACGCCTCGACGTACAACGCGGCCGCGGTCACGGCGCCGGCGGTGGTGAGCCTGGCCGGGGCGGTGGTCTCGGCGGGGCCCGCGATGGGGGTGCTGGCCGCCTCCGCGGCGCTGGCGGCGGCCCTGGCGGCGTCCTTGCCCTACGGGGGCCCGGACCCGCGCGTGGACGCGTACGGGGACCGCGGCGCGGCCCCCCGGCCCGGCCTGGGCGCGGGGCTGGCGGCGCTGTGGCGGGTGCGGGAGCTGCGGGCGATCACCTCGGCGACGACCCTGGCCTTCGTCGGCGTCGGGGCCCTGACCACGACCTCGGTGCTCCTGGCCCGGGGGCTCGGCAGCCCCGGCGCGGGCGGGGTGCTGATGACGGCCTTCGCGCTCGGGGCGCTGGCGGGCTCCCTGACGCTGGGCCGGATGACCTCGGTGGCGCCCGGGCGACTGGCCCGCTGGGGCATGGCCGGGACCGGAGTCGCGCTCGCGGCGGCGGCGTTCGCGCCGTCGGTCGTGCCCGCGGCGGCCGCATTCGCGGCGGCGGGGGTGTGCGACGGCCCACTGTTGACGGCCACGCTGCGGATCCGCTCGGAGCACGCCCCGGGCGCGGTGCGGGCCCAGGTGTTCACCCTGGGGGCGGGGCTGAAGGTGACGGCCGCTTCGACGGGGGCCGCCCTGGTGGGGCTGGCGGCCGCCGCACCGCCGTGGACGCTGCTGCTCGGGATCGCCGTGCTGCAGCTCGCGGCCGCCGCACTGCACCTGCTGGTGGTGGCCCACGGGCGGGCGACGGGGGCGCCGGCTACAGGGAGGTCGGCAGGTTCCGCCACAGCTCCGACCGGTCGGCGGACTCCCGGAGGACCTTGAGGGTGGCGGGGTGCGGGGCGGCGTACACCTCGGGGTGGTCGACCTCGCCGAGCTCCGGCCGCACGGGGAAGGCGAGCCGCTCCACGTCGAGGCTGAACCGGGCGTCGACCCCGGGCTTGTTGCCGCGCGGGTCCACCCGGGCCCAGCGCTCGCCGCCGGGCAGCCTCAGCGCCACGAGGCCGTGGATGACGGCGTTCGAGCCATCGTCGTCGCCGAGCAGCTGGTAGCACAGGCCCGCCGGGATGCCCTGGGCGCGCAGCAGGGCGACGAGGGCGTGCGACTTGGCGTAGCAGATGCCGTTGCGGGTGCCCAGCACGTCGGAGGCGCGCCACGAGACCCGCGGATCGCCCGAGTCGGCGGAGTGCGGGATGGTGTCGCGGACGAACTCGAAGGCAGCCTCAGCGTATGAATATGCATCACCGGTGGCGACCCAGAGGGCATCGGCGGTTTCCTGGACCAGGGGATGCCAGTGGTCGATGACCTCGCTTGAGGCTAGATAGGCGTGGATATCCGGGTTCTGTTGGATGAGCTGCATGATCGGCAGCATAGGCATGCCTCCGACCGCAGATCAATGGATTTGCGGTCGAAGGCATAACTATTCACTTCTTGGCGAGGTGGCGCCTAGCGGGCCAGCTCCTCCTTGAGGGCCTGGAGGAAGCCGTCGACGTCCTCCTCGCGGGTGTCGAAGCTGCACATCCAGCGGACGTCACCGGCGGCCTCGTCCCAGAAGTAGAAGCGGTACCGCTCCTGGAGCCTGCGCGTGACGTCGTGCGGCAGCCGGGCGAACACCGCGTTCGCCTGGACCGGATAGAGGATCTCCACCCCGTCGGTCTCGCGCACGCCCGCGGCGAGCCGCTGCGCCATCGCGTTGCCGTGGCGGGCGTTGCGCAGCCACAGGTCCTTGGCCAGCAGCGCTTCCAGCTGCACCGAGACGAAGCGCATCTTGGAGGCGAGCTGCATCGACATCTTGCGGACGTGCTTCATCTGCCGGACGGCGTCCGGGTTGAGCACCACCACGGCCTCGCCGAACATCATGCCGTTCTTGGTGCCGCCGTACGACAGCACGTCCACCCCGACCGTGTTGGTGAAGGTGCGCATGGGCACGTCGAGCGAGGCCGCGGCGTTGGCTATCCGGGCGCCGTCGAGGTGCACCTTCATGCCCAGGGAGTGCGCGTGCTCGCAGATGGCCCTGATCTCGTCCGGGGTGTAGACCGTGCCGAGTTCGGTGTTCTGGGTGATCGAGACGACCTGGGGCATCGCCCGGTGCTCGTCCTCGAAGCCCCAGGCCTCCTGGTCGATCAGCTCGGGGGTGAGCTTCCCGTCCGGGGTGGGCACGGCCAGCAGCTTGATGCCGGCCATCCGCTCGGGCGCGCCGCCCTCGTCCACGTTGATGTGGGCGCTCTTGGCGCAGATCACCGCACCCCACCGGTCGGTCATGGCCTGGAGGGCGACGACGTTGGCGCCCGTGCCGTTGAAGACCGGGAAGGCTTCGGCGTACGGACCGAAGTGGCTGCGGAAGACCTTCTGGAGGTGCTCGGTGTAGTCGTCCTCGCCGTAGGAGACCTGGTGGCCTTCGTTGGCGAGGGCGATGGCCGCGAGCACCTCCGGGTGGACCCCGGCGTAGTTGTCGCTGGCGAAACCGCGCACCGCCGGGTCGTGGTGGCGGCGGGCGTCGGTCTTGCCGTTGTCGGTTCTCACGGTTGCGGAGTGAGCCACAGACGCTGTCCGTTCACATCGGAGGCGGGCCGCTCCCACACGCCGGCGATGGCCTCGGCCAGCTCCTTGACGTCGGTGAAGCCCGCGAACTTCGCATTGGGGCGCTCGGCGCGCATCGCGTCGTGCACCAGTGCCTTGATCACCAGGATCGCAGCCGCGGCGGCGGGGCCGTCCTCGCCCCCGACCTTGCGGAAGGAGTCCGCCATGGCCAGGGTCCAGGCCTCGGCGGCCGCCTTGCCCGCGTTGTACGCGGCGTTGTTGGCGACCGGCTTGTGCGCGCCGGACTGGCTGATCAGCACGTAGCGGCCGCGGCCGCTGCGCACCAGGGCGTCGTGGAAGGCGAGCGAAGTGTGCTGGACCGTGCGGACCAGGAGCTTCTCCAGGAGGTCCCAGTCGGCGAGGTCCACGCCGGTGAAGGTCTTGCTGCCGCGCCAGCCGCCGACGAGGTGGACCAGGCCGTCGACGCGGCCGAACTCCTTCTCGGTGCGCTCGGCCCAGGCCTTCGTGGCCTCCAGGTCGAGCAGGTCGACGGTGTCCCCGGTGACGGTGGCGCCGCCGTGGGCGTAGCGGGCGGCGTCCACGGACTCCGCGAGGCGGGCCGCGTCGGCGTCGGCCGCCACCACGGTGGCGCCCGCCTCGGCCAGGCGGAGCAGGGCGGCACGGCCGGCGGGGCCGCCGGCCCCGGCCACCGCCACCACCGCTCCGTGGAGCGGGCCGTTCCCGGAGCCGTTCATCTGTGCAGCCTCCTGAGGGCGAGTGCTCACGCGGCGGTCCGCGAGGGGTCGTCGGCGTTCTGGGGCGTGATGCCCTTGGTCGAGGCGATCACGCCCTTGAGCTTCTTGGCGAGGGCCTCGTAGAACATGCTGAGCGGAAACTCGTCCGGAAGCACGTCGTCCACGAGCTTGCGCGGCGGCTGCGTCAGGTCGAGGGCGTCGGGACCCTTGGCCCACTTCGAGCCCGGGTGCGGGGCGAGGTAGGTGGAGACCAGCTCGTAGGCCTTGAACCAGTGGACCAGCTTCGGGCGGTCGATGCCCGCGCGGTAGAGGTCCTCGATCTCGGCGCACAGCTGGTTGGTGACCTGCGGGGCGCGCATCCAGTCGATCTTCAGCTTGTTGTCCGTCCAGCGCACGACGTCGTGCTTGTGGAGGTAGGCGAAGAGCAACTGGCCGCCGAGCCCGTCGTAGTTGCGGGTGCGGTCGCCGGAGACCGGGAAGCGGAACATCCGGTCGAAGAGGACGGCGTACTGCACGTCGCGGCCGTGCTCGTTGCCCTCGGACTCCAGCTTCACGGCCTCCTTGAAGGCGGTGAGGTCACAGCGCAGCTCCTCCAGGCCGTACATCCAGAACGGCTGGCGCTGCTTGATCATGAAGGGGTCGAACGGCAGGTCGCCGTGGCTGTGGGTGCGGTCGTGGACCATGTCCCACAGGACGAAGGCCTTCTCGCAGCGCTCCTGGTCCTCGACCATGCGGGCGATGTCCTCGGGCAGCTCGATGCCCAGGATCTCGACGGCTGCCTCGGTGACCTTGCGGTAGCGGGCGGCCTCGCGGTCGCAGAAGATGCCGCCCCAGGTGAAGCGCTCGGGGGCCTCGCGGACGGCGATCGTCTCCGGGAAGAGCACGGCGGAGTTGGTGTCGTAGCCCGGGGTGAAGTCCTCGAAGGTGATGCCGAGGAAGAGCGGGTTGTCGTACCGGGTGCGCTCCAGCTCGGCGAGCCACTCGGGCCACACCATCCGCAGGACGACGGCCTCGAAGTTGCGGTCGAGGTTGCCGTTCTGGGTGTACATCGGGAAGACGACCAGGTGCTGGAGGCCGTCCTCGCGCTGCGCGGCGGGGTGGAAGGCCAGCAGGGAGTCGAGGAAGTCCGGCACGCCGAAGCCCTGCGCGACCCACTTGCGCAGGTCGGCGACGAGCGCCTTGTGGTAGGCGGCGGCGTGCGGCAGCAGCGGGGAGAGGGCCTCGACCCCCGCGACGACACGCTCGACGACGGCCTCGACCTCGACGGGGGCGGGGGCGCCCTCGGCCTCGAAGTCGATCGAACCGTCCTTGGCCTGCCAGGGGCGGATCTCCTCCACGGCGGCCTTGAGCCCGGGCCACGCCGGGTGGTCCACCACCCGTGCCCCGGCGGTTATCACGGCCCCGCCGATACCCGGCACAAGAGTTTCCGTCATGTCACTTCCTCCACAGGAGAACCTCGCGTCAAGACAGCGTATGCATGCGAGGCTCTCCCGCTCAAGAGGAAACTCGGGAAATCTTTCTGTAACACCCCCCACTCCACCGGAAGTCTTCCCGTTACTCACGGTGGAATCCACCACTCCGCTTAGTAACCGGTGGGCATTCGGCGCAATCGCCGCAGCCGGCGGTCACCCCCGCCGGAAGTGCGGGATGACCTTCTCGCCCCACTGGCGCAGGGTCTCCATGCAGGCCTCCTGCGCAACGGTGCCCATCTGCACCAGGCACATCACCTCGTCCGCTCCCGCCTCCCGCAGCCGCTCCACGTACGCGATGGCCTCGTCCGCGCCGCCGTAGGCGTGGTCGGCGTTGAAGGTGGCCGTGGAGGCGGGACGTACGGGGATGTCCTGCTCGTGCAGCCGCGCCACCACCTGCTCGGCGGCCCGGCGCAGCTCCGCCGCCTCGTCGGCGCCCGCCACCACCGCCTCGTCCGGCACCCCCGCCCCGCCGTACCAGTGGCCGATGGCCTGCGCGAAGAACCGCTGCCCCCGAAGGCCGATCCGGCGGGCCTCCTCGGGGTCGTCGAGCACGATGGTCGGACAGAGCACGGAGAAGTGGTCGTTGACCACGGAGGAGACGAACCGGCTGCCGTCGCGCCGGGCGCGCGCCGCGTCGTAGACGGCCCGCATGCCCGCGATGGACTCCGGTCCGGCGAAACCCATGACCAGGGCCCCGATCCCCAGCTCGGCGGCCTTCACCAGGGTCTCGGCGCGGCTGCACGCGAGGAACAGCGGCGGGTGGGGAGCCTGGGCCGGGCGCGGCAGGACCGGATGGGGCTCGATGTCGATCAGCTCGCCGTGGTACTCCAGCTCCTCCTCCCGCCAGGCCCGGCCGATGATCCGCAGCGCCTCCTCCACCTCGGCCTCGGTGCGGTCGCGGTCGACCCCGCACAGGGAGGTCTCCTGGAGTGTCCCGCCCCGGCCCGCACCCAGGTCCAGGCGGCCGCCGGAGAGCAGGTCGAGCATCGCGGCGCGTTCGGCCACCCGGACCGGGTGGTTGAAGCCGAAGGGCATGCACACGACGCCGTGCCCGATGCGTATGGTGTTCGTCCTGGCCGCGACCCAGCTCAGGAAGACCTCCGGTGCGCTCATGTGGGCGTACCACTTCAGCGCATGGTGCTCGACGGCCCAGATCCGGTCGAATCCCATGCGTTCGGCGAACACCGCCTGCTCGACGCAGTCACGGATGACCTGGTGCTCCCGCTCCACGGTGGGGTCGGCCAGCTGAGCCTCGAAGATCACGGAGAATTTCACGATGCCTCCAGAGATGCGTCCCGTGCCCGGTCATGCTTCGATTAGAAATATGACTAGTAGTCATATCGCCAACAAGCAAGAGCTTCCGCCGACCGCGTGGGCCGTCCTCGGTCTGCTGTCGTTCCCCGGCGAGCGCACCGGGTACGAGCTGAAGAAGTGGGCGGACTCCTCCCTCCGCTTCTTCTACTGGTCGCCCGCCATCAGTCAGATCTACGCCGAACTGCGGCGGCTGGAGGAACTGGGGTACGCCTCCTCCGCGCGCTCCGGGCCGGAGGAGCTCCGCGCCAAGCGCCGCTACGCCATCACGGAGGCGGGCCGCGAGGCCCTCGCGGGCTGGGCGGCGGACACCGCGGAGGCGGGGCCGCCGGTGCTCAAGCACGGGCTGCTGCTGCGCATCTGGCTCGGGCACCTGTCCGAGCCGGACCGGCTGCGCGCGATGGTGGCGGACCACCTGGAGCGCACCCGGGGCGAACTGGCCGCCGTATGGGAGGCCATGGCGCACGCGGCGGACGTACCGGAGTGGGCCTTCCCCGCCCTCGCCCTGCGCTGGAGCGAACGCCAGCACCTGGCCGAACTGGAACTGGGCGAGGCCCTGCTGGCGGACCTCGCGGAAGCGGGCCGGCAGGCGGGAGACCACCCCGCCGGGGCGGGGCGTCAAGCCGACGGGGACGCGCCCACCCCCGGGTGACGCGGCGGGGCGGTCCCGGCCCGCCTGGGGGCCCACGCCCCCGGCGGGAAGCGGGCGGAAGGCTTCCGCAAGCCCCTGCACGACCGGTCCCAACGCGGGCGGTCCGCACTAGCATGCGTCCTCACCGGGCGCGGCCGGTCGGGACACGTGACCGCGCCGGGAGCCGCCGTCGACGGAAGCGAGAGAACCTTGACTTTCCTCACCATCGGTCACCGCGGGGTCATGGGTGTGGAACCGGAGAACACCCTGCGGTCGTTCATCCGGGCGGAGCGCTGCGGGATGGACGCCATCGCGCTGGACGTCCGCCTCAGCAAGGACGGCGTCCTCGTCGTCCTGCACGACGCGGAGGTGGACCGCACCACGGACGGCGCGGGCGCCGTCGCCGACCTGACCCTCGCCGAGCTGCGCGAACTGGACGCCGGCCAGGGCGAACGGGTGCCGGTCCTGGAGGAGGTCCTGGACGCCGTCCGGGTCCCGCTCCAGGTGTCGGTCCAGGACCCGGCCGCCGCCGGGGCCCTGGCGGAGCTGCTCGCGCGCGAGGACCTGACCGGCCGGGTGGAAGTGGCCTCGCAGGACCCGGAGCTGCTGGCCGGGGTCTCCCGGCGGATCCCGGGAGTCCGGACCGCCCTGCGCGTGGAGCGGCCCGGCGCGGACCCCGGGGAACTGGTGGCGCGCGCCCGTGCGGCGGGGGCCGCCACCGTCGCGGTCGACGTCCGCCGGCTCAGCCTGGAGGCGGTGGAGGCGGCCCACGAGGCCGGGCTGCGGGTGACGGGCTGGACGGTCAACAGCCTGGACCGGCTGCGGCTGGCGCGCGCCCTCCAACTGGACGGCGCGGCCACGGACTTCCCCGAGGTCCGCAGCACCGGCCGGTTCACGGCCTGAGCGCCTCCCGGCACGCCGCGACGGCCCCCGGGCCCACCGTCAGAGCGCCTTGACCAGCAGCTCGAAGGCCAGGTCGTCGCGGAGCGGGATGCCGAAGCGCTCGTCACCGTAGGGGAAGGGGCTCAGTTCGCCGGTGCGCCGGTAGCCGCGGCGCTCGTAGTAGGCGATGAGCTCCTCCCGTACGTTCACCACCGTCATCCGCATCTCGGTGACCTTCCAGTCCGCGCGGACACGGCGCTCGGCCTCGGCCATGACCTCCTTGCCGAGGCCGACGCCCTGCAGACCCGGCCGGACGGCGAACATGCCGAAGTAGGCGTGGTCGCCGCGGTGTTCGAGCTGGCAGCAGGCGACCAGCTCGCCCCCGCGCTCGACGACGAGCAGCCTGCTGTCCGGATCCGCGATGATCGCGCCGACCCCGCCCGGGTCGGTGCGCTGGCCGTCCAGGAAGTCGGCCTCCGTCGTCCAGCCGGCCCGGCTGGCGTCGCCGCGGTAGGCGGACTCGACGAGGGCCACCAGGGCCGGCACGTCCTCCTCCACAGCGCTGCGGAAGCTCAGGGCGGCGGGCTGGGCGGTGGACATCGGGCGCTCCGTTCGGTGCGGGGGCAGATCAGCGGCATATGACCTGCCGCGGGACTGGCAGAGAGCCTATCCCGGACCCGCGTGAAGGGGGTGTGAGCAGGGCATCCCTTCCCCTGACGCCGACGAACCGGGAGGTTCCGCCGTGCACGGATCCGCGACGCCCTTCTCCGCCTCCGCCGCCTCCGCCTGGCTGCTGGTCCTGCTCTGCGCCGTCAGCGGCGCGTACTGCCTGCTGCGGGCGCGCAGAGCGGACCGCCCGGCGCGGGGCATGGCCGCCGGCGAGGCGGTGATGGGCTTGGGGATGGCGGCGATGGCCGTGCCCTCGGGGACCGGGCCGTGGGGGCCGCAGATCCTGCTCGCCGTCTGCTGCGCGGCCGCGGTGCACGCGCTGTGGCTGCTGCGCGGCGGGACGCACCACGCGCACCACCTGGTGGGGACGCTGGCGATGGCGTACATGGCGCTGTCGACGAGCGCCGGGCACGGGCACGGCCGGGCGGGGCTGCCGGTGGTGACCGGGGCGCTGCTCCTCTACTACGCCGGGTACGTGCTCCTCGGCGGGGCGCGGCTGGTGACGGCCGGCGGAGCGGCGTCCGTCCCGTCGGGCGGGGGCGGCGCGGGTGCCGGCGGGGCCGGGGAGCTCGTGCGGGCCTGCCGACTGGCCATGGGGACGGGGATGTTGGCGATGCTGCTGAGCATGTGACGGGCCGCCGGAGGGCGGCGGCGGGGGCCCGGCGCCCGCGGGAACGTGTCCTGCGTCACCAATGCCCCCGGCCCTACCCGTAGGTAGTCCGGCGCTCATAGGCTGACGGCCATGATGGTCCCCGCCGCCCTTCTGCTGCTCGGCGCACTGACCGCGTTCCTCGCGCCCCGGCTGCTGGCCCGCGCCCACTGGCCCGAACGGGAACCGGTGGTCGCCCTGTGGGTGTGGCAGTGCGTCGTGGGGGCGACCCTGCTGTGCCTGGCGCTGTCGATGCTGCTGAGCGCGGCCGCCGCCTGGCAGGCGGTGCGCGGGCGGCTGTTCGCGGTGGCCCCGCACGGGGTGGTGGACGCGTACGGGCTGGGCAGCGGGGGCGGCCCCTGGGCGGCGGGCACGGCGCTGGCGCTGGCCTGCGGGGGGCTGTGGACCGGGGCGATGCTGACGCGGGAGGTGCTGCGGGCTCGGGCCCGGCGGCGCGCCCGGGGGGCCGAACTGCGGCTGCGCGCCCCGCTGCTGCCCGGTGAGGACCCTGCGGCGGCGCGGCTGGTGGTGCTGGAGGGGCCGCGTCCCGAGGCCTGGTGGCAGCCGGGGCCGGCGCCGCGGCTGGTGGTGACGACGGCCGCGCTGGGCCGGCTCAAGGGCAGCCAGCTGGACGCGGTGCTGGCGCACGAGCAGGGGCACGTGGCGGCCCGCCACGACTGGCTGCTGCACTGCTCGCGGGCGCTCTCGCGGGGGTTCCCGCAGGTGCCGGTGTTCGCGGCGTTCGAGGCGGAGATGGACCGGCTGGTGGAGCTGGCCGCCGACGACGTGGCCTCCCGCCGCTACGGACGGCTGACGATCGCCCTCGCCCTGGTCGGGCTGAACGAGGACCGCGGGGTCTTCGGCCCCGCCTCCGCGCAGGCGCACGTGCCGGATCGCGTACGGCGGCTGCTGTCGGCCACGCCCCGGCTGTCGGCGGGGCGCCGGCTGCGGTTGACGGCGCTGGCCACCCTGCTGCCGGCGGTCCCGCTGGCGGTGGCTTTCGTACCGGGCCTTCGCGCGCTGGCCTGATCCGCCCGGCAGAACGCGCCCGCCCGAGGCGATCCCCCGCGTCGCCTCGGGCCGACGGCTTCGCGCTGAGTATATTGGCTCGGAGCCAGTCAACGCAGGAGTAAGCATGTCCCCGCGCAGCGCATCGGTCAATGAAGAATTGCGCAGACGTTCCCGGGAGCGACTGCTGCAGGCCACCGTCGAACTGGTTGCCGAGCGCGGATACGAGGCGACCAAGCTCGGCGACATCGCGGACCGGGCCGGGGCGGCGCGCGGACTGGTCTCCTACTACTTCCCCGGCAAGCGGCAGCTGCTCCAGTCGGCGGTGCACCGGCTGATGCACCTGACCCTGGAGGAGGCGCTGGAGCGCGAGCCCCGGACGGACGACGGCCGGGAGCGGCTGGCCCGGGCGGTCGACGCGATCCTGGGGCTGGCCCGCGACCAGCCCCGGCTGATGCGCACGCACATGGCGGGCATCCTCCAGGCCGAGGGCTTCATCCAGTGCCCGGAGCAGCAGCGGCTGGCGCACCTGCTGCGGGACACCGTCGTCCGGTACGGCTCGGGGGACGTGGACACCGACTACCCGATGCTGCGCGCCCTGCTGATGGGGGCGGTGGTCGCCGTCCTGCTGCCGGGGGCGCCCATGCCCGCGTCCCGGCTGCGGGCCGAGCTGTTCCAGCGGTACGGGCTGGAGTGGGAGCGGGGGTTCCCGCCGGACGGCGGACCGCCCGGCGGAACGTTTCCTCCGTGAGCCTCCCGCCTGCGGTCAGTGGTACTCGGGCTGGCTCTGGACGTTGAGCCGGTCCATCCGCACCCGCTTGGCGCTGTCGGTGCGCCGGTCGTCGAGCCGGAGCACGTCGAGACCCTTGACGATGTCGTTCGAGTAGATGTGCCCGTTGTAGTAGTACGCCGACCAGGAGCCGCCCAGCCCCAGCCGGTCGGTGGTCAGCGGGCCGCGCTCGAAGTAGCCGATCTCCCGGGGCCGGGCCGAGTCGGTGAAGTCCCAGACCGAGACCCCGCCCTGGTACCAGGCCTGGACCATGATGTCGCGGCCGTCGCCGACCGGGACCAGCGAGCCGTTGTGGGCCACGCAGTTCTCGGTGTCGGCCTGGTGGCGCGGGATCTTGAAGTAGCTCCGGAAGACCAGTTTGCGCTGGTCTCCGCGGCCGGTGATGTCGTAGATCCCGTCGGCGCCCCGGTGGGGACCAGTGGCCTCGTTGCAGGTGGCGGCTCCGCCGCCGCCGAGCTCGTCGGTGAACACCACCTTGTCGGCGCTCTCGTTGAAGGTGGCCGAGTGCCAGAACGCGAAGTTCACGTTGTCCTGGACCCGGTCGATGACCCTGGGGTGCTCGGGCTCGCTGATGTCGAAGAGGATGCCGTCGCCCATGCAGGCGCCGGCGGCCAGGTCCTCGGAGGGCAACACGGTGATGTCGTGGCAGCCGGTGGTCTTGGAGACCCCGGGGTTGGTGGGAGCGCCGGGGTTGCCGCCGTCGGGGAAGAGCACGGGGAAGCCGACGACCGCCGCCTTGGTCGGGTCCTTCTTCGGGACCTTCACCACGGAGATGCCGTCGTGCGGGGGCTGGCAGTCGGGGAAGGCCTCGCTGGGCGAGTACGAGGAGACGTAGAGGTAGATGTCCCGGCCGCCCGGCACCAGCGTGTGGGTGTGCGATCCGCAGGCCGTCTCGACGGACTTGATGTACCTGGGGTTCTTCTTGTCCTTGATGTCGAAGATCTTGATGCCCTCCCAGGAGGACTTCTCCGTGGCCGGCTGCGAGACGCTGTTGCAGGAGTCGTCGCTGCGGGAGGAGTCGGTGGAGAGGAAGAGCAGGTCGCCGGAGACGGAGACGTCGTTCTGGCCGCCGGGGCAGAGCACCTGCGTGACGATCTTGGGGCTTTTGGAATCGGCGATGTCGTAGATGGTGAAGCCGTCGTAGTTCCCGGCGTAGGCGTAGTCGCCCTGGAACGCCAGGTCGGAGTTGACGCCCTTGAGGTTGGCGTCGGGGATGTTGGCCAGGGGTTTGACGTTGGCGCTGTGCACGACCTCGTCCTGGCCGGGGATCTCCCCGGGGGCGAGTTCGCGGCCCGGGGCGAGGTCCGCGCCGTGCCGGACGCCGGCGCCCGGGGACGCGTCGCCGGGATCGGGGCTGGCCGCCGCCGGTCCGGCGGCGGCGAGGAGCGTAGTGAGGAGTCCGGCGGCGGCCAGGGCCGCCCCCAGACTCCGGTGGCGCACTCTGACGGTGTGCAGCAAGGTCACTGTGCCTCCCGTGGGGGCCCTGCGCTCCGTTCCCGGTGGGGAAGCGGAACCTGGACCCCGGCAGTATCTTCCTTTCCATGGACATGGCAAACGCGTTACTCGGCCGATTCCTGGGGGCGGCGCTGGCCGCCTCACTCCTCCTCCCCCTCACCGGTTGCACGAGCGCCGACGACGGTCCTCGGGCGGCCGGTGACGGCTCGCCGGTGGTCGTCGCCCCGGGCAGACCGGGCGAGCAGTCCCGCACCCTCTCCCCCGGTCAGGCCGCCCGGCAGCGGCCCGACGACAGCCCCAACGCGGCCGACCGGGCGTACGTACGGCGCATGATCGAACACCACCGGCAGGCGCTGGCCATGAGCGCCCTGGCCCCCGACCGGGCCGCCGCGGACGGGGTCAAACGGCTCGCCGAGCGGATCGCGGCCGCACAGGGGCCCGAGATCGGGGCCATGGAGAGGTGGCAGGCCCGCTACCCGGCGCCGGCCGGCGGGGCCGGCGGGCACGACCACGCGGCGATGCCCGGCATGGCCACCGAACAGCAGCTGCGGGAGCTGGCGGACGCCCGCGGACCGGACTTCGACCGGCGCTTCCTCGCCCTGATGACCGCCCACCACGAGGGGGCTCTGACGATGGCGGGCGAAGCGCTGGCCCAGGGGAACAACGGCGCCGTCGAGGAGATGGCGAACGAGGTCGTGGCCGTCCAGAGCGCCGAGATCCACCGTATGCGCGCGATGGGCTGACGGGCCCGGGGGCCGGTGGCATGCTGGGGAGCATCCGCGGAAGGGAGTTCCGCCGTGCTCCGTGTCGCCGTCGTCGGCTCGGGCCCCAGCGGGGTCTACGCCGCCCAGACACTGGTCGGGCAACGTGAGGTCCCGGGCGTCCGGGTCGACGTGCTGGACCGGCTGCCGGCCCCGTACGGCCTCGTCCGGTACGGGGTGGCCCCCGACCACGAGAAGATCAAGTCGCTGACCGGAAACCTGCGTTCGGTGCTGGAGGACGAGCGGATCCGCTTCCTCGGCAACGTCGAGGTCGGCGGCGCGCCGCTGACCACCGCCCGGATGCTGGAGCTGTACCACGCGGTGGTCTACTGCGTGGGCGCCGCTCGGGACCGGCCCCTGGGGATCCCCGGCGAGGAGCTGGCCGGGGTGCACTCCGCGACGGCCTTCGTGTCCTGGTACAGCGGGCACCCCGACGCGGGCTCCTTCGACCTGGGCGGGGTCCGCTCCGCGGTGGTCGTCGGGGCGGGGAACGTCGCGGTGGACGTGACCCGGATCCTGGCCCGGGGCGTCCCGGAGCTGGAGCCCACCGACATGCCGCAGCCGGCCCTGGGGGCGTTCGCGCGCAGCGGGGTGCGCAGGGTGGCGATGGTGGCGCGGCGCGGCCCCTCTCAGGCCAAGTTCACCACCAAGGAGCTCCGCGAGCTGGGCACCCTGCCCGGGGTGGCCACCCGCGCGGACCCGGCCGAGCTGGCCCTCGACCCGGCGTACGCCGACCCGGGCGCGGCCGAGGCCCTGCCGGCGGTGGCCCGGCGCAACCTGGAGGTGCTGCGCGGCTGGGCCGGGGGCGCGGAGCCGGGCGGCGACGGCGGACGGGAGGTCTGCCTGCGCTTCTACCTGCGCCCGGTGGAGGTGCTGGGCGGCCCGGACGGCCGGGTCCGCGGGATGCGCTTCGAGCGGACCGCCCCGGACGGCCGGGGCGGGGTGACGGGGACGGGCGTGCACGAGGACCTGGAGGCCGAGCTGGTGCTGCGCTCGGTGGGCTACCTGGGCGTGCCCCTGCCCGGGCTGCCCTTCGACCCGGCCACCGGCACCGTGCCGCACGCCGCGGGCCGGGTGGTCCGCGCGGGGCGCGCCTCGCCGGGCGAGTACGTGGCGGGCTGGATCAAGCGGGGCCCGACCGGGGTGATCGGCACCAACCGCCCCTGCGCCAAGGAGACGGTCTCCTCCCTCCTCCAGGACGCGGCCGCCCTGGCCCGCCGGGACCTGCCCGGCGACCCGCTGGACGCCCTCCGGGCGGCGGGCCTGCGCCCGGTGGAGTGGCAGGGGTGGTTGTCGATCGAGGCGGCGGAGGCGGAACTGGGCCGCTCCCTGGGCCGCCACTCGGTGAAGATCCCCGACTGGGCGGGCCTCCACGCGGCGGCCGGCCTCGGGTAGGAGGAAGGAGGCCGTCCGCGCTCCCCGGCAGCCGTGGGCGGTCGGGTCCTCGGCCCGGGGGCCGTCTCCCGCACCGCGGGGACGGCCGGCTCGGGCTCAGGTCACCAGGGCGGCGCGCGCCCGGCGCGCGGCCACCTCCTCCGCCGTCACGGGGACCTGGATCCGGTAGACGTCGCCGACCCGCAGGTGGTCCGGGGTGCTGTACTCGCCGTACGTGCCGATGACCGAGACGCCCACACGGGACGCGGGCTGCCAGTACGTGCGGTAGTACGGCCGGTTCGCCGCGTGCTCCGGGACCTCCACCAGCGGGACCCCCCGCCGTTCCAGCAGGCGCCGCAGCTTGTCGAACCGGATCCGGGGCGCGAACCGGCCGTACCGGGTGCGCAGGACCCCGTCCACGAGGGCGCGGTTGCGGTGGGCGAGCCGGTGCACCTGGACGCTGATGTGGTGCCCCTCCCACGGCTCGCCGGTGTGGGCCCGCTGCCAGTGGAACTCGACGAGCCCGTAGTCGCGCGACAGGACGCCGCGGCCGCCGTTCTCCCCGCAGTCCGCTCCGAACACCTCGGCGACGCGCTCGGGAGGGTCGGCCGGGCCCAGGCCGAGGACGGTGCCCGTGGTGACGGCCTCCACGTAGAACGCCAGGGAGTACGGGGTCACGCGCGGCCCTCGGCCCGTGCGGGAACCCCTTCGACGGCCCGCGGCTCCCCCGCCCGCGCCTCCTGCGCGGCCGCGGCCGCCAGGAGGGTGTCGAGGAGGCCGGGGAAGAGGGCCTGGAGGTCCTCGCGGCGGAGGCCGTTCATCTTGGCCGTGCCGCGGTAGGTCTGGCGCACGACGCCGCTCTCGCGCAGGACGCGGAAGTGGTGCGTGGTCGTGGACTTGGTGACCGGCAGGACGAAGTCCGAGCAGGCCAGCTCCACCTCCCGCTCGGCCAGCTCGCGGACGATGGACAGCCGGAGCGGGTCGGAGAGGGCGTGCAGCACGCCTTCCAGGCGGATCCCGTCCGGTTCGGGGTGGGCCAGGACACGGGGCGCGTCACGTTCCGTCATGTCCTGCTCCGCTCCTTCGGGTTCCGGCCGGGCTGTCGGGCCGGGGGGTTCCCATGGTACGAGAACCTTCGTACGACCGGGCCCGGTGCGGCGCGGGGGGGGGGGGGGGGGGGGGGCGCGCCCCCCCCCCCCCCCCCCCCCCCCCCCCCCCCCCCCCCCCCCCCCCCCCCCCCCCCCCCCCCCCCCCCCCCCCCCCC
>NZ_JBBDHD010000057.1:0-46201 GCF_044129415.1 Streptomyces racemochromogenes
GAAAGACTCGTATGTCCAGGGAGGCGTAGTGATCGATCCTGGCAACAGCACCACGAGCACCAGTGACACCGGCCCCGGGGGGCCCCCCCCCCCGGCCCCGCGCGGGGGTGCCGCCTACTTCTCCGTCACGCCCGCCGAGTCGAACGTGGCCACCTCGTGCATCGCGCGGGCCGCGCTCTGGACGAGGGGGAGCGCCAGGAGGGCGCCCGTGCCTTCGCCGAGGCGGAGGTCCAGGTCGACCAGGGGGCGCAGGCCCAGCTTGTTCAGGGCGGCCACGTGGCCCGGTTCCGCGCTGCGGTGGCCCGCGATGCAGGCCGACAGGGCTTCGGGGGCGATGGCGCGGGCCACCAGGGCGGCCGCGCCCGCGCTCACTCCGTCCAGGATGACCGGCGTGCGCAGCGAGGCGCCGCCGAGGATCAGGCCGACGATCGCCGCGTGCTCCAGGCCGCCGATCGCTGCCAGGACGCCGATCGGGTCGTTCAGGTCGGGCTGGTGGAGCTCCAGGGCGCGGCGGACCACGTCGACCTTGCGGGCGTGGGTCTCGTCGTTGATGCCGGTGCCCCGGCCGGTGACCTCCGCCGGGTCGACGCCCGTGAAGACGGAGATCAGGGCAGCGGACACGGTCGTGTTCGCGATGCCCATCTCGCCCGTCAGGAGCGCCTTGTTGCCGGCGGCGACGAGGTCGCGCGCGGTCTCGATGCCGACCTCGATGGCCGCGATCGCGTCCTCGCGGGTCATCGCGGGGCCGGCGGACAGGTCGTCGGTGCCCGGGCGGACCTTGCGGGGCAGCAGCCCCGGCGTGGCGGGCAGGTCGCCCTTCACGCCGACGTCCACGACGCACACCTCGGCGCCGACCTGGTTGGCGAAGGCGTTGCAGACGGCTCCGCCGCCCAGGAAGTTGGCCACCATCTGCGTGGTGACCTCCTGGGGCCAGGGGGTGACGCCCTGGGCGTGGACGCCGTGGTCGCCGGCGAAGATCGCGACGGCGGCCGGTTCCGGGATCGGCGGCGGGCAGACCCGCGACAGGCCCGCCAGCTGCGCGGAGATGATCTCCAGCATGCCGAGCGCGCCCGCGGGCTTCGTCATGCGCTTCTGCCGCTCCCAGGCCTCGCCGAGCGCCTTCGCGTCCAGCGGGCGGATGCTGGCGACGGTGTCGGAGAGCAGGTCGTGCGGGGCCTCGCCGGGCAGCGCGCGGCGCCCGTACGTCTCCTCGTGCACGACCCAGGCCAGCGGGCGCCGCTGGGCCCAGCCCGCCTGCATCAGCTCCGGCTCCTCGGGGAACTCGTCCACGTAGCCGACGCACAGGTAGGCGACGACCTCCAGGTGCTCGGGGAGGCCGAGGGCGCGGACCATCTCGCGCTCGTCGAAGAAGCTCACCCAGCCCACGCCGAGGCCTTCGGCGCGCGCGGCGAGCCAGAGGTTCTCGACGGCGAGGGCGGAGGAGTAAGGGGCCATCTGCGGCTGGGTGTGCCGGCCGAGGGTGTGGCGGCCGCCGCGGGTGGGGTCCGCGGTGACGACGATGTTCACCGGGGTGTCGAGGATGGCCTCGATCTTCAGTTCCTTGAACTGCTTGGCCCGGCCCTTGGGCAGCGACTTGGCGTAGGCCTCGCGCTGGCGCTGGGCGAGCTCGTGCATCGTGCGGCGGGTCTCCGCCGACCGGATGACCACGAAGTCCCAGGGCTGGGAGTGGCCGACGCTCGGGGCGTGGTGGGCGGCCTCCAGGACGCGCAGCAGCACCTCGTGCGGGATCGGGTCGGTGCGGAAGCCGTTGCGGATGTCGCGGCGCTCGCGCATGACGCGCAGGACGGCTTCGCGCTCGGCGTCGGCGTAGCCGGGGGCCGGCTCGCCGACGGAGGGCCGGGGTTCGGCGGGGGCCTCGGCGGCGGGCTCGCCGTCGGCGGGGGCGGGCTGCGCCTCGGCGGAGTCCGGGGCCTGCTCGGCCGGTACGTCGGCCTGCGGGGCGGGGTCGGCCTGCGGGGCCGGGGCCTCGGGGGCGTCGGCGGCCTGGACCACCGCTTCCGCGGGGGCCTCCGGCTGGGCCGGGGTCTCCACGCCCTCGGGGGCCTGCGCGGCGGCGGGCTCAGGGGTGCCGGGCGCGCCCTCGACGGCCGGAGCCGCCTCACCGGGCGCGGGGGCACCGTCGGCGGCGGCGGCCGCCTCGGGCGCGGGGACGGGCTCGGGGGCGGCGGCCGTCTGGGTGGCGACGGCGCCCTCGGGAGCGGCGGCGGCTTCCGGCGCCGGAACGGCCTGCGGTACGGCGGCGGCCGCCTCCGCATCCTGGACCGGGGCCTGGCCGTCGCCCACGGGCTGCCCCTCGGCGAGACCCTGGCCCTGGCCTTCGGCGACGGGCCCGCCCTCGGCGACGGGGTGACCGTCCGTCACGGGCCCGCCCTCGGCCGGAGCCTGGCTTTCGGCGACGGGGCCTCCCTCGGCCGCGGGGCCTCCCTCGGCGACGGGCCGGCCGCCCGCCACGGGCTGGCCCTCTGCCGCCGGCTGGGCGTCGGCCGCGGCCTGACCGCCCACCAGGGGCTGCCCGTCGGCCACTGCCTGGGCCCCGGCCGCCGGCTGTCCTTCGACCACCGGCTGGCCCTCGACCACGGCCTGACCGCCCGCAGCGGCCTGGTTCTCGGTGGGCTGCCCCTCCACCACCGGCTGGCCCTCCACCACGGCCTGACCACCCGCAGCGACCTGGTTCTCGGCTCCGGGCCGGCCCTCGGCCACCGACTGGCCGTCACCCGGGACCTGAGCGCCCACCAGGGGCCGGCCGTCGCCCGCGGCCTGTCCTTCGGCCACCGGCTGTCCTGCGGCCGCCGGAAGGCCTTCGGGGCCGGCCTGGCCGCCGCCCGCGGGCAGGCTCTCGGCCACGGCAGCCTGGCCCTCGGCCACGGCCTGGCCGTCGGCCGGCCCCCGGGCGGCCTGCTCGGCGCCGGGACCGGTCGTCGGCTCCGTCGTCCAGGGGGCTCCGGCCTGCGGCGGGATCTCGCCCAGCTGCGGGGCGGCCGGGGCCGCAGGAGTCTCCGCGGCCGGGGCGTCCAGGTACTCGGGCCCCGCGGCGGATACGACCTGCCCGCCCGGCACCGGCTCGGGCGCGCCCGGCGTCGCCTGCGCGGCGGCCTGCGGCTGCGCGGCGCCCGCGCCCGCGTCCGGGCCGGTCTGCGCCACGGGAGCGGCGGCGACGGCCTGGGCCGGCGGTACGACGGCGGCGGCGGGCGGGACCGGCATCGGCTGCGCGACGGGCGCGGCGGGGCCCCGGTCCGCGAGGGACCGTACGACTCCGCCGGTGGCGTCGGGCACGGGCGGGCCCATGTGCAGGGGCCGGCGGGGCGGGCTCGCGGGGGCGGCGTGCGGCACCTGGCCGGTCGCGGCGGCGGCCGGCGGTACGACGAGGCCGCCGAGGTCCAGGGAGCCGGAGTCACGGCCGCCGGTCTCGTGCGCGCCCGCGCTGTACGCGGCGGGGTCGGCGAAGCCCTCGGGGGCCGCGGCGTCGGGGAAGCCGAGCTGCCGGCCGGCGAGGGAGTGGTCCTGTACCGGCTGGCCCGGCATGGCGTAGCCCTGCTCCGGGAAGCCGAGGTGCCCGGGCTCGGGGTAACCGGCGGCCTGGGGCTGTGCCTGGGGCTGGGGGTACTCGCCCTGCGGGTATTCGGTGTAGCCCTGGTCGGCGGGGAACTCTCCGGGGAAGGCGGGGGCCTGCGGGACCACCTGCGGGTCGCTCCAGGCACCGCCCTGCCCGTGGCCGCTGGGCATCAGCAGCAGTTCCTCGTCCTCGGCGGGGTCGTCGACGAGGTCCTGGAAGGCGTAGCCGGCCGGGGGCATCGGCGGCAGCGGGGGCATCTGCGGGACCGGAGCGGGAACGCCCTGCTGATCCACCATGCCCGCGTTGTCCGGGTGACCCTCGCCCGGGACCTGGCCGGTGTCAGTCATGCTTACCCCTCGCCCATCGGTGTTGCCTCTTCGCCTCTTCGATCGCCCGGCGCCCTGGTGGCCCGACGAGCGGGGTCGCCGCGCGGCGCGACGGCTCGCGTACGCCCGCACGACAACTCCTGAGCATTGTCGCGCTCGTCGGCCAAAGTGTCGGCCGGAAACCGGCACGGTCCGCTGTGGACTGCGCCACGTCGTGCGCCTGCCTGGCGGTACGACGATCGGCCAGCCTACCCCGGGCCCGCTGTCAGCGGTTCACGGGGCGTTCGGCTGCCAGCAGGAACACGACCGAACGCTCCTGTTCGGCCCAGGTCCTGGTGTCGAGGCCCACGGACTGGAGGAGGGCGCACTCGACGGCGTACCCGTGTTCGGTGAGGGTGCGTCCGATGGCCTCCGCCTGGTCCCGGGTGGAGGCGTGGCTGACGATCCGTTCGGGGCGGCGGTCGGCGACCGCGGCGACGACCTCGGCGCCGCCTCCCCCGACCCGTACGACATCGGGTTCGGGCAGGTTCTCCAGTACGAGGGGGGCGCGGCCCGCGACGACCTGGATCTGTACACCGCGCTCGCGGGCCGCGGCCGTTACGCGTTCGCAGGCGCGTGGGTCGGCGTCGACGGCGATGACGGCGGCCCCGAACGCGGCGGCTTCGACGGCCAGGGCTCCGTGGCCGGCGCCGATGTCCCAGACGAGGTCGCCGGGACGGGGGCCGAGGCGGGCGAGCTGGGCGGCGCGCAGGTGCGCCGACTCTCCTTCCCCGGCGCCGGGGTCGGCGAGGGGGCGGGCCCAGCCGCGTCCGGCGGCGGGGGCCTGGGCGGGGTGCTGGCCGAGGAGCCAGGGGGTGTCGGCGGCGGCCTGTCCCGTGCCGCCGATGACGATGACGACGTTGGGGTCGCGCCAGGTGTGGTCGGCGGCGGCGTCGGAGGTGAGGACGGTGACGCGTTCGCGGTCGGTGCCGAGTTCCTCGCAGATGACGAAGGTCCGGTGGACCCCTTCGAGGAGCAGGGCGAGTTCGGCGGGGCCGGCGCCGGGCGAGGTGAGGACGGCGACCTTGGTGCGGGCCCGGCAGACGTTGACGGCGCGGCGCAGGGTACGGGGGTGGGCGACGACGACCTGGGCGTCGTCCCAGGGCATTCCGGCGCGGGCGAAGGCGGCGGCGACGGAGGAGACGGCGGGGACGACCTCGACTTCCAGGCCGTGTTCGGGGGCGCGCAGGGTGCGGACGACGCCGAAGAAGCCGGGGTCGCCGTCCGCGAGGACGACGGCGGTGCCGCGGTGGCCGGCGATGCGGCGGGCGGCGAGGCCGAGGCTGCCGAGGCGGATGCGTTCGGCGCCGGGCGGGACTTCGGGAAGCGCGAGGTGGTGGGCGGCGCCGGCCACGAGGGTGGCCGCGGAGAGCGCGGACCGGGCGGCCGCGGTCAGGGGGGAGCCGTCCCAGCCGATCACCGTGACCCGGTCGGCCATCGTCGTCAGTCTCCTGGGGTGGGGGCAGGCGAAGTTTCGTCGGGGTCGCGCGGTTCGAGACTACCTGGTCACGGGTCGGTTCCGGTCCGCGGTGACGACGTGGGCCGGGTGGCTGCCGCGGGCCTCGCGGGCCTGGCGCGCCTCGCGGCTGTCGTAGGTGTCGTAGGCACCGTAGGCGCCGTAGGTCTCGTCGTAGGCGGCGGCGTCGTCTTCGTCGAGGTCCTCGGGGAGCAGGCTCCAGACGATGAGGTCGGTGCGGGTGTCGGCCCAGCTGCCGTCGGCGGCCTGGGTGCGGACGGTCCAGGCGTTGCGCAGGACGCCTTCGCTGATGCAACCGATCTTCTGGGCGACCTGCTGGGCGGCCGTGTTGTCGGCGGGGGTGCGCAGTTCGAGTCTCTCGAACTGCTGCTCGCGGAAGAGCCAGCGGGCGACGGCGAGGACGGATTCGCTGGCGTAGCCCTCGCCGCGGGCCCAGGGGGCGGTGACGTAGCGGATCTCGGTGGCGCGGGTGCGCCAGTCGGTGTCGCGGAGGTGGACGCTGCCGACGAGGCGGTGGGTGAGGAACTCGGCGACGGCGAAGACGATGCCGTGTCCGGCGGTGCGTTCGGCGTGGGACCGGTCGGTGGCCCAGGCGTGGGCGTCGGTGAGGGTGTAGGGGTGCGGTGCCGGCGTCCAGGCGGTGACCTGCTCGTCGTTCATCATCTCGGCGAGCGCGGTGACGTCCTCCTCCTCGAAGGGGCGCAGCACCAGCCGGTCCGTGCTGATGGTGACGTCCGGGAAGGTGGTAGTCATGCGCAGCTCCATGCCTGAGACGGACCGTTTTGGCGGGTCGTAGGCCACAGCATGCAGCATCGGCCCGGGGATGTGCAGGGCCGGGCTGCCCGGAAGCGGGCAGCCTCCGGGCAGACCGAGGCCCCGCGTGCCCGGGAGGGTGCGCGGGGCCGGGAATCCGGCGTCGGCCAGGCGGTTCGCCGGGTGGTCCGTCAGGCGGCCGGGGTGCCGAAGGCCGGGATGACCGAGCCCTGGTACTTCTCCTCGATGAACTTCTTGACCTCGTCGGAGTTCAGGAGCTTGGCGAGCTTCTGGATGCGCGGGTCGTTCTGCTTGCCGTCCTTGACCGCCAGGAAGTTGGCGTACGGGTTGCCCTCGGCCTTCTCCAGGACCAGGGCGTCCTTGGCGGGCGCGAGGTTGGCCTCCAGCGCGTAGTTGCCGTTGATGACGGCGGCGTCCACGTCGTTCAGGGCGCGCGGGACCGTGGCGGCCTCCAGCTCCTTGAACTCCAGGCCCTTCTTGTCCGTGATGTCGGAGAGCTTGGCGCTGGTGCCGACGCCGTCCTTGAGGGTGATCAGCTTGTTGGCGGCGAGCAGCTGGAGCGCGCGGCCCTCGTTGGTGGTGTCGTTGGGGACGGCGATGGTCTGGCCGGCCTTGATGTCGGTGAGGGCCTTGACCTTCTTGGAGTAGAGGCCGAGGGGCTCCAGGTGCACGTTCACGACGGGCACGATGTGGGTGCCGTTCTTCTTGTTGAAGTCGTCGAGGTACGGCTTGTGCTGGAAGTAGTTGCCGTCGACCTGGCCCTGCTCGGTGGCGGTGTTGGGCAGGACGTAGTCCGTGAACTCCTTCACCTCCAGCTTGAGGCCCTCCTTGGCCGCCAGCTTGTCCTTGACGAAGTTCAGGATGTCGGCGTGGGGGCTCGGGGAGGCCGCGATGACGAGGGGCTTGCTCTCGTCGGTCTTGCCGCCGTCGGCCTTGGTGGAGGACGGGTCCGAGGAGCTGCCGCAGGCGGTGAGGCCGAGGGCGAGCGCGGCGGAGGCGGCGGCGAAGGCGGTGAGCTTGATGTTCTTACGCACGAAGAGTGCCTTTCTTGCGGGAACGGGTCCGGGGTGGGGACCCGCTGGTGGTGGCCCAGGCACGACAAGTGCGGGCTTTCTCGGGTGGGGAAACTCAGGGGCGCCCGGGGCGGGGTCAGGCTGTCCGGCCGCGGCGGGCGAGGACGCGCACCACGCCGTCGCCGATCAGCTGGATCACCGTGACGAGGGCGATGAGGACCACGACGGTGGCGACCATGAAGCCGGTCTCGAAGCGCTGGAAGCCGTAGGTGATGGCCTTGGAGCCGAGTCCCTCGCCGCCGACGGCGCCGGCCATGGCGGAGTAGCCGACCAGGGTGATGACGGTGGTGGTGACGGCGGCGACCAGGGAGGGCAGGGCCTGCGGCAGCAGGACCTTGCCGACGAGGGTGGGGATGCCGCCGCCCATGGACTCGACGGCTTCGATCAGGCCGTGGTCGACCTCGCGGACGGCCGTCTCGACGAGGCGGGCGAAGAAGGGGATGGCTCCGATGGCGAGCGGGACGATCATGGCGGTGGGGCCGATGAACGTGCCGACGACGGCGGTGGTGACCGGGATCAGGGCGATCAGCAGGATGATGAACGGCAGCGAGCGGCCTATGTTCACGATCACGCCGAGGGCCTTGTTGAGCGGCTGGTTGCGCAGGAGGCCGCCCTTGTCGGTGAGGACGAGGAGGATGCCGAGGGGCAGTCCGCCGAGGACGGTCACCAGGGTGGACCACAGGACCATGTAGAGGGTGTCGTACGTGCCCTGGGTGAGCAGGGGCTGCATCTCGGACCAGGTCACTTGGCACCGTCCTTGACCAGTTCGGCCAGTTCGTCGTCGATTTCGTCCGTTGCGGGGGCCGTCCCGTCGACCACGTCGACCTGGAGGCCCTGCTCGCGCAGGAAGCCGACGGGTACGACGTTGTCCTCGTAGCGGCCGGGCAGCTCGATGCGCATGCGGCCGATCTGGCGGCCGGCGACGGTGTCCATCGCGGCGCCGAGGATCGAGATGTCGATGTTGTAGGTGCGGGACAGCTGGGAGATGACCGGCTGGGTGGCGGCCTCGCCCTGGAAGGTGACGTCGACGACCGTGCGCTCCGGGCCGGTGGCGGTGCCGCTGACCGGGAAGAGTTCGGCGGCGAGCTCGGAGCCGGGGGTGGCGAGCAGCTCGGCGACGGTGCCGGATTCGATGATCCGGCCCTTCTTCATCAGGGCGGCGGAGTCGCAGATGCTCTTGACGACGTCCATCTCGTGCGTGATGAGCAGGACGGTGAGGCCGAGCTGGCGGTTGAGGTCGCGCAGGAGCTGGAGGATGGAGCGGGTGGTCTCGGGGTCGAGGGCGCTGGTGGCCTCGTCGGAGAGGAGCACCTTGGGGTCGCCGGCCAGGGCGCGGGCGATGCCGACCCGCTGCTTCTGGCCGCCGGAGAGCTGGGTGGGGTAGGCCTTGGCCTTGTCGGCGAGGCCGACGAGGTCGAGGAGCTCCAGGGCCTTGCGGGAGCGTTCGCGGCGGTCGACGCCGAGGATCTCCAGGGGGAGCTCGATGTTGGCCTGGACGGTCCGGGAGGACAGCAGGTTGAAGTGCTGGAAGACCATGCCGATACGGCTGCGGGCCTCGCGGAGCTCCTTGCCGGCGCGCCGGCCGCGGCCGGCGAGGGCGGTGAGCTCGACGCCGTCGACCGTGACGGTGCCGGTGGTGGGGCGTTCCAGCAGGTTCACGCAGCGGATGAGGGAGGACTTGCCGGCGCCGCTCTGGCCGATGACTCCGTAGACCTCGCCCTCGCGGACGTGGAGGTCGACGCCGTCCAGGGCGGTGACCTCGCGGCCACGGGACTGGTAGACCTTCGTAAGGCCCGATGTGGTGATCACAGGATTTCCGTCGCTGTCGAGTGCACGGCGTGCGGGACCGTGCACGGGGCATACATCTGGGGACGCGATACGGGTCGAACCGTCACAAAGGAGGCGTGTCGACACGTGCGCGGGGCTGGAGCGGTCCGGACCGGAGGTCAGCGGTGACCTGGACGGCGGAGTGGCTCGCCTCGTCTCGCTTCGGGGCGCGAGACCGCGGGGGAAGGGGCCCTCAGAAGGCGCACATTCGACACATACAACGAGCACCGGGCGTCATCGTCGCCTCGGTCGCAAGGGTGCGGCTGCTCGTCGTGGTCATGGGCCCCAGTAAAGCAGACGTGCCGGTTCACCGATCAATGCTGTCCGCATAGCGGACGAATTCTGGCCGCATTCCGGACTGCGGGGGTGGTCTCCGGCGCTCCGTCCCGAGGCGGCCGGACCCGCTCCGGACCAGTCGCGACAAGGCCGGGAGGGCTGTCGCGAGGGGGCCGGGGCGGGGCCGGGCGGCGGTCCCGGTTGTGGCCAAGGCCACGGCCGGCGGCCCGGCGGCGCCCCGTGCGCGGCCGGGTACGGGGGCCGTAATACCCTCGCAGCATGCTCGACGCCCTGACGGCCGCCCTCGGCGTGGCCGCACTCGCCCTCGCCGCCTGGTGCGGCCACGCCGTATGGCGGGACCAGCCGACCAAGGACTGGCACTTCATCGGCATGGCCGTGGTGACCCTGCTGGCGCTGGCCCAGCTGGTGGTCGGCCTGGTCCAGCTGGGCCGGGGCGAGAAGCCGGAGCAGGGCACGGTGCTCTTCGTGGCCTATCTGGTGGGCGCCTTCGCGGCGGTCCCGGCGGCCGGGCTGCTCTCGCTGACCGAGCGCACCAAGTGGGGTTCGGTGACGGTGGCCGCGGGCGCGGTCGTCCTCGCCGTGCTCGAAGTGCGCCTCTACGACATCTGGGGATCCGCCGGTGCCTGACACGACGACCGCCTCGCCGGAGGCCCGCAAGCGGCTGGTGTCCGGGCCGGGGCTGCTGCTGGTGTGGCTCTACGGGGTCATGGTGGTCGGCGCGGTCTCGCGTTCGGCGTACCAGATCTCCACCGCGTTCGACCGGGCGCCGCTGGCGTACTCCCTTTCGGGGGCGGCGGCGCTGGTCTACGCGTTCATCACGTACTCGCTCGTGCGCGGCGGCGACCGGGCCCGGCGGGCGGCACTGGTGTGCTGCGGCGCCGAGCTCGCGGGCGTGCTGGCCGTGGGGACCTGGACGCTGGTCCGGCCCGAGGCCTTCCCCGACGCGACCGTCTGGTCGGACTTCGGGATGGGCTACCTGTTCATCCCGGTGGTCCTTCCGGTCACCGGGATGCTCTGGCTGCGCGCCAAGCGCTGACGCGGGGCCCTCGGCGCGGCGACCGAGGGGTCAGGCGCTGACGGTGTAGTCGGCGGGGACCTCGGCGTCCTTCTCCAGGATCACCAGGTGCACGCCGTCGGAGGCGGTGCGGTTGCCGACCTGCGCGTAGCCGGCCTTGCGGTAGAGCCGCAGGTTCGACTCGCTCTTGTGTCCGGTGTGCAGGCGGAAGCGGGTGGTGCCGCCGTGCCCGGCGAGGGCTTCCTCGACCGCGCGCAGCAGCCGGGCGCCGAGGCCGTGGCCCTGGAGGCGGGGGTGTACGCACAGCTTGGCGATGCTGGCCGTGCCGTCCTCGCCGACGCTGCCGCGCACCGTGCCCACCACCTCGTCGCCGAGCCGGGCCACGAGGACGGTGTCCTTGGCCAGCTCCTCCTTCAGGGAGTCCAGGGACTGGGTGAGCGGCTGGATGAGGTAGTTGCCGTACAGCTCGGCCTCCCGCTGGAACGCCAGGTACTGCAGCTTGAAGATCTGCTCGGCGTCTTCGGCGGCCGCCGCCGAAATGGTCACGCTCATGCCCATGTGCGCATGCCTCCCGCTCACCGGTAGCTCTCTGGTCTACCGCTCCTTTCCCCACGGGCCAGGAGCCGCAACCTCTCCGCCGAGCATTCTGCGCAGACATCCCAGGCAACGGGAACGCACAGGCCCCAAACTTCCTTGTGAGATACCCAACTCTCCTGCGATTTCACGGTAGGTGAGGTCCCTGGGCGACAGAAGTGCGGCTATCAGCTCGGGGCACCGCCCCGGCAACCGGGCGACCGCCGATCGGAGGGCGCGGTTCTGCTCCCCGTGCAGGAGGGCGTCCTCGGGCTCGTCGGCGGTGTCCGCGGGGGCCGCCCCGTACGGGACCTCGCGCCGCGCCCGCCGCCGGGCGAGCCGGGCCTCGGCGCGGACGGCCCGCCTCAGCCAGCGGGCCCGGCCTGCGGGACAGGGGCCGGGCGGGCCCTGCTCCAGCAGCCTTACCCAGACGGCCTGTTCCAGGTCGGCGGCGTCCACTCCGGCGGCGGGGGCCTCCGCGGCCGCCTCGGCGGAGAGCAGCGGGCGCATTTCCTCGATGTATTCCGGTTCGCGTCGCAGGTCCATGCCGGGCGGGACGCGGGGGCCGGGCCGGGCGGTTTCCCGGCCGGACCCGGCCCACCCGTACGTGGCCGGGGGGCTAGCGGTTGACGCCTCGTCCGGGGCGGAAGGCCTCGGCGGCGAGGAGCCCGGTGTCGGGGTTGTCGGTGAAGATGGCGTCGATGCCGAGTTCGAAGTAGCGCTTGAAGGCGCCGAAGGCGTCCCCGTAGGCGTTCGGGTCGGTGCCCTTGCGGTACTCGGCCGGCAGGAAGGCGTTCTCGTTACGGGCCGTGTAGGGGTGCAGGACGAGGCCGCGGGCGTGGGCGTCGCGCACGAGGGTGGTGGGGGTGCCGAGCCGGCCGTCCGGGGTGCGCGGGACGATGAGGTCCAGGGTGGGGCCGATGCCCTGGGCGAAGCCGGCGATCCACTTCAGGCCCTCGGGCGTGACCAGGTCGGCGACGGTCCGGGGGTCCTTGGCGGTCTCGAAGTCCCAGGGCCGGGTGTTCGCGGCGGAGAGCAGCACCACGCGCGGGGCGGAGACCAGGCGGGAGAGCCGCTGGATGCTGGATGGCTCGAAGGACTGGAGGAAGACGGCGGCGTTGCGCCCGTCGCGGCCGTAGCGGCGCAGCAGGGCGGCGAGGGGCTCCTCCAGGCCGAGGCCGAGGCCGCGGAAGTAGGTGGGGTGCTTGGTCTCGACGTGCAGCCAGACCCGCTTGCCGCGCCGCTTGCCCTCGCGGTCGGCCCAGCGGAGCACCTCTTCGAAGGTGGGGACGGCCCAGCGGCCGTCGTAGAGGGTGTTGCGCTGGCGGATGGCCGGAATGCGTTCCTTGGCGCGCAGGGTGCGCAGCTCGGCGAGGGTGAAGTCCTCGGTGAACCAGCCGGTGACGGAGACCCCGTCGACGGTCTTGGTGGTGCGCCGTCCGGCGAACGCGGGGTGGTCGGCGACGTCGGTGGTGCCGCCGATCTCGTTCTCGTGGCGGCAGACCAGGTGGCCGTCCTTGGTGGGGACGAGGTCCTGTTCGATGACGTCGGCGCCGAGGTCGAGGGCCAGCTGGTAGGAGCCGAGGGTGTGCTCGGGCCGGTAGCCGCTGGAACCCCGGTGGCCGATGACCAGGGGGACGGGCAGGTCGCGGTAGCCGCCGTCGCCGCGCCCGGTCTCGGTCGCGGCGGCGGTCCCGGCGGCGAGCGTGCTCATTCCGGTGCCGGCCGCGAGGACCGCGGCCCCCAGGACGGTGCGCCGGGCTGTCCCACCTTGCGTCATCAGTGCCACTCCTTGTTCGGAATCGATCGGAAAGCGCTCGGCTTCTTTTGGAAATCGGCGAGCCGATGGTAGGCAAGGGGGGTGGATGACGGGTGGGCTCGCGCGGAACATGGCGGAAACACACGTCAACACCGCGTATCCACCTCGTGAACCCGATGTGCGATCAGAGCTGACCCGCGAGTATCGTCCTCACCTGCACTACCGCCGTGTGGTGCGAAAACCGCTTTTCGATGCCGGAGGGCTCACGTTGTTCCGTACCGCGCTCATCAAGGCCACCGCCGGATCGGCCATCCGCCTGATGTTCCGCACCAGGGTGGAGGGGCTGGAGAACATTCCGGGCACCGGTCCCGTGATCCTGGCGGGCAATCACCTGACCTTCATCGACTCGATGATCCTGCCGATGGTGTGCGACCGCACCGTCCACTTCATCGGCAAGGACGAGTACGTGACGGGCAAGGGCATCAAGGGCCGGCTGATGGCCTGGTTCTTCACCGGAGCCGGCATGATCCCCGTGGACCGGGACGGCGCCAACGGCGGCGTCGCCGCGCTGATGACGGGCCGCCGGATCCTGGAGGAGGGCAAGATCTTCGGGATCTACCCCGAGGGCACCCGCTCCCCCGACGGCCGCCTCTACCGCGGCCGCACCGGCATCGCCCGCCTCACCCTGATGACGGGCGCCCCGGTGATCCCGTTCGCGGTGATCGGCACGGACAAGCTCCAGCCCGGCGGCAAGGGCATGCCCCGCCCGGGCCGGGTCACCATCCGCTTCGGCGAGCCGATGGAGTTCTCCCGCTACGAGGGCATGGACCGCGACCGCTACGTGCTGCGCGCCGTCACCGACTCGGTGATGGCCGAGGTCATGCGCCTGTCGGGCCAGGAGTACGTGGACATGTACGCGACCAAGGCGAAGGCTGCCTGAGCGCCCTCCCTACTGGCGCTGGAGTGACCGGCTGACGCCCGCCGCCGTCGTGGTGGCGAGGATCCAGCCGGTCACGACCAGCAGGTACGACAGCCACTGGTACCAGCCGCCCGGCGCGAACGCCTCCTCCTGGCCGAAGCCGATGATCGGCAGCAGCAGGTCGATCGTGTAAAAGAGCGGGTTGAAGTCGGGGGCCTCCCCCGGCTTCAGCGGCCTCGGGTGGTGCAGCCCGTACGCGATCCAGCCGGTCAGGACCAGCAGCAGGAGCCAGCCCGCCGCGCGCAGCGGCCGGAAGCCGTAGCCGACGGTGACGTCCTGGAGCAGCCCCCACAGGCGGGCGTGCCGGGGCAGCGTGTGCCGGTGCCGGCGGAGCTTGGCGAGCTGGACGCTGCGGGCGGCCGCCTCGTCGCCGACGGTGCGGTAGGCGGCGGCGAGCTGCTCGTAGGCGTACGGGAGGTAGCCGGACTCCTCCCGCTCCAGCAGCGGCAGCCGCTGCTCGGCCGGCAGGAGCGGGTGCAGCACCCGGTAGCCGAGCCCCTCGGTGCGCACCACCGGCGGCCACGTGTCCGGTTCGGCGTAGAGCATGTCCAGCTGGCTGCGGCGCAGGTTGACGATGCCGTCGATGGGCGGGCACTTGCGCAGCCACAACTCCCCTATGGTGCAGCTGCTGGCGCGCAGGGCCACCCCGCCGGGGTTGGCGAGCCGGGCACGGGTGAGCATCAGCTGGCCGGGGACGCGGGCGCCGGTGAGGTTGAACATTCCCTCGGCCTCCAGCCGGTGGCCGCGCAGGTCGGTGCCGACGGAGACGGTCTCGGCGTGCAGGGCGATCCCGCCGGGGGCGAGGAGCCTGGCCCGGTCGAGGCTGATCTGTCCGGCGACGGTGGCGCCGTTGATGCGGAGCTGGCCGTGGACGGTGAGCCCGTCGGCGACGACGTCGGCCCCTATCTCGGCGTGGTTGAGCTGGAGCGGGGGCTCGTCGTGTTCTTCGGCGTCGGCGTCGGGTTCCACCCCGGCGGCCGGGCGGATCACCGCGTCCTGGAGGAAGAGGCCGCCCGCGAGCCGGGCCCCGGCGAGGCGGACGGGCCCGGTGACGCGGCAGCCGCTCAGCCGGAGGGCGAGGTCGACGCTGACGGTGGACGCGGTGAGTCCGGGCAGCGCCGACTGCGAGAGGCTGACGGCGCGCAGCCGGGCCCCGTACAGCTGGGGTTTGCGTTCGAACCAGCAGCCGCGGAGCCGGATCGCGTGCTCGACGTCGGCGTACTTGAGGTTGAGCTTGCCGGTGACGCGGGCGCCCTTGACGTTGAGCTCGGCGACCTGTCCCGTCACAGTGGGGCGGCCGAGCAGGAGGGCGGCGAGCACGTCGGCGCGTACGGTCCGCCCGTCCCCCCAGCCGTGTCCGTCGGTGGCGTCCTCGTCGGGGCCCTCGCGGAAGTCGACGCCTTCGCCGCGCGGGAAGGCGTCCCATACGCGGCGTTCGGCGGGGGTCAGGTCGGTGATCTCCATCGCCGGGATGGTGTCCCGGGCCCCGACGGGCTGTCAACTCCGCACGGGGCAACGCTCCCTGGCGTCGGGTCAGTGCTCCACGCCGTCCTGGAGCTCCTGCCCCTTCAGCAGGAACCAGGCCGCGACGGCGGTGGCGAGCAGGACGGCCGCGCCGACGCCGGAGGCGAGCCGCAGCCCGTCCACGAAGGCCTCCTGGGCCGCGCCGACCATGGTGTGGGCGGTCTGCGGGTCCAGGACCGTGGCGGCTTCGACGGCTCCGCCGAGGGACTCGTGGGCCGCGTCGGCCACCTGGGCCGGGACCGAGGCCGGGGCGGTGAAGCCCTGGTAGACGCCGGTGACGATGGAGCCGAGGAGGGCGATGCCGAGGGCCGCGCCCAGCTCGTAGGCGGTCTCGGAGACGGCCGAGGCCGAGCCGGCCTGCTCCTTGGGCACGCTGGAGAGGATCACGTCCGCGGTGACCGTGAAGGAGAAGCCCGCGCCGAGGCCGACGCCGAGCAGGGCCGCGCCGAGCAGCGGGTAGCCGCTGTCGGGGTGGATCAGGGTGAGGGCGGCCAGGGCCACGCCGATGGCGGCCAGACCGCCGGACACGATGACCCGCACCGAGTACCGGCGGGCGTATCGTCCGGCGACGAGACCGGTGAAGACCGCGCCGACGGCGGCGGGCAGTTCGGCCAGGCCCGCCTCCAGGGGGTCGCGTCCCTGCACCAGCTGGAGGAACTGGGAGAGGAAGAAGACCAGGCCGGAGAGACCGAAGACGGTCAGCAGGTCGGCGAGGACGGCGCCGGAGAAGCCGCGGTGCCTGAAGAGCCGCATGTCGAGCAGCGGCGAGTCCAGGGTGAACTGGCGGCGCACGAAGCCGTACAGGCAGCCGACGCCGAGGACGGCGGCGGCCCCGACGCCCCAGGTCGGGCCGTGGGTGGCGACTTCCTTGACGGCGTAGACCACGCCGATGACACCGACGAGGGAGAGGGCGACGCTGAACAGGTCCCAGGGGCCGGCGACCGGGTTCCTGGACTCGGGCAGCAGCCTGACGCCGACGACGACCAGGACGGCCATCACGGGCAGGTTGATGAGGAAGACCGAGCCCCACCAGAAGTGCTGGAGCAGGGCCCCGCCGACGACCGGTCCGACGGCCGCGCCGGCGGAGGCGGTGGCGCCCCAGATGCCGATGGCGAGGCTGCGCTCCTTGGGGTCGTGGAAGATGTTGCGGATCAGCGCGAGGGTGGACGGCATCAGGGTGGCGCCGGCGACGCCGAGCAGCGCCCGGGCCACGATCATCATCTCGGGGCTGGTGGCGTAGGCGTTCAGGACGGAGACGGCGCCGAAGGCGGTGGCGCCGAGCAGCAGCAGCTTCTTGCGGCCGATGCGGTCGCCGAGGGAGCCCATGGAGACGAGCAGGCCGGCGATGACGAAGGAGTAGATGTCACCGATCCACAGCAGCTGGGTGCCGGACGGCTTGAGGTCCTCACTGAGGGAGGGGGTGGCGAGGCCGAGTACGGTGGCGTCGACCGCGACCAGCAGCACGGCCAGGACGAGCACGGAGAGCGCCAGCCAGCGTCCGCGGCCCTTTCCCTCCGCTCCCGTCAGGCGGTCCAGCTGTTCGGTCCTGGTCATCACTCCACGCTCCGTCGTGCGCCACCGAGCAGCAGCTCGATGATCATGTATTGGAAGTCCTTGGCCGCGACCCGGCCGTCCATGACGGCCCAGGCGCAGGTGCCGATGAGGCCGTAGAGGGCCTCGGTGAGCCAGGCCGGGCTCAGGTCGATGCGGATGTCGCCCTCCTGCTGCCCGCGCCGGAAGAGCGCGCCGACACGGGCGTCGAGGCGGGCCCAGCCCTCGTTGATCTGGTCGCCCTCGAAGAGCTGGTTCTCGGTGACGAGGAAGGCCAGCAGCTGGGCGTCCGGCTCGGTCTCGGCGACGAGGCGGTGCAGGGCCTCCACGGCCGTGCCCTCGTCGAGGCGGGCCCGGTCGAAGGCGATCTCGAAGCGGCGGATGCCGAACTCCTCAAGGGCCCGTACGAGGGCGTCGCGCCCGGCGAAGTGCCGGTGGAGGGTCGCCCGGCCGATTCCGGCGGCGCGGGCCACCTCGTCCATCGTCGCGGTCGACTTGCGGGAGAGCAGGGCCGCCGCGTCGCGGAGCACCTGGTCACGATCCATGGCCATGAGACAACCATACCCCAAATGAGACGTCAATGTCTCACTCCCGAGAAAACGGGCTGCCGGACAGGCGGCCGGGAAGGAAACCTGTGCGCATGAAGCCGCTGCTGCTGATCGACGTCGACGGACCGCTGAACCCCTACGGCGCCCAGCCCGAGCGCCGCCCGGAGGGCTACACCACCCACCGCATGCGCCCCACGGGCTTCACGGAGGGCAAGCCGCTGCGGGTCTGGCTCCACCCGGGCCACGGGGCCGAGCTGCTCGCGCTGGCGGACGCCTACGAGCTCGTCTGGGCCACCACCTGGAAGGGCGAGGCCAACGAGTGGATAGGCCCGCGCCTCGGCCTGCCCCGGCTGCCGTTCATCGACTGGCCGGTGATGCACGGCCGGGCGCCGCGCGGCACGTTCTGGAAGACGCAGTACGTCCTGGAGTACGCGGGCGCGCGGCCCTTCGCCTGGGTCGACGACGACATCACGGCCATGGACCGCGAGTACGTCGGACAGCGTCACCCGGCACACGCACTGCTGATGCACGTGGACGAGCGGATCGGGCTGACCCGGCCGGACTTCGACGCACTGGCGGCCCGGGCCGATGATCAGACCTCTTGATCTCTTCGGGTGAACCCTCGTGACCAGGTCTTATGTGCGTCGTCGGGGAGACGGAAGAGTCCTCCCCATGAACGGATCGAGGAAGCTGGCCCTCGGGGCCGCGGCGATGGCACTCACGATCGGCGGCGCGTTCGCCGTCACCTCGGCCTCGGCGGAGCCGACACGCACCGGGAAGGCCGCGGCGACGTCCACCGCCTTCGCCAAGGTCCGCGCGGACGGGGTGATCCTGGCCTGGTCCGGCATGAACAGCGTCCAGCACGTCGGCACCGGACGCTACCTCCTGTCCACGAACACCGACATCACCTACTGCGCCCTGCTGGGCACGGTCAACAAGAACAACTTCGACGACCCCGGCCCGGGCAGCTCCTCCATCCTGGTCGGCCAGGCCGGCCCCACGACCATCTTCATCCGCACCGCGACGCCGTCCTCCGGCGGCAGCCGGGCCGTGGACGACGACCGGCCGTTCTCGGTCAGCGTCGTCTGCTGACCCCCTGGTACGCGCCGGAGGGGCGGTACGCACCGGCGCGGGTGCGTACCGCCCCTCAGGGCGTTCGACGGCTACTGCTTGTGCGTCGCCCAGGCGTGCTGGATGACCAGGTCGGCCTTGAGCTCGGTGAGCTGGACCGCCACCGCCGACGGGGCGGTGCCGCCGCGGCCGTTGCGGGAGGCCAGGGCGCCGGGGACGTTGAGGACGGTGCGGACCTCGGGGGTCAGGTGCTCCGAGATCTTCGCGAACTGGGCGTCGGTGAGCTCGTCGAGCTCGATGCCCTCGGCCTCGCAGACCTTGACGCACTCGCCGGCCACCTCGTGCGCCACCCGGAAGGGCACGCCCTGCTTGACCAGCCACTCCGCGATGTCGGTCGCGAGGGAGAAGCCCGCCGGTGCCAGCTCCTCCATCCGCTCCCGGTTGACCGTGAGCGTGGCCATCATGCCGGTGAAGGCCGGCAGCAGCACCTCCAGCGTGTCGCAGGAGTCGAAGACGGGCTCCTTGTCCTCCTGGAGGTCCCGGTTGTAGGCAAGGGGCAGCGCCTTGAGCGTGGCCAGCAAACCCGTCAGGTTGCCGATGAGCCGGCCCGACTTGCCGCGCGCCAGCTCCGCGATGTCCGGGTTCTTCTTCTGCGGCATGATCGAGGAGCCGGTGGAGAAGGCGTCGTGGAGGGTGACGAAGGAGAACTCCTTCGTGTTCCACAGGATGATCTCCTCGGCGATCCGGGACAGGTTGATCCCGATCATCGCGGTGACGAAGGCGAACTCGGCGACGAAGTCGCGCGAGGCCGTGCCGTCGATCGAGTTGCCCACCGAGCCGCGCTCGAAGCCCAGGTCGGCGGCGACCGCCTCGGGGTCCAGGCCGAGCGAGGAGCCGGCCAGGGCGCCCGAGCCGTACGGGGAGACGGCGGTACGGGTGTCCCACTGCCGCAGCCGCTCGGCGTCCCGGGACAGGGACTGCACGTGGGCCAGCACGTGGTGGGCGAACAGGACGGGCTGGGCGTGCTGGAGGTGGGTCCGGCCGGGCATCGCCACGTCCGGGTGCGCCTCGGCCAGGCCGACCAGCGCGTCCTGGAGGTCGGCGATCAGGCCGCCGATGATCCGCGCGTGGTCGCGCAGGTACATCCGGAAGAGCGTGGCCACCTGGTCGTTGCGCGAGCGCCCGGCCCGCAGCTTGCCGCCGAGGTCCGCGCCGAGCCGCTCCAGCAGGCCCCGCTCCAGGGCGGTGTGGACGTCCTCGTCGGCGACGGTCCCGACGAAGGAGCCGTCGGCCACGTCGGCCTCCAGCCGGTCGAGGCCCGCGATCATGCGGTCGAGTTCCTCGGCCGTGAGCAGCCCGGCCTTGGCAAGCACGCGGGCGTGGGCGCGGGAGCCGGCGATGTCGTAGGGCGCCAGGCGCCAGTCGAAGTGGACCGACGCGGACAGCTTCGCGAGGGCCTCCGAAGGGCCGTCGGCGAACCGGCCGCCCCAGAGCCGGACGTCACCGTTGTTGCTGCTCACAGCTACTGCTCCTCATGAGGTGGAAGTGGCCGGCCTCCCCGCCGCGGAGGACGCGGGGAGGCCGACCGGGTACAGCGTCAAACGATTCAGGCGGGGTCGCGACGCGCGGCGGTCCACGGCAAGAACAAGCATAACTATGCATTGCTCCGTATGTTTCGTCAATCGAGTTCGGTTCCCCCGGCGCTGACCAGGTCGTATATCGAGGGCGGAGGCCGGGAGCAGGCGCCTACCATCAGGGAGGGATTCCAGCCGGGGAGGGCATGTGGGAAGCGCGGCCGAGGACGCCGCCCGGGGGCGGGGCGTGGCGCGGGAGCTGGTGTACGGGAACACCGCCCTGGTGGCCGGCCTGCTCGTCGGCAACGGGCCGGAGGCCTGGATCGCCTTCGACCGGGAGGTGCGCCGCCTCCAGCGGTTCCCCGGGGTGTCCACCGGCCGGCTGGAGGCGCGGCTGTGCCACCCCGACGGGCGGATCCGCGCGAAGGCGCTCGCCGCCTGGCGCAACCCGCCGGCCGAGCTCGTCCTGATCCGATGTGCCGACTGGGCCCCGCAGGTGCGCGAGCGGGCCCGCAGGGTGCTGGGCCGGGTGCTGGCCCACCACCCCGTCCGCACCCGGGACCGGGCCCGCCGGGCGCTGAACCGGCCGGTGGCCGACGACCCCGCCCTCGTCCTGGCCGCGCTCACCCCGCTCACGCTGCGGCTGGGCGGGCGCGAGCACGGCGGCTGGGCGGTGGACCAGCTGGAGGCCGCACTCGCCGGCCGGTACTCCTCCCTCGCCGCGTGGTGGCGCCCCGGGCTGCCCTCGACGACCTGGAGCTGGAACTCGCTCACCCCCGGGCAGCGCGCGGGCATGCTGGAGCGCCTGGGCCGCAGCACCGACCTGCCCACCCGGCGTTTCGCCGCCCGGGTGGCCCTCGCCGCCGGCCGGTACGGGGCGCAGGAGCTCGCCCTGCGGGCCGCCGCCGAGCCGGATCCGGCGGCCGGCCGGCTGTGGACCGACGCCGCCCTGGCGGCGATGGCCGCCGACGGGCCGGACGACGCGGTGGTGGACGCCCTGCTGGCCTCGCGGTTCCCGCCCGTGCGGGCCGCAGGGGTGACCGCCCTGCGCCGGGCCGGGCGGGCGGCGGAGGCCGAGCGGTTCCTCGCCGACCGGGCAGGGTCGGTGCGGGCCTGCGCCCGCTGGCTGCTGCGCCAGGACGGCGGGGACCCGTACGCCCGCTACCGGGCGCTGCTGGCCGACCCGGAGCGGGTGAGCGGGTACGCGGTGGCCGGCTTCACCGAGGTGGCCGGGCCGGACGACGTGCCGGTGCTGCGCGGCCTGCTGGAGCATCGCGACGGGACGGTACGGGCCGCGGCCCTGGCGGGGCTGCGGCGGTTCGGCGCCGAGGTCGCCGACCCGGTGCTGCTCGCGCTGCTGGAGGGCCCGTCGGCTTCGGCGGCCCGTGAGGCCGCGCTGCACCTGATGCCGGTGGCCCGGCGGCTGGACGCGGCCGCGTTGGCCGCCCGTACCGGCCGGGAGTGGCGCCCGCACACCCGCAGGGCCGCCTTCCGGCTGCTCCAGGGCCGGGGCGGAAGCGCCGAACTGCGGGCCTCGGTGGCCCTGTTGGACCACCCGGACCCCGGTACGCGGCGCTGCGCCCGGCAGCGGGTGGCCGGCTGGAACTGGCTCGCGACCCTGGACGAGGGCGCGGCGGCCCAGGCGGAGCTGGGCGGGCTGCTGGCGCGGGCGGCCGACCTGCTGGGCGCCCTCGAACTGCGGCTGGCCCACGCCCCCGGGGACCTCCCGGGGCGAGCCCCCCGCCCCTGACACCACCGTCCCGATGGGACCGCCGGTGCGGGCCGGGACCGGGGGCCGGGCCGGGCGGGTGGTGCGGGCCGTATGGATCGTGTCCGGGGCGTCCGATCGGGTCCCGCCGGCCTGTCCGCGCCACTCCGGGGCCCGTCCGCCCGTACCGTCCGGCATGTGCTGCGCAACGCTCTCCTCGCCGGTTCGCTGCTGCTCGCCGGCCTGTGGCCGCACGGCCCCGGTCCGCTGCCCGAACGCCTCGCCGACACCGGCGGCGGCAGCCAGCTGATCACCGCCGTCGCCCCCGCCCCCGGGTCCACCACCGGGGTGCTGACCTGGTGGGACCGGCGTGCGGGCCGGTGGTACGAGGCCGGCCGCGCGCCCGCCCGGTTCGGCGCGAACGGTCTGACCGAGGGGGCGACGCGTGCGCAGGGCACGAACACCACCCCGGCCGGCCTGTACGACCTGCCGTACGCCTTCGGCATCGCGCACGCGCCGGCCGGGACCTCGTACGCCTACCGGCGGGTGACGGACCGTTCGTGGTGGTGCCAGGACAACGCCTCCGCCGCCTACAACCGCTGGACGGAGCCGCTGCCCGCCGACTGCTCCCCCGGCGAGTCCGAGCACCTGGCGGCCTACGGAACCCAGTACGCGCACGCGCTGGTCATCGGCTTCAACTACGAGCACCCCGTCCGCGGCCGGGGTGCGGGCATCTTCCTGCACGTCGACGGCAGGGGCGCGACGGCCGGCTGCGTCTCCGTGCCACGGGGGGCGATGCGCGAGCTGCTGCGCTGGGCGAACCCCCGCCGCACCCCCCACATCGCCATCGGGACGCAGGACGGCCCGCTGGCCGTCACCCGCTACTGAACCGGAAGCTAGCCCTCCTTCTGCGCCAGGCGCAGCATGTGGTCGGCCAGGGCCTGGCCGCCGGCCGGGTCGCGGCTGATGAGCATCAGGGTGTCGTCGCCCGCGATGGTGCCGAGGACGGCGTGCAGTTCGGCCTGGTCGATGGCCGAGGCGAGGAACTGCGCCGCCCCCGGCGGGGTGCGCAGGACCACGAGGTTCGCGGAGGCCTCGGCCGAGATCAGCAGCTCGCCGGAGAGGCGCCGCATGCGCTCCTCCTTCGCCGACTCGCCGAGCGGTGCCTGCGGGGTGCGGAAGCCGCCCTCGCTGGGGACCGCGTAGATCAGCTCGCCGCCGGTGTTGCGGATCTTCACCGCGCCCAGCTCGTCGAGGTCGCGGGAGAGCGTCGCCTGGGTGACGCTCAGCCCGTCGTCGGCGAGCAGCTTGGCCAGCTGGCTCTGGGAGCGGACCGGCTGCCGGTTGAGGATGTCCACGATCCGGCGGTGGCGGGCGGTGCGGGTCTGCGGTACGGAGGGGCCGCCGTTCTGATCGTGCTCCTGCGCCTGGCTCATCGTCGTCTCATTCTCCGGATCGTCCCGCTTCGTCGAGGATGCCGGGAAGTGCCCGGACGAACGCGTCGACCTCGGCCTCGGTGATGACGAACGGGGGCATCAGCCGTACGACGTCGGGGGCGGGCGCGTTGACCAGGAATCCGGCCTGCTGGGCCGCCAACTGCACCTGCGGTGCGAGGGGCTCCGTCAGCACGATACCCAGCAACAGGCCCGAGCCGCGGACGTGGGAGACCAGCCCGTGACCGGAGGCTTCGATTCCGGAGCGCAGCCGCTCGCCGCGGGCCTTGACCCGGTCGAGCAGTCCCTCGGTGGCGATGGTGTCGATCACCGCGAGGCCGGCGGCGCAGGCGACCGGGTTGCCGCCGAAGGTGGTGCCGTGCTGTCCGGGCTGGAGGAGCCCGGCGGTCGGGCCGAAGGCGGCCACGGCGCCGATGGGCAGACCGCCGCCGAGGCCCTTGGCGAGGGTGACGAGATCCGGTTCGACGCCCTCGTGCTGCTGGTACTCGAACCAGGTGCCGCAGCGGCCGATGCCGGTCTGGACCTCGTCGAGGGCGAGCAGGGTCCCGGTGGCCCGGGTGATCTCGCGGGCGGCCGTCAGGTAGCCGGCGGGCGGGACGACCACGCCGTTCTCGCCCTGGACCGGCTCGATGAGGACGAGCGCGGTCTCCTCGGTGACGGCGGCCCGCAGGGCCTCGACGTCACCGTAGGGAACGTGCGTGACCTCGCCGGGCAGCGGCAGGAAGGGGGTCTGCTTCTTCGGCTGGCCGGTGAGCGCGAGGGCGCCCATGGTGCGGCCGTGGAAGCCTCCGTCGGTGGCGACCATGTGGGTCCGGCCGGTGAGCCGACCGATCTTGAAGACGGCCTCGACCGCCTCTGTGCCGGAGTTGCAGAAGAAGACCCGCCCCTCACGGCCGAACAGCTGGAGCAGCCGCTCGCCGAGGGCGATGACCGGCTCGGAGGTGAACAGGTTGGACACGTGGCCGAGGGTCTGGATCTGCGTGGTGACGGCGTCGACGACCGCCGGGTGGGCGTGGCCGAGGGCGTTGACCGCGATCCCGCCGACGTAGTCCGTGTACTGCTTGCCGTCCGCGTCCCAGACCTGCGCGCCCGCGCCGCGCACGAGGGCCACGGCCGGGGTGCCGTAGTTGTCCGTGAGCGCGGCCCGCCAGCGGGCGGCGTACTCCTCGTTGTGCGTCACTGTGCTCCCCCTCGCGGTGTACCCGGTACCGGGTCGGGCAGGACCATCGTGCCGATGCCCTGGTCGGTGAAGATCTCCAGCAGGATCGAGTGCTGGACGCGTCCGTCGAGGACGCGGGCCGTGGGGACACCGCCCCGTACGGCGTGCAGGCAGCCCTCCATCTTGGGGACCATGCCGCTGGACAGCTCGGGCAGCAGCTTCTCCAGCTCGCTGACGGTGAGCCGGCTGATGACCTCGTCGCTGTTGGGCCAGTCCGCGTAGAGGCCCTCGACGTCGGTGAGGACCATCAGCGTCTCGGCGCCGAGGGCGGCCGCCAGGGCGGCGGCGGCGGTGTCGGCGTTGACGTTGTAGACGTGGCCGTCGTCGGCGCTGCGGGCGATCGAGGAGATGACCGGGATCCGGCCGTCCGCGAGGAGCGCCTCGATCGCCCCGGTGTCGATGGAGGTGATCTCCCCGACCCGGCCGATGTCGACGAGCTCGCCCTCGATCTCCGGCTTGTGCTGGGTGGCGGTGATGGTGTGGGCGTCCTCGCCGGTCATGCCGACGGCGAGCGGGCCGTGCTGGTTGAGCAGGCCGACCAGCTCGCGCTGGACCTGCCCGGCCAGCACCATGCGGACGATGTCCATCGCCTCGGGCGTGGTGACGCGCAGACCGGCCTTGAACTCGCTGACCAGGCCCTCCTTGGCGAGCTGGGCCTTGATCTGCGGGCCGCCGCCGTGCACCACGACGGGCTTGAGGCCGGCCTGGCGCAGGAAGACCACGTCCTGGGCGAAGGCCGCCTTCAGGTCCTCGTCGATCATGGCGTTGCCGCCGAACTTGATCACGACGATCTTGCCGTTGTGGCGGGTGAGCCAGGGCAGGGCCTCGATGAGGATCTGTGCCTTGGGCAGCGCGGTGTGCTTCCTCGCGGCGCTCATGACGAGTACGCGCTGTTCTCGTGGACGTACTCGGCCGTCAGGTCGTTGGCCCAGATGACCGCCGACTCGGTGCCGGTCGACAGGTCCGCCGTGATGTGCACCTCGCGCCCCTTCATGGAGACCAGGTCGCGGTCCTCGCCGACCGAGCCGTTCTTGCAGACCCACACGCCGTTGATGGCGACGTTGAGGCGGTCCGGGTCGAAGGCCGCCTTGGTGGTGCCGATCGCGGACAGCACCCGGCCCCAGTTGGGGTCCTCGCCGTGGATGGCGCACTTGAGCAGGTTGTTGCGGGCGATGGACCGGCCCACCTCGACGGCGTCGTCCTCGCTGGCCGCGCCGACGACCTCGATGCGGATGTCCTTGCTGGCGCCCTCGGCGTCGCCGATGAGCTGGCGGGCGAGGTCGTCGCAGACGGCGCGGACGGCGGCGGCGAAGTCCTCGTACGCCGGGACCTGCCCGGAGGCGCCGGAGGCGAGCAGCAGCACCGTGTCGTTGGTGGACATGCAGCCGTCGGAGTCGACCCGGTCGAAGGTGGTGCGGGTGGCGTCGCGCAGCGCCTTGTCCAGGGTGGCGGCGTCCAGGTCGGCGTCGGTGGTGAGGACGACGAGCATGGTGGCCAGGCCCGGGGCGAGCATGCCCGCGCCCTTGGCCATGCCGCCGACGGTCCAGCCGTCCTGGCCGGCCGTGGCCGTCTTGTGCACGGTGTCGGTGGTCTTGATGGCGATGGCCGCGGCCTCGCCGCCGTCGGCGGAGAGGGCCGCCGCGGCCGTCTCGACGCCGGGCAGCAGCTTGTCCATCGGGAGCAGGACGCCGATCAGGCCGGTGGAGGCGACGGCGATCTCGCCGGCGTTGTGCTCCCCGAGACCGTGCGCGTTGAGGGTGGCGGCGACCTTCTCCGCGGTGGCGTGGGTGTCCTGGAAGCCCTTGGGGCCGGTGCAGGCGTTGGCGCCGCCGGAGTTGAGGACGACGGCGCTGACCGTGCCGCCGCGCAGGACCTGCTCGGACCAGCGGACCGGCGCGGCCTTGACGCGGTTGGACGTGAAGACGCCGGCGGCGGCCAGTCGCGGCCCGGCGTTGACCACGAGGGCCAGGTCGGGGTTGCCGTTCTCCTTGATCCCGGCGGCGATGCCCGCCGCCGTGAATCCCTGTGCTGCCGTGACGCTCACGGTGCGACTCCGATCGTGGAAAGTCCCAGTGCCTCGGGGAAGCCGAGGGCGATGTTCATGCTCTGCACCGCGCCGCCGGCGGTGCCCTTGGTCAGGTTGTCGATCGCGCTGATGGCGATGATCCGCTGGGCGGATTCGTCGTAGGCGACCTGGAGGTGGACGGAGTTGGAGCCGTACACCGCCTTCGTGGTCGGCCAGACGCCCTCGGGGAGCAGCTGGACGAAGGTCTCGTCCGCGTACGCCTTCTCGTAGGCGGCGCGCAGCGATTCCGCGGTGGTGCCGGGGCGGGCCTTGGCCGAGCAGGTGGCGAGGATGCCGCGCGCCATGGGCACGAGGTGGGGCGTGAAGGAGACGGAGACCCGCTCCCCGGCGAGGGGGGAGAGGTTCTGCACCATCTCGGGGGTGTGGCGGTGGACGCCGCCGACGCCGTAGGGGCTGACGGTGCCCATGACCTCGGAGCCGAGCAGGTGCGGCTTGAGGGCCTTGCCCGCGCCGGAGGTGCCGGTGGCGGCGACGACCACGGCCTCGGGCTCGGCGAGCCGCGCCTGGTAGGCGGGGTGCAGCGCGAGCGAGACGGCGGTGGGGAAGCAGCCGGGCACGGCGATGCGCCTGGTGCCCGCGAGGGCCGCCCGGGCGCCGGGGAGCTCGGGGAGGCCGTAGGGCCAGGTCCCGGCGTGCGGGGCGCCGTAGAAGCGGTCCCAGTCGGCGGAGTCCTTCAGCCGGTGGTCGGCGCCCATGTCGACGACGAGCACCTCGTCGCCGAGTTCGGCGGCGACGGCGGCGGACTGCCCGTGCGGAAGGGCGAGGAAGACGACGTCGTGGCCCGCGAGGACCTCGGCCGTGGTGGGCTCCAGGGTCCGTCCGGCGAGCGGCACCAGGTGCGGCTGCAGGCCGCCGAGGAGCTGTCCGGCGTTGGAGTGTCCGGTCAGCGCGCCGATCTCGACCTCGGGGTGGGAGAGCAGCAGGCGCAGGACCTCACCGCCCGCGTATCCGCTCGCTCCGGCCACCGCTACACGTACCACCATCGGACCCTCCTCTTCGATGGCATGACTATACGTACCTTTGCAGGGTTATGCAAAGGGTTCCCGGGGGCCGACACCTCAACAGTCCCGCTCGTATTCGACCTGTTCAAGGGGGTGGCCGTCACCGAAGTCACAGGGTCGCGAGGCGCCGCTCGCGACGAACCCGGACTTGGAGTAGAAGCGCCGGGAGCGGGGCGTGTCACGCAGGGTCCACAGGTGCGCGGCGGTGAAGCCGTCGGCGCGCAGCCGCACCAGCGTGCCGGTCATCAGGGCGGCGGCGACGCCGGTGCCCCAGCCGTCGGGGTGCGCGTAGAAGCTGAGGATCTCGGCGGTGCCCGGGGGCCGGGTGTCCGAGGGCCGGTACCAGGACAGGGCCAGCGGGCGGCCGTCGGCCAGGGCCAGCAGGACCGTCCCCGGGCCGTCCGTGACGCGACCGTGCCAGCGGGCGCGCCGGTCGGCGACGCCCGCCGCGGCGAACTCGGGGCTGAAGAAGGGGCCGTACGCGGCCCCCCAGGCGGCTGCGTGGATCTCGCCGAGCGCGTCCCCGTCGACCGCGCCCGCCCCACGAATCTCGATCATGGCGGCAACCTAGCCGGGGCCGCGGATTGATCGCGCACGTTTCCCGGGACCGCCAATCAAACGCCGCGTTCAGCCCGTGAGCGGGTGGCGGACCCAGACGTTGGGCTCCACGTAGACGGCGTAGTCGTGCTCCGGCTCGCAGTGGACGAGGCTCAGCGCGCCGGGGACGCGGACCCGCCCGGGCTCGTCGAAGGGCAGCCCGGTCCACTCGCGCCACTGGGCGAGGGAGCCCGTGACGGTCATCGAGAGCGGGGCGACCGAGTCGATGACGGCCCCGGCCCGGACGTGGACCCGCAGCCACGGGTCGTACGGGAGGCCGTCCTCGCGGGTGCGGTACGCGTACTCGGACATCGGCGTGTGCGGCTCGGCCGGCTTCCCGCTGGGCCGGACCGGTGCCACGACCTCGGTGAACCCGGCGGCCCGGGCGCCCTGGCGCATCGCGGCCAGCATCCGTCCGGACAGGCCCCGCCCCTGGCGGCCGGTGGCGACGGAGATCTCCAGGGCGCTGACGGTGTCGGGCTCGATCCCCCGGCGCCGGTCGGCGAAGGCCCACATCAGGACCCGGTCCCAGCCCTGGGCGGGCAGTACTCCGCCGCGCTCGTCGGAGTGCAGCGCGAAGGGCACGCTGAAGGCCCGGGCCACCACCTCGTCGCCGTCGGTGGCGATGAAGACGTACTCGGGGAACTCGGTGACCAGCCGCGGGTAGAGCAGCCAGGCCACGGCGTCGTGCTGGGCGAAGCGGGGCCAGGAGTCCGCCATGTCCCACAGGCGGGGTGCCAGCTCCGGGCGGCGGGCCAGGGAAGTGATCTCGATCTCGGTCATGGTGGGCAGGCTAGGCAGTGGCCGGCGTCCCGCTCAACGGGGTTTGGCCGCACCCCGCGGACGGCTCAGGGCCGGGGCATCCCGGCGCGCAGCCGCTGGACGGCCTCCACCAGCTCGCCCGGGCCCGAGACCCCGGCGAAGCTCATCCGGACGTACGCGGCCGGCGGCTCGGCGCAGAAGTACGGGCGGCCGGGCGCGACCGCGACCCCGGCGCGCAGGGCCGCCGCGGCGAACTCCGCGTCGCTCCCGCCGCCCGCGGGACGCACCCACAGCTGGTAGCTCCCGCGCGGCAGGTGCGGCACCTCCGCCCCCGGCAGCTCGCGGCGCAGGGCCCCCGCGAGCACGTCGCGGCGGTGGCGCAGCTCGGCGGCGACGGCCCTCAGGTGGCGGGGCCAGGCGGGGGCGCCGACCAGTTCGAGGGCGGCCTCCTGGAGCGGGCGGGGCACGAAGAAGCTGTCCACGACCTGGATGGCGCGCAGCCGGTCCAGGACCGGGCCCCGGGCGGCGAGCGCGCCGACGCGCAGGCTGGGTGAGGTGGCCTTGGTCAGGGAGCGCACGTGGACGACGATCCCGTCGGCGTCCTCGGCGGCCAGGGTCGCGGGCAGGGGGCCCGCGTCCTCGTGGGCGAGGTTGCGGGCGTAGTCGTCCTCGACCACGAAGGCTCCGGCCGCCCGGGCGATCCGCAGCACCTCGGGCCGTCGCTCGGCGGACAGGACCGCTCCCGTCGGGTTCTGGAACAGCGGCTGGCACACGAAGACCCGTGCGCCCGTGGCCTCGAACGCGGCGGCCAGCAGCTCGGGCCGGACCCCGTCGGCGTCCACCGGGACGGGCACCGGGCGGCAGCCCGAGGCGCGGGCGATGGCCAGCAGCCCGGGGTAGGTGGGCGACTCCACCAGCACGGGCGCCCCCGGCGGGGCCAGTGCCCGCAGGGCGGTGGTCAGGGCGCTCTGCCCGCCCGCGGTGATCATCACGTCGGCGGCGCCCAGCGCCCCCACCGCGCCGCCGATCTCCCGGGCGAACCAGTCGCGCAGCTCGGGCAGCCCTTCCAGCGGCGGGCGGCCCCAGGCCCCGGGGCGGCGCCCGGCCCGGGCGAGGGCGGCGGCCATGGCCCGCTCGGGCTGGAGCGAGGGGTGCAGGTAGCCGCCGTTGAGCTCGATGACCCCGGGCGGCGAGGCGGCCAGTGAGATCTGCAGCCCGGAGGCGTCCACGGAGCGCGGCACCACGTCCCCGGCCCCTTCGGCGCTCAGCGCGACCTCCTGCCAGGAGGTGTCGCCGGGGGCGGGTCCGGCGGTACGGGGGTGCGCGCGGTAGGCGCCGGCGCCGGGGCGGGTGACGACGAGCCCCTCGGCGGCGAGCTGCGCGAGGGCCCGGGAGACCGTGACGGGGCTGACGCGGTAGCGCTCGACCAGGGCGCGGCTCGACGGGAGCTTTCCACCCACCGGGTAGCGGTCCAGCTCGGACCGCAGAGATTCCGCCAGTTCCGCCACACTGCTACGCTCATACATGACAGCAAAGAATAGCGCTACTCGCCTGAGCCCGATAGCAGTCCAGGTGGAGGGCCACAGCACGGTCCGGGCAGGGGGCCGCAGCGGTACCGCCCTCGCCCTCCTCGGGGTGGTCGCCTTCTCGCTGACCTTCCCCGCCACCGCCTGGGGCCTGGAGAGCTTCGGCCCGTGGTCCCTCGTGGCCCTGCGCAGCACCCTGGCCGCCCTGGTCGCGGGCGGCTTCCTGCTCGCCGGGCGGGTCCCGCTCCCGGCCCGCGCGCACTGGGCGGGGCTGGCCGTCGTCGCCGGCGGGGTGGTCGTGGGCTTCCCGCTGCTGACCACGCTCGCCCTGCGCACGTCCACCACCTCGCACGCCGCCGTCGTGGTGGGCCTGCTGCCGCTGACCACCGCCGCCCTGTCGGCCCTGCGCACCGGGATCCGGCCCCCGCGCGCCTTCTGGGCGGCGGCCGTCGCCGGAGCCCTGGTGGTCCTCGCGTTCACCCTGGCGCAGAGCGGCGGCGCCCCCTCCGCCGGGGACGCCTACCTGTTCGGGGCCCTGCTGGTCTGCGCGGCCGGCTACACCGAGGGCGGGCGCCTCGCCCGGCTGATGCCGGGCTGGCAGGTGGTCGGCTGGGCCCTGGTGCTGTGCCTGCCGCTCTCCCTGGCCGGCTCCGTGCTCGGGCTCGCGGCCGAGCCGGTGCACCCGACCTGGCACGGAGTGGCCGGCCTGGTGTGGGCGGCGGCCGGCTCGACCTTCCTCGGCCTGTACGTCTGGTACCGCGGCATGGCCGCGATCGGCGCCCCGCGCGCCAGCCAGCTCCAGCTCGCCCAGCCGCTGCTGACCCTGGTCTGGTCGGTGGCGCTGCTGGGCGAGCGGCTGTCCCCGGCGACCCCCCTGGCCGCCGGGGCGGTCCTGGTCTGCATCACCGTGACCCAACGGGTCAAATAGCCCCGGATCGGCCTAAACTACTGGCACCGGACCGGACCTGTTCCGAGGGAGGTCAGCAGATGCGAGCGACCGAGGGCGACCAGCTGGTACAGCACGGCAGGGTGGTGGGCCAGCACGACAGGGTGGGCGAGATCGTCGAGGTGCTGGGCGAGAACGGCGCGCCCCCGTACCGGGTGCACTTCCCGGACGGGCACGACGCCGTCATGTCCCCCGGCCCCGACTGCGTGGTGCGCCACCCGGACAGGGCCGAGGGCGCGGCCACCACCTGGCGCTGATCCGCCTGCCGGACGGACCACCCGCCGGACCTACCGCCTGACACCGCGTCAGCGCGGCGCGGCCACCGCCTGGTAGTGGTCGGCGACGACCCGGGCCATGGCACCGTTGGGGTCCGCGGCCACCTGCTTCGCCGAGAAGTAGACGTGGCCGCGGACCTCCGCGTACTTCTTGGCGAACGTCAGGTGCTTCGACAGCTCCGCCGGATCGCGCCAGGCGGGCGTGGTGCTGTGCGCGTCGCAGCGGTACAGCGCCTCGCCCACGTAGAGGTCCACGCCGGTACCCGCGACGGTCTTCGCCCACCAGGGCACGATCGCCGCGTAGTCGGCCTGCGGATGGCCGATCTGCCAGTAGGCCTGCGGCGCGATGTAGTCGAGCCAGCCCTCGGTGACCCACTTGCGGGTGTCCGCGTACAGGTCGTCGTACGTCTGCACGCCCGCGCGGGTCGGCGAGCCGAGCGGGTCGGTGTCCCGGTTGCGCCACACCGCGAAGGGGCTCACCCCGAACCGCGCCGCCGGGCGGACCTGGCGCAGCCGCCGGCTCATCTCGGAGACCAGGGCGTCGGTGTTGTGGCGGCGCCAGGCGGCGCGGGAGCCGAAGGAGGCCCCGTACTCGGCGTAGGCGTCGTCGTCGTCGAAGTACTCCCCCTCCACCGGGTAGGGGTAGAAGTAGTCGTCCCAGTGGACCCCGTCGACGGGGTAGCGGGAGACGGCGTCGAGCATCGCCTCCTGTACGAAGGCCCGCACCTGCGGCAGCCCCGGGTTGTAGTAGAGCTTGCCGCCGTACGGGACCACCCAGTCGGGGTTGCGGCGGGCCGGGTGCGCGGCCGCGAGCCTGGAGGGGTCGGTGTGGTTGGCCACCCGGTACGGGTTGAACCAGGCGTGCAGCTCCAGCCCGCGCGCGTGCGCCTCGGTGACCGCCGTGCCCAGCGGGTCCCAGCCCGGGTCCTTGCCCTGCGTTCCGGTCAGCCACTGCGACCAGGGCTCGCGGGCGGACGGCCAGAAGGAGTCCGCGGCCGGCCGGACCTGGAGGACCACCGCGTTCAGCCGGCGCCGGACGGCGGTGTCCAGCAGGGATACCAGCCCGGCGCGCTGCTCCCGGGCGGTGAGGCCCGAGGCCGCGGGCCAGTCCACGTTCTGTACGGTCGCGATCCACATCCCCCGGAACTCCCGGACCGCCGCCCCGCCCGCTCCCCCGCCCCCGCCGGCCCCCCGCGGCAGCCGCGCGGGGACGGGCCCCGCCTGCGCCGGGCCCGCGCCCGCCACCGCGGCCACCGCCCCCGCCGCTCCCGCCAGCAGCCCCCGCCGTCCGATGTACGCCATGTGACGACTCCGTTCCGTTCCGTGACAACGCTTCGCGAACGCCCAGCATGCCCGCCCCGCCCCGCCACCGGCGGCAAGGACGGGAGTAACGTCGGGGGGCGTGGCGGGCGCCGGGGTGCAGTTACCACTGCCGAACTACGGGGGACCCGCCCGGATGAGCAGCGAAAGGCACGATGTGACGGACCTCTCTACCCTCCCGACCGACATCACCCGGGTCGGCGTGGTGGGCTGTGGCCAGATGGGCGCGGGCATCGCGGAGGTGTGCGCCCGCAGCGGTCTTGAGGTGAAGGTCGCCGAGACCACCGGGGAGGCCCTGGAGATCGGGCGCACCCGGCTGCACAACTCGCTGACCAAGGCCGCCGAACGCGGCAAGATCAGTGAGGAGGAGCGGGACGCCACCCTGGCCCGCCTGACCTTCACCACCGACCTCGGCGAATTCGCCGACCGCGACCTCGTCATCGAGGCCGTCGTCGAGAACGAGCAGGTCAAGACGGAGATCTTCCAGGTCCTCGACCAGGTGATCACCCGCCCGGACGCGATCCTCGCCTCCAACACCTCCTCGATCCCGCTGGTCAAGCTGGCCGTCGCCACCTCGCGGCCCGACCAGGTCATCGGCATCCACTTCTTCAACCCGGCGCCCGTGCAGCGGCTCGTGGAGCTGATCCCGGCGCTGACGACGGGCGAGGAGACCGTGAAGCGGTCCGAGGCCCTGGTGCGGGACGTGCTCGGCAAGCACGCCGTGCGCGCCCAGGACCGGTCCGGGTTCGTCGTCAACGCGCTCCTCGTGCCGTACCTGCTGTCCGCGATCCGGATGTTCGAGTCCGGCATCGCGAGCCGCGAGGACATCGACAACGGCATGGAGCTGGGTTGCGCCCACCCCATGGGCCCGCTGAAGCTGTCCGACCTGATCGGCCTGGACACCATCGCCTCCATCGCCGACTCGATGTACGCCGAGTACAAGGAGCCGCTGTACGCCGCTCCCCCGCTGCTCCAGCGGATGGTCGACGCGGGCCGGCTGGGCCGCAAGACCGGCTCGGGCTTCTACCCGTACGGCTGAGCGGTCGCGGAGCTCCTGCTCGTGTGAGAAGTGCCTCGGTCGCCCTCGCGGCGGCCGGGGTACGGCTAGGGTCCCCTCCGTGAACAGCCCCAGGACCGCACCGTCGCGGCTCCCGACCGCCGACGTCCCCGTGCCCTCCCCGGCCCCGGATCCGGGCCCTCCGGGCTCTGCTCCGGCCCCGGCCGCCGCCCGGCTGGGCTGGCTCGACGCGTTGCGCGGCCTCGCCGCCCTGGTCGTGGCCCTGCACCATTTCGGCGTGCTGGGGATGCTGCCGTCCGGGCAGAGCGCGGCGCGGAACTTCGACCTCGGCCTGTTCGGGGTGATGCTGTTCTTCATCGTGAGCGGCTACATCATCCCGGCCTCGCTGGAACGCCGCGGGGACGTCCGGGGCTTCTGGATCGGCCGGTTCTTCCGCATCCACCCCGCACTGGTCGTCACCCTGGTGGTCGCGCTCCTGGTGCTGCCGGCGGGCGACGGCGCGGTCCGCCTCCTGCGGACCGGCGACGACGCGGCCTCGCTGCTCGCGAACGGGCTGCTGCTCCAGGACGTGCTCGGGGTCACCAACGGCATGAACGTCACCTGGACGCTCTGCTACGAGATGGTCTTCTACTTCTTCGTCACCGCCCTGTTCACCCGCGGCCTGCACCGGCACAGCGCCCCCATCGCGGCGGGCTGCGCCGCCCTCGCCCTGGCGGTCGGCACGGCCGTCGGCGAGAAGCTCCTGACGCCCGACGCCCACGCGGTACGGCTCCTCCTGGCGGCCGTCGTCCCGGTCGTGCTCGCGGGCTTCGCCGGGGTGCTCAGCGGCCGCCCCGGACCGACCCGCGCGGGCGCGCTGCTGCTCGGCGGGCTGGGCCTGGTGCTGGTCACCCTGAACAGCCGGGCCCCCGGGTACGAGACGTGGACGATCTTCGCGACGATGTTCGCCGGAACGGCGGTGTACCGGGCGCAGCACGCCCGGCGCGGCCGGGTGCCGTCCCTCCTGGCGTGCGGCTTCGTGGTCGCCGCGGGCGTGCTGGTCGGCCCGCTGTACAACCGGAACGGTTTCGAGGACCACACCTGGACCCCGGGCTGGCTGTCCTGGTCGGCCGCCTACCTGGCCGCCTGGGCCGTGTTCGGGCTCGGTTTCCTGCTCCGGCGGCGGCGCTTCCCCCGGGTGCTCACCTGGCTCGGCGCGATCAGCTTCTCCCTGTACCTCGTCCACCTGCCGCTGAAGCACCTGCTCGGCCCCCTGGTGGGCGTGCCGCCGCTGCCGTCCTCGGTGCCCGGCAGGATCGCGTGGACCGCCCTGTACCTGGCGGCGGTGCTGGTCGTCAGCCACCTGCTGTACCGGCTGGTCGAGATACCGGTGCAGAACCTGGGCCGGCGGGCCCAGCGGGCGGCGGCCCGGCGCCGGCCGGCCGCCGCGCGCGAGCGGGGCTAGCCCAGCCTGAGGTGGTGCAGCAGCAGGAGGCCGGCCGCCATGTTCGCGGCCGGGACCTCCCCGCGCCCGATCATGTCCGGGACGAGCTTGAGCGGCACCCACGCGCGGCGCGAGGACTCGAACCCGTCCTCCGGTTCGCCGATGCGGGTGGCCCCCTCCGCCCAGTAGAGGTGGTGGCGGGCATCGGTCAGCCCGTTGGAGGGCTCGACGGTCATCAGGTGGTGGAGCGGGCCGGGCCGCCAGCCCGATTCCTCCTCCATCTCCCGTGCGGCCGCCGCCTCGACGGACTCCCCGTCCTCGACCACCCCCGCGGGCAGCTCCCAGCCCCAGCTGTCGGTGATGAACCGGTGCCGCCACAGCAGCAGCACCTCGTCCGCCTCGTTGACGGCCGTGGCCACGGCCACCGGCCGCAGCCGGATGACGAAGTGGTCCAGGTGCCGGCCGTCGGGGAGTTCCACGTCCGCCAGGTTCACGTTGAACCAGCGGTTCTTGTACACGGTCTGTTCGCTCAGATTCGTCCACTGCACGGTCTTGCCGCCTTCCGGTTCGTAGGTGGCAACATGGCAGCAGCTCCAACGGTCACAGGGGAACGCGCAGCGCCCCGTCGATGAGGTCGGCGGTCTCCTGCGCCCCGGCGCACCCGCTGTCCAGCAGGGCCTCGCGGACCGCCCGCAGCCGGTCCCTCAGGCGCAGCGACTCCATCCCCTTGGCCCGTTCGGCCATTTCGGCCGCCGAGGCCACCGCCCGGTCCGCCTCGCCCTGGCGCAGCTGGATCTCGCACAGCATGGCCAGCCGGTGCACCCGTCCCCGGTCGTGCGCGGGGGTGCCGACGGCCTCGGCCGCCTGCTCGTGCGCGGCGTCCAGGTCCCCCAGGCTGAGCAGCGCCTCCGCCACCTGTACGTTGACCAGCCCCGGCTGGACGTAGCCCGTCTCGGCGGGCTCGGTGCCGGGCCGGATCCGCTCCGCGGCCACCTCGGCGCGCCGGATGCAGGTCAGCGCCGCAGCGGTGTCCCCGAGTTGGGCGTAGGCCTTGGCCTGCATCGCGTACAGGTCGGCGGCCAGCGCGGGGGTGGTCTGCCGGCCCGCGGCCCGCAGCGCGGCCTCGGCGAAGGCCACGGCCTGGCGGAAGTCCCGCAGGTGCAGGGACTGGTTGACCAGCAGGGCGATCACGTATGCGCCGAGCCCCCGGTCCCCGCTGGCCTTGGCGAGGCGCAGGGCCTGGTGGAAGTAGCGCTGGGCGAGTCCGTGCGCGTCGGAGTCGTACGCGCAGATGCCCGCGACCGCCACCAGGGACCCGGTGGCGCGGTGCAGTTGCCGGCCCACGTCGTCGGGGTAGCCGCCGCGGAGCATCGGGGCGGTCTCGCTGCCGAGGAAGCGGACGATCCGGGCGCGGGTGGCCATGCCTCCGGCCCGGCGGTACATCAGCTCGTAGTGGGCGCGGGCGGCCCGCAGGATCTCGATGTGCTCGGGGCCGATCCGGTGCGTGCCCGAACGGGACACGTCCGCGTCCTCCGGCGGGTTCTCCCACTCCCACACCGGGATGACGGCGGGGGTGCCGGTGAGGGCCTGCGCGGTGAGCTGCGCGGGCCGGCCCAGCTCGTCGGAGCGCCAGAGGGCGGTGGCCCGGTCCACGAAGCCGCTGAGCCGGGCGGAGTGCGGAGTCTGCTGGCCGGGGATGCCGAGCCCGATGTCGTCGAGGCCGACCGGGCGGTGCAGGCGTCCGCCCAGCACCTCGCAGATGAGGTCGGGCACCTGGCCGCGGGGGCGCTGCCCCTTCAACCAGCGGGAGACCGCGGTGTGTTCGTAGCGCAGCGCGAGTCCGCGGGACCGCCCCGCCTGGTTGACGTGCGCGGCGAGTCCGGCGTGGGACATGCCCGCCTCGGCGAGGAGGGCGTCGAGCAGGGCGTTGGGCTGCATGGGCCCCTCCAAGGGCTCGTCCGCTTCAGGCTAGTGGCTGCGGGGGGCGAGCGGGGGGCGGTACACCCAATTCACACGGGGTGTGAAACAAGAACGCGCATAAATGCGATACGCACCCTGCCGCGAAGGGGCCGCGCCGCGCTTCACTTAAGGGCCTCGCCAAGGAGGCCGCCCGGTCGTCGGCTCCCCCTCGTACAGTGCGACGACCCGGCACCGCGCCGCCCGCCTTGCTGTCTGCCCGACACTCCATGGCAGGCGGGCGGCGCACCACGGCTCCGCGGGGGCCGCCCGGTTGGTCGCCGGGCCCCCCGCCCGAGCCGGGCCGGTTCCGCACCGGGTCCGTCCACCGGCCCGGTGCGGGGCGGCAGCGCAGCCGGTCGAGCCGGAGCCGTCCGGGCCGTTCCACTCCCCCCGGCCCGGGTGGGCCCGGCCCTTCCGGTCGTGGCGCCCGCGAACCAGCCGCGCGGGCGTGAGCGTCGCCCGCCGCGCGAGGTGGTTCGCCACGGGCAAGAAGCGGCCGTGGCGGTCGCGGGCGACGACATGCCCGAGGGGCCCGTCCGGTGGTCCGGACGGGCCCCTCAGCGGGTCCTGCTCACGGCGGGTCAGGCGCCGCGCAGCACCGCCCCGGTCCGCTCGCCGGCGAGGGCCACCGCCGCGTCGCGCGCGGCCGTGGACTCCTCGGCGGTCAGGGTGCGGTCGGGCGCGCGGAAGCGCAGCGCGTACGCGAGGGACTTCTTGCCCTCGCCGACCTGCTCACCGGTGAACACGTCGAACAGCCGCAGCGATTCGAGGAGTGCACCGGCGCCCTCGCGCAGCGCGGCCTCGACGGCCGCGGCCGGGACAGACGCGTCGACGATCAGCGCGACGTCCTGGGTCGCCACCGGGAAGGTGGAGATCCGGGGCGCCTGGAGGGCCTCGCCGCCGGCCGCCGCGAGGCGGTCGAGGTCGAGCTCCATGGCGCTGGTGCGCGCCGGCAGGCCGAGGGCCTTGACCACGCGCGGGTGCAGCTCACCGGCGTGGCCGATGACCGTCTCCGCGCCGTCGAGGGTGACGACCAGCTCGGCGCAGCGGCCGGGGTGCCACGGACCGTACTGGCCCTGGCGGACGACCAGCTCGGCACCGGCCTCGGCGGCCAGCGAACGGGCGGCCTGGACCGCGTCGGCCCAGTCGGCCGGACGGCCCTTGCCCCACCAGCCGGCCTGCTCGCGGGCGCCGGCCAGCACGACCGCGGCGTACCGCGGCTGCGCGGGCAGGGCCGCGTCCAGGGTGGCGATCTCCTCGTCCGTGGGACGGCGGTCGACGGGCAGGCGTACGGCGGCACCCGGCTGCTCGCCGGCGCGGAAGACCGAGCCCGTCTCGAACAGCGCGAGGTCGTGGCTGCCGCGGCTGTCGTTGCGGCGCAGCGCGCCGAGCAGACCCGGCAGCAGCGTGGTGCGCAGCGCCGGCTCCTCGTCGGAGAGCGGGTTGACGAGCTTGACGACCCGGCGGCTCGGGTCGTCCGCGGCCAGCTGGAGCTGGTCGAAGACGCCCTCGCCGATGAACGGGTAGCTGAGCGCCTCGACGTAGCCGGCGCCGGCCAGGGCGCGGCCGACGCGGCGGTGCAGCCGCTGGCGCGGGGTCAGGCCGCGGCCGGAGGGCACCTGCGGGAGGGTGGACGGGAGGTTCCCGTAGCCCTCCAGGCGGATGACCTCCTCGGCGAGGTCGTTGGGCGCGGCGAGGTCGGGCCGCCACGAGGGGACGGTGACGACGAGCTCGTCCTGGCCGTAGACGTCGCAGCCGATCTCCTGGAGGCGGCGCACGACGGTCTCGCGGCCGTACTCCATGCCCGCGACCCGGTCCGGGTGGTCGGCGCGCATCGCGATGGTGCGCGGGGCACCCGGGGCGATGAGCTCGGTGACCCCGGCCTCGGCGGTGCCGCCGGCGAGCAGCACGAGGAGGTCGACGGTGCGCTGCGCGGCCGCGGCCGCGGCCAGCGGGTCCACGCCGCGCTCGAAGCGCTTGGAGGCCTCGGAGGACAGCTTCAGGCGGCGGGCGGTGCGCGAGATCGACACCGAGTCGAAGTGCGCGGCCTCGATCACCACGTCCGTCGTACCGGTGACCGCACCGGTCTCCGGGTCGGTGACGGAGTCGGCGATCTCGGTGTTGGCGCCGCCCATGACACCGGCGAGCCCGATCGGGCCGCTGTTGTCGGTGATCACCAGGTCCTCGGCGTCGAGGGTCCGCTTGACCCCGTCGAGGGTGGTGAACTTCTCGCCCTGCTCGGCACGGCGGACGCCGATCTCGCCGTCCAGGCGGGAGCGGTCGTAGGCGTGCAGCGGCTGGCCCAGTTCGAGCATCACGTAGTTGGTGATGTCGACCGCGAGCGAGATCGGGCGCATGCCGGCCTTCTGGAGGCGGCGGGTGAGCCAGATCGGGGAGCGGGCCTCGGGGTCGAGGCCGGTCACCGTGCGGGCGGTGAAGCGGTCGCAGCCCTGCGGGTCGGAGATCTTCACCGCGTAGCCGTAGGAGTTCGGCGCGGGCACGTCGAGCAGCGCCGGGTCGCGCAGCGGCAGGCCGTAGGCGGTGGCGGCCTCGCGGGCCACGCCGCGCATCGACATGCAGTAGCCGCGGTCCGGGGTGATGTCGATGTCGAGGACCTCGTCGACGAGCTGGAGCAGCTCGATCGCGTCGGTGCCGGGCTCGTACTCCGGCGGCAGCACGATGATGCCGTGCGTGCCGTCGTCGCCCATGCCGAGCTCCTCGCCGGAGCAGATCATGCCGTGGGAGGTCTTGCCGTACGTCTTGCGCGAGGCGATCGCGAAGTCGCCGGGCAGGACGGCGCCGGGCAGGACCACGACGACCTTGTCGCCGACGGCGAAGTTCCGGGCACCGCAGACGATCTCCTGCGGTTCGCCGGTGCCGTTGGCCTGGCCGACGTCGACCGTGCAGAAGCGGATGGGCTTGCGGAAGCCCTCCAGCTCCTCGATGGTCAGCACCTGGCCGACGACGAGGGGGCCCTTGAGGCCGGCGCCGAGCTGCTCGACGGTCTCGACCTCAAGGCCGGCGTCGACCAGCTTGGCGGCCACGTCGCGGCCGGTCTCGCCCGCGGGGAGGTCGACGTACTCCCGCAGCCAGGAAAGCGGGACGCGCATCAGATCTCACTCCCGAACGGCCGGGTGAAGCGCACGTCACCCTCGACCATGTCTCGCATGTCTTCAACGTTGTGGCGGAACATCAGCATCCGCTCGATGCCGAACCCGAAGGCGAATCCGCTGTACTTCTCGGGGTCCACACCGCAGGCGACGAGCACCTTCGGGTTGACCATGCCGCAGCCGCCGAGCTCGATCCAGCCCTCGCTGGAGCAGGTACGGCAGGGGCGGTCGGGGTTGCCCACCGACGCGCCGCGGCAGACGTAGCACTGCATGTCCATCTCGGCGGACGGCTCGGTGAAGGGGAAGAAGTGCGGGCGCAGGCGCGTGGTGGTCTGCTCCCCGAAGAGCTCCTGGACCATGTGGTCGATGGTGCCCTTGAGGTCGGCCATGGTCAGGCCCTCGTCGACGGCGAGGAGCTCGACCTGGTGGAAGACCGGGGTGTGCGTCGCGTCGAGCTCGTCGGTGCGGTACACGCGGCCCGGGCAGACGATGTAGACGGGGGGCTTGCGCTCCAGCAGCGAGCGCGCCTGCACCGGGGAGGTGTGGGTGCGCAGCACGACGCCGGACTCGTCGCCCGTGGTGCCCTCGGGGCCCTGGACGAAGAAGGTGTCCTGCATCTGGCGGGCCGGGTGGTCGGGCGTGAAGTTGAGGGCGTCGAAGTTGAACCACTCCGCCTCGACCTCCGGGCCTTCCGCGACCTCGTAGCCCATGCCGACGAAGATGTCCGCGATGCGGTCCATCAGCGTGGTCAGCGGGTGGCGGGCGCCGGCGGGCACGCGGTCGTAGGGCAGCGTGACGTCCACCGCCTCCTCGACCAGCACCCGCTCGTCGCGCTCCGCCTCCAGGGCCACCGTGCGGGCCCCGAAGGCCTTGTTCACGGCGCCGCGGGCCTGGCCGACGCGCTTGCCCGCCTCGGCCTTGGCCTGGGGCGGCAGGGCGCCGATCTCGCGGTTGGCGAGCGCGAGGGGCGAGCGGTCGCCCATGTGCGCGGTCTTCGCCTCGCGGAGCTCGTCGAGGTCGCCGGCGGACGCGAAGGCGGCGAGCGCCTCGTCCCGCATGCGCTCGATCTCTTCCGGTTTCAGTGCCTCGACCTCGACAGGGTCGTACGACTTGTTCGGTGCCGACATCTCTTCCCGTACTTCCGATGGCTGGCTGGTGGGTCCCCGCACGACGCGCACGACTCGATCGGCTGATCGGTGTGATCGGCACAAGGACACAAAGGTGCCAAAGGACGAGTCTAAGGGCCGCCGGGGGTGAGGAAGCCCGTGGGCCGCCTGGCGAGACTCTCCGCAGGGTTACTGGGTGAGGTAGGCCGGCGCGCTCACGGGCAGCATAAATCGGAACTCCGCGCCGCCGCCGGGTCCGCGCCCGACGGTGATGCTGCCGCCGTGGGCCTCGACGATGCCCTTGACGATGTACAGGCCCAGGCCGGTGCCGCCGCGCTTGCTCCCCCGCCAGAAACGGGTGAAGACGCGGCCCATCGACTCCTCGGGGATCCCGGGGCCTTCATCGGTCACGGTGACGGCTGTTCCCTTCTCGTGCGGCGCTACGTCGATGGTGACCGTTCCGTCGCCGTGCCGCACCGCATTTTCGAGGAGGTTGCCCAGGATCTGGTCGATCTTGTCCGGGTCGGCCCACAGGTCGGGCAGGGGGCGGCTGACGCGGACGAGGAACCGCTCGGGGGCCTGCCCGTTCGCGGTGAGGGCCTGGACGTGCCGGCCGACGGCCGCGGCGATGTCCACCGGCTGCCGGCGCACCTCCAGGCGGCCGGAGTCGATGCGGGAGATGTCGAGGAGCTCGGCGATCAGGCGGGTGACCCGGTTGGCGTCGGCGTCGACGGTCTCCAGCATCAGCCGCTTCTGGTCGTCGGTGAACCGTTCCCACTTGGCGAGCAGGGTCGCCGTGAAGCCCTTGACGGAGGTCAGCGGGGAGCGCAGCTCGTGGGCGACGGTGGCGATCAGCTCCGCGTGGCTGCGCTCGGTGCGACGGCGGGCCTCGGTACCGCGGAGGGTGACCACGAGGCGGCTGAGCGGGCCGGTGGGGTGGGTGCGCACGTACCGGGCGGAGACCAGCACCTCGCGGCCGCCGGGGAGCAGCAGGTTCCGCTCGGGCTGGCCGCGCCGGGTGGCGAGCCCCCCGTACGGGTCGGTCAGCGCCCACCAGCGGCGGCCTTCGAGGTCCTCCAGCGGGAGGGCGCTGTCGATGCGGGCGCCGAGGGCCCGGCCGGCCTCGATGGCGGTGATCCGGGAGGCGGCCCGGTTGAAGCAGACGACCCGGCCGGCGTGGTCGGCGACGACGAGCCCGTCCGGCAGCTCGTCGGGGTCGACGGCGAAGGCCCCGTGGGGGTCCCGGAGCCGCACTGCGGCCGGCGCCGCGGCCTGCGCGGTCACCGGCGAGCTGTTCGTGCCGACGGTCATGTCCCCGTACCCCACATCTCCGGGTAGCTCAGTGGGCCCCCGGACGGTCACATTACTAGCTGGGGGTCACGGAACGGCACCCTCCGGACGCCCGCTGTGCACGGGCGGACGCGTAGAGGCACACGGCGGCGGCGGTCGCGAGGTTCAGGCTCTCCGCCTTGCCGTGGATCGGGACCCGTACGACGGCGTCCGCGAGGGCCCGGGTCTCCTCGGGCAGGCCCCACGCCTCGTTCCCGAAGACCCACGCCGAGGGACCGCCCATGGTGCCGGCGTCGAGCTCGGCGTCGAGGTCGTCGTGGCCGGCCCCGTCGGCCGCGAGGATCCGTACGCCCGCAGCCCGCAGCCCCGCCACGGCCTGCTCGACGGGGACGCCGACGGCCACCGGGAGGTGGAAGAGGGAGCCCACGGAGGCGCGGACGGACTTGGGGTTGTAGAGGTCCACGGAGGCGTCGGTCAGCACCACGGCGTCGGCGCCGGCGGCGTCCGCGCAGCGCAGGACGGTGCCGGCGTTCCCGGGGTCGCGGACGTGGGCGAGGACGGCGACCAGCTTGGGCCCGGCCTCCAGGATCTCCTCGAAGGGGGAGTCCAGGAAGTGGCAGACGCCGACGAGCCCCTGCGGGGTGACGGTCTGGGAGACCTCGGCGAGGACCTCGTCGGAGGCGTAGTGCACGCGCGCCCCGCCCAGCAGGGCGGCCTCGACGATGTCGGCGTAGCGCTCGGCGGCCTCGACGGTGGCGAACAGCTCGATCAGGGTCGCGCCCTGGGACCCGCGGTGCTCGGCCGCCTCACGGACGGCCTGGGGGCCTTCGGCGAGGAACCGGCGCTCCTTGGTGCGGAAGTTGCGCCGCGCCAGCCGCCGGGCGGCGGCCACCCGCGGGGATCGGGGGGAGATCAGCTCGGCGGGGGTGGGCATGGTCTCAGGGTTCTCTCTCGGGGGGTCCGGTGCGCGGCTGGGGCCGCGCGGGGCGGGGCGAACGCACACGGACCCGCAGGCGAACGCCTGCGGGTCCGTGGGTGCCGGCCTCGGTCATCGGGCCGGCGAGGCCTTACGCAGCGGCCTTGGGCGCGTTCACGTCGGCCGGGAGGGCCTTCTGCGCGACCTCGACGAGCGCGGCGAACGCGTTGGCGTCGTTGACGGCCAGCTCGGCCAGCATCTTGCGGTCCACCTCGATGTTGGCGGCCTTCAGACCCTGGATGAGGCGGTTGTACGTCATGCCGTTCTGGCGGGCAGCGGCGTTGATGCGCTGGATCCACAGCTGACGGAAGTCGCCCTTGCGCTTCTTGCGGTCGTTGAAGTTGTAGACCAGCGAGTGGGTGACCTGCTCCTTGGCCTTGCGGTACAGGCGCGAACGCTGACCGCGGTAGCCGGAGGCCGCTTCGAGGATCGCCCGGCGCTTCTTGTGGGCGTTTACTGCCCGCTTGACGCGTGCCACTTTTTAACTCCTTGTAGCGGGGCCGTGGTTGTCTTCACACGGCCCGAATTCGATGGGGTCCCGGTCTCGACGTCCCGCCCCCGCAGGGAGGCGGAGGGACGTCACTTGCCGAGAAGCTTCTTGATCTTCGCGGCGTCGCCGGGGGCCATCTCCGCGGTGCCGGTCAGGCGGCGGGTGACACGGGACGACTTGTGCTCAAGCAGGTGGCGCTTGCCGGCGCGCTCACGGAGCACCTTGCCGGAGCCGGTGATCTTGAAGCGCTTCTTGGAACCGCTGTGCGTCTTGTTCTTCGGCATAGCGCCGTTATCTCCTCGTCGGTGGCGCTCCCGCCGGTCCTCGCGGACCGGTTGCCGGGAGCGTCATGTTGTGTGGGTGATCCGAGACGGCTGCCTCGGAATCAGGCCTCGGCGTTCGCCTCGGCAGAGCCGTCGGCGTCGGCGGCGACCTCGGTGGACTCCACCTCGGCGGCCTCGGCCGGAGCGGCCTCGGCGGCGGCACCACCCTGGCGCTCGGCCTTGCGGGCGGCCTGCGCCTCACGGGCTTCGGCCATCGCCTCGGTCTTCTTCTTGTGCGGACCGAGAACCATGATCATGTTCCGGCCGTCCTGCTTCGGGTTCGACTCGATGAAGCCGAGGTCCTGGACGTCCTCCGCGAGACGCTGCAGCAGTCGGTAGCCGAGCTCCGGCCGGGACTGCTCGCGACCACGGAACATGATCGTGATCTTGACCTTGTCGCCCTGCTTGAGGAACCGAACGACGTGACCCTTCTTGGTGTCGTAGTCGTGCGGGTCGATCTTCGGCCGGAGCTTCATCTCCTTGATGACCGTGTGCGCCTGGTTCTTGCGCGCCTCACGGGCCTTCATGGCCGACTCGTACTTGAACTTGCCGTAGTCCATGAGCTTGCAGACCGGCGGGCGAGCGGAGGCCGCGACCTCGACCAGGTCCAGGTCGTACTCCTGCGCGAGCTCAAGCGCCTTCGCAAGCGGAACAATGCCCACCTGTTCGCCGCTGGGACCGACGAGTCGCACCTCAGGGACGCGAATCCGATCGTTGATGCGGGGCTCGGTGCTGATGGATCCTCCTCGGTAGCACCACACGGCTGCCTGGCAGACAACCGCTGACGTCTTTTGTCGTCAGACCTCACCGCGGCGGAGAATGAAAAATGCCCCGCCGGGCACAGGCAGGGGCTCCAAAACAACCGGAGCACCGCCGCGTGCAATCCGCGGGGCGCGACTCGGCGGCCTTCCATCGTCCGTACGGAACGATGGATACCGCCTGACCGGATGACCCGCCGCCCCGGAGGGTGGTCGGGTGGGAGATCGGAGCCTCCACTTGTGGGCCGGGCACACAGGTGTCCGGCCGGTCGAGATACATAGTACCCCACGCATGGCAAGCCCGCCGCACGACCTATCGTGGACCGCATGACTGACGCGACGCCCTCCGATTCCACCCTTCCCGACTACGACGAGATGACCCGCGACATCGCGGACGTCCCGGCCGTCGAGGTCATCACCACGGTGGCCGTCCACCTGCTGAGCGCCGCGGCGGTCAACCTGGGCCTGGACAAGCCCGACTCCGAGCACAAGGACCTCGACGAGGCCCGCAAGCTGATCAACGCCCTGGCCGGCCTGGTCACGGCCAGCGCCACCGAGATCAGCTCCTTCCACGCGGCGCCGCTGCGCGACGGCCTGAAGTCGCTCCAGCTGGCCTTCCGCGAGGCCTCGCTCGTCCCGGACGAGCCGGGCCAGGGCCCGGGCGAGAAGTTCACGGGCCCCGTGTACGCCTGAGCCCGACCCCTCCCGTTCCGTTTCCCACGCCGAAGGGCCGTCCGCGCGATCGCCCCGCCCGCCCGTGGGGGGGGGGTTGTTTTGGCTGGTGTCTGTGGGACCGCAGGGGGGGGGGGCCGCCGGGAGCGGACCACCACCAGGTCTGGCTGGAGAGCGCGTACATGGAAGGCACCATAGCCC
>NZ_JBBDHD010000317.1:0-566 GCF_044129415.1 Streptomyces racemochromogenes
GGCCCCAGTGCGACGTACAACGTTCCGTTGGCGTTGCGGTTGGGCGGGTCGGTGGACGTGGCGTCGGTGAGGTCGGCGCTGGGTGATGTGGTGGGTCGGCACGAGAGCCTGCGGACGGTGTTCCCGGCTGTGGACGGGGTTCCGCGTCAGGAGGTGGTGGCGGCCGGTGAGGTCGGGGAGCTGCTGGAGGTCGTGGAGGTCGCGGCGTCCGGGCTGGAGGCGGGGCTGGGTGAGGCGGCGCGGTACGCGTTCGCGCTGGATGCCGAGCTGCCGTTCCGGGCGACGCTGTTCCGGGTCGAGGACGGCTGCGACGTGCTGTTGCTGGTGCTGCACCACATCGTCGCCGACGGCTGGTCGGCGGGTCCGCTGCTGCGGGACCTGTCGCAGGCCTACGCCGCCCGGGCGGAGGGCGGAGCCCCCGCGTGGGACGAGCTGGAGATCCAGTACGCGGACTACGCGCTGTGGCAGCAGGAGGTGCTGGGTTCCGAGGAGGACCCGCAGAGCCTGATCTCCCGCCAGTCGGAGTACTGGCGTCAGGAGCTGGCGGGCCTTCCGGAGCTGATCGA
>NZ_JBBDHD010000318.1:0-566 GCF_044129415.1 Streptomyces racemochromogenes
CGCCCATCAGCGACTCGCCGCCCAGGACGAGCTGGCGGGCCGGGGAGAAGCCGCCGTCCAGCTCGATCAGCAGGGGCAGGTGGCTGGGGGTGGCCTTGACGAAGTCGGGCTGCCGGTGCGGAGCCGCGTCGCCGGTGCGTCCGTCGAGTTCGACCAGCTGGACCGTGCCGCCCGCGGTGAGCGGGGCGAACAGGCCGGTGACGGTCAGGTCGAAGGAGACCGGCGAGTGGACCAGGGCCCGCCCGGCCACGCTGTCGTACGCGTCCCGGGCCCAGGCCAGGTAGGCGTTCAGGGAGCGGTGTTCGACCACGACGCCCTTGGGGCGGCCGGTGGAGCCGGACGTGAAGATGACGTAGGCGGGGTGGGAAGGGGTGAGCGGTGCGGTGCGCTCGGCGTCGGTGACGTCGGCGGCGGAGGTCGCCCGCAGGTCGGCCTGGGTTCCGGCGGCGTCGAGGGTGAGCTGCGGGATGCCCGCGGGCACCCGGCCGGCGGTGGAGCGGGTCGTGACGGCGGCGACGGGCTTGATGTCGTCGAGGACGAAGGCGATCCGGTCGTCCGGGTGGGCC
>NZ_JBBDHD010000058.1:0-44962 GCF_044129415.1 Streptomyces racemochromogenes
GGGGGGGGGGGGGGGGGGGGGGGGGGGGGGGGGGGGGGGGGGGGGGGGGGGGGGGGGGGGGGGGGGGGGGGGGGGCCCGCCCCCCCCCCCCCCCCCCCCCCCCCCGGGCCAGCCTCCGGCTGGCCCGGTCCTCCTCGGCCGTCGCCATCGTCCTCGTCCGCCTCGCACTCGTACCCGTGTCCGCACATCTGTCCGAACAGTGCCGATGATGGCAGGTCAGCGCAGAGGACGGTGAACGTTTTTCCTCGTGGACGGGCCGGGGGAGGCGTCCGCGATCCAGGGGCCGTCGCCGGAGGGGTCGAGGACCCCCTCCTCCAGCCAGGTGTAGGTGCCGGAGAGGACGCCCTGGACCACCTTGTGGTCGAGGTCGTCGGTGTTGGCCCACAGCCGCCCGAAGAGCTCCTCGACGCGCAGCCGGGACTGGCGGCAGAAGGCGTCGGCGAGCTGGTAGGCCTCGCGGCCGTGGTCGCCGGTGGCCCGCAGGTGCTCGGCGCGCACGCAGGCCGCGCTCATCGCGAAGAGCTCGGCGCCGATGTCCACGATCCGCCCGAGGAATCCCTGCTTGGTCTCCATGCGGCCCTGCCAGCGGGACATGGCGTAGAAGGTCGAGCGGGCGAGTTTGCGGGCGCCGCGCTCGACGTAGCGCAGGTGGGTGGCGAGGTCGGGGTGGCCGGCGGGGTGGAACTCGCGGAAGGTGCCGGGGACCTGGCCGGGACCGGCGGCGAGCCTGGGCAGCCAGCGGGCGTAGAACCCGGCCGCGCGGGCGCCCGCCTTCGCCTTGTCGCCGAGGGCCTTGTCGGGGTCGATGAGGTCGCCGGCGACGGAGAGGTGGGTGTCGACGGCCTCCCGGGCGATCAGCAGGTGCATGATCTCGGTGGAGCCCTCGAAGATCCGGTTGATGCGCAGGTCGCGCAGGAGCTGCTCGGCGGGCACAGCGCGTTCGCCGCGGGCGGCGAGGGACTCGGCGGTCTCGAAGCCGCGGCCGCCGCGGATCTGGACCAGCTCGTCGGCCATCAGGCAGGCCATCTCCGAGCCGTAGAGCTTGGCGAGGGCGGCCTCGATGCGGATGTCGTTGCGGTCCTCGTCGGCCATCTGGGAGGCGAGGTCCACCACGGCCTCCAGGGCGAAGGTGGTGGCCGCGATGAAGGAGATCTTGGCGCCCACGGCCTCGTGCCGGGCGACCGGGCGGCCCCACTGCTCGCGGACGCCGGACCACTCGCGGGCGATCTTCAGGCACCACTTGCCGGCGCCGACGCACATGGCGGGCAGGGACAGCCGTCCGGTGTTGAGGGTGGTCAGCGCGATCTTGAGGCCGGCGCCCTCGGGGCCGATCCGCTGGGAGGCGGGGACGCGGACCCGGTGGAAGCGGGTGACGCCGTTCTCCAGGCCGCGCAGGCCCATGAAGGCGTTGCGGTGCTCGACGGTGATGCCGGGCGAGTCGGCCTCGACGACGAAGGCGGTGATCCCGCCGCGGTGGCCCTCCGACGCCGGTACCCGGGCCATCACCACGAGCAGGTCGGCGACCACCCCGTTGGTGGTCCACAGCTTGACCCCGTCGAGGAGGTAGGCGTCCGGGTCCTCGGGGTCGGGGACGGCCGTGGTGGCCAGGCGGGCCGGGTCGGAGCCGACGTCCGGCTCGGTGAGCAGGAAGGCGCTGATCGCGGTGGTGGCGCAGCGCGGCAGGTAGGCGTCCTTCTGCTCCTTGGTGCCGAACATCTTCAGCGGCTGGGGCACGCCGATGGACTGGTGGGCGGAGAGCAGGGCGCCGATGGCCGGGCTGACGGAGCCGACCAGCGCGAGGGCCTTGTTGTAATACACCTGGGTGAGGCCCAGGCCCCCGTACTCGGGGCTGATCTTCATGCCGAGGGCGCCGAGCTCCTTGAGCCCGCGCACCGTCTCGTCGGGGATGCGGGCCTCGCGCTCGATGCGCTGCCCGTCGATCTCGTTCTCGCAGAACTCCCGCAGCCGGGCGAGGAAGGCCTCGCCGCGCCGGACGTCCTCGCCGGCGGGGAGCGGGTGGGGGTGGATCAGGTCGAGGCGGAAGCGGCCGAGGAAGAGCTCCTTGGCGAAGCTGGGTTTGCGCCAGTCCTGCTCCCGGGCCGCTTCCGCGACCTGCCGTGCCTCGCGCTCCGTCACCTTGGGCTGTACGGGCTGTGTTGCCGACATCCGGGTCCTCACCTCGCCGCATCGGGGGCTGCCCATCGGTTGCGTGTGAGTCGTACCCGTTTCGGGCGCCGGGGATTCGGGGGGCGCGGCAAAAGGGGGACGGCCGGAGCCCCCGCACAGTAGGCTCCGGCCGTCGGTCTGGGACCGTACGAGTCGGTCAGATGTCGAGGCCCGTGAGGACCAGGACGCGCTCGTAGGTGTAGTCGTCCATCGCGTAGCGGACGCCCTCGCGGCCCACGCCGGACTGCTTGACGCCGCCGTACGGCATCTGGTCGGCCCGGTAGGAGGGGGCGTCGCCGATGATCACGCCGCCGACCTCCAGCTCGCGGTGGGCGCGGAAGGCGACCTGGACGTCGCGGGTGAAGACGCCGGTCTGCAGGCCGAACTTCGAGTCGTTGACGGCGGCGAAGGCCTCGTCGGTGTTCTCGACCTTCGTGATCGTCAGGACCGGGCCGAAGACCTCCTCGGTGGCGAGCTTGACGCCGGCCGGGACCTCGGCGAGGACGGTCGGCTCGACCGAGGCGCCGTCGCGCTTGCCGCCGGTGAGCAGCTTGGCGCCGGCGGAGACGGCCTCGTCCACCCAGGACTCGACACGCTTGGCGGCGTCCTCGGAGACCAGCGGGCCGACGTCGGTGGCGTCGTCGGCGGGGTCGCCGGTGACCTGGGCCTGGACCTTCGCGACGACCTTCTCGACGAGGCGGTCGTAGACGGAGGCGTCGGCGATCACGCGCTGCACGGAGATGCAGGACTGGCCGGCCTGGTAGTTCGAGAAGGTCGCGATACGGGTCGCGGCCCAGTCGAGGTCGGCCTCGGAGGACCAGTCGGCGAGGACCACGGCCGCGGCGTTGCCGCCGAGCTCCAGGGTGCAGTGCTTGTGGGGCACCGACTGCTGGATGGCGTAACCGACGGTGTCGGAGCCGGTGAAGGAGATGACCGGGAGGCGGTCGTCCTTGACCAGGGCCGGCATCTTGTCGTTGGCGACCGGCAGGACCGACCAGGAGCCGGCCGGGAGGTCGGTCTCGGCGAGCAGCTCGCCGAGGATCAGGCCGGAGAGCGGGGTGGCCGGGGCCGGCTTCAGGATGATCGGCGCGCCGACCGCGATGGCGGGGGCCACCTTGTGGGCGCACAGGTTCAGCGGGAAGTTGAACGGCGCGATGCCGAGGACCGGGCCCTTGACGAAGCGGCGGGTCAGGGCCAGGCGGCCGACGCCGCCGGCGTCGGTGTCCAGGCGCTGGGCCTCTCCGCCGTTGAAGCGGCGGGCCTCTTCGGCGGCGAAACGGAACACGGACACCGCACGGCCGACCTCACCGCGCGCCCACTTGATCGGCTTGCCGTTCTCGGCGGAGATCAGCTGGGCGATCTCCTCGGTGCGCTCGACGAGCCGCTTGGACACGTGGTCCAGGGCGGCGGCCCGTACGTGGGCGGGGGTCGCGGAGAACTCCGCCGTCACGGCGTACGCCGCGGCCACGGCCTCTTCCACCTGGGCGTCGGTGGGCACGCTGACGGTGCCGACGAGCCGGCCGTCCCACGGGTTGTGGACGTCGAAGCTGTCCTCGCCGGTGGCCTGGCGGCCGGCCAGCCAGAAGGCGTGGGTGGAGGTCATGCGAATCCCGGCCCTTCGGTGTGTGCGGTGGTCCTTGTCTCCACCACGGTAGGTCGCCGGGGGTGCTTCGCGGTTTATCCGCGTTGGAGAACCTCCCGGCGGGGCCGCGCCGCTTTGTCAGTGTCGCCTGAGGGCCTCTGCGCCCCGCGTGGGTCAGGCCGCTGCGCGGTGCCGTCCCCTACCCGCCCTTCCACCGTTCCCCGGGCTCCGCCCGGACCCGTTGCGGGCGCTGCGCGCCCGTGCGCTCGATCGCCGCGCGGGCTGGATGTCGCGCAGCGACATTCCAGCCCCGCCGGCGATTGAGGCGCGGGGTCCGGGGCGGAGCCCCGGAGAACGGGTGAAGGGCGGGGCGGGGGCGGCCCCGCGCAGCGGCGTACCCCCCTCCCCCGGAGGGTCAGCGCTGGGCCGGGCTGGCTTTGAGGGCGAGCCACAGTTCCATGCGGACGTCCGGGTCGTCCAGGGAGCGGCCGAGGATCTCCTCGACCCGCTTCATCCGGTAGCGCAGGGTGTGCCGGTGGACGCCGAGGTCCGCGGCGGCCGCGTCCCACTGCCCGTGCCGGGCGAGCCACGCCTGGAGGGAGGCCACCAGGTCACCCCGTCCGGTCGCGTCGTGCTCCCGCAGGGCCCTCAGCGTGCCGTCCGCGAAGGCCCGTACCGCGTCGTCGGCCAGCAGCGGCAGCACCGACCCCGCCGCGAGGTCCTCGTGCTCGACCAGCGGGCGGCCGCGCCGCCGGGCCACGGCCAGCGCCTGGTCGGCCTGCTTGAACGCCGCGGCCACCCCCTCCGGGCCGGCCGGCGCCGAGAGGCCCACGACGAGCTCGTCCGGCTCCGGCCCGGCGGTCTCCCGGCCGCGCCGGGACTCCAGCGCCTCCGCGTGGTCGGCGCACGCCTGCACCGCCGCGCCCCCGTCGGCGGCGAGCACCACCAGCCGTCCGGGCTCCGGCACCACCAGCAGCGCCTCCCCGGTCCGCGAGGCCGCCGACTCCACGGCGTCGGCCAGCAGGGCCAGCCCCTCCGGCTGGGCCGTCCCCGGCAGGGCCGGCTCGGCGACCACGATCCGGAACGGCGCCTCCAGCAGGGCCCCGTACAGGTCCCCGGCCACCGCCCGGGCGTGCCCGGCCTCCCCCTCCAGCAGCATCCGCAGCACCGCCGCGCCCAGCCGGGACTCCGCGTCGTGCAGGGACCGCGAGCGCTCGGTGGTCAGGGTCAGCAGGGCGACGGCGGAGTGCACCGCGTACCGCTCGGCGGTGCCCAGCGGGGCGGCCGTCCCCACGGCGAGCGCGCCGCGGGCCCGCCTCCCGGTACCGAGCGACTGGAGCTCGACCCGGTCCTCGGCCCCGCCCACCACCGCGCTCGCCGGAGCCGGCCGCTCGCGCAGCCGCTCCACGTCGGGGGTGAGCCGGGCGGCCCGCCGCGCGGCCCAGTCGGGGGCGGCGGCGACGACGGCGCCGGAGGTGTCGTACAGCGCCGCCCAGCCGTGCACGTGGGCGGCGAGCTTGGCCAGCAGGTCGCCGGGGCCGTCGGAGGAGAGTGCGGCCCGGGTCAGCTCGCGCTGCGCCTCGAAGCCGGCGGTCACGGCCCGGTACTGGTCGGCCGCGAGGGCCGCCGAGACGGCCTTGCTGATGGCGAGGAACGGGGTGCGCCGGGGCACCTCCAGCAGCGGCAGGTCCTCCTCCCGGGCGGCCTGGACCAGCGCCTCGGGGACGGCCTCGTAGTTCACCCCGACGGCGAAGCCGATGCCGACGACCCCGGCGGCCGCGAGGCGCCGTACGTAGCGCCGCATCTCCTCGGGGTCCTCGGCGTCCAGCTTCATGGCGGTGACGAGCAGCAGCTCGCCGCCCTCCATATAGGGGACGGGGTCGGCGAGCTCGCTGACGTGGGCCCAGCGGACGGGTGTGTCGAGGCGGCTCTCCCCCGCCCGGACGCTGAGCTTGAGCGCCGAATGCTGGACGAGCGAGGCGAGGGTGAGCGGCATCGGTACCAGAGGCCTTAGGGGGAGGGCGGGGAGCGGCGGGCGGGGTGTTCTCGATCCTGGGGTCCCCTGGTCCGGGGATTGCTCCACGCCGTATGAACAACCCCTCTCGATTCTGCCACCCCGTACGGGTTCTCTCAGCCCGTTCCGGCCAGCCGGAGCAAAAGCGGAGCCGCTCGTTCCCCCCGGACGGAGGTGAGGGAGAGGACCGCGCAGCCGGGCGGCACGGCGTGCGCCAGCTCGGACGCGGACCAGCGCTCCCGCTCCACCTGGCGCACGGTGACCGCGTCGGTGGTGACCGCCTTGCCGGTGACCATCTTGCGGAAGGCGTGGATGGCCCGGGTCAGCGGCTGGTCGGCGAAGACGGTGCGGTGGGTGACGTCGCGGGTCTCGACCCACTCGGTGCCCCAGGCCTCGGCGAAGCGCTGCCCGTCCCAGGTGGTCACCCCGGAGAAGGCCATCCGGCAGCCGACCGCCCCCAGCAGCGGGGTCCGCAGGGCCTCGGGGACGTCGTCCAGCGAGCGGAGCGAGAGGAGCACCCCGGCGTTCGCCGAGCGCAGCCGCTGGAGCCCGCGGACGGTCTCGGGGGTCAGGGTGTGCGAGGCGTCGTCGAGGGCGAGGAAGGCGAACAGCGAGCGGTCGGCGCGGGCCGCGGCGGAGGCGTTGAACTGGGCGAGCAGCAGCCGGGCCAGCATCCGGGAGGCGTCGGCGTGCCCGCGCTCGGGCAGGTCCACCCGGACCCGGACGGGATGTTCGAGAGCGCGCAGCGAGAAGGGCCGGCCGCGGCCGGTGGTGTCGAAGAACCCGGCGAAGGCGGGCCGGTCGAGCAGGGCGATCCGGTCGGCGAGGGCCGGACCGGGGTCGCCGTGGGCCCCGTACTGGCGCTCGCGCGCGGCGAGCTCGCGCAGCATCGCCTGCTGCCCGGCCCCCTCCAGGGCCTGGCGCAGGGAGGTGACGGCGCTGGGCACCCCGTCGAGCAGCTCGCGCAGCTCGGGCACGGCGGGGAAGCGGCCGTGCGCCGCGCGGAAGGGGCCGAGCAGCTGGGCGAGCGCGGTCGCGGCGCGGCGGACGTCGGCGCCGGGGACGTCGGCGACGAGGGCCTCGGCGAGCAGGGCGGCGGCCTCGTCGCAGTCGCCGGTGCCACCGTAGAGGTCGAGGTCGTGGACGGAGTCGGGGTCGCCGACGCGGACCACGATGTCGTAGGCCTCGTCGGGGCCGAGCCGGGAGCCGGCCGCGCCGACGGCGATGACGGCGGCCTGCCCGGCCAGCGCCTGGAGGGCGAGGGACTCGACGACGGGCCGCACGAGGCGGGCGGTCTTCCCGCTGCCGGAGGGGCCGACGGCCAGCAGGGAGGTCCCCAGCACGTCGGGGCCGAGGGCGAGGCCGGTGCCGCGGCGGGCGTAGGGGTTGCGCTCGCCGTCCTCGACGGTGCCGAGCAGCACCTGGCGGGCGAGCAGGTCGTGCCGGGCGGCGCGGACCGGGAGGTCGCGGTCGCCGGAGGGGTGGACGCAGGCGGCGGCGCCCTTGTCGCGGACGGCGTCGGCGAAGGCGGACAGCCGGGTGGGGTCGGCCCGTACGGATTCCCAGGCCCGGCGGATCCGCGCGTAGTCCACGTCGTTCATCCGCCCGCCCCGCACCTCCCCCCCGAGCCGCTCGGCCACCTCCCCGAGCCCGGCCTCCCGCAACTCGGGCCAGGAGGCGGGATCGGCCTGCGGTGTCTCCACCGGTGCCGGGGCGGTCTTGAGGCGGCCACCGGGGGCGGGTCTGCGGGCGAGCCGGGTGAAGAAGAGGACCACGGGAGCGAAGACGACCGCGTACACGAGGAGGGTGACCAGTTTGACCGTGCCCGCGCTCATGTCCTCGTAGGGCAGGTGGCCTCCGACCAGTCCGAGCACGGTCAGCGTGTTCGTCCAGATCAGCATCGCCACGAAGAGCGCGCCTGCGGTCGCACCGGCCACCCGGGCCCGGGTGCCGCGCGCGGCGACGAGCCGTTCGAAGGCCAGGCCCCAGGAGCCGAGGCGACTGAACCACACCGCCAGCACCACCGTCACCAGCAGCATGTACGCCTGGAGCGCGGCGACGCCGCGACCGTCGACCGGGCCACCGTCCAGGGGCTTCCACCAGTCACGCGGAGTGAGGAGCTTCACCGGCAGATCGGTGTAGGGGATGTAGTTGTTGCTGATCAGGGACCAGGCGAGCACGCACGCCAGGAACGAAATGACCGCTCCGGTCAGCAGGGACCGGTCCCCGACGGGATCCGCCGCGCCCCCCTCGCGCGGTGCGTACCCGAACCGCCACACCCCCGGCTCGGCCTCCGGGCGCGGCGTGCGGAGCCAGCCCTCCAACGGGGCGCCGGCCGTCGGGGCGTGCCGGGGTTTCGGTGGGGGCTCGGCGGGGGGCGCCGGGCGGGGGACGCGCCCCGCGCGGGTCGCCTGTCCGTCGTAGGTGCCCTCGCTGTCCATGAACCCCTGCCCCCTGCCGTGCCGTTCCCTGTAACGCCGCGGCGCTCAATCTAGTGCCCGGCCCGCCACTTGGGCCCGCACCCCGGCGGGATCGACGGGCGATGAACCCCGTCCTTCCTATGGCCGCCACGGACAAGGACACGCGGGCACCACTCCCTAACGGAGCATGCCTTACCCCCTCCCCCGGGCCTAGCCTGCGGACAAAGACACAAGTGCGTCCGAAAACACCCCCCAGGGAGCCCTCTATGACCGCTGTCCCGCAGGAGCGCCGCATCGTCACCGCGATCCCCGGCCCCAAGTCGCAGGAGCTTCAGGCCCGCCGCCTTTCGACGGTGGCCGGCGGCGTGGGCTCCGTGCTCCCCGTCTTCACGGCGCGCGCGGGCGGCGGCATCATCGAGGACGTCGACGGCAACCGCCTGATCGACTTCGGCTCCGGCATCGCCGTGACCTCCGTGGGCGCCTCCGCCGAGGCCGTCGTGCGCCGCGCCTCCGCGCAGCTCGCCGACTTCACGCACACCTGCTTCATGGTCACCCCCTACGAGGGCTACGTCGAGGTCTGCGAGGCCCTCGCCGAGCTGACCCCGGGCGCCCACGCCAAGAAGTCGGCCCTGTTCAACTCGGGCGCCGAGGCCGTCGAGAACGCCGTCAAGATCGCCCGGGCGTACACCAAGCGCCAGGCCGTCGTCGTCTTCGACCACGGCTACCACGGCCGTACGAACCTCACCATGGCCCTGACGGCGAAGAACATGCCGTACAAGCACGGCTTCGGTCCGTTCGCCCCCGAGGTCTACCGCGTCCCGGTCGCCTACGGCTACCGCTGGCCCACCGGTGCCGAGAACTGCGGCCCCGAGGCCGCCGCCGCCGCGATCGACCAGATCACCAAGCAGATCGGCGCCGAGAACGTCGCCGCGATCATCATCGAGCCGGTCCTCGGCGAGGGCGGCTTCATCGAGCCGGCCAAGGGCTTCCTGCCGGCGATCGTGAAGTTCGCCAACGAGAACGGCATCGTCTTCGTCGCCGACGAGATCCAGTCCGGCTTCTGCCGCACCGGCCAGTGGTTCGCGTGTGAGGACGAGGGCATCGTCCCGGACCTGATCACCACCGCCAAGGGCATCGCGGGCGGTCTGCCGCTCGCCGCCGTGACGGGCCGCGCCGAGATCATGGACGCCGCGCACGCGGGCGGCCTCGGCGGCACCTACGGCGGCAACCCGGTGGCCTGCGCCGGTGCGCTCGGCTCCATCGAGACGATGAAGGAGCTCGACCTCAACGCCAAGGCGAAGAACATCGAGTCCATCATGAAGTCGCGCCTGGCCGCGATGCAGGAGAAGTACGACATTATCGGCGACATCCGCGGCCGCGGCGCCATGATCGCGATCGAGCTCGTCAAGGACCCCGCGTCCAAGACCCCCTTCCCGGAGGCCGCCGGCGCGCTCGCCAAGGCCTGCCACGCCGAGGGCCTGCTCGTCCTCACCTGCGGCACCTACGGCAACGTGCTCCGCTTCCTGCCGCCGCTGGTCATCAGCGACGAGCTGCTGAACGAGGGCCTGGACCTCATCGAGGCGGCGTTCGCGGCCATCGGCACGGACGTCTGAGCGACCGCCCGAACACGGGAGCCCGCCGGTACCGCCGGTAACGGTCGGGCGCTGTGAAGAAGCTGTGGGGGGCCGATGGCAAGAGGCCGTTCCTGCTGTCGGACCCCCCTCGGCTGCCGTACGGTTTCTGCAGATGAGTGAGACAGACCGCTCCCGGGCAACCGGGCGCGAAACCGGTACAGGGCTTCCCCAGCGCCGTACTGGGCATGCGTTCGCGCACACTCCTCTCCGATCGGACGGCCGTCCGCCCCAAACCCCCCGGGGCGCACGGCAACCCGATCCGGCCGGCCGTCCCGGAACCATCCCCCCTGTTCCGGGACGGCCGGCCCCTTTCCCGGGCCCGCTCCTCGCGGCGGGCTGCGCCGTCCTCTTCGCGCTGATCACCTGGCAGGTCCTCGTCGGCGGCCCCCTGCTGACCCCGGACCGGGAGCTGAGCCGCGCCCTGGTGCGCACCGTTCCCGACTCCGTCACCGAGCGCCTCGCGGACCTCGGGAACGTCCCGGTCGCCGTCCCCGTCCTCGCCCTGGCCATGGCGTACGCCGTCCGGCGCGGCCACCGGGCCGCCGCCCTCGCGGCCGGTCTGGCGATGGCCCTGGTGCCGGCGCTGATCGTGCCGCTCAAGGAGTGGACCGCCCGCCCGGGCCCCCTGGAGCCCTGGGCCGCCGGCTACTACCCCTCGGGCCACACGGCCACGGCCCTGACGGCCTACACGGCCGCCGCCCTCCTCCTCGCCCCGCACACCCGCCGCCGCTGGCCCCTCCCCGCCGCGGCCGCCCTGACGGCGCTGACCGCGACGGGCCTGGTCCTGCGCGGCTTCCACTGGCCCCTGGACGTCCTGGCGAGCCTGCTGATGTGCACCCCCCTGCTGCTGGGCGTGCGGTGGGCGGTCAGCCGAGGCGCGCGTCGAAGTTCCGGCTGAGCTCCCAGCCGCCGACGCGGTCCCGGTCGGCCGCCCGGGTCATCGGGCCGCGCAGGGCGGGCCGGGGGCCGTGGGGCCGGCGGATGCCGCGGTCCGGGTGCCGGGTGCCGTTGCCGGGTGGGGCAGTCCAGGGCCTTGTCGGGGCCTCACGCGGGACCGCCTCCCGGCTCCCCCGCCGGGATCCGCTCCCCCGCCAGGATCCGCGCCGCCGCCTCGTGCAGGGCGAGCTCCAGCAGCCCCGGGTCCGTCAGGGTCCCCCGGCCGTCCGGGAGGTGCAGCCAGCGCGGACCGCCCGTCGCGCGGCCGGGGTACGGGACCGCGATCCAGCTCCCGCGCCCCGCGCCCCGTACGCCCGTGCCGATCCAGCGGGAGGCGGTCCCCGCGGGTACGAAGAAGCCCAGGCGGGAGGTCCGGCCGGCGGCGAGCACCGGGCCGGGCGGCGCGGGGAGCCGGCGCAGTACGCCGAGGGCCGCCGAGCCCAGCGGCCCCGGGGTGATCAGGACGTCCCAGTGCACGCCCGCCGGCAGGAGGGCGACCCCGCGGGGAGCCCGCTCCCATTCCCACCGGCAGGCGTCCGGGTCGGGCGCCGCCGCCGCCAGCCACTCCACTGCCGTCCTGGTCCCCGGGAACGCCATCGCCCGGCCTCCGTTCGTCTCGCGAGGTGAGGGTGTCTCACCGGGAGAGAGCGGGGCCGGGCGGGGCTATGACGCGGGTCGGGTTACTCCGTGGAGGTGAACCGGCTCACCGCGCCGGGGCGGGGAAGCACCGGGGTGCGCCGGTGCCCGCCGCCGGCCTCAGCTGTCGAAGCCCAGTCCGAAGCGGTCGAGCGTCTTCAGCCACAGGTTGCGGTGGCCGCCCCGGGCGTCGGCGCGGGCCAGCGACCACTTGGTGAGGGCGATGCCGGTCCAGGCCAGGGGTTCGGGCGGGAACGGCATCGGCTTGGACCTGACCATCTCCAGCCGGGTGCGCTCGGTGGACAGCCCGTCCAGCAGGTCCAGCATCACGTCCGCGCCGAAGCGGGTGGCGCCCACCCCGAGCCCGGTGTAGCCGGCGGCGTAGGCGACCCGGCCGGCGTGCGCGGTACCGAAGAACGCCGAGAAGCGGGAGCAGGTGTCGATGGCCCCGCCCCAGGCGTGGCTGAAGCGCAGCCCCTCCAGCTGGGGGAAGGCGGTGAAGAAGTGCTCCGCCAGCTTGAGGTAGGTCTCGGGTCGGTGGTCGTACTCCGAGTCGAGCCTGCCCCGGTAGGGGTAGATCGCGTCGTAGCCGCCCCACAGGATGCGATGGTCCCGCGTGATGCGGAAGTAGTGGAACTGGTTGGCGCTGTCGCCGAGCCCCGGCCGGTTCTTCCAGCCGACCGATGCCAGCTGCTCCTCGGTCAGCGGCTCGGTCATCAGCGCGTAGTCGTACACCGGGACGGTGAACGGGCGCACGCGCTTGACCAGCGACGGGAAGATGTTCGTCCCCAGGGCGACCCGGCGGGCCAGGATCGTCCCGTACGGGGTCTCCACCGTCATGCCCCGGCCGGCGCGCGCCATCTTCAGGCCGCGGGTGTTCTCGTAGATCCGTACGCCCTGCTCCAGGCAGGCCCGCTTCAGGCCCCAGGCGAGCTTCGCTGGATTGAGCATGGCGACGCCGTCGCGGTCCCACAGGCCCGCGAGGAAGGTCGGGGAGTTGACCTCCGCGCGCAGGGCCTCGCCCTCCAGCCATTCGGAGCCGTCCGCGAGCCCGAGCCTGCGGGCCTCCTCGTGGAGTTCGCGCAGCTCCTCGACCTGGTGCGGTTCGGTGGCCACGTCGATCTCACCGGTGCGCTCGAAGTCGCAGTCGATGCCGTAGCGGGCGACCGCCTCCTCGATGGCGTCGAGGTTGCGGGCGCCGAGCTCCTCCAGCTTGGCCAGCTCGCCGGGCCAGCGGGCCAGGCCGTTGGCGAAGCCGTGGGTGAGGGAGGCCGCGCAGAAACCGCCGTTGCGGCCGGAGGCGGCCCAGCCCGCCTCCTTGCTCTCGATCAGTACGACGTCCCGGCCGGGGTCGCGCTCCTTGGCGAGCAGCGCGGTCCACAGTCCGCTGTAGCCGCCTCCGACGACGAGCAGGTCGCAGCGCTCGTCGGAGGTGAGGGCCGGCTGCGGGTCGGGGCGGCCGGGGTCGTCCAGCCAGTACGACACCGGCTTCGCTTCGGAAAGGGATTTCGCAACACTACGCATGGCGACTGGGGCCATGGCTTCCAACTCCCTACGGGGTCTACTTCGGTTGTGCCTTCTTGCGGCGGTTGCCGGCCCACTGGCCGGCGAGGACCACCAGCACCGCGATGACGAACATCGCCGTGCCGATGACGTTGATCTGGACGGGCGTACCGCGCTGGGCCGATCCCCACACGAACATGGGGAAGGTGACGGTGTTGCCCGAGTTGAAGTTGGTGATGATGAAGTCGTCGAACGAGAGCGCGAAGGAGAGCAGCGCGCCCGCCGCGATACCGGGGGCCGCGATCGGCAGGGTGACGCGCAGGAAGGTCTGCACGGGCCCGGCGTAGAGGTCGCGGGCGGCCTCCTCCAGCCTCGGGTCCATCGACAGCACGCGTGCCTTGACGGCGGCGACGACGAAGCTGAGGCAGAACATCACGTGGGCGATCAGGATGGTCCAGAAGCCCAGCTGGATGCCCATGTTGAGGAACAGGGCGAGCAGCGAGGCGGCCATCACGATCTCGGGCATGGCCATGGGCAGGAAGATCAGCGAGGTGACCGCCCCGCGGGCCCGGAACCGGTAGCGCACGAGCGCGAAGGCTATGGCGGTGCCCAGGACGGTGGCGCCGATGGTGGCCCACAGGGCGATCTGGAGGGACAGGGCGAGGGAGCCGCACAGGTCGGCGACCCCGCAGGGGTCCTTCCAGGCGTCGAGGGAGAACTCCTGCCAGGCGTAGTTGAAGCGCCCGGTGGGGTTGTTGAAGGAGAACACCGTCACGACGACGTTCGGCAGGATCAGGTACGCGAGCGTGCCGAGGCCCGCGATGACGACGAGATTGCGGCGGAGCCAACGCATCAGACCAGGTCCTCCGTTCCCGCTCGGCGGATGTAGACGGTGACCATGATCAGCACGATGGCCATGAGGATGAACGACAGCGCGGCCGCCGTCGGGTAATCGAGGATCCGCAGGTACTGCGACTGGATGACGTTGCCGATCATCCGGGTGTCCGTGGAGCCGAGCAGCTCAGCGTTGACGTAGTCGCCGCTCGCGGGGATGAAGGTCAGCAGGGTCCCGGAGACCACGCCCGGCATCGAGAGCGGGAAGGTCACCTTGCGGAACACCGTGGCGGGGGTGGCGTACAGGTCGCCGGCGGCCTCGTGGAGGCGGGTGTCGATGCGCTCCAGCGAGGTGTAGAGCGGCAGGATCATGAAGGGCAGGAAGTTGTACGTCAGGCCGCAGACGACCGCGAGCGGCGTGGCCAGGACCCGGCTGCCCTCGGTGATGCCGAGCCAGCCGGTGACGTCCAGGAAGCCGACCTTGTCCAGGACGGCGACGACGGGCCCGCCGTCGGCGAGGATCGTCTTCCAGGCCAGCGTGCGGATCAGGAAGCTGGTGAAGAACGGGGCGATGACGAGGACCAGCAAAAGGTTTCTCCACCGGCCCGCCTTGAAGGCGATCAGGTAGGCCAGCGGGTAGCCGAGCAGCAGGCACAGGACCGTCGCGGTTCCGGCGTACGCCAGGGAGCGCAGGAACTGCGGGAGGTACTCGGTGAAGGCGTCCCAGTAGGTCTGGAAGTGCCAGGTGACCTCGAAGCCCTCTTCGAGGGAGCCGGTCTGCACCGAGGTGGAGGCCTGGTAGATCATCGGCAGCACGAAGAAGACGAGCAGCCAGACGACGCCGGGGAGCAGCAGCCAGTACGGGATCAGGCGCTTCTTCAGCGAGGCCCGGTGGACCGGGGGCTCGGCCGGGGCCTCGGTCTGCGGGGGCGCGGCGGTGGCGGTCACGCGCTCTCCTCGACGGTCTCGATGCCCGCGTCGCCCGTCGTCCCGGCAGAAATGGACTGGTCCGCGTCGAGGCCGAAGGTGTGCTCGGGGTTCCAGTGCAGGACGACCTCGGCGCCGGGGACCAGGCGGGCGTCGCGCTCGATGTTCTGGACGTAGACCTCCAGCTCGGGGCAGACCGGGCTGTCGATCACGTACTGGGTGGAGACGCCGATGAAGGAGGAGTCGGCTATCTTTCCGGCGATCTTGTTGCGGCCGGCCGCGATGGTGTGCTCCTCCTCGGCCGGGACCAGGGAGATCTTCTCGGGGCGCACGCCGACCAGCAGCTTTCCGCCGGTGCGGGGCGTGGTCGAACATCGGGCGGCGGGCAGCCGGAGGGTGGTGCCGGAAGCCGAGACGGCGACGTCGGAGCCGGCGGACTCCACGGCGGACTCGATCAGGTTCGAGGTGCCGAGGAAGTTCGCGACGAAGGTGGTGCGCGGGTTCTCGTAGAGCTCGGCGGGGGCGCCCAGCTGCTCGACGCGGCCCCCGTTCATCACCGCGACCGTGTCGGCCATGGTCATGGCCTCCTCCTGGTCGTGGGTGACGTGCACGAAGGTGATGCCGACCTCGGTCTGGATCCGCTTGAGCTCCAGCTGCATCTGGCGGCGCAGCTTGAGGTCGAGGGCGCCGAGGGGCTCGTCGAGCAGGAGGACCTGCGGGTGGTTGATGAGGGCGCGGGCGACGGCCACGCGCTGCTGCTGGCCGCCGGAGAGCTGGTGGGGCTTCTTGCGGGCGTGCTCGCCGAGCTGGACGAGGTCGATCATCTCGTCGACCTGCTTCTTGACCGATGTGATGCCGCGGCGGCGCAGGCCGAAGGCGATGTTCTCGAAGATGTCCATGTGCGGGAACAGCGCGTAGCTCTGGAAGACGGTGTTCACCGGGCGCTTGTAGGGCGGCAGGTGGGTGACCTCGCGCTCGCCAAGGCTGATGGTGCCGGTGGAGGGCTCCTCCAGGCCGGCGATCATGCGCAGGGTCGTGGTCTTCCCGCAGCCCGAGGCGCCGAGCAGGGCGAAGAAGGAGCCCTGGGGGATGGTGAGGTCCAGCGGGTGCACGGCGGTGAAGGAGCCGTAGTGCTTGCTGATCCCGGCGAGGCGGACGTCGCCGCTCGCGGTGGTGTCGGTCATGGGCCTGGGCCTTCGGTGGTGTGTCGTGGGAGGGGGACGGGGCGCGGTGGAGGGCCGGTGAGGGGGCCGGTCAGGCGCCGATGAGCTTGGCGAACTTCTCCTCGTACGCCGTCTCTTCCTCGCTGCTGAGGGAGCGGAAGGCGTGGGCCTTGGCGGCCATCTCCTTGTCCGGGACGATCAGCGGGTTGTCCGCGAGCTCCGGCTTGATCCTGGCCAGTTCGTCCTTGACGCCGTCGACCGGGCAGACGTAGCTGATGAACGCGGCCAGCTCGGCGGCCACCGCGGGCTCGTAGTAGTAGTCGATGAGCTTCTCGGCGTTGGTCTTGTGCCGTGCCTTGGCGGGGACCAGCAGGTTGTCGCTGGAGGTGATGTAGCCGGCGGCCGGGATCGCGTACTTGATGTCGGGGTTGCCGGCCTGGAGCTGGATGACGTCGCCCGCCCAGGCGAGGCAGGCCGCTATGTCGCCCTTGTCGAGGTCGGCGGTGTAGTCGTTGCCGGTGAAGCGGCGGATCTGCTTGCTGTCGACGCCCTTCTGGAGGCGGCCGAGGGCGGCGTCGTAGTCCGCGGTGGTGAACTTCGCCGGGTCCTTGCCCTGGTCGAGGAGGGTCATGCCGACGGTGTCGCGCATCTCGGTGAGGAAGCCGACGCGGCCCTTGAGGGTGGGGTCGTCGAGCAGCTGGGTGACGGAGTCGACCTTGTTGCCGCCGGTGGCCTTGACGTTGTAGGCGATGACGGTGTCGATGCCGGTCCAGGGGTAGCTGTGGGCGCGGCCCGGGTCCCAGTCGGGGTTGCGGAACTGCGGGATCAGGTTGGCGTACGCGTTCGGGAGGTGGGCGGGGTCCAGCTTCTGCGCCCAGCCGAGGCGGATGATGCGGGCGGCGAGCCAGTCGGTGACGACGATCAGGTCGCGGCCGGTGTCCTGGCCGGCCGCGAGCTGGGGGCGGATCTTGCCGAAGAACTCGACGTTGTCGTTGATGTCCTCGGTGTACTTGACCTCGATGCCGGTGCGCTTGGTGAACGCCTCCAGCGACGGGCGGGACTTCTCGTCGTCGCTCGTGTCCATGTACTCGGTCCAGTTGGAGAAGGTGATCTCCTTCTCCTGCTCCGAGTGGTCGTCCGACGGCGCCGCCTGACCGCCCTCCCGCTTGGCGGGCGGGATTCCGCAGGCGGTGAGGGCGGCGAGGCCGCCCAGGGTGAGCGCCCCGGCTCCGGAGGCGCGCAGCAGCGAGCGGCGGGTGAGGGCGCCGCGGCCACTGGTGAGACTGCGCCGCATCGCGGCGAGTTGCGCCGCCGAGAGGCGGTCGGGCTCGAACTGCTCCATGCGCGTTGCCCTTTCGGGAGGGAGGGCCGCTGGTCAGGCGGCGGCGGCCACGCGGCGGTAGCCGCGCATCGATATTTATCGGTCCCCGAAGATCGTGCGGTGCCAGTCCTTGGCGGCCACCGCGGTGTTGTCGTACATCACATGCTTGACCTGCGTGTATTCCTCGAAAGAGTACGAGCTCATGTCCTTTCCGAAACCGCTCGCCTTGTAGCCCCCGTGCGGCATCTCGCTGATGATCGGGATGTGGTCGTTGACCCAGACGCATCCCGCCTTGAGCTCGCGGGTGGCCCGGTTCGCCCGGTAGAGGTCCCGGGTCCAGGCGGAGGCGGCGAGGCCGTACGGGGTGTCGTTGGCCAGGGCCAGGCCCTCGTCGTCGGTGTCGAAGGGCAGGGCGACGAGGACCGGGCCGAAGATCTCGGACTGGACGACCTCGCTGTCCTGGGGGGCGCCGGTGATCAGGGTGGGCCGGTAGTAGGCGCCCTCGGCGAGGTCGCCCCCGGGGGTCTCGCCGCCGGTGACGACGGTGGCGTAGGCGCGGGCGCGTTCGACGAAGGCGGCGACCCGGTCCCGCTGGACGTGCGAGACCAGCGGTCCGAGATCGGTGGTGGGCGCGAAGGGGTCACCGAGGCGGACGGTCTCCATCAGCTCGGCGACGCGGGCGGTGAAGGCCTCGAACAGGGGGCGCTGGACGTAGGCGCGGGTGGCGGCGGTGCAGTCCTGGCCGGTGTTGATCAGGGAGGCGGCGACGGCGCCGTGGGCGGCGGCCTCCACGTCGGCGTCGTCGAAGACGACGAAGGGGGCCTTGCCGCCGAGTTCCAGGTGGAGGCGCTTGACGGTGGCGGTGGCGATCTCGGCGACCCGCCTGCCGACGGGGGTGGAGCCGGTGAAGGAGGTCATGGCCACGTCGGGGTGGCCGACCAGGTGCTCGCCCGCGTCACGGCCGGCGCCGGTGACGATGTTGATCACCCCGTCGGGGATCCCGGCCTCCGCGGCCGCCTGCGCGAACATCAGGGAGGTCAGCGGGGTGAGTTCGGCGGGCTTGAGGACGATGGTGTTGCCCGCGGCGACGGCCGGCAGGATCTTCCAGGCGGCCATCTGGAGGGGGTAGTTCCAGGGGGCGATGGATCCGACGACCCCGATGGCCTCGCGGCGTACGCAGGAGGTGTGGTCGCCGGAGTACTCGCCGGCCGCCTGGCCCTGGAGGTGGCGGGCCGCTCCCGCGAAGAAGGCCGTGTTGTCGATGGTCCCCGGGACGTCGAACCCCGTGGTCAGCTTGAGCGGCTTGCCGCACTGGAGGGACTCGGCGTACGCGAAGTCCTCCGCCTGCTCGGCCAGGACGGCGGCCAGCCGGTGCAGGGCGTCCGAGCGCTCGCCCGGGGTGGCGGCCGACCAGGCCGGGAACGCCCGCTTGGCGGCGGCGACGGCCTCGTCCACGTCGGCCGGGCCGGCGAGCTCGTAGGTGAGCACGTCCTGGCCGGTGGCGGGGTCGACGACGGTGTGCGACCGTCCTGAGGTACCCGGCCGGAGCCGGCCGTCGATGTACTGCGCGCCGTCTGCGAAGCGGTCCTTGACCTGGAAGCGGTTACCCATCACGCTCTCACGCTCTCCGTAGCTACAGCTCGAATTGAGTGCCGATCCTGACAGAGGGCTCTCCCTCCGCCAAGTGATTCCGTTGTTGCCTTTTGATTACGCGACGGAATCGGTCGACCATGTGTCGAGGCACGCCGCAAATCCCGTACGAAGTGTCAGTGGTGGCTGGCAGACTCGCGTGCATGGAGAAGATCGACGCCCTGATGGGCCAGGTCAGCCGTGGTGAGCGGGTGAAGTTCCTGCCCTTCTGGGGACACCGGCCGCGCCCGGACGGAAGCCTGGGGCCCAGCTGCCTGAGCCAGTGGTGGCCGTCTCCCTTCACTGTGGGTGACGTCCGCTACGAGACGGCCGAGCACTGGATGATGGCCGGGAAGGCGCGCCTGTTCGCGGACCCGGAGGCGGAGCGGGCCGCCCTGGAGGCGCGGACTGCGGCCGAGGCGAAGAAGGCCGGGCGGCTGGTGCGCGGCTTCGACGAGGCGGTGTGGCAGCGGGAGCGGTTCGCGCTGGTCGTGGAGGGCAGCGTGCACAAGTTCGGCTCCGACCCGGCACTGCGCGCGTACCTGCTGGGTACGGGGTCGCGGGTGCTGGTGGAGGCGAGCCCGGTGGACCGGATCTGGGGCGTCGGCCTGGCGCCCGACGACGACCGCGTCCTGGACCCGGCGCGCTGGCGCGGCCTGAACCTGCTGGGCTTCGCGCTGATGGAGGCGCGGGACCGGCTGCGCGGGGAAGCGGCCTGAGGGCTCCGTAAATACGTGGCGGGCCGTCCGGGGCGGCCCCTAACGTGATCGGTGTCCAGGTGCGAAGGCGAGACCTCCTTCGACTACTCATCGGGAGGTCGCGGGTTCGAGTCCCGCCACCGGTACGCGTGCCGGTGTAGCTCAGTTGGCAGAGCACCATGTGGTTTCGCCGGCCTTGTTCTCTGGACACCTGCTCGTCACGCACCTCCCGGTGCGCCCGGCAGCGGCTACTTCTCGCAGAAACCACGCCGCCGCCCCATCCGATCTCGGGAGGCCCGCGTGGGGTATGCCCGGTGCGCAGGCGACGGTTACTTCCGGGACCCGGAGGTCGTGGGTTCGAATCCCACCCGGCCCGACACCCGCGAGGGCGACGGCCGTTGGAGCAGCTTGGCAGCTCGCCGGGCATGTGTACCGTCTCCGACTCCGATCTCGGGCATTCCCCACCCGGCACGCCTCCCCCGCTCTTCGTTCTGGATTCGGGGGAATTCACCATGGCCCGCTTCAACCAGCGCGCGTCCAAGGCCGCGACCGCGCCCGTCTCGCCCGTACGCTCCACGGGCCGGCGCGCCGCCAACCACCACGGCAGCCCCGGCTTCGTACGCGACGCCCGCTCCGAGCTGTTCCTGCTGGCCGTCGCCAACTTCGTCACGCAGGACACCGCCTACGAGTCCGGCGGCGACCGCGACGACCGCTTCGCCGCACTGGTGCGCCGGCTCGCCGTCGAGGACCCCGAGTGGACCGCCGGCCTGCTGCGCTGGCTGCGCCGCGACGGCGGCATGCGCACGGCCTCCCTCGTCGGCGCCGCCGAGTACGTCAGGGCGCGCCTCGACGCCGGAGCCGTGGACGGGCCCTCCAACCGGCAGGTGGTGGACTCCGTACTGCTGCGTGCCGACGAACCGGGCGAGTTGCTGGCCTACTGGACGGCGGCGTACGGGCGGAACGTGCCCAAGCCCGTGAAGCGCGGCGTCGCCGACGCCGTGCGCCGGCTCTACTCCGGTGCCTCGCTGCTCAAGTACGACACCGCCTCCAGGGGATACCGCTTCGGCGACGTCCTCAACCTGGTCCACCCCTCGCCCGACCCGGCCAAGCCCTGGCAGGGAGAGCTGTTCCGCTACGCCCTCGACCGGCGCCACCACCCGGAGACCGCCGAGGTGCCGGCGGGCGACCGTACCCTGGCCGCCCACCGGGAGCTGATGGGAGTCCCCGTCGAGGGGCGCCGGGCCGTGGTGACGGGCAAGGACGGCGCGGAGCGGCTGGCGGAGGCCGGCATGACCTGGGAGGCGCTGGCCGGCTGGCTCCAGGGGCCGATGGACGCGGCCGTCTGGGAGGCGGTCATCCCGTCCATGGGCGCCATGGCCCTGCTGCGGAACCTGCGCAACTTCGACCAGGCGGGGGTCTCGGACGCGGTGGCGGAGCAGGTCGCGGCGAAGATCAGCGATGCCGAGTCGGTCGCCCGGTCGCGGCAGTTCCCCTTCCGCTACCTGGCCGCCTACCAGCACGCGCCCTCGCTGCGCTGGTCGTACCCGCTGGAGAAGGCGCTGGGGCACGCCCTGGCCAACGTGCCGGAGCTGCCCGGGCGGACGCTGATCCTGGTCGACCGCTCCGGTTCGATGTGGTCCCCGCTGTCGGCCCGCTCCCGGCTCAACCGGGCCGACGCGGCCGCCGTCTTCGGCGCGGCGCTGGCCCTGCGGGCCGAGCGGGCGGACCTGGTGCAGTTCGGCACCGGGAGCAAGGAGGTCGCGTACCGGCGGGGCGAGTCGGTGCTCAAGGTGCTGGAGCGGTTCGAGAGCCTCGGCGGCACGAACACCGCGGAGGCCGTGCGCCGGCACTACAAGCGCCACGACCGGGTCCTGATCGTCACCGACGAGCAGGCCGACCACGCGTACGGCGGCGACCCGACGGCCCTGGTGCCCGAGCGGGTCCCCGTCTACACCTGGAACCTGGCCGGCTACCGGGTGGGCCACGCGCCCTCCGGCGGGGCGAACCGGCACACCTTCGGCGGGCTCACCGACGCGGCCTTCCGGATGGTCTCCCTGATCGAGGGCGGCCGGGACGCCGACTGGCCGTGGGCCGCGTAGGCCCCGCGCGCGAGCGGTGAAGGGCCGGTACCGGGCAGCTGCTGCCCGGTACCGGCCCTTCTTCCTTCCGTGCCCGCCGTGGCGGGTTCCGCCGGTCCCGCCGGGTGCAGCGGGGGTCAGACCCGTTCGCGGACCTGGGTGTTCGAGTGCGAGCCGCCGTCCGGTATCTCGTCGAAGGTGTCCGCCATGAACCCGGCGAACATGACCGCCACCAGCAGGAGGCCCAGCACGATGCCGATCGCGCCCAGGATGATGCCGGCGAGCGCGACGCCGCCGTTGGTGGCCTCGCCGCGGTTCGCCTTGCCCCGGCCGAGCACCCCGAAGACCACCGCGGCTATGCCCAGGGCGATGGCGAAGAAGCTCGTGACGCACCCGACGACCGCGAGGATGCCGAGGATCAGCGCGGTGACGCCGAAGGCGTTGCTCGGGCCGGGTCCGTACGGCTGGTACCCGGTGTAGCCCGGGTAGCCGGGAGGGGCCGGGTACCCGGGCGCGCCCGGGTAGCCCGGAGGGGCCTGGTATCCGCCGGGGGGCTGGTATCCCGGGTAGCCGTACCCGGCCTGGGCCGCGGCCGGGCCGGGCTGCCCGTACCCGCCCTGGGCCGGGTATCCGTAGGCGGCTCCCGGCGGCGGCGCGGAGGCCGGAGGCGGTGCGGGTACGGACACCGGCGGCGTCCCGTCGGCTCCGGGGAGCCCGACCACCGTCTGCTGGTCGTGCACGGACGGCGGCCCGCCCGGGGTCCCGGGCGCCGGCCGCGGGTCACCACCCGGTTCGGCCGCCCGCCTCTCGGGCGGCGCCCACGGGTCCCTCGGCTCAGGGCTCTGGTCGGTCATACGGCACCCCCCTCTCGTACAGCCATGCTAAGCGCTGCCGCCGACAGGGCCGGGCCTGCCTACGATGAGGCAGCCCTGCCCGCACCAGCGTCCCACCGGAGGCTCCCTTGTCCGACCTGCACCCCTTCATCGCGGGGCTGCCGAAGGCCGAACTGCACGTCCACCACGTCGGCTCGGCGTCTCCGCGCATCGTCGCGGAACTCGCCGCCCGCCACCCCGACTCGAAGGTCCCCACCGACCCCGAGGCACTGGCCGACTACTTCACCTTCACCGACTTCGCCCACTTCATCGAGGTCTACCTGTCGGTCGTGGACCTGGTCCGCACCCCCGACGACGTGCGCACGCTGACCTTCGAGGTCGCCCGCGACATGGCCCGGCAGAACATCCGCTATGCCGAACTGACCATCACCCCCTACTCCTCCACGCGGCGCGGCATCGACGAGCGCGCCTTCATGGAGGCCATCGAGGACGCCCGCAAGGCCGCCGAGTCCGAGCTCGGCGTCATCCTGCGCTGGTGCTTCGACATCCCCGGCGAGGCCGGCCTGGAGGCCGCCGCGGAGACCGCCCGCCTCGCCGTCGACCTGCGCCCGGAGGGCCTGGTCTCCTTCGGTCTGGGCGGCCCGGAGATCGGTGTGCCGCGTCCGCAGTTCAAGCCGTACTTCGACCGGGCGCGGGCCGCGGGCCTGCGCAGCGTGCCGCACGCCGGCGAGACCACGGGCCCGGAGACCGTCTGGGACGCCATCCGCGAACTGGGCGCCGAGCGCATCGGCCACGGCACCAGCTCCGTCCGGGACCCGGAGCTGCTGGCCTACCTCGCCGAGCACCGCATCGCGCTGGAGGTCTGCCCGACCTCCAACATCGCCACCCGCGCGGTGACCGACCTCGACGAGCACCCCGTCAAGGAGATGGTGCGGGCGGGCGTGCTCGTCACCATCAACAGCGACGACCCGCCGATGTTCGGCACCGACCTCAACAACGAGTACGCGGTCGCCGCCCGGCTCCTCGACCTCGACGAGCGCGGCCTCGCCCAGCTGGCGAAGAACGCCGTCGAGGCCTCCTTCCTGGACCCGGCGGGCAAGGCCCGGCTGACCGAGGAGATCGACGCCTACACCGCCGAATGGCTCGCCCGCTGACTCCCCTTGATCGCTCCGGCCCCCGAGAATGGGGGCATGAGCACCCTGACTGCCGTCGGCCACCGCGGCGATCCCTACCGAGTCCGTGAGAACACCCTCCCCTCGATCGGCTCCGCGTTCGCGCGCGGGGCCGACGCGGTGGAGGTCGACGTGCGGCTGACCCGCGACGGCGTGCCGGTCCTGCTGCACGACGAGACGCTGGAGCGGCTGTGGGGCCACGACGTACGGCTCGACGCCGTGACGGCACCACAGTTGAAGGAGCTCACCGGGGGCGGGGTCCCCACGCTGCGCGAGGCGTTGACGGAGGCCGGGGCCGGCCGGCTGATGCTCGACCTGCCCGGGGCCTCCTTCGAGGCCGTGCGGACCGTGGTCGACCTGGTGCGCGAGTGCGGCGCCCGCGACCGCGCGTACTACTGCGCCGGCCCGAACACCATGCTGGCGGTGCGCGCCGCCGACCCGGGCGCGGAGATCGCGCTGACCTGGACCACCCTGTCGCCGCCGCGCCGGGTGCTGATCGACGCGGTGTCCCCGCGCTGGCTCAACTACCGCTTCGGGCTGGTCAGCAGGGAGCTCACCGACGCCCTGCACCGGGACGGGCTGCTGGTGTCGGCCTGGACGGCGGACACCAAGCGGTCGATGCGGACCCTCCTGCGGGCCGGGGTGGACTCCGTGACCACCAACAGGCTGGACGCGCTGGCCGCCGTACGGGCCGAGCTCGGGCGGTGAGGGCCGGGCTCGGCGAACGCCTGCGCGAACGGGCCCTGCGGGCGGATCCGCGCTGGCGGGACGCGGGGCTGACGCTGCTGGTCCAAGTGGCGGCGACCATCCCCTTCGTGGTGCCCCGCGACCCGGCGGACTCACCGGCGACCTGGACGGCGTACCTGCTGACGACGCTGGGGAACGTGCCGCTGCTGTGGCGGCGCCGGGCTCCCGTGGCGGCGCTGCTGGGGGTGATCGCGGCCGGTTCGGTCTACCGGCTGGCGCTGGACGGTCCCGGGCAGCCGCTGCCGTACGCGGGGCTGGTCTGCGTCTACTCGATCGCCCTGCTGCGGCCCCCGCGGGTGCGGCTGGCCGTCGGGGCGGCCCTGGTCGTGGTCATCGCGGTGTCGGTCGGGCTGAACACCGGCACGGCGCGGGAGCTGCTGTTCGCGCTGTTCGTGTTCGGGGCGGCGTTCGCGCTCGGACGGCTGCAGGCCACGCGGCTGGCGTACACGGCGGCGGTGGAGGACCGGGCGGCGCAGCTGGAGCGGGCCAACCGGATCGAGGCGGAGCAGGCGGCGGCGCGCGAACGGGCGCGCATCGCGCGGGAGATGCACGACATCCTCTCGCACGCCGTCAGCATCATGGTGGTGCAGGCGGAGGCGGGCCCGGTGGCGGTGCGCCGGGCGCCGGAGCGGGCGGAGGCGGCGTTCGAGGCGATCGCCGAGACGGGGCGGGACGCGATGGCGCAGCTGCGGACGATGCTGGGCGTGCTGCGGACGCAGGAGGCGGCTCCGCGTGCCCCGCAGCCGGGCATCGGGGAGCTGGGGGCGCTGGTGGAGCGGGTGCGGGCGAGCGGGCTGGCGGTGTCGTACGCGCGGACGGGCGCGGTGCGCGAGCTGCCGGCGGCGTTGGAGGCGACGGTGCACCGGGTGGTGCAGGAGGCGTTGACCAACGTGGTGAAGCACGCGGGGGCCTCGGCGGTGGACGTCCTGCTGGAGTACGGGCCGCGGGAGCTCGCCGTCCGCGTCACGGACGACGGCCGGGGTGCGGCCGGGGGCGCCGCGGGCGGGCACGGGCTGATCGGGATCCGGGAGCGGGCGGCGGCGCACGGCGGGACGGCGTGGACCGGGCCGGGGCCGGACGGGCGCGGGTTCACGGTGCTTGTAACCTCGCCGCTGGAGGTGGGGAGTTGACGATCCGCGTGGTGGTGGCCGACGACCAGGAGCTGGTGCGCAGCGGGTTCGCGATGATCCTGGACGTCCAGGAGGACATCGAGGTGGTCGCGGAGGTCGGTGACGGGGCGGCGGCGGTGGCCGCCGTGGAGCGGCTGGCCCCGGACGTGGCGTTGCTGGACGTCCGGATGCCGGTGCTGGACGGGATCGAGGCCTGCCGGGCGATCTCGGCGCGGGGCGCGTGCCGGACGGTGATGCTGACGACCTTCGACTCGGACGAGTACGTGTACGAGGCGCTGCACGCGGGGGCGAGCGGGTTCCTCCTGAAGGACGTGCGGCGGGACGACCTGGTGCACGCGGTGCGGGTGGCGGCGGCGGGCGAGTCGCTGCTCGCGCCGTCGGTGGCGCGGCGGCTGATCGAGGAGTACACGGCGGCGACGGCCCGGCCCCCGGCCCTGCCGGTCTCGGCGGCGGAGCGGCTGGAGGTGCTGACGGCGCGGGAGCGGGAGACGCTGCTGCACCTGGGGCGGGGGCTGTCGAACGCGGAGATCGCGGCGGCGCTGGGGGTGAGTGAGCACACGGTGAAGTCGCACGTGGGGAACGTGCTGGCGAAGCTGGGGCTGAGGGACCGGATCCAGGCGGTGATCTGCGCGTACGAGACGGGTCTGATCGCGGCGGGCTCGGCGGGTCCCGCTGGGGTATCTCCCTCTGGGGAGTGAGGGGGCGGCGAGTCGTCTCCCCCGTGCCGGCGAGTTGTCGTACCGCTGAAGACCCCTCTTGATGGTGATGTGCGATGACCCTTCTGACCTGCAGCATTGAGGTCATCGGGGGGCAGCGGGCCGCTCGGGTCGCACACATGGGGAACCGTCATGAAGGCACGTACGCGCACGCTGGTCGCCGCCGCTCTGGTCCTGGGCCTCACCGCCGGTCCGGTGGCCGCCGCCCAGGCCGTCCCGTCCGCCGCGCCGTCGGCGCCGGTCTCGGCGGGGGCCGCGTCCCCGGTGTTCTCGGCCCCGCCGGACGCGGAGGCGCTGCGGAAGGCGATCGCGGGGGTGGGCCCGCGGAACAAGGACGCGACGGCGGCACTGGTCCGGGTGGGCGGGACGAGCGGCGGCTGGCACGGCGCTGCGGGCGTCGCGGACGTCCGCAGCGGGCGTCCGGCGGTGGAGGAGGCCCGGTTCCGGGCCGGGTCGGTGACGAAGACGTTCACGGCGGCAGTGGTGCTCCAGCTGGCGGCCGAGGGGGCGGTGGACCTGGACCGGCCGGTGCAGGACTACCTGCCCGGGCTCCTCCCCGGGTTCGAGCCGGTGACGGTGCGGCAGCTGCTGAACTACACGAGCGGTCTGCGCTCCGCCGACGGGCCCGGGGACGCCTTCGAGGACGAGTACGCCCACCGCTTCGACCTGGTCGACCCGCACGCGCTGATCGCCAACGCGGTGGCGAAGGGGCCGGAGTTCAGGCCCGGGGAGAAGCAGCGGTACAGCAACATCCACTACACGGTGCTGGGCGTGCTGATCGAGAAGCTGACGGGGGCGTCGTACGAGCGGGCCGTCGAGGACCGGATCATCAGGCCGCTGGGACTGCGCCACACCTCGTTCCCGGCCCGTACGCAAAGCCGTATGCCGGGGCCGTACAACCACGGCTACCAGGCGGTGGCGCAGGCGGACGGCAGCCGCACGCTGGTCGACGTGTCGGACTGGAACTCCTCGTCCAACTGGGCGGCGGGGGACCTGATATCGACGACGGCGGACCTGGAGCGGTTCACGGTGGCCCTGTTCGGCGGCCGGGTGGTGCCGAGGGCGCAGCTGGAGGAGATGTTCACCGTCCCCGACGTGGCGGACGCCGACAGCGGCAAGCACGCCGTGCAGACGGCCGGCATGAAGGAGTTCGTCCTCCCGGACGGCACGAAGCTCTACGGCAAGACGGGCTCCCGGTACGGCTACAGCACGGTGATCGGCGGCACCCGTGACCTGTCGCGCACGCTGGTCTACTCGGTGAACGCCACGGACGCCAAGGGCCGCGAGATGAACGCGGTGGCCTACGGGATCATCGGCGCGGCCTTCGCCAAGTAGCCTGCGCCCTCGGTCTCCTGGAGGGTCTCCAGCCGTTTGATCAGGCGGCGCAGCACCAGGAGGGGGATGATCCCGAAGACGCCGAACGACATGTCGATCAGCGTCCAGCCGAAGGGGAGCCCGCGGATCGGTCCGCAGATCAGGGCGAGCGGGATGATGCCGACGCAGGCGGCCATGCCGGCTTCGACGATCCAGACGTTGCGGACCGGGTCGCGGTGGACCCCGTAGAAGAACACCGCGATCACCAGGTGCGCGAAGGCGAGCCAGTCGGTGCCGTAGAGGAGGAAGGGGTACTCGGCGTCGGCGCGGTCCAGTCCGGCCCCGACCCGGCGCAGCCAGTCGTGGGAGACCAGGGAGTTGGCCCAGTGGAGTTCGGTGACCAGGGGGAAGGCGGTGAGCCCGCTGAGGACCAGACAGACCAGGAACAGCGCAAGCCAGGCACGGATCCGCCGCAGGAGGGCGTTTCTCTCGCTCATGGAAGGGAGCCTACATGCAGGATTGAACACGTTCAGCCAAGTTCCTGAACATGTTCAATCCTGCCGCGCGACCTTGATCACAGCCCGACGATGGAGTTCCAGCGCGGCGCGAAGGAGCGGCGTTCCGACGAGGAGATGTCGCGGGCCACGACCAGGCGCCGCCGCATGTCGTCGTCCGGGAAGATCAGGGGGTTCTCGGCCAGTTCGGCGGTCTTCCTGTCCGGGGAGCCGGCCAGGACCTCGCGGGCGGCGGGGACCGGGCAGACGTAGTTGACCGCCGCGGCCAGCTCCGCCGCCACCGCCGGGTCGTAGTAGTAGTCGACCAGCGCCTCCGCGTTGGCCTTGTGGCGGGCGAGGTTGGGGACGAGCATGCTCTCCGCCCACAGCTCCGCCCCCTCCTCGGGGACGACGAACTCGATGTCGGGGTTGTCGGCCTTCAGCTGGATGGCGTCGCCGGAGTAGGCCTGGCAGGCGAGGACGTCGCCCTTGCCGAGGTCGGAGGTGTAGTCGTTGCCGGTGAAGCGGCGGATGTGCTTCTTCCTCACCATGCTCTCGACCTGGTCGCACATCCGGTGGAAGTCGGACTCGGTCCAGCGGGTGGTGTCGGTTCCGTTGCCCTGCATCAGCAGGGCGAAGGACTCGTCGAGTCCGGAGAAGAGGGTCACCTTGCCCGCGAGGTCGGGGTGCCACAAGTCCTGGACGGACTTGATCTCGCGGCCCAGCGCCTTGCGGTTGTAGGCGATGCCGGTGATCCCGGACTGCCAGGGGACGGTGTGCAGCCGGCCCGGGTCGAAGGCGGGGGATCGCAGCTGCGGGTCGAGGTGCTTCGCCACGTTCGCCTGCGCCGCGCGGTCCATCGTCTGGGCCCAGCCCAGGTGGACGAAGCGGGCGGCCATCCAGTCGCTGACCACCACGAGGTCGTGGCCGGTCGCCTGGTGGTTCATCAGGGACGGGCTGACCTTGCCGAAGAACTCGTCGTTGTCGTTGATCTCCTCGGTGTACCGGACCTCGATGCCGGTCTTCTCCGAGAAGGCGTCCAGCGTCGGGCGCTTCTCCTCGTCCTGGTCATCGGTGTCTATGTACATCGGCCAGTTGGAGAAGGCGAGGGTGCGCTCCCGCTCCGAGAGGTCCTGGCCCTGCCTGCGGCCCTCCGGGACGTAGGCGGCGGGTACACCGCAGCCGGCGAGGGCGGCCAGCAGGCCTGCGGCACCGAGGCCGCGCAGCGCCGCGCGGCGGGAGAAGGGGAGTTCAGGCATGGGCTCAGCCTCGGTCAACACGAAAGGGGCGGGCAATAGACAACGTGTCTACCACCCGCCCCTTCAGTGACCTGCGGTGATCAGTGCGCGGTGGGTCCCCGCACGCCGATCAGCCGGCCGCCGGGCCGGTTCAGCCGTCGAGCGAGGTCATCACGTGCTTGATGCGGGTGTAGTCCTCGAAGCCGTAGGCGGAGAGGTCCTTGCCGTAGCCGGACTTCTTGAAGCCGCCGTGCGGCATCTCGGCGACGAGCGGGATGTGGGTGTTGATCCACACGCAGCCGAAGTCGAGGTTCTTGGACATGCGCATCGCACGGCCGTGGTCCTTGGTCCACACGGAGGAGGCGAGGGCGTACTCGACGCCGTTCGCGTACTCCAGGGCCTGGGCCTCGTCCGCGAAGGACTGGACGGTGATGACGGGGCCGAAGACCTCGTTCTGGATGATCTCGTCGTCCTGCTTCAGGCCCGAGACCACGGTCGGGGCGTAGAAGTAGCCCTTCTCGCCGACCTGGTGGCCGCCCGCCTCGACCTTGGCGTGGGCGGGGAGGCGCTCGATGAAGCCCGCGACCTGCTTGAGCTGGTTCGGGTTGTTCAGCGGGCCGTAGAGCACGTCCTCGTCGTCCGGCTGGCCGGTCTTGGTCTCCGCGGCGGCCTTGGCGAGCGCGGCCACGAACTCGTCGTGGACCGACTCCTGCACGAGCACGCGGGTGGCGGCGGTACAGTCCTGGCCCGCGTTGAAGTAGCCGGCGACGGCGATGTCCTCGACGGCCTTGGCGATGTCGGCGTCCTCGAAGACCACGACGGGGGCCTTGCCGCCGAGCTCCAGGTGGACGCGCTTGACGTCCTTGGAGGCGCTCTCGGCGACCTGCATGCCCGCGCGCACCGAGCCGGTGATGGAGGCCATCGCCGGGGTGGAGTGCTCGACCATGGCCTTGCCGGTCTCGCGGTCGCCGCAGACGACGTTGAAGACGCCCTTGGGCAGGATCGAGTCGATGATCTCCGCCATCAGCACCGTGGAGGCCGGGGTGGTGTCGGAGGGCTTGAGGACGACGGTGTTGCCCGCGGCGATCGCCGGGGCGAACTTCCACACGGCCATCATCATCGGGTAGTTCCAGGGCGCGACCTGGGCGCAGACGCCGACCGGCTCACGGCGGATGATCGAGGTCATCCCGTCCATGTACTCGCCGGCGGAGCGGCCCTCCAGCAGGCGCGCGGCACCCGCGAAGAAGCGGATCTGGTCCACCATCGGGGGCAGCTCCTCGCTGGCCGTCAGGGCCAGCGGCTTGCCGGTGTTCTCCGACTCGGCGGCGACGAGCTCCTCCGCGCGCGCCTCGAAGGCGTCCGCGATCTTGAGGAGGGCCTTCTGCCGCTCGGAGGGGGTGGTGTCGCGCCAGCCCGGGAAGGCGGCCGCGGCGGCGGCCATGGCGGCGTCCACATCGGCCTGCCCGGACAGCGGCGCGGTCGCGTACACCTCGCCGGTGGCCGGGTTGACCACCTCAGTGGTCCGCCCGTCGGCGGCGTCCTTGAACTCCCCGCCGATGTAGTTGCGCAGACGACGCAGTTCGGTGGTCACTACAGCCACTCTCCTGATCACATGTCCAACGATTGAGACAAGGCCCAAGGGTAGCCCCTCGGGCGACGCTTTCGACAGAGCCGGACCCGGCCAACTACGAAATCCGTGCATCCAACGACGATCCACAACGGATTTCATCGATTACGGGTTGCGGAACGGACGACTCCTCGTGCACAGTGGCGTCGTGGTCAGTCGAAGCGCAGATTCCAGGAACAGACAACCGTCCCCTTCGGTCGATGCTGTGTCCCTGGCGATCATCGAGCAACTGCAGGAAGACGGCCGGCGCCCCTACGCGTCGATCGGCAAGGCCGTGGGCCTCTCCGAAGCAGCCGTGCGCCAGCGCGTGCAGAAGCTGCTCGACCAGGGCGTCATGCAGATCGTCGCCGTCACCGACCCGCTCACCGTGGGTCTGCGGCGCCAGGCCATGGTCGGCATCAACGTCGAGGGCGACCTCGATCCGGTGGCCGACGCCCTGACCGCCATGGCCGAGTGCGAATACGTCGTGATGACCGCCGGGTCATTCGACCTGATGGTGGAAATCGTCTGCGAGGACGACGACCACCTGCTCGAAACGATCAACAAGAAGATCCGCACGCTCCCCGGCGTGCGCTCCACCGAGAGCTTCGTTTACCTGAAGCTCAAGAAGCAGACCTACATGTGGGGAACTCGATAGCCCGTGAGCCAGGACCTCTCCAAAACCGCGTACGACCACCTGTGGATGCACTTCACCCGCATGTCGTCGTACGAGAACGCGCCCGTCCCCACCATCGTGCGGGGTGAGGGCACCTACATCTTCGACGACAAGGGCAAGCGCTACCTGGACGGTCTCGCCGGACTGTTCGTGGTCAACGCGGGTCACGGCCGCAAGGAACTGGCCGAGGTCGCCTACAAGCAGGCCCAGGAGCTCGCGTTCTTCCCCGTGTGGTCGTACGCGCACCCCAAGGCCGTCGAGCTGGCCGAGCGCCTCGCCGGCTACGCCCCCGGGGACCTGAACAAGGTCTTCTTCACCACCGGTGGCGGCGAGGCCGTCGAGACCGCGTGGAAGCTCGCCAAGCAGTACTTCAAGCTGCAGGGCAAGCACACCAAGTACAAGGTCATCTCGCGTGCGGTCGCCTACCACGGCACCCCGCAGGGCGCCCTGTCCATCACCGGCCTGCCGGCCCTCAAGGCCCCCTTCGAGCCGCTGGTCCCCGGCGCGCACAAGGTGCCGAACACCAACATCTACCGCGCCCCGATCCACGGCGACGACCCCGAGGCCTTCGGCCGCTGGTGCGCCGACCAGATCGAGCAGCAGATCCTCTTCGAGGGCCCCGACACCGTGGCGGCCGTCTTCCTGGAGCCCGTCCAGAACGCGGGCGGCTGCTTCCCGCCCCCGCCCGGGTACTTCCAGCGGGTGCGCGAGATCTGCGACACCTACGACGTGCTGCTCGTCTCCGACGAGACGATCTGCGCCTTCGGCCGTCTGGGCACGATGTTCGCCTGCGACAAGTTCGGCTTCGTGCCGGACATGATCACCTGCGCCAAGGGCATGACCTCGGGCTACTCCCCGATCGGTGCCTGCATCGTCTCGGACCGCATCGCGGAGCCGTTCTACAAGGGCGACAACACCTTCCTGCACGGCTACACGTTCGGCGGACACCCCGTGTCCTCCGCGGTGGCCCTGGCCAACCTCGACATCTTCGACAAGGAAGGCCTGAACCAGCACGTGCTGGACCAGGAGGGCAACTTCTTCAGCACCCTGCAGAAGCTGCACGACCTCCCGATCGTCGGCGACGTCCGCGGCAACGGCTTCTTCTACGGCATCGAGCTCGTGAAGGACAAGGTCACCAAGGAGTCCTTCACGGACGAGGAGACCGAGCGCGTGCTCTACGGCTTCCTCTCCAAGGCGCTCTTCGACAACGGCCTGTACTGCCGGGCCGACGACCGCGGCGACCCGGTCATCCAGCTGGCCCCGCCGCTGATCGCGGACCAGGGCACCTTCGACGAGATCGAGGGCATCCTGCGCAACGTGCTCACCGAGGCCTGGACCAAGCTGTAAACAACAGAAAATAGGCCCATCCACACGGCCCGGATCCTCTGTTCGAGTGAGAACAGGGTGGTCCGGGCCGTGTGCTGTCACCATCCAAGCTGTTCATCTCCTTACATCTCAGTGCGGGCCAGTGACCGAAAGCGGCTCCGCTTCGTTCCCCCGGACGGAGGTGTACGCCATGGTGGCTCCACCGGACAGTGCCCCGCCAGACGACGACGTCCTCTGGGCGCGGTCCCTTCACTACTCCCACAGCGGTTCCCCCGGTCTGATCGGCGTCTGCGCCCGGGTCCGGCAGGGCGAGATCCTCGCCGTGACCGGCCCGCGCGGCAGCGGCAAGACCACCCTGCTGCGCTGCCTGGCCGGACGGCTGGTCCCCGACCAGGGCGAGGTCCGCTTCGACGGCATCGCCGTCCACACGCTGCGCCCCTCGGCCCGCGAGCGTCTGTTCCGCGCCCGGTTCGCCTGGATCGGGCCCGACCCGCAGCTGCTGCCCGAGCTCAAGGTGTGGGAGAACGCCGCCCTGCCCCTGCTCCTCGCCGGCGCCCCGCACCGCGCCGCCCGGGCCGCCGCCCACGAGTGGCTGGAGCGGCTCGACATCGGCGGCTTCGCCGGCAAGCGCCCCGGCGCCCTGAACCGCGCCGAGTCCCAACGGGTGGCCCTGACGCGCGCCCTGGTCGGGTCGCCCTCGGTCCTCTTCGCCGACGAGCCGACCGCCCCGCTGCACCGCGCCGAGCGCGCGCTGCTGCTCCGCACGCTCACCACGGCCGCGCGCTCGCACGGGATCACGGTGGTCCTCGCCACCCACGACGAGGAGACCGCCGACGCCGCGGACCGGCGCCTGGCCCTGGTCGACGGCCGCCCGGCCGACGCGGCCGCAGCCGCCGACTCACCCGGAACCACGGAGGAGCAGGCCGCGTGCTCTCTCTCCGCCTAGTCCGCGGCTCCCGCCCCCTGGTCCAGCTGCGCAGACTCCTGGTCGCCGCCGCCTGCGCCGGCAGCGGCTTCCTCCTGCTGTACGTCCTCGCCGACGCCGAGGCACGGGGAGGCGGATCGTTCCCCCGGCTGCTGTGGGCCCTGGTCCCGCTCGCCGCCACGGTCCAGTTCGCCGTCGCGGTGGCCCGGACCGACCCGGCGACCCGCCCCCGCGAGGGGCTCGACGCCGTCGGGCTGGGACCCGTACGCCTGGCCCTGGCCGCGGCGGTCTCCACCGCCGTCGCCTGCGCCCTGGGCAGCGCCCTCGCCCTCGCCGCCTTCCTCCACCTGCGGGGCGACCTCGCCGGACTGCCCTTCGACGGGGCCGGTGCCCGGCTGCTGCACGCCGGCCGGCCCTTGCCGGCGGCGGCCGCCCTCACCCTCCTGGCCCTGCTCCCCCTGACCGCCTCCGCCGCGACGGCCCTCGCCCTGCGCCCGCGGCCCCCGCACTCCTGGCAGGCCCCCCAGACGGGCGTTCCCTGGGGAGTGGCGCTCGCGGCGTGCGGGCTCGCCCTGCTGGCCTACGCCCGCCCGGACGGCCCGGCGGTGCCGGCGGCCGGCGTCCTGATCGCGGTCGGCCTGGCCCTCGCCGGACCCGGCCTCGCCTACGCCTGCGGCACCCTGCTCCAGGCCATCCGCCCGGGCGCGGTCCGGCTGCTGGCCGGACGGACCCTCCAGGAGGAGGCGTCCCGGCTGGGCCGTCCGCTCGGGGTGCTGTGCGCCGTCGGTGCGGCGGCGCTCACCGTCACCCTGGCCCCGGGCGGCCCCCAGGGAGGGGCGCCGCTGGGGCCGCTGACCGGACCGGCCGCCGGGCTCGTCGCGGTCTGCGCGGCCGCCTCCCTGCTCACCGCCGCGGTCGAGTCCCGGCAGGCCCGCGGGGCGGCCCGGGCGGCCCTGCTCGACCTGGGCACCCCGGGCACGGTGCTGCGTACGGCCGCGGGCCTGCGGGCCGCCGCCCTGCTCGCCGGCTGCGTGCCGCTCGTGTGGGGCGTGGCGCAGCTGACCTCGCTGGCCCTGACCCGCTGAACGGGCCGGCCCCCGGGGTCGGCCGGATGGTCGACCCCGGGGGCCGGCCCCTCCGGGCAAAGAAAAGGTCAACGAACCCTCTTGCGGAGGCAACTCCGCGGCCCGATCCGACGTCTGGCAGAGGTACCGCCTTACCTGCCAGACGTTGAACGGAGCCCTCTGTGCTCATAGGCCTGCTGACCGCTGTCGCGGCGTCCATCTGCTACGGGACGGGCTCCGTCCTGCAAGCCGTCGGCTCGCGCCGGGCCGCCCGGACGTCGCCGGCCGCCGCCGGGGTGACCGCCCACGGCGGCCCCAACCTCTCCTCCACCGCCAAGGCCGCGATGACCTGGGAGTTCATCGTCGGCACGATCCTGGACTTCGTGGGCTTCGGGCTCGGCGCGCTGGCCGCGCGCCTGCTGCCCCTCTTCCTCTCCCAGACCGTGATCAGCGCCAACCTGGTGATCACGGCCGTGCTGAGCGTGAAGATGCTGGGCATCCGCCTCTCCCGCAAGGAATGGACCTCGATCGGGGTCGTCTGCGCCGCGCTGGTGCTGCTCGCGACGGCCGCCGGCCACGAGGGCGGCCACCACGCCCCGATGTCCACGCACTGGTGGCTGCTGGCGGTGACCCTGCTGATCATCGTCGGCGGCACGGTGGCCGTACGGTTCCTCGGCGCGCGGGCCGCGATCCTGGCGGGCCTGCTGTCGGGCCTGGCCTTCGGCGCGCTGGGCGTGGGCGTCCGCGTCCTGGACGGGATCGACCCCTTCGACCTGGTCACGCTGCTCACCGACCCCGCGCTGTACGCGATCCTCGTCGCCGGTGTCGGCGGCATGTACCTGCACACCGTGGCCCTCCAGATCGGCTCGGTGAACGGCGCCACGGCCGCCCTGGTGGTGGGCGAGACGGTGCTCCCGGGCGCGATCGGCGTCCTGTGGCTCGGCGACGCCTCCCGTCCCGGGCTGGCCTGGCTGGCGGTCGTCGGGTTCGTGCTGGCGGTCACCGGCGCCGTCGCCGTGGCCTGGTACGGCAACCACGACGGGGCCGAGGCCCCGGCGGAGGAACAGGTCCCGGAGCCCGTGGGCTGAGCCGCCGGCCCGGCCTGACCGCCCCCGCCGGCGCCGCGCTGCCGTTCACCCCGTCGGGTCCCCGGGGTGGCGCGGCCACGGCCGCCGGGGCCTGCTGAAGGCATGGACGATCCCACCTCCACCCGGCTGCGCACGCCCCGGGCCGCCGGGACGGCCGGTGTGATGTTCGCCGTACTGGTCGCGGCGGCGATCGTGCTCATGCGGACCGCCATCCCCTCGGGGAGCCCGGCCGATGCGGCCGTCCCCCCGGACCGGCGCTGGGCCGTGCGGCTCGCGCTGGAGATCGTCCCCTTCGCGGGGATCTTCTTCCTGTGGTTCATGGGGGCGCTGCGGGAGCACGCGGGCGCGGTGGAGGATCGTTTCTTCGCCACGGTGTTCCTGGGCAGCGGGTTCATCTTCGTCGCCACCCTCTTCGTGTCCGCCGCGGCGGCCGGGACCGTACTGAGCGAGGCCGGGTCGCCCTCCGGGTTCGGCCGGCCCTTCGCGTACACCGTGCTGTCCACCTACGCCATGCGCATGGCGGCCGTGGTCGTCTTCTCGACCTCGGCCATCGGCCGCCGGCTCCGCGTCTTCCCCCGTCCGCTGGCCCTGATCGGCTTCGCGACCGGGCTGGCCCTGCTGGTGCTGGGGTCGGGGGTGCCGTGGGTGGAGATCGTCTTCCCGGTCTGGGTCCTCGTCGTCAGCCTCCACATCCTCCGCGCCGGCCTGCACCGCACCTCCTGACCTGTGCCTTCGCCGCCCGCTGCGCCCGGCAGGCGGCGAACGGCCCGTGCGCGCATGCTGGAGGGGTGGCGGGGGGCCTCGGGGGCAGTTCGGGGGTCATCAGGGCATGGAAAGGCTGATGCCTCATGAGGCTCGTCGTCGACCTGAACCGCTGTCAGGGATACGCGCAGTGCGCGTTCCTCGCACCCGACGTCTTCGCCATGCACGGCGACGAGTCACTGCTCTACAACCCGCAGGCCCCCGACGACCAGCACGACAACGTCGTGCGCGCCGCCCACGCCTGCCCCGTCCGGGCCATCCTCCTGGACGCCATGAACGGGTCCCTCCAAGCTCCGGAGGCCAGCGGTGAACAGTGACGGAGCCCTGGAGCGGCTCAAGCGCGAGGGCCGCATCGTCGTCGTGGGCGCCTCCCTGGCCGGCCTGCGGGCCGCCGAGAAGATGCGCGAGAAGGGCTTCGCGGGTGAGCTGACGATGATCGGCGACGAACCCCACGAGCCTTACGACCGCCCGCCCCTGTCCAAGCAGGTCCTGCTGGGCATGGCGACCGCCGACGGGACGGCCCTGCCGCGCCGCCGGGACATCGACGCGAAGTGGCGCCTCGGGGTACCCGCCGCCGGCCTGGACATGGCGGCCAGCCGGGTCCGGATGGCCGACGGCGACGAGGTCGAGTACGACCGGCTGCTGATCGCCACCGGGGTGCGCGCCCGGCCCTGGCCGAACCCCGAAGAGGCCGCCCTGGACGGCGTCTTCGTGCTGCGCACCCGCGGTGACGCGGCGGCCCTGGAACGCGCCCTCGCGGCCGGCCCGGGCCGGGTCCTGGTGATCGGCGCCGGGTTCACGGGCTCCGAGATCGCATCCGCCTGCCGGGAGCGCGGCCTCGCCGTCACCGTGGCCGAACGCGCGGACGCCCCGCTGGTCGGCGCGCTCGGCGGGGTGGTCGGAGCCGTGGCGGCCGACATGCACCGCGAGAACGGGGTCGACCTGCGCACCGGGATCATGGTGACGGCCCTGGAGGGCGACTCCTCCGGGCGGGTCCGCGCCGCGCACCTGTCCGACGGCACCACGCTGGAGGCGGAGGTGGTGGTCGTCTCGCTCGGCGCCCAGCGCAACACCGAATGGCTCACCGGTTCCGGGCTCGGCGCGGGTCCGCGCGGCATCGCCTGCGACGCGGGCTGCCGGGCCTTCGACATCCGGGGCATCGTCACCGACGACATCTACGTGGCCGGCGACGTCGCCCGCTCCCCGCACGCCCTGTTCGGCTACCAGTTCCTGTCCCTGGAGCACTGGGGAAACGCCGTGGCCCAGGCCGAGACCGCCGCGCACAACATGCTCAGCACGAGCGCCGAACGCAGGCCCCACCTGTGGGTCCCGGCGTTCTGGTCCTCCCAGTTCGGTGTGAACATCAAGTCGGTCGGGGTCCCCTCGATGGGCACGGAGATCATGATCACCCAGGGTTCGCGGGCCGAACGCCGCTTCGTCGGCGTGTACGGCTACCAGGGCCGCGTCATCGGGGCCGTCACCTTCGACCAGTGCCGCTGGCTGGACTTCTACGAGCAGCAGATCGAGCAGACCGCGCCGTTCCCGCCGCCCTACCCGACGGTGGACCGCAGGCCCGAGGGCGAACGTCCGGTGCCCGCGGACTTCCCCGACCCCTCGGTGCCCACGCACGGCCCGACCATCACCCTGAGCGGCCACTCTCCGGCGGACCGGCGGATGACCTTCACTCCGGCGCACAACTGAGCACGAGCACGAGCACGAGGACCCCTCATGACCCAAGGCATCCTGCGGCAGATCCTCGACTACTCCAGCCGCGCCAACCCGTACCCGCTGTACCAGGAGCTCCGTGCGACCCCGGTGTTCCACGACGGCGACGGCCCGTACGTCATCAGCACCTACCACGAGATCAAGGGCCTGCTGCACGACCCGCGCATCAGCTCCGACTCCCGCAACCTGACGGCGACGGCCGGCGACCCGCTGAACCAGGCGGAGGAGGGCGAGTCGGACGTCCTGCCGCCGTCCTTCCTGAAGCTGGACCCGCCCGACCACGACCGGCTGCGCCGCATGACCAACCGCCCCTTCGGACCCCCGCACTCCCCGCGCCGGGTGGAACAGATGCGCGGCGAGCTCGGCGGCATCGTCACCGGGCTGATCGACACGATCGCCGCGAAGGGCGACCCGGCCCGGATCGACCTGGTGGAGGAGTTCTCCTACCCCTTCCCGGTGACGGTCATCTGCCGGCTGCTGGGCGTGCCGCCCGAGGACGAGGCCCGTTTCCACGTCTGGGCCGACACCCTGGCCGCGAGCCTGGACCCCGATCCCGACGCCGACCCCGCCGAACGCGCCAAGAAGACGGAGGGCGCCCGGATGGAGCTCGGCATGTACCTGGCCGCGCTGATCGAGGAACGGCGCAAGAACCCGACCGGCGACATGCTCTCGGAGCTGGCCACCGGACAGGGCCCGGACGGCACGATGAGCACGATGGAGGTCCTCAGCACGGCGGCGCTGCTGCTGATCGCCGGCCACGAGACCACCGTCAACCTGATCACCAACGGCATGCTCACCCTGCTGCGCAACCCGGAGCACCTGGAGCGGCTGCGCTCCGAGCCAAACCTGGCGGTCCCCATGGTGGAGGAGTTGCTGCGCTTCGAGCCGCCGGTGCAGCTGCTGCCGCAGCGCAGCACTCTGGCCGACATCGAGGTGGCCGGGGTGACCATCCCCAAGGGCTCCTCGCTCTGGCTGATCCTGGCCTCCGGAAACCGCGACCCGAAGCGCTTCGAGGACCCGGACCGCTTCGACCCCGACCGCCCGGACGTCCAGCACCTGGGCCTCGGCAGCGGGATCCACAGCTGTTTCGGGGCGCCGCTGGCCCGGCTGGAGGCCGCACTGGCCCTGAGCGAGCTGGCCCGCCGGCTGGAGAACCCCCGGCTGCTGGAGGACCCGCCGCCCTACCGGCAGAACGCGGTCCTGCGCGGCCCCCGCCACCTGCCGGTCGCCGTCGACGGCATCCGGGCGGCGTAGCAGACGGCGCCCGGGCGGCGTGGGTCTCCTACGCCGACGGCAGGACGACCACCTCGGAGGGCGTGAAGGCCACCGCGATCCGGTCCCCCACGGCCGGCGCGGCGGCCGGCTCGCACTCCGCCTCCAGTACGGGCCCCCGCGCGGGCCGCAGCAGCAGGGCCACGTGCCTGCCGCGGAAGGTCCGGGACTCCACCACGCAGTCCAGCCCGCCCGCGCCCGGCACCACCCCGGTCGGCCGGACCAGCAGCCGCCCCTCCCCCTCGGGCGAGCCGACGGGTACGGGGACCTCGCCCCACGGGGTCGCGGCCGCGCCCCCGGAGACGGTGGCCGGGACCACGTTCTCGAAGCCGAGGAACCGCGCCACGAACTCCGACGCCGGCCGCTGCCACACCTCCAGCGGGGTACCCGCCTGGGCGATCCGCCCGTCCCGCATCACCACCACCCGGTCGGCCAGCGCGAAGGCCTCGCCCTGGTCGTGGGTGACGGCGAGCACGGTGGTGCCCAGCCGGGAGAACAGCCCCTGGAGCTCGACCACCAGCCGCTCGCGCAGCCCCCGGTCCAGCTGGCCCAGCGGCTCGTCCAGCATCAGCAGCCTCGGCGAGGGGGCCAGCGCCCGGGCCAGGGCGACCCGCTGCTGCTCACCGCCCGACAGGGAGGCCACCGCCCGGCGCTGCGCCCCGGGGAGCCCGACCAGCTCCAGCAGGCTCGCCACCCGCTCCTCGTACTCCGGCTTCGCGGAGCCCCGTGCGCGCAGGCCGAAGGCGACGTTCCCGCCGACGTCCCGGTGCGGGAACAGCTGGTGGTCCTGGAACATGAGGCCCACCCCCCGCCGGTGCACCGGGACGCCCGCCTGGTCGGCGCCGGCGAGCACTACCCGTCCGGCGGAGGGCGGCTGGAGCCCGGCCACCACCCGCAGCAGGGTGGACTTGCCGCTGCCGCTCGGCCCCAGGACGCAGACGGTCTCGTGCTCGGCGACCTCCAGGTCCACCGCGTCCACGACCGCCCGGTCGCCGAAGCGGACCGTCACCCCTTCGAGGCGGAGCAGGGTCATCAGAACTCTCCCGAGGTCTTGTCGGGTCGCAGTCGCTCCAGCACCAGCAGGGACACCGCGCACACCAGCATCAGAATCGTGCTCAGGGCCATCGCCTGCCCGTAGTTCATCTCCCCGGCCCGCCCCAGCAGCCGGGCCACGGCCACCGGCAGCGTCGGACGGTCCGGCCGGGCGATGAACACCGTCGCCCCGAACTCGCCCAGCGAGACCGCGAAGGCGAAGCCCGCCGCGATCAGCACCGCCCGGCGCACCAGCGGCAGGTCCACCTCCCGCCAGACCCGCAGCGGGGAGGCACCGAGCACCGCCGCCGCCTCCCGCAGCCGCCCGTCGACCGCCCGCAGCACCGGCAGCATGGTCCGCACCACGAACGGCACCCCGACCAGCGCCTGGGCCAGCGGCACCAGGATCCAGGAGGTGCGCAGGTCCAGCGGCGGCCGGTCCAGGGTGATCAGGAACCCGAAGCCCACCGTCACGGCGGACACCCCGAGCGGCAGCATCAGCAGCGCGTCGAACCCCCGGACGAAGCGGCCCGCCCGGCGGGCCAGCGCCGCAGCCGCGAGCCCGCCGACGGCCAGGGCGATGCCTGTGGCGGCGAGCGCGTACTGGAGGGAGTTCCCGATGGCCTCCAGCGGCGGCACCAGAAAGGTTCCGCCGCCGGCGCCGGCCTCCTGGAGCGCCCGGTAGAACCCGAACCCGTACCCGCCCGGGGCGTCCAGGGACCGCTCCACCAGCACGGCGAGCGGGGCCACGATCAGCAGCGCCACCGTCAGCAGCACTCCGCCCAGCAGTCCGCGCTGCGCCACGCCGCGCGGCGGGTGCGCGGTGCGCGCCGGATCGACGAGCCGCAGCGCGGTCTCCCGCCGGCGCACGGTCCAGGCGTGCACGCCGAGGATCACCCCGACGGCGGCGAACTGGACCAGCGTCAGCACCGCGGCGGTCGGCAGGTCCAGCAGTTGCGCCGTCTGCCGGTAGACCTCGACCTCCAGCGTGGCGTACGAGGGGCCGCCCAGGATCTGCACGACGCCGAAGGAGCTGAAGGTGAACAGGAACACCATCAGCGCGGCGGCCGCCACCGACGGGGCGAGCGCGGGCAGGGTCACCCGCCGCCACGCCGCGAAGCGTCCGGCGCCCAGCACCCGGGCGGCCTCCTCCTGCCGCGGGTCCAGCTGGGCCCACAGCCCGCCGACCGTCCGGACGACGACGGCGTAGTTGAAGAAGACGTGCGCGAGCAGGATCGCCCACACGGTGGTGTCCAGCCGGACCCCCCACACCTCGTCCAGCAGCCCGTTCCGGCCGACCAGCGCCAGGAAGGCCGTGCCGACGACCACGGTCGGCAGCACGAAGGGCACGGTGACCAGGGCGCGCAGCAGCTGCTTGCCGGGGAAGGAGAACCGCGCGAACACGTAGGCGCCGGGGAGCGCCACGAGCAGGGTCAGCACGGTCGAGGCGAACGCCTGCCAGGTCGTGAACCAGAGGACGCCGGCGATGTCCGGCTGGGTGAGGACCTCGCCGATCCGGCCGAACTCCCAACCCTCCTCCGTCCGGAAACCGCGGCCGACGATCGCGGCGACGGGCCAGGCGAAGAACAGCCCGAAGAAGGCGAGCGGCACGGCCATCAGAGCGAGTCTGACGGCGGTGGCCCGCCCGCCCTCCTGCGGAGAGCCTTCGCGTCCTACTTCACGACGATCGAGGACCATGCCTTGACCCACTGGTCACGGTTCTTGGCGATGGTCTCGGGGGCCACGTTCTCCGGCTTCTCGACCACCACGCCGTGCTTCGTGAACACCTCCGGCAGCTTGGCGTCCTTCACCACCGGGTTCACGAACATCTGGAGGGGCATGTCCTCCTGGAACTTCTTGCCGATCAGGAAGTCGATGAGGGCCTTGCCGCCCTCCTCGTTCTTCGCGCCCTTCAGCAGCCCCGCGAACTCGACCTGGCGGAAGCAGGTGCCGGTGGCCACGCCCGTGGGGGCCTCGGCCGGCTGGGGCTCGCCGTAGAGGACCTCGACCGGCGGGCTGGAGGCGTACGAGACGACCAGCGGACGGTCGCCCTTGGCCTTCTTGCCGCCCGCGGAGCCGGAGAAGCGCTCGTTGTAGGCCTGCTCCCAGCCGTCGACGACCTCGACGCCGTTGGCCTTGAGCTTGCTCCAGTAGTCCTTCCAGCCTTCCTCCCCGTACTTGCCGACGGAGGCGAGCAGGAAGCCGAGGCCGGGCGAGGAGGTCGCCGCGTTCTCGGTGACGAGCAGGTTCTTGTACTCCGGCTTGACCAGGTCGTCCAGCGTCTGCGGCGGGGCGATCTTCTTGTCGGCGAAGTACGCCTTGTCGTAGTTGACGCAGATGTCGCCGGAGTCGACGGGGGTGACCCGGTGCTGCTGGTCGAGGACGTACTCGGGCTTGACCTCCGCCAGGCCCTTGGCCTCGTAGGGGGTGAAGATCCCGTTGTCGAGGGCGCGGGAGAGGAGCGTGTTGTCGACACCGAAGAAGACGTCGCCGCGCGGGGAGCCCTTGGTGAGGATCTCCTGGTTCAGGGCTGCGCCGGCGTCCCCGGACTTGAGGACCTTGACGGTGTAGCCGCTCTGCTGCTCGAACTCCTTGAGGACCGAATCGGTCACGTTGAAGGAGTCGTGGGAGACCAGGGTGACGGTCTTGGACTTCGCGGAACCGCTCGCGGCGGCCCCGTCGTCCTTCTTCGTGCCGCCGCCGCACGCGGCCAGCGTGCTGACGCCGAGGGCAGCGGCCAGCGCCGCACCCGCGATCTTCTTGGTGGTGCTCACGGTTGATTCCTCCTGGGTATGACCAGGAGAAGACGCGGCCCTGCCCCGGGCGCTCGCCTGGAGCGCGGCGCCCGGGCAGGGCGCAACAGCTTGAGGTGGTGACCGAACTTCCTACCCAGAATGACCTGGGCGAGGTTCAGAGGGTCTGCGGCCACGGTGCTTGATCTGAAACGTGTGCCGCACTCTCAGCGCTGTGGCGCTCCCCTGTCGGAATATGCAGATGTACGCGGGCCAGCCTACCGCTCGCTCGCCGCGAGCTGTCCGCACGCTCCGTCGATCTCCTGGCCACGGGTGTCCCGTACGGTCACCGGCACACCGTGGCGGGCGATGGCGTCGACGAACGCCCTCGCGTCCTCGGGGCGCGAGGCGGTCCACTTCGAGCCCGGCGTCGGGTTGAGCGGGATCAGGTTGACGTGCACGCGCTTGCCCTTGAGCAGGCGGCCCAGGAGGTCGCCGCGCCAGGCCTGGTCGTTGATGTCGCGGATCAGGGCGTACTCGATGGAGATCCGGCGGCCGGACTTCTCCGCGTACTCCCAGGCCGCGTCCAGGACCTCGCGGACCTTCCAGCGCGTGTTCACGGGAACGAGGGTGTCGCGCAGCTCGTCGTCCGGGGCGTGCAGGGAGACGGCCAGACGGCACTTGAAGCCCTCGTCGGCGAACCGCAGCATGGCGGGGACCAGGCCGACGGTGGAGACGGTGATCCCGCGCTGCGACAGGCCCAGGCCGTCGGGCTCCGGGTCGGTGAGGCGGCGGATGGCGCCGACGACGCGGTTGTAGTTGGCGAGGGGCTCGCCCATGCCCATGAAGACGATGTTGGACAGGCGAGCCGGGCCGCCGGGGACCTCGCCGTCGCGCAGGGCGCGCATGCCGTCGACGATCTGGTGCACGATCTCGGCGGTGGACAGGTTGCGGTCGAGGCCGGCCTGGCCGGTGGCGCAGAACGGGCAGTTCATGCCGCAGCCGGCCTGCGAGGAGATGCACATGGTGACCCGGTCCGGGTAGCGCATCAGCACGGACTCGACGAGCGTGCCGTCGTGCAGCTTCCACAGGGTCTTGCGGGTGGTGTCGTCGTCGCAGCTGATGTGCCGGACGACGTTCATCAGCTCGGGCAGCAGCTCCTGCTGGAGCTTCTCGCGCGAGCCCGCCGGGATGTCGGTCCACTGCGCCGGGTCGTGGGCGTAGCGGGCGAAGTAGTGCTGGGAGAGCTGCTTGGCCCGGAACGGCTTCTCGCCGATCGCGGCGACCGCCTCGCGGCGCTCGGCCGGGGTGAGGTCGGCGAGGTGCCGGGGCGGCTTCTTGGCCCCTCGCGGGGCGACGAAGGTGAGCTCACCCGGAGCGGGACGGGGGGCCATGCGGTACTCCTCGGTACGACGGGGTGGGGGTCACCCCGCGCGTGCAGGGCCGGTCCGTGGCGGCTGGGGCCGCCGGACGGAAAAGGCGCGCCGTGTGGACACGGCGCGCCCGCCCGGGTAAACCCGGCCCGTCCCGTGCGCCCGTGGCGCCCCACACCGCCACCACCCGCCCGAC
>NZ_JBBDHD010000059.1:0-44179 GCF_044129415.1 Streptomyces racemochromogenes
GGTTGGGGCGGGCCCCGGGGGGGGGGGCCCGGGGGCGCGGGGCGGGGGGGGGGGGGGGGTTGTGGGGGGGGGGGGGGGGCCGGGGGGCGCCCCCCCCGCCGCCCGCGACGAGCCCGTCGCGCTCCAGGCGGGCCAGGGTGGTGTACACCTGCCCGACGTTGAGGGGCCAGGTGGAGCCGGTGCGGGATTCGAATTCGGTGCGCAGCTGGGAGCCGTAACGGGGGCCCCGTTCCAGCAGCGCCAGCAGGCCGTGGCGGATCGACATACTCAGTATGTATACACGGGCATACCGAGTATGTATACCGAGTATGGTCGTGGCCCGCCGGGGTTACCGGCTCCGTCGCAGCCGGACGCCCATGTACCCCAGACCCATGCCCATGAGGGCCAGGCCGGTGCCCAGGGGGAGCAGATGGGCCGCCAGGTCGGCGATCCGCTCGTTCGGCTCGGTTCCCAGCGCCGAGGGCGGGGCGGTGCCGCTCGGCGAGGGGCTCGGCGGGCTGGCGGGACGTTGGTTCGCGGGGTGCTCGCGCTCCGGGCGCGGAGGCGGCCGGACCGGGTGCAGGGGCCGGGAGGCCGAGGTGAGTCCGGGGTCGGCCGGCGCGTCCGCGGGCCTGCCCGGGTGCTCCCGTCCGACCCCTCCGGCGCTCCCCGCGAGCTCCTCGTAGGCCTCTTCGGGGACCTCCTCGTCCGCTGCGGGCGCCAGGGGCTGGGGGGCCCGGGCGGCGGCGGAGGGGGCGTGGTGGGCCCGTACCGCCGCGGCGGGGGTGCGGTCGGGGGCCGTGCCCACGGGTGCGGTGGTCAGCAGCGCGGCGGCCAGCGCGGCTCCGGCCGTCCGGTGCGGAACGCGGAGGCGTCGTCTCACGGGGTGCCCCTCCCGTTCCGTGCGGCCGGGACGCCGGGGATCCGAGGCGCCGCACTCAGATTGGCACAGGGGGACAAAACGGGCACCCCGGGACACCCGTCAGGGTGCCCCGGGGTGCCCGGGCGTCAGAGCGCCGTCGGCTACGACGGATTGCCGGTCGAGACGACCAGTGTGAACTCCGTGCCCTCCTTGGCCACGTCGGTCCCGGACTCGGGCAGCTGTTCCAGCACCGTGTCCTGGCCGTAGACGGTCTCGTCGCGCTCCGTGATCTTGTACCTCCAGCCGGCCGCCTGGATGCACTGCTTGATCGACATCAGGTTCTTGTACCGGAAGTCCGGGGCCACGACCTTCGTCGCGTCCTTGTAGGACTTCGTCGGGCTCTTGCACTTCTCCACGTCGATCGTGCGCGAGGTGTCCGGCCCCTTGTGCCCCGCCTTGGCCGAGGCCGACGCCGAGGCGGCCGTCGAGGCGGAGGGGCCTGCCGTGTTGGTGTTGTCGTCGTCGCCGCCCATGTTCAGCACGGCGATGAGCCCGCCGATGGCCAGCAGGGCCACCGCGATCGCGCCGACCACCACCGGCGTGTTCTTCTTCCCGCCGCCCGAGGAGGCCGACGGAGCTGGCGTCTGGCTGGGCGAGATGGTGAACGGCGGCGGGGTCTGCGGCGCGTACTGCTGCTGAGGCGCCTGCGCCGTCTGGGGGTACGCGTAGCCGCCCGGCTGCTGCTGCGTGGGCGCCGGCTGGGCGTACGGGGACGGGGGCGGGGTCTGCGGGGCCTGGTACGGCTGCTGGAGGGCGTGCGGCGGCGGCGCCTGGAAGCCCGCGTCCACCGGCGGGAACACCGTCGAGCCGACGCCCGCGCCGCTGCCGCCCGTGGCCGCGCCCGGGACGATGGCCGGGGCGCCGGCGTGCCCGGCCGACATGATCCGCATGATCTCGTCCCGCATGGCCGCGGCCGTCGGGAAGCGCTCGTTCGGGTTCTTCTTCAGCGCCCGCGCCACCAGCGCGTCCATCGCCGGGGTGAGGGAGCGGTTGATGGAGGACGGGGCCACCGGCTCCTCCTGGACGTGCGCGTACGCGATCGCCAGCGGGGAGTCGGCATCGAAGGGGATACGGCCCGTCAGCAGCTGGAACAGCATGATGCCGACCGAGTACAGGTCGGAGCGGGCGTCCACGCCGCGCCCCAGGGCCTGCTCCGGCGACAGGTACTGCGGGGTGCCGACGACCATGCCGGTCTGCGTCATCGAGGTGACCCCCGACTGCATGGCCCGGGCGATGCCGAAGTCCATGACCTTGACCACGCCGCGCTTGGTCATCATCACGTTGCCCGGCTTGATGTCGCGGTGGACCAGGCCCATCTCGTGGCTGGTCTCCAGCGCGGCCAGCACGTCGGCCGTCACCTTCAGGGCCTTGTCCGCCGGCATGGCGCCGTACTGGCGTACGTCCGCGTCGAGGACCGAGCCGAGCGGCTGGCCCTCGACGTACTCCATGACGATGTACGGCATGACCGCCTCGTCGCCGCCGCCGGCACCGAAGGTGACGGTTCCCTCGCCCGTGTCGAAGACCGAGACGATGTTGGTGTGCGACAGTTTCGCAACAGCCTGCGCCTCGCGCCGGAACCGCTCGCGGAAGGACGCCTCGCGCCCCAGCTCGCTGTGGAGCGTCTTGATGGCGACCTGGCGGTCGAGCGCGGAGTCGTACGCGAGGTAGACCGAGGCCATGCCCCCCTCGCCCAGCAAATCCCTTAGCTGGTAACGGCCACCGGCCAGGGAGCCGCCTGCGTACCGGCCCTGTGTGCCGTCCTGGCTCATGACTGTTGCTTCCCCTCGGGCTGTGTTGCTACGCGTCTGGCTGAGCGCATGTCGCGCCCAGTCTGCCGGAGGGCAAGCACACGTCAAGCCGGTGCCCGCTGCGTGACCGCGGGCCTACGCGGTGTCTGTAGCCGAACGGTGACGGGTTCAGAGGCTGTAGCGTTCACCGGAGCACCCGAAGAGGCCCACCGCTAGAGCGGACGAGAGAGACGACGGCGAGGACTGATGGCACCCGAACCCGAGGGAAACGGCGCCGGGATGGCCGACGGTCCTGAGCACTGGGGCGCGGGCGGCCTCGTGGGGGACGGCCGCTACCGGCTGACCCACCGCCTGGGCCGCGGCGGCATGGCCGAGGTCTTCGCGGCCGAGGACGTCCGGCTGGGCCGCACCGTGGCCGTGAAGCTGCTCCGTGCCGACCTGGCCGAGGACCCGGTCTCCAAGGCCCGCTTCACCCGTGAGGCACAGTCCGTGGCCGGCCTCAACCACCACGCCGTGGTCGCCGTCTACGACTCGGGCGAGGACCGGGTCGGCCCGAACGTGGTCCCGTACATCGTGATGGAGCTGGTCGAGGGCCGCACCATCCGCGAGCTGCTGCTCAGCGCCGAGGCCCCGGGGCCCGAGCAGGCGCTCATCATCGTTTCGGGCGTCCTGGAGGCGCTGGCCTACTCGCACCAGCACGGCATCGTGCACCGCGACATCAAGCCCGCCAACGTGATCATCACCAACACTGGCGCGGTGAAGGTGATGGACTTCGGCATCGCCCGCGCCCTGCACGGCGCGCAGTCCACGATGACCCAGACCGGCATGGTCATGGGCACCCCGCAGTACCTGTCGCCGGAACAGGCCCTCGGCAAGGCCGTGGACCACCGCAGCGACCTGTACGCGACCGGCTGCCTGCTCTACGAACTGCTCGCGCTGCGGCCCCCCTTCACGGGCGAGACCCCGCTGTCGGTGGTCTACCAGCACGTCCAGGACGCCCCCGTCCCGCCCTCGCAGCTGCCCGAGGGGCACCACATCCCGCAGGAGCTCGACGGCCTCGTCATGCGGTCCCTCGCCAAGGACCCCGACGACCGGTTCCAGAGCGCCGAGGAGATGCGCGGGCTGGTCCAGTACGCGCTCCAGATGCTCCAGGACCAGGGCCCGAACACCGGCACCTGGAACACCGGCCCGGTCGGCATGGCGCTCCCGCACGGTCAGCCGGGCGGCGCGAACACCTCGGTGATGCCGGCGGCCCCGGGCGGCGGCCCCCGCCCCGGATACCCCTCGCACGCCACGACCTCGCAGTTCCAGCAGCCGATGGTGCCCCCGCTGAACCCGGACGACGGCACGGCCTTCCCCGGCGGCGGCCACGGCGGCGCACCCGGCGGCCACGGCGGGTACGACGGCTATGACGGCTACGACTACGACAACCGCTCGGGCGGCGGGAAGTGGAGGGTCTGGCTCTTCGTCCTGCTCGCGGTGCTGGCCATCGCCGGCGGTGCCGCGTACGCGATCAAGACCGGCAGCCTCGGCGCGGGCGGCGGGAACAAGCCCAAGACCAGCGTGACCACCCCCGGCCCCGGACAGAGCAGCGCGGGCTCGCAGGAGACCCCGCAGACCTCTCCGAGCCCCGAGACGGGCCGTTCGCACGACGAGGACACCTTCACGCCCGCCCCGAGCCGCACCAAGTACACGCCGAGCACGACCCCGTCGGCGTCCCAGGGTGGATCGTCCTCGCCGGAGACCAAGAACCCGACGACCCCGCCGCCGAAGACCACCCCGGTGGAGCCGCCCACGAAGAACCCGACGCCGCCCAGCGGGGGCGGCGGCAGCCCGGCGGGCGCCGAGGCCGCCGATTAGCGGAGCACACGGGCGGAGGCCCGGCGGAATTCCCATTCCGCCGGGCCTCTTTCCTCTTCCGCTCCCGCTTTTCCCGCGTCAGAGGGCGTGCTGATGGCACCGGTCGGACCGGTCGGCATTTCCCGCCCCGAGGGTGTGCACGGTGACGAGCTGCGGTTCGATGCGCATGTAGACCGGGTCGAAGACCTGACCGTCCACGAAATGCGGCCCCGGACCGAATAGTTCCAGCTCCGCCGTGGTCGGCTCGGCGAGCTGCGCCGTGCCCGTGACCTGCACCGACCACAGCCGGGAGGCCCCCGAATTGACGTTGTCGGCGCCGTACGAGACCACGCTCCCGTTACAGGCGCGGTGATAGCCGAAACCGGCGTGCATTCTCAGGACGATCCGGCCGCCCACCACGATGTGGCGGGCGACGGCGAGGAAGGGAAGCGCGCGCATGCTGGTGGCGACCCGGCCGTACGGGACGCGGCGCAGCATTTCGACGGACTGCATTTCCTCCGGTGACATGGGACCACTCTCGGGTCCCGACAGCCGTCCGGGGAAGAGGAGCCCGCCCCCAGGACGAAGGACGTTGGTCCCGCGTCGAACGGTGTGCCCCGGGGCATCACGCGGCGACGCGGCGTCACGTCCGAAGGCCGCCCGGGGGCCGGCCGCGTCCACTCGGGTCCTCCTCGGGACCCGCTCGAACGGGGTTGCGTCCCGCTCGGCGCGGGGTCGAGCGGGCCTGGTGCGGCCTCGCGGCGGGGTCGAGCGTGCCTGGTGCGGCCTCCGGGGCCGGGTGGAGCCGTACGGGGCCGCGGGTCAGCGCTTCTGCGCCTGCAGCCGCGCCACGTAGGCGGCGGCCTGGGAACGGCGCTCCATCCCCAGCTTCGACAGCAGGCTGGAGACGTAGTTCTTGATGGTCTTCTCGGCCAGGTGCAGCCGCTCGCCGATGACCCGGTTCGTCAGGCCCTCGCCGATCAGGTCGAGGATCTTGCGCTCCTGCTCGGTGAGGTTCGCGAGCCGGTCGTCGCCCTTGCCGTTCTTGCCGTCGCGCAGCCGCTCCAGCACCCGCGCGGTCGCCACCGGGTCCAGCAGCGACTTGCCGGCGGCCACGTCCCGCACCGCGCTGAGCAGCTCGTTCCCCCGGATGGCCTTGAGCACGTAGCCGGAGGCACCCGCCATGATGGCGTCGAACAGGGCCTCGTCGTCGGCGAACGAGGTGAGCATCAGGCACTTGATGTCATCGTCCTGCGAACGGACCTCGCGGCACACCTCGACCCCGCTGCCGTCGGGCAGGCGCACGTCCAGGACGGCCACGTCGGGGCGGGTCGCCGGGATGCGGACCAGGGCGTCCGCGGCGGTACCGGCCTCGCCGACGATCTCGATGTCCTCTTCGACCGACAAAAGCTCATGAACACCCCGACGTACTACTTCGTGGTCGTCCAGGAGAAATACCTTGATTTTTCCGTTTTCGCGCACAAGCTCATCTTCACACACTCGCCTCTTCCCTGGCGGAGTTACCCGGGATAACGTGCCGTTGTTCCGGCCGCCTGCAAGGCTGTGACCAGTGGTTGTTCCCGCAGCGGCCGATTTACTTGGATATCCAAGCAAAATCGCAGGTCAAACGGGGTTTCGCAGTTATGCGTCGCACTGGGTAACGTGCTGTGCGCAGGGCACTCGCCGGGGCACCTGTCACGCCTGAATCCGAATCGCGCCGTGCACCCACCCCGTGTGCGGGTACGGATACAGGTGAGCCGCACTGGTCCCCGGAGAACCCGGGTGCCGGACCGACGGAGGAGCACACGTGACCGTGGAGAGCACTGCCGCGCGCAAGCCGCGACGCAGCAGCGGCACCAAGCGGGCGGCAGGCGCGGCGAGCGCCCGCAAGACCGCCGCTGCCACCGCACAGCCGCACGACGCCGAGCCTCAGCTCGTACAACTGCTGACGCCCGAGGGTGAACGGGTCGAGGTCGACAACCACCCCGACGTGGCGGAATTCGCGGCCTTCGTCGCGGACATCACCACCGATGACCTGCGCGGTCTCTACCGCGACATGGTCCTCACCCGCCGCTTCGACGGCGAGGCGACCGCCCTCCAGCGCCAGGGCGAGCTCGGCCTGTGGGCCTCGCTGCTGGGCCAGGAGGCCGCCCAGATCGGCTCCGGCCGGGCGCTCCGCGACGACGACTACGTCTTCCCGACCTACCGCGAGCACGGCGTGGCCTGGTGCCGGGGCGTCGACCCGACGAACCTGCTCGGCATGTTCCGCGGCGTGAACCACGGCGGCTGGGACCCGAACACCAACAACTTCCACCTCTACACGATCGTCATCGGCTCGCAGACGCTGCACGCGACCGGTTACGCCATGGGTGTGGCCAAGGACGGCGCCGACTCCGCCGTCATCGCCTACTTCGGCGACGGCGCCTCCAGCCAGGGCGACGTGATGGAGGCCTTCAACTTCTCCGCCGTCTACAACTCCCCCGTGGTGTTCTTCTGCCAGAACAACCAGTGGGCGATCTCCGAGCCGACCGAGCGCCAGATGCGCGTGCCGCTCTACCAGCGCGCCCAGGGCTTCGGCTTCCCCGGCATCCGCGTCGACGGCAACGACGTCCTGGCCTGCCTCGCGGTCACCCGCTGGGCGCTGGACCGCGCCCGCCGCGGCGAGGGCCCGGCCCTGATCGAGGCGTTCACGTACCGCATGGGCGCCCACACCACCTCCGACGACCCGACGAAGTACCGCGCGGACGAGGAGACGGCCGCCTGGGAGGCGAAGGACCCGATCCTGCGCCTGAAGGCCCACCTGCTGGCCTCCGGCGGCGCCGACGAGGCGTTCTTCGAGGAGCTGGAGGCGGAGAGCGAGGCCCTCGGCAAGCGGGTCCGCGAGGTCGTGCGCGCCATGCCCGACCCCGACACCATGGCGATCTTCGAGAACGTCTACGCGGACGGGCACGCGCTCGTCGACGAGGAGCGCGCCCAGTTCGCGGCCTACCTCGCTTCCTTCGAGCCGGCCGAGGAGGGTCACTGATGGCTGCCCTGAAGATGTCGATCGCGAAGGCGCTCAACGAGTCCCTGCGCAAGGCCATGGAGACCGACCCCAAGGTCCTGATCATGGGTGAGGACGTCGGCAAGCTGGGCGGTGTCTTCCGCATCACCGACGGGCTCCAGAAGGACTTCGGCGAGGAGCGGGTCATCGACACCCCGCTGGCCGAGTCGGGCATCGTCGGCACCGCCATCGGCCTGGCCCTGCGCGGCTACCGGCCGGTCGTGGAGATCCAGTTCGACGGGTTCGTCTTCCCCGCGTACGACCAGATCGTCACGCAGCTGGCGAAGATGCACGCGCGCGCCCTCGGCAAGATCAAGCTGCCGGTCGTCGTCCGCATCCCCTACGGCGGCGCCATCGGCGCGGTCGAGCACCACAGCGAGTCCCCCGAGGCGCTGTTCGCGCACGTCCCGGGCCTGAAGGTGGTCTCCCCGTCCAACGCCGCCGACGCGTACTGGATGCTCCAGCAGGCCATCCTCAGCGACGACCCGGTGATCTTCTTCGAGCCGAAGCGCCGCTACTGGGACAAGGGCGACGTCGACGTCGACGCCATCCCGGGCGAGCTCCACAAGGCGCGGGTGGTCCGCGAGGGCGCCGACCTGACCCTGGCCGCGTACGGCCCGATGGTGAAGGTCTGCCTGGAGGCGGCCGCCGCGGCCGCCGAGGAGGGCAAGTCGGTCGAGGTCCTGGATCTGCGCTCGATGTCCCCGATCGACTTCGACGGGATCCAGGCGTCGGTGGAGAAGACCCGCCGGCTGGTCGTGGTCCACGAGGCCCCGGTCTTCCTCGGCACCGGCTCCGAGATCGCCGCCCGCATCACGGAGCGGTGCTTCTACCACCTGGAGGCCCCGGTGCTGCGCGTCGGCGGCTTCCACGCCCCGTACCCCCCGGCCCGCCTGGAGGACGAGTACCTGCCGGGCCTGGACCGCGTGCTCGACGCCGTCGACCGCTCGCTGGCGTTCTGAGGAGAGCCGCGTCATGACGATCCGCGAATTCAAGATGCCCGACGTGGGCGAGGGCCTGACCGAGGCCGAGATCCTCAAGTGGTACGTCCAGCCGGGTGACACGGTCACCGACGGCCAGGTCGTCTGCGAGGTCGAGACGGCGAAGGCCGCCGTCGAGCTGCCGATCCCCTTCGACGGAGTGGTGCACGCGCTGCTCTTCGAAGAGGGCGTGACGGTCGACGTGGGCCAGGTCATCATCTCCGTCCAGACCGGCGGGGCCGACGCCGCGGAGGCCCCCGCGGCCGCCGCCGCCACTCCGGCGGCCGCCGAGGCCGCCGAGGAGGCGGCTCCCGAGGGCCGCCAGCCCGTGCTGGTGGGCTACGGGGTCTCCCAGGCCTCGACGAAGCGCCGCCCGCGCAAGGCGGGGGCCGGAGCCCCGGCGTCCGCCGTCGCGGCGCCGACGGCCCCGGCCGCGCTCCCGGCGCAGTCGGCCGGCCCGGTCGCGCAGGCCGCCCCGGCCGCCAACGGCACGGCGCAGCCGGCCGCCGAGCGGCCGCTGGCCAAGCCGCCCGTGCGCAAGCTCGCCAAGGACCTCGGCATCGACCTGGCCTCGGTGGTCCCCACCGGTGACGGCGGTGTCGTGACCCGCGAGGACGTGCACGCCGCCGCCGCGGCCGCGCTCGCCCCGCAGGCCCCCGCCGTCCAGGCCCCGGCGGCCCCCGCCGCGGCTCCCGCGCCCGCCGCGGTGCCCGCCGCCGAGCCGGTCCCGGCCGTCGCCGTGGCGCCGGGCGCGCGGGAGACCCGCATCCCGGTCAAGGGCGTCCGCAAGGTCACCGCCCAGGCCATGGTCAACTCCGCCTTCACCGCGCCGCACGTCACCGAGTTCATCACCCTCGACGTGACCCGGACGATGAAGCTGGTCCAGGAGCTCAAGGACGACCCGGACCTCGCGGGGCTCCGGATCAACCCGCTGCTCCTGATCGCCAAGGCGGTCCTCGTCGCCATCCGCCGCAACCCGGACGTCAACGCGTCCTGGGACGAGGCGGCCCAGGAGATCGTGCTCAAGCACTACGTCAACCTGGGGATCGCGGCGGCCACCCCGCGCGGCCTGATCGTCCCGAACATCAAGGACGCCCACGCCAAGACCCTGGCGGAGCTGTCGACCTCGCTGTCGGACCTGGTGGCCACGGCCCGCGAGGGCAAGACCTCCCCGGCCGACATGCAGAACGGCACCATCACCATCACCAACGTCGGCGTCTTCGGCGTCGACACCGGGACGCCCATCCTGAACCCCGGCGAGTCCGCGATCCTCGCGGTCGGCGCGATCAAGCTCCAGCCGTGGGTCCACAAGGGCAAGGTCAAGCCGCGCCAGGTCACCACCCTCGCGCTGTCGTTCGACCACCGTCTGATCGACGGCGAGCTGGGCTCCAAGTTCCTCGCGGACATCGCCGCGGTACTGGAGCACCCGCGCCGGCTGGTCACCTGGTCGTAGCCGCTCCGGCGGCCGACGCCCCCCGATGGCCGGTCCCCCCTCGCGGGAGGGCCGGCCATCGGCGTTCCGGCACGGGAAATCCGCTGGCCGGAGCCGCCGCCGAGGGGTGATCATCGCCGTGATGAGATTCCGCGCCGTCCTCGAAGACCCCGCCGCCCTCGACCGCGCCCTGGCCTACCCGGCCGACGGCCCCGTCGCCGCCCTCCCCGCCGACCGCGTCCGCGAGGAGTTCGCCGCTCACCGGCTGCGCCCCGAGTGGACCTGGTTCGCCGAGGACGCGGACGGGCGGGTGCTGGCCCGAGCCCTGTGGTGGGGGCGCGCCGACAGCGTGCGGCCGGTCGCCCTCGACTGCCTCCAGGTCCGCTCCTGCGTCGACGACCCGGCCGCCCTGGCCGCCGCTCTGCTGGGGGCCGGCCACGCCGCCTTCGGCACGCGCCCCGGCTACGACCTCTCCCTGCCCCGCGGCTGGCGCGCGGACCCCGCCCTCGCCGGGGCGGTCGCCTGGCGCCGGGAGGCCGCCGCGCGGGCCGGCCTGACCCGGGGGATCGAGCGCCTGCGCTACGAGTGGACCCCGGCCGCCGGTACCGCCGCACCCGCCGGCGGGCTCGTCTTCCGGGAGGGCACCGACGAGGAGTTCCTCGACGCCTTCGTCCGGCTCTCGCGCGGCAGCCTCGATCTGGCCACCCGCTACGAGCTGGAGACGACGGACGAGGAGGAACTCGCCCGCGCGGACCTCGCCTTCTACCGCGACTGCCCGGGCGAGCGCTCCTGGTGGCGGCTCGCCCACCTCCCCGACGGCACCCTCGCGGGGATGGCGATCCCCTCGGCGACCCCGTACCACCGCAACGTCGGCTACCTGGGCGTGGTCCCCGAGCAGCGCGGCAAGGGGCTGATCGACGAGGTCCTCGCCGAGATCACCCGCTTCCACGCGGCCGCGGGCGCCGAGCGGATCACCGCGACCACCGACACCGTCAACCTCCCGATGGCCGCGGCCTTCGACCGGGCCGGCTACGAGGTCACCGGGATCCGTCTCGTCCTGGAGGCCCCGCCGGCCGGCCGGGGCGGGTAGCCTCCCGGCCATGCCCATCGCCGAGTTGCAGGTGTGTTCCGTGGAGGAGGCCGACGTCACCGGAGGGGTGTGCCTCGTGCGCTGCGTCGGCGGCACCGCCCGGGCAGGGCAGGTGTACGCGGCGGGGGAGGCGCGGGTCTGGCTGCGCGGGGCGGAGCGGTCCGGGCGCGCGGTCGACACCTTCGGCGCCGGCCACACCGCCCGGGTCCGCCTCGCCGGGGCGGTGGTCGCGCTGCTCAGCCGGGGCCAGGTGCTGACCTCCGTACCGCCCGACGGGCACGGGCTCGCGGAACTGGAGGCCTGGCTGGCCACGGGCCCTCCGCTCGGGGACGAGCCCCTGCCGCGGGCCCTGCGCGCCCTCGCGGTCGGCGGGATGCAGGACGAGCGGCTGGCGGACGCGGTCCGGCTGCGCTGGGGCCGGGTGGCGCAGGCGGCGGCGTACCGCTGCGCGGCGGCCGAGGGGGCGTCCGAGCTGGTGCGGGGGATCGAGCTGGCCTTCGTACGGGCCTACCTGCTGCGGGAGTTCGGGCCCGGCCGGGGCGGCGACCCGGCCGCCCTGGGCCGGGAGGCGCTCGCGCTGATCGACCTCACCCCGGCGGAGGCGGCCGCGTGGGCCCGGGTGTGGCGCGAGCTGCCCCGGGAGCGGATCGTGCACCTGCGGCTGATCAGGAACCTCCTGCGGTGGGCGGGCGCCGCCCGGCCGTACCTGGCCCCCGGCGATCCGCTGGCGGTGGCGCTGGAGACCTGGTCACAGGTGGGCCGCCGGCTGCCGTGAGGGGGTGTCAGCCGGCCCGGTAGGCGCGCAGGAAGGCGGCGACGCCGCCCCGGACGAGGCGGTCGGTCCGGGCCTCCGACAGCGGCAGGACCCCGTAGTGGGACAGTTGCGCGACGGAGGTGGAGGACAGGGCCGTGAAGTGCCCGCCGGCCAGCTCCGGATCGCCGTGCAGGTCGAGCAGCCCGGCCTTCTCCAGGCCCGTCAGGGCATCGGCGAGGGCGTCGGCGACCGGGCCGGGACCCGCCGCCTTCCAGGCGGCCAGCACCTCGGGCGGCACGTGGTCGGCCTCGGCGTGGATGTGGCGCACGAGGGCGAAGTGGTCGGGGTGCTCCACCATCACGTCGATCAGCGCCCGGGCCAGTGCGGTCAGGTCCCGTTCCAGGTTGTCCGGGTGGGGCGGCCGCTCCGGGTCCACCAGGGCGCGCACGGTGGCCACATGGGCGTCGCGGACCTCGGCCGAGCTCCAGGTGACGACGGCCCGGAAGAGCTCCGACTTGCCGCCGGGGAAGTGGTTGTAGAGCGTGCGCGTCGAGACGCCGGCCGCGGCGGCGAGGGCGTCGACGGAGGCGCGCGCGTATCCCTCGCGGCCGAACACCGCGCAGGCGGCGCGCGCGATGGCGATCCGCTTGGCCTGCTTGCGGGGCGGGAGCGCGTCCGCCGTCCCCGCCGGCACCCCGCCCGGGGTCTCCTCCTCCATCACGCCTCCACCTTCTCCATCGCCGCTCAAGCAGTTCTCTACAACGACCGTTGTGCTTCTTACAACGCTCGTTGTAGTTTACCGGAGAGCCAGGGATACGAACCCACCATCCGGTCATCAGAGGGGGCCAGCCATGTCTGTCGCCGAAACCACCACCGCGGCACCGCTGCGCGTCGCCGTCATCATCGGCAGCGTTCGCGAGAACCGGCGGGGGCCCGCCGTCACCGAGTGGTTCCTGCGCGCCGCCGAGGGGTACACCGGCCTGGAGTTCGACGTGATCGACCTCGCCGACGTCACCCTCCCGCTCACCCTGCCCGACTGGGGCAGCTCCCCCGACGCCGAGACCGCCGCCGTGCTGGAGCGGGTCACCCCGCGCCTGGCCGACGCCGACGCGTACGTGGTCGTCACCCCCGAGTACAACCACAGCTACCCGGCCTCGGTGAAGAACCTCGTCGACTGGCACCGCCCGCAGTGGCAGGCCAAGCCCGTCGGCTTCGTCTCGTACGGCGGCGTCAGCGGCGGCCTGCGCGCCGTCGAGCAGCTCCGGCTGGTCTTCGCCGAGATGCACGCCGTGACGGTACGCGACTCCGTGAGCCTGCACGGCCCGTGGAACGGCCTCGGCCCGGACGGTGAGCCCCGCGAGACGGTGGTCGTCGACAGCGCCGTGAAGAACCTCCTGGGCCAGCTCGACTGGTGGGGCCGCGCCCTGCGCACGGCCCGGACGGTCCACCCGTACGAGGCCTGAGGGCCGTAGCGCGATGGCGACCGCACCCACCGCGGAGGACGCACCGGCGGCGTTAGGGGCCGCGCCCGGCCAGCTCGGGCGCATCCTCACCGTCGTGATCACCGGCGCCGTCATGTCGGTCCTCGACATGACGATCGTCAACGTGGCGCTCGGCAGGCTCTCCGAGTCCTTCGACGCCCCGCTGGAGACCATCCAGTGGACCGCCACCGCCTACACCCTCGCCCTGGCCGCCGTCATCCCCGCGGCGGCCTGGGCGATGGGGCGCGTCGGCGCCAAACGCACCTACCTCACCGCCCTGTCCCTGTTCACCCTCGGCTCCCTGCTCGCCGCCTGCGCGTGGAGCGCCGGCAGCCTGATCGCCTTCCGCGCCGTCCAGGGACTGGGCGGCGGGCTGCTGATGCCGGTCGGCATGACGATGGTGATGCGGGCCGCCGACCGCGACCGGCTCGGGCGGGCCATGGCCCTGCTGGGCCTGCCCGTGCTCGTCGGCCCGGTGGCCGGACCGATGCTGGGCGGCTGGCTGATCGACGCCGCCTCCTGGCAGTGGATCTTCCTGGTCAACCTGCCCGTCGGGGCGGCCGCCCTGATACTCGCGGCGAAGCTGCTGCGCCCGGATTCCCCCCCGGGCACGGCGCCTTCGCCGCGGCTCGACCTCCCGGGGCTGCTGAGCCTCTCCCCGGGCCTCGCGCTGCTGCTGTACGGGCTGTCCCGGGGCGGGGAGGGCGGCGACTTCGGCTCGGCCGGGGTGCTGCTCCCCCTGCTGGGCGGCGCCGTCCTCGTCGCGGCCTTCGTGCGGCGGGCACTGCGCGTCCCGGAGCCGCTGCTCGACCTGCGGCTCCTGCGCGACCGGACGTTCGCCGCCGCCATCGGCACGCTCGCGCCCTTCACCTGCGGCTACTTCGGCTCGATGCTGCTGGCACCGGTGTACTGGCAGCAGGCCCGCGGGCTGAGTGCGACCGCGGCGGGGCTGCTGGTGGCGCCGGTGGGCCTCGCGGTCGGGACCACGATGCAGATCGCCTCCCGCCGGGTGGACCGGGTGGCCCCGCGCCGCATGATCCCCGCCGGGGTGGCGGTGGCGGCGCTCGGCATGCTGCTCGCCGGCCTGCGGACCGGCGCCCCCGGGGTGCCGGCCTGGCAGGCGGTGGGGTCCCTGATGGTGATGGGCGTCGGCGCCGGGATGGTGCTGATGCCGACGATGACCACCGCCGGCCGGGACCTGCCCGCCGCCCGCATGGCGGCGGCGAGCACGGCCCTCAGCATCAACTCCCAGCTGTGTGCCTCGGTCGGCACGGCCCTGACCTCGGTGGTCCTCGGCGCGTCCGGCACCACCCCGGCCGGCTTCCGCACCGCGTACGCGGTGGCGGCGGCCCTGATCGCCCTGGCCCTGCTCCCGGCCCTGCGGCTGCCGGGAAACCGGCGGGGGTAGGGCGCGCTACGGGCGGCCCTTCTTCCGGAGCAGCCGCTCCAGGGCGGGGGTGAGGCGGGGGCGGTGTCCGGTGGCGGGCGCCGTCTGCCGGGCGGGAGCGGGGAGCGTCTTCGCGGGGGCGGGGAGCGTCACGTGGTCCGAGCCCCGGCCCGGGAGGGCCCGGACGCGCCCGACGGCGCTCGCCAGCAGCTCCGTGAACCAGATGTTCCGGTCGGGACCGGCGGTGATGTCGAAGGGCACCTTGTCGGCCCCGCCCGGGACCTCGTACTCGGTGATCGCACCGCTCTGGCTGACCCGGCCGATACGGCCCGACTGCTCGGTGTACCACATCGCGCCGTCCGGGCCGCGGGTGATGTCGTAGACCTGGTAGTCGGGGACGGGCACCGGGAAGAGTTCGATCGCACCGCGCGGGCCGATGCGCCCGACCGCGTTCAGCCCGCCGGCGGCGAACCAGATCCCGCCGGGCCCGGCCGCGATGCCGGAGGGGTAGGAGGAGTCGCTGCCCAGGGAGTACTCGGTGACCTGCCCGGCCAGGCTGATCCGGGCGATCTTGCCGGCGTACAGCTCGGTGAACCACAGGGAGCCGTCGGCCGCTGCGGCCATGGAGTAGGGGACGCTGTCCGGGGTGGGGACCGGGTACTCGGTCACCCTGCCGTCGGCCGTCATCCGTCCGATCGAGTTCGTCCCCGGCTCGGTGAACCACAGGGCGTGGTCGCCGCCGACCGCGATGCCCAGGGGGAGGCGGCCCGTGCCGGGCAGCGCGAACTCGGTGATCGCGCCCGTCGTCGTGATCCGGCCGATCCTGTCGGTGAACCCCTCGGTGAACCACAGGGCGCGGCCGGGGCCCTGGGTGATGCCCTGGGGGAAGCTGTCGGCGGTCGGCAGCGGGTACTCGGTGACGGCGCCGCCCGTCGTCACCCGGGCGATCCGGTTGGCCCCGGACTCGGCGACCCACAGGGCCCGGTCCGGGCCCGTCGTGATGCCCGCGGGGTAGCTGTCGGGGGTGGTGAGCGGGAACTCCTTCACCTCCCCCACCCGGGCCGCCCCGGCGTGGGCCGGGGCGGTGGCGGCGGTGAAGGCGAGCAGGGCTCCCAGGGAGGCGGTGAGCAGCGTGCGCAGGCGTCGTCGGATCTTCGGCGGGTACGGCATGGGCCGGGGTCCCTCTCGGGTGGGCGGCAGACGGGCGACACAGGGCGGAATATCAGATTCCGGTCCCGGTCCGGCCGCACAGCCCGCCCGGCTCGCCCGGGAACCGCCCGCCTGCCGTACCGCGGTGCCCGCCGGGCGGCCTACGCCTTGGCGGCGTTGCCGAGCACCTTGGACGGGGTGATCCGCAGCACGACCCGTACCGCCCCGTCGGCGGCGTTCCCGTACTCCTTGCCGGCGCCCGGCCCCAGGTACTCCTCGGCGATCCGGACGGCCACCGCCCGGCCGGTGTCCTCGCTGATGGTGGCGGTGCCGCGGATCTCGGCGTACAGGTAGGGGTTGGCCAGGTCGAACACGGTCAGCCCGACCCGCCCGTCGCGCGCCAGGTTCCGCTCCTTGCGGCGGCCGCGCTCCGTGGAGACCAGGACGTCGTCGCCGTCGCGGGTCACCCAGACCACGGAGCTCTGGGGGCTGCCGTCGGGGTTGAGGGTGGAGAGCACGGCGGGGTGGGGGAAGTCGAGCAGCTGTCGCACGGCGTCGTTCAGCACAATCGTCATGCGCAGAAGGCTAGTTCGTGCCCCGGGCCGTCCCGCCGGATCCGGGGAGGCCGGGCCCCTACTACCCGAAGTCGGTCACTCCCAGGGAAGGTTCAGGAAGGGGCTGGCCGGGTCCGTGGTCAGGGTCAGGTGGGTGGCGAGGGAGGACGCGTACCAGCTGCCGAACTCCTCCTCGTCGAAGTGCAGGCAGCGGGCGAGCGCGTACCCGGCGGAGAACTCCGCCCACGAGCCGTACGCCCCCCGGGCCTGCTCGCCCGCCCGGAGCACGGCCCGCTCGGCGTCCTGGAGGGTGCCGTAACGGGTGGCGACGCCCCAGCGGGCCATCTGGGAGGCCCGCCCGTGGTCCCACGCCACCACCGAGCGGACCCAGCCGTCCTCGGGGAGCAGTCCGTCGGCGCGGAAGCGCTGCTCGTAGCGGGTGATCCGGCCGATGAGCCGCCGGACGCCGGCGATCTCGCCCTCCACCTCGGCCGCCGGACGCGGCCGGGCGACGGTGACCCCGTCGGGGGTCAGCCGCGGCTGGGCGGCCAGCTCGGCGCTGTGCCGCAGTCCGGCCTCGGCGGCGTGGCGCCAGTGCTCGACGTCCACCGGGCCGGCCAACTCGGAGGCGAGGACGCGGCGCAGGCGGAGCGCGAACTCCCAGACGGGACTGACGATGTCGGCCTCCAGCATCCGCTGGAGCACGTCGAACCAGCCGGCGGTGTCGGTGATGTCCCACATCGAGCGCAGCCGCTCGCGTTCACGGGTGTAGCCGTTGCCGTGGTAGGCGAGGGCGTTCCAGAACTCCCCGTTGGAGACCGCCAGATGGGCCCCGACGGCCAGGCCCCGGGCCACCGGGCCGTGCAGCGGGCCGCCGGTGTGCAGGGCGTGCACGGCGCCGGGTGCCAGCCCCCAGGAGTCGGCCGCGTCCCAGTGGGCGCGCCAGCGGGCGAGGTCGGCGGGGGTGGTGGAGAGGTACGCCTCGACGGGGCTGCCGGGGTTCACGGCGAGGTGGGAGGGGTCCCGCGCGTCCCAGGCGTTGGCGAACCAGGCGAGGCTCTGGCGGAGGTAGACGGTGTGCTCGTCGGGGGCGGGCAGCATGCCCCGCGTGTAGACCGCGAGGGTGTGGTCGCCGGCCGGGTGGAACCGGGCCGTGCGGGGGTCGGCGTCGACCTGGGCGCGGGGCTGCGGGAGGAACAGCTCGGCGCGGGCGAGGGCGTCCAGGTAGGCGCCCCAGTCCCCGCGCGCCTTCGCGCCGTACAGCTCGCGCTCGATCGCACTCGGCGCCGTCCACTCGTCCACACGGGGACCCTATACGGGGTCCGGGCGGACCCCCGGACGGGCCCGGGCGGGGCGCACCCGGCCCGGGGCGCCGGCGGTGCGGGAGCTGCCGGGGCCGCCCTGGGGCGGGGCGCCGGTCAGTCCGGGCCCACCTGGGCCGTGAGCCGTACCGCGACCTCGAACACCGCCAGGGCCGGTTCGGCGCCCGCCTCGCGGAAGAGGCGGGGGGCCGGGGCGCCGCCCGGAACCGCGCGCACGGCCTCCAGGGCGGCCCGGTCCCGCCACAGGCTCTGGATGCGCCAGTGCCCGTCCTGGCCGCCCAGCAGCTCCGTGCGGACCAGCCCGTCGGGCAGCGGGCCGGCCAGGAGCTCGCGGTAGGCGGCCACGAGGCCGTCCTCGCGGCCCGCCGCGACGACCCCGCTGACCTCGCTCAGTACCTGTCCGGTCACGGTCCTCACCTCCTCGCCCCCTCCCACGCTACGCGCGGGGCGCCGGGTCGGCTCCCCGGCCCGCGGGGCCGGCGGGTGGTGGCCGGATCCGCCCCGTCGGCCGGGTCCGGGGCCGCCGCGTCAGTAGGCTGGCCGGTCGGACAACCGGGCGGCGGGCGGAGGGCGTTGTGCGTGGTGGGACGGTCGTGGTGGTCGGGGGCAGCATCGCCGGGTGCGCGTTCGCCTCGGCCGCGGTGCGGGCGGGGGCCGGGGAGGTCGTCGTCCTGGAGCGGACCCGGGGACGGCTCGCGGACCGGGGGGTCGGGCTGTGCGTGCACGACGACCGGGCCGCGGAGCTGGTGGCGGCCGGGGCGCTGCCGCCGGGGATCGCGGCGCACCGGCTGGAGCGGCGCCGGTGGGTGGTGCGGGACGCCGCGGCGGGCGCGGGCGGACGGCTGATCTGGGAGCAGCCGTTCCCGTTCCACTCGTACCACTGGGGGCTGCTGTGGCGGGGGCTGCGGGAGGCGGTGCCGGGGTCGGTGGACTACCGGCAGGGCCGGGCCGCCGAGGCGGTGGAGGGGGCCGGGGACGGGGTCCGGGTGCGGTTCGCGGACGGGGGCGCCGAGCGGTTCGACCTCGCCGTCGGGGCCGACGGCTACCGGTCGGTGGTGCGGGAGGCGGTGAGCCCGGGGGCGGTCCCGCACTACGCCGGGTACGTCTGCTGGCGCGGGAACTTCGACGCCGGGCTGCTGGACGGGCTCGGGGGCGCCCCCTCGTATCCCGAGGCGGTGACCACGGTGTGCTTCCCCGGCGGGAGCTGCGTGATCTACCGGATCCCCGGCCCGGAGGGGCTGCGGGTGAACTGGGTGCTGTACGCGGCGCCGCCCGCCGACGGGGGGCTGCGCTTCGACGATCCGACCAGCTTCCCGCCGGGCGCGCTGGGGGAGGAGCTCGCGGGCCACCTGCGGGCGCTGCTGGAGCGGGAGTTCCCGGAGTACTGGGGGCGGGCCCTGGCGCTGACGGCGCCCGCGGACACCTTCGTCCAGCCCATCTACGACCTGGTGACGGAACCCGCGGCGGCGGGCCGGCTGCTGCTGGCCGGAGACGCGGCGAGCGTGGTGCGGCCGCACAACACGAGCGGGGCGGCGAAGGCCCTCCAGGACGCCACCGCCTTCGGCGCGGCCTGGGCGCGGGCGGGCTCCTGGGAGGACCTCGTCGCCGGCTACGAGGCGGCGCGGGGCGGCGCCGGGCGCGAGCTGGTCGCGCTGGCGCGGCGGCTGGGCCGGGCGCAGGTGGAGGAGACGCCGGTGTGGGCGCGGATGAGTCCCGACGAGGTGGCGCGATGGTGGCAGGCGCAGCTGGCGGGGGCGGCCGGCATCGGCGGGCAGGCCCTGTCCTCGTAGCGGCGCCGCCGGCCGGCCCGGGGAACCGTACGACCCCCGTGCGTCCGCGCGACCGCACGGACCCCCTTGACGGTCCCCAGCTCCGGGGAGACGCTCCCGGGGCTCACAACCGAGGGCAGCTGGGGGGCTGTTATGCCGGAGGAGTCGGTCCAGACGGTGGGGGAACTGCGGGCGCGGCTCGCGGCGCGCGGGGCGCGGTGGTCGGTCAGCGAGCACCTCGCCGACGAGGAGCCCCTGCCGAGGGCCTCGCTCGGCCTGGAGCCGGGGCCGAACCTGACGCCCGCCGCCGAGGCGGGGACGGTGGACCTGCGGGCGCTCGTGGGGAGGGAGAGCGGGAACCCGGACCTCAGCAGGCGCCGGGCCGCCCACGGGCTGCTGCCGGGGACGGTCGCGGGCGCCGGACGGCCCGCCGCCGTGGACTGGCGCGGCCGGTGGGGGTGGCCCTGGCTGACCCGGGTCAAGGACCAGAACCCGTGCGGGGCCTGCTGGGCGTTCGGCGCGGCCGGGCTGGTGGAGTCGATGGCCCGGATCGAGCACGACGTGTGGGCGGTCCGCTCCGAGGGGGACGTCCACGACGGGCTGAAGTGCCCTTGCGGACAGGGCGGGAACCCCGAGACCGCCCTGGACTGGATCAGGGACAACGGCGGCCTCGCCGACCCCGGCTGCTGGCCGTACAGCACCCCGCCCCCCGGTCTGCCCGCCGAGCGGCGCGACGCCTGGCGGGCCGAGTACACGCCGAGCTGGGACCGTTCGGGACGGACCGTGCGGATCACCGACTACGTCCGGCTCGGCGACGTCGAGCAGCAGAAGGTGTGGCTGGACACCGTCGGCCCGCTGACCGCCTGCTTCGACGTCTACGACGACTTCTTCGCACTCGGCGCCGGGGTCTACCACCGCACCAGCGACCGGCTCGCCGGCGGCCACTGCGTGCTGGTGGTCGGCTACGACGACGCCGCGGGCTGCTGGCTGTTCAAGAACTCGTGGGGCACCGGCTACCACGTCGGCGGCTACGGCCGGATCGCCTACGGCGAGGTCAACATCGACTACTGGGCCAAATGCGGCCTGCACGGCACCAACATCGACCCGTGGAGCAAGCGCCGCCTGCACGCCGGCAGCGTCTACGAGAGCGGCAACGGCCGCGCCCACCGCAACTTCGAGATGGCCGCGACCACCGGCGGCGGCCGCCTCCAGCACTGGTGGCGCGAGGGCGACGCCCCCCACGCCTGGTCCCGCGCCGAGACCTTCGCCCACGATGCCTCCGGCCAGCCCGCCTTCACCGGCACCACCTACAACCGGAACATGGAGACCCTGCACGTCACCACCGGCGGCCGGCTGCGCCACTGGTACTACGAGCAGGCCGTCGGCGTCTGGCGCGACGGCGGCGCCTTCGGCCCCGGCGACGCCGCCATCGGATCGACCCCCGCCTTCATCCAGAGCGACTACGGCAAGCCGGGCAACTTCGAGGTGGTCGTCCGCACCGCCGACGGCCGCCTCAACCACTGGTGGCGGATCAACGGCGCCCCCTGGACCTGGAACGACGGCGGCCGTTTCGGCTCCGGCATCGCCCACTACGGCCCCGCCCTCGTCCAGACCCGCGCCCGCACCCTCGACCTCGTCGCCGCCCGCACCGACGGCCGCATGCAACTGTGGTGGCGCGACGACGCCAACGGCTTCGCCTGGAAGGCCGGTGAGGTCTTCGGCAGCGGGGCGACCTCCGCGCCCTGCATGATCGAGGGACAGTACGGGGCCGCGGACGAGGACACCGCCGGGAACTACGAGCTGTGCGTGGCCGTCGCCGGCGGGCGGATCGAGCACTGGTGGCGGGGGAACGCCGCCGGCGCCCCCTGGACCCGCGGCGCCGTCTTCGGGCACGACGTGCTCGCCGTCACCGGGATGCTCCAGGGCAGCTTCGGGTTCAACCTGGAAGTCGTCGTCCTGCGCACCGACCGCCTGCTCCAGCACTACTGGCGCGACGGCGCGGGATGGCACGAAGGGGCGGTCATCGGCCCGGCGTGAACCGTGAGGGAGGCAGCGGGTGGAGGTGCGCGGCGTCGTCCTCGGCGCCGGCGAGTCGTACGAGCTGCGGCTGACCGGGCGCGGGGCGCGCGGGTACGTGTGGACCTGGCAGATCTCGGGGGACGCCGACGCCGTCTCCGTGAGCGAGGCCCCGCCCGGCCGGGCGGGGCGCGCGGTGCCGGGGGAGCCGGTGGAGCGGACGTACGTGGTCCGGGGCCTGCGCCCCGGCGGGCGGGCCCGGATCCGGTTCGCGCAGGTCCGGCCGCCCTACCCGCAGGAGGCCCCGTACGACGAGGCCGTGGTGGACGTGGAGGTGTCGCAGGGCGCGGAGTCCGCGCAGGCGGTCACCGGCGGGGCCTGAGCACCCGGTGCTGCACGGTCTCCAGCGGGCCCCGCTCGAAGCGGCGCAGCCACAGCGTCGACGCGGCCACCAGGGTCAGGGACACCGCCGCCCACAGGCCCATCACCCACCAGGGCCCGGACCCGTCCAGCCGCTCGGCGAGGCCGAGCCCGATCCCGTAGCAGAGCAGCACGCACAGCAGGTTCTGGCCGACGTAGCAGGTCAGGGCGGTGCGCCCGACGGAGGCCAGCGCGCCCGCCGCGGGGACGGTGCGGCGGTCCAGGACGCACCCGATCAGCCCGGCGTAGCCGAGGGCGATCAGCGGGGCGAGCACGTAGCGGCCGAGGAGGAAGAAGTCGTCGCCGCCGAGCGCCGCGGCCGCGCCGAGCGGCAGGCCCAGGCCGAGCCCCCAGGCCGCCAGCCGGACGCGGATGCGGCGCCCGGCGGTGGTCGGGCCGAAGGCCCCGGCCCGGTGGAGGCGGACGCCGAGGAGGAAGAGGAAGACCAGCAGGCCGAAGGTGAAGACCGGTTCGACGCGCAGGGCGAGGGCGTGGTCGAGCCGGAAGGCGATCTGCTCGCCCCAGCCTCCGTGCGCGTACAGCCTGACCGCCTCCGGGTCGGGCGCTCGGGGCCCGGGGTCGGGAGTGACCAGGCCGCCGACGGTGACCAGGCCGATCAGGGTCAGGTGCAGTCCGCCCGCGACCCACATGACAGCCCGCCGCACCCGCTCGGAGCGGGCCAGCAGCCAGGCCGTCAGCAGGGCGGTGACGGCGTACCCCATCAGCACGTCCCAGGCGAAGAGGAGGACGAAGTGGAGGGTGCCCTCCAGGAAGAGGAACGCGGCCCGCCGCGGGTAGCGGCCGGGCCACCGCTCGCCCCGGCGGGCGGCGGAGTCGTACTGGATGGCCAGGCCCACCCCGAACAGGACGGTGAGCAGGGAGAGGAACTTCCCGTCGGCCAGGAAGCGGAACAGGGCCTCGGCGATGGTTGCGGCCGAGGGGCCGGCGAGCGGGTCGGGTGAGCCGAGGCCGCCCTGGAGCACGCTCCACTCCGAGCCCGGCGAGGTGAAGATCCAGACGTTGGTCATCAGCGTGCCGAGGATGGCGGCGCCGCGCAGGACGTCGAGGAGCGGGAGCCGGGTCGCGGTCACCCCGGGGGCGACGAGGGTGGTGTGGGCCATTCCCCCAGCCTCCCGGCGGTCCCGGCCCGGAACCTCCTGCCGCCGGACGAAGTCGCGCTACATCCTTCGGCGGAGCGCCGGGAGCGTGCGCTCCACGGCAGGGGCGAGGTCCACATCCCGGACGAGGAGAACGCGTGTATCCCTCATGTATCTATCCTGTGCGCATGTCGCCCGCCACCGCCGCCGCCACGCCCCCTCCCACCGCCGCCGAGCGCGTCTACCGGCACGTCAAGCAGGGCGTGCTCGACCGCCTCTACGAGGGTGGGGTGCTGCTCACCGAGGGCGAACTCGCCGTCGCCGTCGGGGTCTCCCGGACCCCGGTCCGCGAGGCCCTGCTGCGGCTGGAGACCGAGGGGCTGCTGAAGCTCTACCCGAAGAAGGGCGCACTGGTGCTGCCGGTCTCCGCGCAGGAGATCGCCGACGTCGTCGAGACCCGGCTGCTGGTGGAGGAGTTCACCGTGCGCAAGGCCGTCCCGGCGCCGCCCGCACTGCTGGAGCGGCTCGCGCAGCTCCTGGAGGAGCTCAGACGCTGCGCGGCCCGCGGCGACCTCGCCGCGATGACGGCCGCCGACCGGTGCTTCCACGCCGAGATCGTCCGGCACGCCGGCAACCAGATCCTCTCCCGCCTCTACGACCAGCTGCGCGACCGCCAGCTGCGCATGGGCGTGGCCCTGCTGCACGCGCACCCCGAGCGGGTGGAGCGCACCCTCGCCGAGCACGCCGAGATCCTGGACGCGCTGCGCGCCGGCGACCGGGAGGCCGCCGCGGCCGCCGTGCGCGGGCACGTCGGAAGGGTCGAGGCGCTGGTGCGGGGGGCGGACCGATGAGCGCGGCCGTGCCCGTGCCCTCGGCCGTCCCCGCGGCGCCGCCGGCCGCTGCCCTCCAGGACCCGCCCGGCGGGCGGCGGGCCGTGGCCGTCTGGTCCATCGGCGTCGCCGTCTACTTCGTCGCGGTGATCTTCCGTACCAGCCTGGGCGTGGCCGGGCTGGAGGCCGCCGACCGCTTCCACGTGAACGCCTCCGCCCTGTCGACGTTCTCCCTCCTCCAGCTCCTCGTCTACGCCGGCATGCAGGTACCCGTCGGGCTGATGGTCGACCGCCTCGGCACCAAGAAGGTGCTGACGCTCGGCGCCGTACTGTTCACCGCCGGCCAGATCGGCTTCGCGCTCTCGCCGACCTACGCGATGGCGCTGGCCGCCCGCGCCCTGCTGGGCTGCGGGGACGCGATGACGTTCATCTCCGTCCTGCGGCTCGGCACCCGCTGGTTCCCCGCCCGGCGCGGACCGCTGATGGCGCAGCTGGCCGGGCTGGTGGGGATGGCGGGGAACCTCGTCTCCACGCTGGTCCTCGCGCCCGTGCTGCACGGCGCCGGCTGGGTACCGGCCTTCGCGGGCAGCGCGCTGGCCGGGCTGGTCGTCCTGGTCCCGCTCACCCTGTTCCTGCGCGACCACCCCGAGGGGCACGCCCTGCCGCCCGCGCCCAGGGGCGGGGGCGGGTTCGTACGCCGCCAGATACGCGACTCCTGGCGCGAGCCCGGCACCCGCCTGGGCCTGTGGGTCCACTTCACGACCCAGTTCCCGGCGATGGTGTTCCTGCTCCTGTGGGGCATGCCGTTCCTGGTCGAGGCACAGGGACTGGACCGGACGGCCGCCGCCGGGCTGCTCACCCTGATCGTCGCCGCGAACATGGGCTGGGGCCTGGTCTACGGGCAGGTCATCGGCCGCCGCCAGGGCGCGCGGCTGCCGCTGGCGCTGGGCACCGTCGGGGTCACCGCACTGCTGTGGGCCTCGGTCCTGCTCTACCCGGGCCGGCACGCCCCGATGTGGCTGCTGGGCACCCTGTGCGTGGTGCTGGGAACCTGCGGGCCGGCCTCGATGATCGGCTTCGACTTCGCCCGCCCGGCCAACCCCGCCGAACGGCAGGGGACCGCGTCCGGAATCACCAACATGGGCGGGTTCCTCGCCTCGATGACCACCCTGCTGTCGGTCGGCGTCCTGCTGGACGCCACCGGCGACGACTACCGGATCGCCTTCGCCTCGGTGTTCGCCGTGGAGCTCCTGGGCCTCACCCAGATCCTCCGCCTCCGCCCCGAGGCCCTCGCCCGCGAACGGGAGCGTGCGTGCCCGGTCCCCGCCGCCGCGGCCGGGGGAGGCCCCCGGAAGGCCGCCCCCTCGGCACCGCGCTGACCCGGCGGCCCCACGGGGCGGCCGCGGCGCGCCCGCGGGCTCCGGGCCCGGGGCTCCGGCTCCGGGCTACGGCGTGACGGCGAAGTTCGCCAGGATCGCGTCCGCCAGCTCCGCGTCGCCGTCCACCTTCACCCGGTCCGCGACCGTGCGCGGCCGCACCCGCCCCGCCGCGAGACGGACGTACGTCGGCCAGTCCAGCGACAGCGACACCGCCGGGCCCAGCGAGGGTGTCGCGTCGAGGGTGGCCCGCCCCGCCGCGTCCACCCGTACCGTCCGCAGGAACTCCAGCTCGCCGTGCACGTCCAGCACCACCGCCGTGTGCGGCGGCGCGCCCGCGCCCTTCGCCACCACCTTCGGCAGCCCGGACAGCAGGATGTCCCGCGCCACGTGCGCCCCCGGGGCGTCCCAGTTGCCCGGCGCGCCCAGCGCCGCCCGCAGGTCCTGCTCGTGGATCCACACGTCGAACGCCCGCAGCCGCAGCGACAGCTCCAGCGGGATCTGGTCGCCCTTCGGCCCGCGCACCAGCGTCGTGGCCGGATCCCGCTTGTCATTGCGCAGCTGGCGCTGGCGGCGGATGACGGTGTACTCCAGCTCGGAGGTCATCTCAAGGGCGGTGTGGTGCCGGCGGACGTCAACCGGAACCTCCATGTAGCGGGTGAACTCGTCCACCACGTGCCGCAGGTCGCGCGGCAGCGTGTGGATCGGCCTCGGGTCGCCGAGCTGCTCCAGCTCCAGGCCGATGACGTGGGAGACCACGTCGCGGACGGACCAGCCCGGGCACGGCGTCGGCAGGTTCCACTGGCCCTCCGTCAGGGGGAGGACCAGCTCGGTTATCGCCTCGATCGAGTGTGTCCACGCGTCGACGTAGGGCTCAAGGGTGGGATGGACGGTCAACGGGACCCCTCGCTGGCTGTTCAGTGGCGCGTTGTGGACTATTCCCAAAACTACGCTGCCGATGAGCACCCCGACAGCGCTTTCGTGTGACGATCGTAGGCCTTGAGTTGACCGGCTGACATGCCAGGACGGTGGTAACGTGCGCGCCTCGCTGATCCAAATCGCGGTGAATGAGGGGGAGTCGGTGGCTTCCCGGCGGACCCGCGCCGCCGAACTCGTACGGGAGCAGAGCGGCTCCGACCTCGTCGTGCTGCCCGAACTGTGGACGGTGGGCGCCTTCGCCTACGAGCAGTTCGAGACGGAGGCCGAGCCGCTGGACGGGCCGACGTTCGAGGCCATGTCCAAGGCCGCGCGCGACGCCGGGGTCTGGCTGCACGCCGGCTCGGTCGTGGAGCGCGCGGGCGACGGCTCGCTCTACAACACCGCGCTCGTCCTCTCCCCCGCGGGCGAACTCGCCGCGACCTACCGCAAGATCCACCGGTTCGGCTTCGACCAGGGCGAGGCGGTGCTGATGTCCGCCGGCGACACCCTGACCACCGTGACCCTGCCCGAGCAGACCCTGGGCCTCGCCACCTGCTACGACCTGCGCTTCCCCGAGCTGTTCCGGGGCCTGGTCGACGCGGGGGCCACGACGATGGTCGTCTCGGCCGGCTGGCCCGCCCGGAGGCGCGAGCACTGGACCCTGCTCAACCGGGCGCGGGCGGTGGAGGACCAGGCGTACGTCCTGGCCTGTGCGACCGCGGGCACCCACGCCGGCGTCGAACAGTCCGGGCACAGCCTGGTGGTGGACCCCTGGGGCGAGGTCCTGGCGGAGGCGGGGCCGGGCGAGACCGTCCTGACGGTGGACCTGGACCCGGCGAAGGTGGCCGAGACCCGGGAGCAGTTCCCGGCCCTGAAGGACCGCACCCTGGGCCGCCGACCGGGCCGCTGACCGCCCCCCTCCGCCCCCCGACCCGCCCCCGGGGGCCGCGTCGCACGGCGCCCCCCGTCGCGCCGACCCGCAGCCGGGGGCCGCTCCGCACAGCGGCCCCCACCGACCCCGGCCCACCCGCCGGCCCCCGGCCCCAGCCGGCCCGGGCCCACCGACCGAGCCAGGCCCACCGCCGACCCGGGCCCGCCGCCGACCCGGGCCCATCCGCCGCCCCCGGGCTGCCGGCGGTCCCCTCAGGCGTCGTCTTCCTCCCGCTCCCGCTCCGCCATGCGGATCACGCACACCGCGACCGCGACCATCAGCGCCGCGTCCGCCTCCTCCCGGACCACGTCCACCGCGTACGTCTCGCGGATCCGGTACCACTGCCGGGAGACGAGGGCGAGCAGCTCGCCCTCGTACTCGACCTTGAACTCCCGGTCCAGGATCCGCCCGCTGACGTCGAGCTCCGTCCCCTCGGACATCGTCACGCGGAAGTGGTTGCGCAGCAGCGACAAGCGCTTGCGGCGGATCACCGCGAGCCGCTTCCCGTCCCGCTCCAGGGTCATCGCGTCCCGCAGGCCCGGCAGCCCGAGCCCGCCGAAGAGCCGCTCCCGCAGCGTGATCAGGACCCGCCCGGCCGGATCCTCCAGCTCCAGGGTGTCGCGCAGCCGCAGCGCCTTCCCGTCGACGAGGAAGGCGTGCCGGCCGTCCTCGTCCTCGATCCAGTAGTCGTCCCCAAGGGCCAGCAGTTTGTCCCGAACAAGGTATTTCATGCGGGATCGTTGCCCGGGATAGGTTGCCGCCATGCCCCTTCTCTACGTGACCGACCTGGCCTACCCGGCGCGCGGCCGCCGCTACGGCGACGAGGACGTCCTCCTCACCGCCCGGCTGCGCGAGCACTTCCCGCTCGCCCTGTGCCATCCGCTGGACGCGCGGGCCCTGATGCCCGGCTTCGACGCGGTGATCGTCCGCAACAGCGGTCCCGTGCTGCACTACCAGGAGGCCTACGAAGCCTTCCGCGCGGCCGCCCTCGCCACCGGGGCCCGCGTCTACAACCCGCTCACCGGCCGCGGCGACATGGCGGGCAAGCAGTACCTCCTCGACCTGACGGCCGCCGGGTTCCCCGTCATCCCGACCGTCGACGACCCGGCGGACCTCGGCCTCCTGCCCCCGACGGACCTGTACGCCGTCAAGCCCAAGCAGGGCGCCGACTCCATAGGCCTGACCTTCACCGGGGCCCCCGCCACCCGCCCCGGCGAGGCCCTCATCCAGCCCCGGATCGACTTCGCGTACGAGGTCTCCTTCTACTTCGTGGACGACGCCTTCCAGTACGCCCTCCACGCCCCCGACCCGGCCCGCCGCTGGGAACTCGTCCCGTACGAGCCCACCCCCGCGGACCTGGCCTTCGCGCGCCGCTTCATCGACTGGAACACCCTCGACCACGGCATCCAGCGCGTGGACGCCTGCCGGGCCCCGTCGGGCGAACTCCTCCTGGTGGAACTGGAGGACCTCAACCCGTACCTCTCCCTGGACCTCCTCCCGACCCCCGTCCAGGACTCCTTCGTCGAAGCCCTGGTCAGCTCACTGACGTCGTTCCTCGCCGCCGGGACCTGAGCAGCAGCCGCCGCCCGGGCACCTCCACCCAGACGTGCAGGGCCCAGGCGAGGGCCAGCGACACGCAGAAGGAGGCGGCGAGCACGAGCGGTCCGCCGTTCGTCAGGCCCAGCTTCGGATGTCCGCCGAACAGGCTCTCGCCGGCCCGGATCACCAGGATGTGGACCATGTAGAAGGCGAAGGAGACCTCGCCGAGTCTGACGCTGAGCCGCCCGCGCCACGGCGAGGGCTCACCGCGCAGGTCCGCCTGCGCGGCGGCGGCGATGAGGGTGGTGTAACCGACGACCGTGCAGGCGGCCGCGTGGAACGCGTAGTCGGTCTGGGAGCCGAGGAAGTACCCGCCCAGGGTCACCGCCACCGCCACGGTCAGCCCGGGCCCGCGCCAGCGGCCGGCCCGCACCAGCTCGGCGCAGGCGATCCCGAGCACGAACTCGGGGAGCCGGTACAGCGGGAAGAAGTAGTTCGACCAGATCGTCCCGTCGGGCAGCCCGCTGAGCTCCATCCAGGCGGGCACGGCCATCACGACGGCCAGGCACACCACGGCGACCACCGCGCTCCCCCGCCACCCCGTACGCCGCAGCGGCCGCACGAGCAGCGGGAACGCGAGGTAGAAGAAGGCCTCGGCGGCGAGCGACCAGCTGACGGGGTTGAGCCCCTGGAAGTAGCGCACCTGCGGCACCCAGGACTGCACCAGCGCCAGATTGGCGGCGACCGGCCCGGCCGACGGCTTCTCCCCGGCCCCCGGCAGCCACAGCAGCAGCAGCGCCGCGCCGGCCGTCACCAGGTGCAGCGGATACACGCGGGCGAACCGTCGCCGCCAGAACCGCACGATCCCCCGCCCGGTGGGCGTCCGCGCGGTCGACCAGGCGAGGACGAAGCCGGAGAGGACGAAGAAGAACGAGACGCCGGTGTTCCCCGCCCCGAAGGCGGCGCCCACCAGCCCCTGAGCCCGCCCGCCGAAGTACTCCACGACGTACACGTGGTAGAGGAACACCATCAGCGCGGCGGTCCACCGCAGCCCGGTCAGTGAGGGCAGCCCGACGGGCCGCCCGTCGGCGCCCCCGCACGTCTTCGCGCCTTCACTCCTGGATATGACCGCTGCCGTCGACATGCGCGGCAACGTAACACGCGCGATTCTTGATCGATTGAGCCAATGGCAAGCTTGAAGGATGAACGATGCTGCCCCGGCGCCCACCCCCGCGCCCGCACCCCGCCGTGCCCGTGTCCGTGCCCCCGAGCTGATCGGCAAGGGGGGCTGGCTCAACACCGGAGGCAAGGAGCTCACCCTCGCCGATCTGCGGGGACGCATTGTCATCCTGGACTTCTGGACCTTCTGCTGCATCAACTGCCTGCACGTCCTCGACGAGCTGCGGGAGCTGGAGGAGAAGCACCGGGACACCGTGGTGATCGTCGGGGTGCACTCGCCGAAGTTCGTGCACGAGGCCGAGCACGCCGCCGTCGTCGACGCCGTCGAGCGGTACGAGGTGCACCACCCCGTGCTCGACGACCCCGAGCTGGCCACCTGGAAGCAGTACGCCGTGCGGGCCTGGCCCACGCTCGTGGTGATCGACCCCGAGGGGTACGTCGTCGCGCAGCACGCCGGTGAGGGGCACGCGCACGCCATCGAGCGGCTCGTGGAGGAGCTGGAGGCCGAGCACGCGGCCAAGGGGACGCTGCGGCGCGGGGACGGGCCCTACGTGGCGCCCGAGCCCGTCGCGACCGACCTGCGGTTCCCCGGGAAGGCGGTGGTGCTGCCGTCCGGGAACCTGCTCGTGTCCGACTCCACGCGGCACCAGCTGGTGGAGCTCGCCGCCGACGGGGAGAGCGTCGTGCGGCGGATCGGCAGCGGGGAGCGCGGCTTCGGGCCGGAGGCCTTCAGCGAGCCTCAGGGGCTGGCGCTGCTGCCCGACGGGCGGGTCGTGGTGGCCGACACCGTCAACCACGCGCTGCGGGTCTTCGACCCCGCCACGGGGGCGGTGGAGACCGTCGCCGGGACCGGGCGGCAGTGGTGGCAGGGGTCCCCGACGTCCGGGCCGGCCCTGGAGGTGGACCTGTCCTCGCCGTGGGACGTGGCCTGGTGGCAGGGCCGGGTGTGGATCGCCATGGCCGGCGTGCACCAGCTGTGGACCTGGGACCCGGAGGACGGCACCGTCCGGGTGGCCGCCGGGACCACGAACGAGGGCCTGGTCGACGGGCCCGCCGCCGAGGCCTGGTTCGCGCAGCCGTCCGGTCTCGCGGCCGCCGGCGACCGGCTGTGGATCGCCGACTCGGAGACCAGCGCCCTGCGGTACGTGGAGCCGGACGGGGACGGGTACGCCGTCCGGTCCGCCGTCGGGACGGGGCTGTTCGACTTCGGGCACCGGGACGGGGACGCCGCCCAGGCGCTGCTCCAGCACCCCCTCGGGGTGACGGCCCTGCCGGACGGCTCGGTCGCGGTCTGCGACACGTACAACCACGCCCTGAGGCGCTTCGACCCGGCCACGGGCCAGGTCACCACCCTCGCCACCGACCTGCGCGAGCCCAGCGACGCGGTGCTGGTGGGCGAGGACATCGTGGTCGTGGAGTCCGCCCGGCACCGGCTGACCCGGCTGCGGCTGCCGGAGGAGGCCGTACGGGTCGACGCGGTCGCCCACCGCACCCAGCGGGCCGCCACCGAGGTGGCTCCGGGCACGCTCCGGCTGGACGTGGTCTTCCAGGCGCCCCAGGGCCAGAAGCTCGACACCCGGTACGGGCCCTCCACCCGCCTGCTGGTCTCCTCCACCCCGCCGGAGCTCCTCGCGGCGGGCGAGGGCGCGGGCACGGACCTCTTCCGGGAGCTGGTGCTGAACCCCGACGTCACCGAAGGGGTCCTGCACGTCTCGGCGATGGCCGCGTCCTGCGACGACGACCCGGCGAACGAGTACCCGGCCTGCCACGTCCACCAGCAGGACTGGGGCGTCCCGGTCGTCGTCGTCGCCGCCGGCGGCGCCGCCCGCCTGCCGCTGGTGCTGGCGGGCATGGACGGCTGACCGGGGCCGCAGGGCCGGAGGGCTCCTGTCCTTCCCGGGGGGTCAGCCCTCCAGGAAGGACAGGAGGGCGTTCGCGAGGAGGAACGGGTCGTCGGAACCGCAGAGTTCGCGGGCCGAGTGCATCGAGAGGATCGCCACGCCGATGTCGACCGTCTGGATGCCGTGGCGGGCCGCGGTGATCGGGCCGATCGTCGTGCCGCACGGCATCGAGTTGTTGGAGACGAACGTCTGCCACGGCACCCCGGCCCGCTCGCAGGCCGCGGCGAAGACGGCGCGGCCGCTGCCGTCGGTGGCGTAGCGCTGGTTGACGTTGACCTTCAGGATGGGGCCGCCGTTGGCGCGCGGGTGGTGTGAAGGGTCGTGGCGTTCCGCATAGTTGGGGTGGACCGCGTGCCCGGTGTCCGAGGAGAGGCAGATGGTGCCGGCGAAGGCGCGGGCCTTGTCCTCGTAGGTGCCGCCGCGGGAGAAGACTGAACGTTCCAGCACGTTGCCCAGGAGCGGCCCGTCGGCGCCGGTGTCGGACTGGGAGCCGTTCTCCTCGTGGTCGAAGGCGGCCAGCACGGGGATGTGGTCCGGCTTGCCGGACGCGGAGACGGCGGCGAGCGCCGCGACGCCCGCGTGCACCGACAGGAGGTTGTCCATGCGGGGGCCGGCGAGGAGTTCGCGGTCGCGGCCGAGGTAGGCGGGCGGCTCGATCGAGTGGACCATCAGGTCCCATCCGGCCACCGAGCCCTGGGGCAGGCCCTCTTCCTCCTCCAGGAAGGCGATCAGGTCGCCCTCGCGGGCGTCGCCCAGGCCCCAGATCGGCTGCATGTGGCGCTGCTTGTCGAGCTTGAGGCCGTCGGAGTTGACCGAGCGGTCCAGGTGCACGGCGAGCTGCGGGACGCGCAGCAGCGGGCGGTCCACGTTGACCAGCCGGTCGGTGCCGTCGCGCAGCGAGAGCCGGCCGGCGAGGCCCAGGTCGCGGTCGAGCCAGGTGTTGAGGAGGGTGCCGCCGTAGATCTCGACGGCGACCTGCCGCCAGCCCTGCGAGCCCGTGTCCGGGACGGGCTTGACGCGCAGGTTGGGGGAGTCGGTGTGCGCGCCGATGATGCGGAAGGGGGTGTGCGCGGCCGCGCCCTCGGGCACGTACCAGGCGATGAGCGCGCCGCCGCGCAGGACGAACCGGCCTCCCGTGCCCGAGTCCCAGGCGTCCGATTCCGACAACTGCCTGAAGCCTGCCTTTTCCAGCCGCTCGGCCGCGTTGGCCACGGCGTGGTACGGCGACGGACTGGCCGTCAGGAAGGTCATCAGATCGTCGGTGTGGCCGCGGTCGAAGCGGGCGGGAGAGCTCATGTGGTTCACCTTAACGACGGTCGTGTTCGCCATGGCCGGACTGCGGCGGATAGCCGAGGGGTCGGAGGGCCGAGGGGTGCGTGGCCCGCGGTCCGGTCGGTCTCAGCCCGGCGGACGCTCGAATCGGCGCTGCAGCTGCCGGCGCTCGCCCCGCCGGATGCGCGGGAGCATCTCGGGGGTCTGCGGCGGGCGCTGAGCACGTCTTTTGCGTCCGGCGCAGAAGATACAGGCCTCGCCGGGCGGGGCATCGGGGTCGATCGGCGCGCCGGGGTGCTCGGAGCAGCCCGAGGCGTTGCGCGGGCGCGAGAGCTCGCGGGCCACGATGAACGCCCGGTGGAGGTCGTCGGCGAGGCGTACGAAGTCCTGGTCGGGGGAGCCGAGCGTGAGGTGGAAGCGCTGCTCGTCGATGCCGCGCAGGTACCGCCGCAGCACGTCGAGGGTGTACGGGGGATCGGGGACGGGGTAGCCCAGGCGCCGCTGCTCCACGGGGGCGGCGGGGGCGGCCGGGGGTCCGCCGCGCAGGCGCCGGCCGAGGCGGCGGCGGTCGTTGCAGATGAGGCAGCGGCCCCAGCCCTCGGGTGCCTCGGGGTCGAGGGCGCCGTTGGGGTGCTCGGGGCAGCCGGTGTAGCTCTTGGCGGGGGCGAGGCCGGCGGCCGTCTGGAAGGCCACGTAGAGGGCGTCGGCCACGGGGTCGTACTCGGCGGGGTGGGCCCCTTCGTAGAGGTCCTTGATCCGGTCGCCGAGGGCGCCCACGTTGGCCTGGAGCTCCTTGAGGGCGTACGGGCGCCCGGTGGGGACCGTGTACCCCCTGCCGCTGTGCTGCTCCTGTGGACTCATGCCTACGAGCGTCCCACGAACCACCGACAACCGGGGAACCCGGCCGCCGCGCGGTCGCCGGCGGCCCCGGACGCACCGGCGGCCGGACCCTCGACAGGAGGGGTCCGGCCACCGGTGCGTACGTACACCGCGTACAGCAGGGGGGCTGCCTCAGAAGGCGGCCTCGTCGAGCTCCATGAGGGAGTTGTCGACGGCCTCGGCCAGCGCGCGCTGGACCGAGACGCCCGGCAGGACCTGGGCGGCGAAGAACTTCGCGGCGGCGATCTTGCCGGTGTAGAAGGGCACGTCCTTGGCGGAGGCGGTCGGAAGCTTCTCGGCGGCCACGGCGGCGCCCTTGAGCAGCAGGTATCCGACGACGACGTCACCGGAGGCCATCAGCAGGCGGGTGGTGTTCTGGCCGACCTTGTAGATGTTCTTGACGTCCTCGCCGGTGGCGGTGAGGTCGACGATCATCTGGCCGACGATGGCCTCCAGGTCGACGGCGGCCTTGGCCAGCGCGTCGCGGGCCGGGGCCAGCTCCTCGCCGCCCACGCCCTCGGCGAGGAACTTCTTGATCGTCTCGGAGAGGACGTTCAGCGAGGCGCCCTGGTCGCGGACGATCTTGCGGAAGAAGAAGTCCTGGCCCTGGATGGCCGTGGTGCCCTCGTAGAGGGTGTCGATCTTGGCGTCCCGGATGTACTGCTCGATCGGGTATTCCTGGAGGTAACCGGAACCGCCGAAGGTCTGCAGGGACTCGGCGAGCAGCGCGTACGACTTCTCCGAGCCGTAGCCCTTGACGATCGGCAGGAGCAGGTCGTTGAGGCCGATCTCGGCGGAGGCGTCCTCGCCGGCGGCCTCCTTGAGCTGGATCGCGTCCTGGACGGAGGCGGTGTACAGCACGAGGGCGCGCATGCCCTCGGCGTAGGCCTTCTGCGTCATGAGCGAGCGGCGCACGTCGGGGTGGTGCGTGATGGTGACCTTGGGCGCGGTCTTGTCCATGAAGTTGGCCAGGTCCGGGCCCTGCACGCGCTCCTTGGCGTACTCCAGTGCGTTGAGGTAGCCGGTGGAGAGGGTGGCGATGGCCTTCGTGCCGACCATCATGCGGGCGAACTCGATGATCATGAACATCTGGCGGATGCCGTCGTGCTTGTCGCCGATCAGCCAGCCCTTGGCGGGGTGCCGGTCGCCGAAGGTCATCTCGCACGTGTTGGAGGCCTTGAGGCCCATCTTGTGCTCGACGTTCGTCGCGTAGACGCCGTTGCGCTCGCCCAGCTCGCCGGTCTCCCAGTCGAAGTGGAACTTCGGGACGAGGAAGAGGGACAGGCCCTTGGTGCCCGGGCCGTGGCCCTCGGGGCGGGCGAGGACGTAGTGGAGGATGTTCTCCTCCATGTCGTGCTCACCGGAGGTGATGAAGCGCTTCACGCCCTCGATGTGCCAGGAGCCGTCCTCCTGCTGGACGGCCTTGGTGCGGCCGGCGCCGACGTCCGAGCCGGCGTCGGGCTCGGTGAGGACCATGGTGGAGCCCCAGCGCTTCTCGACCGCGATCTGGGCGATCTTCTTCTGCGCCTCGTTGCCCTCGGCGTGCAGGATGCCGGCGAACGCCGGGCCGGAGGAGTACATCCAGATGGCCGGGTTCGAGCCGAGCAGCAGCTCCGCGTAGGCCCAGATCAGGGAGCGCGGGGAGGTGGTGCCGCCGATCTCCTCGGGCAGGCCCAGGCGCCAGTACTCCGAGTCCATGAAGGCCTCGTAGGACTTCTTGAAGGAGGCCGGGACCGGGGCGGTGTTGGTGGCCGGGTCGAAGACCGGGGGGTTGCGGTCGGCGTCCGCGAAGGACTCCGCGAGCTCGTTCTCCGCGAGGCGGGTCAGCTCGGACAGGATGCTCTTGGCGGTCTCGGTGTCCATCTCGCCGAACGGGCCGGTGCCGTACAGCTTTTCGCGGCCGAGCACCTCGAAGAGGTTGAACTCGATGTCGCGGAGATTCGACTTGTAGTGCCCCATGGCGACGGCTCCGTTAAGGCTCGGGGAGACAGGTTCCTCGTACATACCAATCGGTAACCTCATGATGCTACCCACCAGTAATAAGACGCAACCCTTCTGCGGCGACTGTGACCAGCGTCAAGCGGGTCCCGCTGGAGGGTGCCTGGGGGCCGGGGCCGCTCGGTAGGCTTCGGCCCATGTACGGCTACGACCAGAACGTGAGCGCGGGACAGCAGCAGTACGCCGCACCGCAGCAGATGGCCGGCGGGTACGGCGAGCAGCCGCTCTACCCCGAGCCCTCGCCGCCGTCGCTCGCCGACGCGGTACGGGCCTTCACCACCGGGTCGCTGTCCGCCGAGGACTTCCAGCAGATCTTCGCCACCTCGAAGGTCTACTGCCCGCGCGGCGAGACCCCCGGGTTCCTGGCCCTGCACAACACGCAGCAGCCGGTCATCCCGATGTTCACCACCCTCAAGGAGCTGCGCCGGTACGCCGGCAAGGAGTCCAAGTACTTCGTGATCACCGGCGCCGAGGTGATCGACCTGCTGCCGACCGGCTACGGCTTCGTCCTGGACATGGAGGGCGACCACCGGATGGTCTTCGACGCGAAGGCGGTCGAGCAGATGGTCGACTTCGCGATGCGCCGCATGTACGGCTAGACCTCCTCGCCGCGCGGGCGGGCGTCGGGCGCCGGCATCGCGCGGGCCCTGCGGGAGCTTTCGCCCGCGGCCCGGCCGCCGTTCGGCCCGCCGCGCCCCGACGGCGACGTGGCGCCGTTCGCCGAGCCCGCTGAGGGACCGCGCGGGACCCCGCGGCCCCGCCGCCCGGGCCCCGGGCCGGACTCCCGGCCGTGCGCCGAGACGCCGGGACCGTGAGACGTGGGGCCGCCCGGACGGCGCCCTCCGCTCGGCGTACGGCCGCCCGTGCGGCGGTGCTTCCATGTGGCCGTCGCCCGGCCCGCCCGGATGGTGGCCGCGCCCGGCATCAAGGCGATCCTCGCCGCCCTCCTCCCGGACGCCTTCTGGCCGGGACGGCCTCCGTGGCGGGGCGGGCCGCCGGGCTTCGAGTGCCCGCTGCTCGCCGGGCGCCCCGACCGCTCGCACGTCCCGGTCCACCCCGCCCGCGCCGCCCCTTCCGCCGGCGGGCCCGGGTGGCCGGCCTCCGGCTGCCGGTGCGGCAGCGCGCGGCGGTCCTGATCGCCACGCCGCCGGGACGGCGGGGAGGTGCCGTCGGGGCGCCCGGACGGGGGGTGGTCCGAGAGGGTCGTGGGCCCCGGGGGAATTACTCCGGGGCCCCTTCCGTTCTGTGCGGGTGGCAGGAAGTTCGAGATTCAACTAAACTTCTCGCAAGAAGGAGGTCCTGACCATGCCCGCAGTGACTGCTCAGAACCCGCTCGCGCTCCCGCGCGTCATCACCCCCGCCGAAGGCGCCCAGGCCCGACCCGTGCTCGGGGTGGTGGACGCGCCCTCCGGGTTCGAGGGCGAGGGCTTCCCGGTGCGCCGCGCGTTCGCCGGGATCAAGTACGAGTACCTCGACCCGTTCATCATGATGGACCAGATGGGCGAGGTGGACTACGCGGCCGGAGAGCCCAAGGGCACCCCCTGGCACCCGCACCGCGGCTTCGAGACCGTCACGTACATCATCGACGGCACCTTCATCCACCGTGACTCCCACGGCGGCGGCGGAGTCATCACCAACGGCGACACCCAGTGGATGACGGCGGGCTCGGGCCTGCTGCACATCGAGACCCCGCCCGAGGAACTCGTCATGTCCGGCGGCCTCTTCCACGGCCTCCAGCTGTGGGTGAACCTGCCCGCCAAGGACAAGATGCTGGCGCCCAAGTACCAGGACATCCGCGGCGGCACCGTGAAGCTGCTCGCCTCTCAGGACGGCGGCGCCCTGATCCGCCTGATCGCGGGCGACCTCGCGGGCCACGCCGGCCCGGGCGCCACGCACACGCCGATCACGATGATCCACCTGACGGTCAGCCCCGGCGCCGAGGTCACGCTGCCCTGGCGGCCCGACTTCAACGCCCTCGCCTACGGCCTCGCCGGCAGCGGTGCGGCGGGCTCCGAGCGCCGCCCGTTCCGGATGGGCCAGACCGTGGTCTTCGGCTCCGGCGACGAGCTGACGGTCCGGGCGGACGCCGCGCAGGACTCGCGCAGCGAGACCTTCGAAGTGGTCATCCTCGGCGGTCTCCCGATCCGCGAGCCGATGGCGCACTACGGGCCGTTCGTCATGAACAGCCACGCGGAACTCCAGCAGGCCTTCGACGACTTCCAGGCGGGCCGCCTGGGCGTCATCCCCAGCACCGACGTGACCGGCCTCGGCCACCGCGGCGCCGGGCAGGCCGACCCGGAGGAGACGGCCTGACCGGCCCGAGGGCCCGGAACACCGGGCCCGGCGCACCCCTCACGCGGGGCTCCCGGGCCCGGGCCCCGCGGCCGGCTCGGCGTACCGGGCCCGGATCTCCGACACGACGCCGGACACCGCGGCCGTCAGCGGCACGGCGAACAGCATCCCGAGGACCCCGGCGACGCCCGCCCCGGCGGTGATCGCCACCATCACCGTGGCCGGGTGCATCTGTACCGTCCGGCTCTGGACCATGGGCAACAGGACGTGCCCCTCCAGCATCTGCACGGCCAGCACCACGCCCAGCGTCCAGAGCGCCACGGCCCACCCCCGGTCGGCGAGGGCCACCAGCACGGCGACGGAGCCGGAGACGAAGGCCCCCAGGTACGGGATGTACGCCCCCACGAACACCAGGGCGCCCAGCCCGACCGCGCCCGGTACGCGCAGCACCAGCAGCCCCGCGGTGATGCAGACCGCGTCGATCGCGGCGATGAAGGTCGTGCCGCGCATGAACCCCTCGACGGCCCCGTAGGCACGGCGGGCCATGGCCTCGACGACGTCCCCGGCGGAGCGCGGGGCGAGGGAGCGCAGGGCGTCCGCGGCGCGGTCGGAGTCCCGCAGGAAGAAGAACATCAGCAGGAGCGCGAGCACCGAGGTCGCGGTCATCGCGCCGACGGCCCCGAGGCCGCCGAGGAAACCGGAGGCAACCGTACCGCCGAGGTCGGCGAGAAACCCCTGGGCGTGTGCGGCCAGGTCCCGCACGGAGGCTCCGGCGGCCCCGAAGCGCTCGGCGAGCTCCTCGCCGGCCTGCTTGAGGGCGCCGAGGATCTGGTCGCCGGTTTTGACCAGCGCGGTCGCCACGATGTACGCGGCCCCGCCGGCGACGACCACCACGGCCAGGCAGGTCAGTACGGCGGCGAGGGAGCGCCGCATCCCCATCCGGACCAGCCGCCGGTGCAGCGGGCCGAGCAGGGCGGTCCCCAGCAGGGCGAGCAGGACCGGAGTGACGGCCGTCCTGAACACCACGCAGAGCCAGACGCCGATCCCGACCACGCCGGCCGCCAGCAGGACCACGGCGCACCAGGCGGCCAGCCGCCGGACCGGTTCGGGGAGGAGAGGGGTCGTCGGGTTCGGCATGACCCGGTCCGCCTTTCGGTGGCGCGGCCCCGGAGGCCCGGGGCGGGTGGTCAGGTGGCGGGCCGGGGTGACTCCCGGTCCTCGTCGCCCTTCGGTTTGGACCGTTCGTACAGCTCGAACCAGATCGACTTGCCCTCGCCGCGCGGGTCCACTCCCCAGACGTCGGCCAGCATCTCCATCAGCAGGACGCCCCGCCCGCTTGAGGCCATCTCACCGGGGTGGCGCTTGTGCGGCAGCTCGTCGCTCGCGTCGGCCACCTCCACGCGCAGCCGCCGCGCTCCCGGCTCGCCCGCCGCCTCCACGACCAGCAGCGCGTCGCCGTCGGTGTGGACCAGGACGTTCGTCACCATCTCGGAGACCATCAGCACCGCCGAGTCCACCTGCTCCGGGTCCGCCCAGTCGTGCAGCAGCTCGCGGACCTGCCGGCGGGCGCCGGCGATCCGGGCCGGCTCGGCCTGGGCCACGGTCAGCACCGTGCGCCGGACGGGCCGTACGGGATGCGCCGCGACGGTCCCGCAGCCGCAGCTCGGGCTCTCGCGGCACAGCAGCACCACGGCGATGTCGTCCTCGCGGCGGTCGGCCAGTGGCCCGGTGGTGTGGTGCGAGGACGGCCCGTGCACGGCCTGGACCAGCAGGTCGGCGAGGCGTTCGAGGTGGTTTTCCGCGTCCCCGCCGCCCGCGGCGGCGGCGGTGCGGTCGTGCGCGTCGGTCTCCAGGATGGCGCGCAGCCGGGCCCAGCCCGTGTCGAGGTCGTGCCCGCCGGTCTCGATGAGCCCGTCGGTGCACAGCATCAGCGTCTCGCCGGGCTCCAGCGCGAACCGGGTCGTGGGGTAGTCGGTGTCGGGGACGATGCCGAGCGGCAGCCCGCCGGCCGTCGGCCGCATCAGCACCGTGCCGTCGGCCATCCGCACCACCGGGTCCGGGTGCCCGGCCCGGGCGATCTCCAGCGTGCCGGTCCGCGGGTCGCACTCCACGTACAGGCAGGTCGCGAAGCGCGGGCTGCCGAAGTCGTCGTCGGGTCCGTCGCCGGGTCCGGCGGCGGGGTCCTCGTCCGCGGCGGGAGCGGAACACAGCCCGGCCAGGAAGCGGGAGGCGCGGGAGAGCACCGCGTCGGGCCGGTGACCCTCGGAGGCGTACGCCCGTACGGCGATCCTCAGCTGGCCCATCAGTCCCGCGGCCCGTACGTCGTGCCCCTGGACGTCGCCGATGACCAGGGCGAACCGGCCCGAGGGCAGCGGGATCACGTCGTACCAGTCGCCGCCGACCTGGAGCCCGCCGCCGGTGGGGACGTAGCGGGCGGCGATGGTCATGCCGGGGATGTCGGGGCCGAGCTGGGGCATCATCGACCGCTGGAGGCCGGTGGTCAGCTCCCGCTCCGACTCGGCCACCCCGGCCCGCTGGAGTGCCTGGGCCAGCATCCGGGCCACCGTCGTCAGCACCGACCGCTCGTCCGGGGAGAAGCTCACCGGGTGCTTGAACGCGGCCATCCAGGCCCCCAGCGTCCGGCCGGCCACGATCAGCGGCAGGAAGGCCCAGGAGGCCCGGCCGAAGTCCCGGGCGAGCGGCCAGGTGACCGGGAAGCGCCGCTTGTACTCCTCCGGCGTGGGCAGGTAGATCGCCCGGCCGGTCCGGACGACCTCGGCCGCCGGGTAGTCCGTGTCCAGGGGCATGTCCGAGAAGGGTCCCTCGTCGCCCGGGGCGTGCCCGTGGTGGCCGATGACCGACAGCCGCTCGCCCTCCGTCCCGAAGACGGCCAGCCCGTCGGGGCTGAAGCCGGGCATGGACAGCGAGGCCGCCACCCGCAGCACCTCGGCCGTCGAGCGGGCCTCGGCCAGCGCCCGGCCCGCGTCCAGCAGGAAGGCCTCGCGGGAGCGCCGCCAGTCGCCGGTGATCGGGGTGTGCGCGGCCGTGGTGCCGGGCTGCGGCTCGGCGATCTCCTGGATGGTGCCGATCAGCTCGTAGTCGACGCGGCCGTCGGCGGTCCGGTTCTCCAGCGGCTTGGAGCGGCTGCGGACCGTGCGCAGCACCCGTCCGTCCTCGTCCATGATCCGCAGCCGGGCCTCGGCGAGCGTCCCCTCGGCCACGGCGAGGTTCACGATGCCGTTGATCTCGTTCCAGTCCACGGGGTGGAACCGCGCGCGGGCGGCCGCCTCGGGCAGGACCACGGGTTCCGCGGGCAGCCCGAGCAGCCGGGCGGCCTCGCCGTCGAGGGTGACCGTTCCGGACGCGTTGTCCCACCGCCACAGGCCGGTCGCGATGGCGGTCAGGACGTCCTCGGTGCGCACCCGGCCATCTTTACAGGTCATGCGGCCACGGCGCCCGTCCGGCGCCGTCCGCGGCCGCGCTCCGGGCGCGCCCGGTGAGGCTTGCTCCCGGACGGTAACCTTGGGACGGTTGAGTCCACCTTGAAATCGCGTAGAACTGGATGACTGATGCATCGGTACAGGTCCCACACGTGCGGCGAGCTTCGTGCCTCCGACGTCGCATCCGACGTCCGGCTGAGCGGCTGGGTGCACAACCGTCGAGACCTGGGCGGCATCCTCTTCATCGATCTGCGTGACCACTACGGCATCACGCAGCTCGTGGCCCGCCCCGGTACCGCGGCGAACGAGGCCCTCAGCAGCGTCACCAAGGAGACCGTCGTCCGTGTCGACGGCAAGGTCGTCTCCCGCGGTGCCGACAACGTGAACCCCGAGCTCGCCACCGGCGAGATCGAGATCGAGGTCTCCGAGGTCGAGGTGCTCGGCGCCTCCGCCCCGCTGCCCTTCACGATCAACACCGACGACGGTGTGAACGAGGAGCGGCGCCTGGAGTACCGCTTCCTCGACCTGCGCCGCGAGCGCATGCACCGCAACATCATGCTGCGCTCGGCCGTGATCGCCTCGATCCGCTCGAAGATGGTGGCCCTCGGCTTCAACGAGATGGCGACCCCGATCCTCACCGCGACCTCCCCCGAGGGCGCCCGTGACTTCGTCGTCCCGTCCCGCCTGAACCCGGGCAAGTTCTACGCCCTGCCGCAGGCCCCGCAGCAGTTCAAGCAGCTGCTGATGATCTCCGGCTTCGACCGGTACTTCCAGATCGCGCCCTGCTTCCGCGACGAGGACGCCCGCGCCGACCGTTCGCCGGGCGAGTTCTACCAGCTCGACGTCGAGATGTCCTTCGTCGAGCAGGAGGACGTCTTCCAGCCGATCGAGAAGCTGATGACCGAGCTCTTCACCGAGTTCGGCAACGGCCGCGAGGTCACCTCCCCGTTCCCGCGGATCCCGTTCCGCGAGTCGATGCTCAAGTACGGCAACGACAAGCCCGACCTGCGCGCCAAGCTGGAGCTCGTCGACATCACCGACGTCTTCGAGGGCTCGGAGTTCAAGGCGTTCGCCGGCAAGCACGTGCGTGCGCTGGCCGTGCCGGACACCGCCGACCAGCCGCGCAAGTTCTTCGACGGCCTCGGCGACTACGCGGTCTCGCTGGGCGCGAAGGGCCTGGCGTGGGTGCGCGTCGGCGAGGACGGCGCGCTGACCGGTCCGATCGCCAAGTTCCTCACCGAGGACAACGTCAAGGTCCTCACCGAGCGTCTGGGCCTGGCCGCCGGGCACGCCGTGTTCTTCGGCGCGGGCGAGTTCGACGAGGTCTCGAAGATCATGGGCCCGGTCCGGGTCGAGGCCGCCAAGCGCGCCGGCCACTTCGAGGAGAACGTCTTCCGCTTCTGCTGGATCGTCGACTTCCCGATGTACGAGAAGGACGAGGAGACCGGCAAGATCGACTTCTCCCACAACCCGTTCTCCATGCCGCAGGGCGGCATGAAGGACCTGGAGGAGAAGGACCCGCTCGACATCCTGGCCTGGCAGTACGACATCGTCTGCAACGGCATCGAGCTGTCCTCCGGCGCCATCCGCAACCACGAGCCCGAGGTCATGCTGAAGGCCTTCGAGATCGCCGGTTACGAGGCCGAGACGGTCGAGCGCGAGTTCGCGGGCATGCTGCGCGCGTTCCGCCTGGGCGCCCCGCCGCACGGTGGCATCGCCCCGGGTGTGGACCGCATCGTGATGCTGCTGGCCGACGAGCCGAACATCCGCGAGACCATCGCCTTCCCGCTGAACGGCAACGCCCAGGACCTGATGATGGGCGCGCCGACGGTGCTGGAGGAGAGCCGCCTGCGCGAGCTGAACATCGCCCTGCGCAAGCCGGTCGAGACGAAGGCGGCGGACGCGAAGCCGGTCGCCGAGGCCGTCCACCCGGACGCCGCGCGGTAACGCTGCCGCTCCTGTGACGGGAAGGGCCCGGGATCCTTGGGGATCCCGGGCCCTTCGTGTGTCCGTCTGCCGTCAGAACCGGTCGAGGAGGCCCTTGAGGAGGGCGGACGAGGTCAGCTCCGCGGGGGCGGGGCCGGCGTGGAAGAAGCCGGCGTTCTCGGCGTCCAGCTTGCGCAGGAAGTCGAAGGCCTTGGCGTCGTGGTCGCCGAACGCGACGAACTGCCAGTGGATGCCGGGGGCGGTGGCGGCGGCGTCCGCGATCGCCTGTCGGGCGGGGCGGACGTTGTCGGGGGCGCCGTCCGTCTGGAAGACGACCAGGGCCGGGCCCGTGCCGCCGTCCTTCAGGTACCGCTCGACGACGGCCTCGACGGCGACGTGGTAGCTGGTGCGGCCCATCCGGCCGAGCTCCGCGTGGCGGGCCTCGACCCAGCCGTCGTCGTGGTGGTCGAGGGTCAGCTCGGCGGTGCCGTCGAGCTCGGTGGAGAAGAACACCGTGTGGACGGTGGCCTCCTCGTCCAGGTGCGCGGCGAGGGCGAGGGCGTGGTCGGCGAGGTACTGGACGCTGCCGTCCTTGTAGAACCCGCGCATGGAACCGGACCGGTCGAGGACCAGGTACACCCTGGCCCGCGGCTACCTGCGGCGCCCCGCGCTGACCGCCGAGCGCTTTCCCCTCGACCCCTTCGGCCCGCCGGGCT
>NZ_JBBDHD010000319.1:0-558 GCF_044129415.1 Streptomyces racemochromogenes
GCGCCGAGCACCCCGCCCAGGACGTCCGCCCCGGCCGCCGCGGCGCCCGCGGCGATCCGGTCGGGGAGCCGGCCCGGGGCCGGCACCGGCGCCCCGAACCCCCCCGGACCGCGTCCGGCGGGACCGCCGGGCGGGTCCGGCCGGGCCGGGCGGGGCGGCGACCCCGTCAAGGTGCTGCTGCACCGGCACCGGGAGCTCTGTGAGCGGGCCGTCGACGCGCTGGAGGTCGCCGCCGGGCTGGAGGCGTGCGGGATCACCGACCGGACCGCCGCGCGGTTCCGGCACCGGGACGTGTTCTCGCTCGCCGAGGAGCTGTACGCGCGGACCCCCCGCGGCGAGGAGCCCGCCGAGCGGCCCGCTCCCGCCCCGGCCGGGGGCCGGGCGGGGGTGCGGCGGTTCGGGTACGCGCTGCTGCCCGGCGCCCTCGCGTGCGCGGCCGTACCCCCCCGTGTACCGGGGGCCCGGCTCCAACGGGGCTTTATATTATAAAAAAAAAACATCCCACCATAACCGTTAACGCATATCGGTTTTCCGAGTATTTGTTTAAAAATTTCGGGG
>NZ_JBBDHD010000006.1:0-119885 GCF_044129415.1 Streptomyces racemochromogenes
GGGGGGGGGGGGGGCGGGGGGGGGGGGGGGGGCGGGGGGGGGGGGGGGCGGGGGGGGGGGGGGGGGTATGAGCGGGGGGGGGGGGGGGGGGGGGGGCGGGCCCCCCCACGACGTTCCCGGCCCGCCCGAACACCAGCGGGTAGTAGTCGTCCGCGTACGTCCCCCAGGTCAGCCAGCACGCGCTGAGCAGCAGTTCCCCGGCCGTCGCGTCGGGGTCGATACCCGCCGCGCAGAGGGCGAAGTCGAAGCCGCGCACCTTGTCTTCGGTCCAGATCACCGAGCCCGGGTCGCCGGGTTGCGGAGCCAGCAGCCCCATCCTGCGGGCCCACTCCACCGAACCCTCGCGCGCGTGCGCGAGGTGCGGGCTGAGGGACACCTCGAAGGGCAGGCTCAGCTCGGGGATCACCGAGGGGCCGGTGTGCTCGAAGGGGGTGAAGGAGAAGGAGCGGCCGCGCATCTCCATGGACCGCCGGGTGAAGACCGAGCCCAGGTCGAAGGCGCTGGTACCGAGCCCGCTCGGCAGGAAGGGCAGGGACAGCCGGGCGGTGGGCCTGGCCCCCTCGTTCATGTAGCGGCTGGAGACCATGTGCCACTCGTGCCCGCCGGACTGCCAGTCCTGGAGCCCCTTGACGTAGGCGAGGACGGCCGCGATCTCGTCCGGGGCGAGGGCGTGGTCGGCGAAGAGCGGGGGGAGTTCGGCGAGCGCGGTCTGCTCGAACTGCAGGAGGCGGGAGGTGATCAGGTCGTTGGAGATCTCGGCGGCCTCCTGGGTGGAGCAGCCGAGGAAGGTCTCCAGCACCAGGACGGCGTTCGACAGCTCGCCCTCGTCGGTGACCTCCCGCTGGTAGGAGAAGATGTCGTTGCGGACGTGCACGGCGTCGGAGAAGGCGTCGCGCAGGACGCCCAGCGGCCGCGAGTGCGCCACGCGCGCCGGCACCTCGGCGGCCACGTACTCCACCAGCCCGGCGGACCAGGGCGCCCCGCCCACCTTCCGCCGCATCTCGATGTACTCAAGGGGGTTGGCCACGCGGCCGATGCCGATGTTGGCCAGCTCCCACATGGACTCGTCGAGCAGGTTCTTCGTGGACAGCGAGAACCGCTCCCGCCAGTCGGCCGACATGGCCGGGACGGTCCGCGCCCACAGGTCGGCGAGCCCCGCCTCCACGGGGTTGGCCGCTTCGGGGAAACCTTCCGCCAGGTCCGTCGGCATGAAGGCGGCGAGCCGGTCGAGGTAGGCCCGGGCCCCGTCGCGGTCCTGGGAGCGCTTGAACATCTCCAGGAAATGGTCGTCGAAGAAGAACACCCACACGTACCAGTCGGTGACCAGCGACAGCGCCTCGCCGTCGCAGTCCGGATGCGTGTACGAGCAGAGCAGGGCGTAGTCGTGCGAGTCGAGGTCCCGCTCCTCCCACACCCCGGACCCCTCCAGCATCCCGAGCGCCCGGGCCCACCGCTTGCTGTGGGCCCGGGCCTCCTCCAGGTGGGGGTTCAGCCGCGCCGGATACGGCACGTAGAACTCCGGCAGGTGAAACGGCTGCTGCGTCACGGCGGGGCGGGCCTTTCGTCCGGGTCACGGGGCCCGGCCGACCCGGCCCCCGCACGAGATCAGCACTGCCCTACCCCCGCCACCCCGGGGACATGGCGGATTTCACCCCATCAGGTGAAGCAGGTGAAGCCCGCCGCGTTCCCGGCCGGGCTATTCCGCCTCCGCCTCCAGGTTGCCCTCCGTGTCCAGGTAGACCTGGCGGAGGGATTCGAGGATCTGGGGGTCCGGCTTTTCCCACATGCCGCGGGACTCGGCCTCCAGGAGGCGTTCCGCGATGCCGTGGAGGGCCCAGGGGTTGGCCTCCTCCAGGAAGGCGCGGTTGGTGGGGTCGAGGACGTACGTTTCCGTGAGCTTGTCGTACATCCAGTCCGCCACGACGCCGGTCGTGGCGTCGTAGCCGAAGAGGTAGTCGACCGTCGCCGCGAGTTCGAAGGCGCCCTTGTAGCCGTGGCGGCGCATCGCCTCGATCCACTTGGGGTTGACGACGCGGGCGCGGAAGACGCGGCTGGTCTCTTCCACCAGGGTGCGGGTCTTGACCGTTTCCGGGCGGGTGGAGTCGCCGATGTAGGCCTCGGGGGCCGTGCCGCGCAGGGCGCGGACCGTGGCCACCATGCCGCCGTGGTACTGGAAGTAGTCGTCCGAGTCCGCGATGTCGTGCTCGCGGGTGTCCGTGTTCTTCGCGGCGACCGTGATGCGCTTGTAGGCCGTCTCCATCTCCGTGCGGGCGGGCCGTCCTTCGAGGCCGCGGCCGTAGGCGTAGCCGCCCCAGACCGTGTAGACCTCCGCGAGGTCGGCGTCGGTGCGCCAGTCGCGGGAGTCGATCAGCTGGAGGATGCCCGCGCCGTAGGTGCCCGGGCGGGAGCCGAAGATGCGGGTGGTGGCCTTGCGTTCGTCGCCGTGGGCGGCGAGGTCGGCCTGGGCGTGCGCCCGGACGAAGTTCTCGGTGTGCGGTTCGTCCAGGGAGGCCGCCAGGCGGACCGCGTCGTCGAGGAGGCCGATGACGTGCGGGAACGCGTCGCGGAAGAAGCCCGAGATGCGCAGGGTCACGTCGATTCGGGGGCGGGCGAGTTCGGAGAGGGGGATGGCCTCGATGCCTGTCACGCGGCGCGAGGCCTCGTCCCAGACCGGACGGACGCCGAGGAGGGCCAGGGCCTCCGCCACGTCGTCGCCGGCCGTGCGCATCGCGCTCGTGCCCCAGAGGGACAGGCCGACCGAGGCGGGCCACTCGTCGTCGTGGTCCGCGCGGTAGCGGGCCAGGAGGGAGTCGGCCAGGGCCTGGCCCGTTTCCCACGCGAGGCGGGACGGGACGGCCTTGGGGTCGACGGAGTAGAAGTTGCGGCCCGTCGGGAGGACGTTGACCAGGCCGCGGAGCGGGGAGCCGGACGGGCCGGCCGGGACGAAGCCGCCGTCCAGGGCGCGGACGACGTGGGCGATCTCGTCCGTGGTGCCGGCCAGGCGGGGGACGACCTCGGTCGCGGCGAAGGTGAGGATGTCGGCGACGGCCCGGGGGTGGCCCGCCGCGGTCGAGGCGACCGCCTCCGGGGCCCAGTTCGCGTCCTCCATCGCCTGGACCAGGGCGCGGGCCGTCTCCTCGACGGTGTCGGCCGCGGTGCGGGTGGCCGCCGACTCGTCGAGGCCGAGGGCCTCGCGCAGGCCCGGCAGGGCGGAGGTGCCGCCCCAGATCTGGCGGGCGCGCAGGATCGACAGGACCAGGTTGACCCGGGCCTCACCGGTCGGGGCGCCGCCCAGGACGTGCAGGCCGTCGCGGATCTGGGCGTCCTTGACCTCGCACAGCCAGCCGTCGACGTGGAGGAGGAAGTCGTCGAAGCCGTCGTCGTCCGGGCGCTCCTCCAGGCCCAGGTCGTGGTCGAGCTTCGCGGCCTGGATCAGGGTCCAGATCTGGGCGCGGATCGCGGGGAGCTTGGAGGGGTCCATGGAGCTGATCTGGGCGTACTCGTCCAGGTGCTGCTCCAGGCGGGCGATGTCGCCGTACGACTCGGCGCGCGCCATCGGCGGGACCAGGTGGTCGACCAGGGTCGCGTGCACCCGGCGCTTGGCCTGGGTGCCCTCGCCCGGGTCGTTGACCAGGAAGGGGTAGACCAGGGGCAGGTCGCCGAGGGCCGCGTCGGGGGAGCAGGAGGCGGACAGGCCCGCGTTCTTGCCGGGCAGCCACTCCAGGTTGCCGTGCTTGCCCAGGTGGATCATCGCGTCGGCGCCGAAGCCGCCGTCCGCCGCGGCCGCCTGGATCCAGCGGTACGCGGCCAGGTAGTGGTGCGAGGGCGGCAGGTCCGGGTCGTGGTAGATCGCGATCGGGTTCTCGCCGAAGCCGCGCGGCGGCTGGATCAGGATGAGGAGGTTCCCGCGCCGCAGGGCCGCCAGGACGATGTCGCCCTCGGGGTTGGCGGAGCGGTCCACGAACATGTTGCCCGGGGCCTCGCCCCAGTGCTCCTCGACGCTTTCGCGGAGGGCCGCCGGGAGTTCGGCGAACCAGCGCTTGTAGTCGGCGGCCGGGATGCGGACCGGGTTGCGGGCCAGCTGCTCCTCGGTGAGCCAGTCCTGGTCGTGGCCGCCCGCCTCGATCAGGGCGCGGATCAGCTCGTCGCCGTCACCGGAGACCAGGCCGGGGATCTCCTCCACGGGGCCGAAGTCGTAGCCCTCGGCGATCAGCCGGCGCAGCAGCTCCACGGCGCTGGCCGGGGTGTCGAGGCCGACCGCGTTGCCGATGCGGGAGTGCTTCGTGGGGTACGCGGAGAGGACGAGGGCGATCCGCTTGTCCGCGCGTGCGATGTGGCGCAGGCGGGCGTGGCGCACGGCGATGCCGGCCACGCGCGAGGCGCGCTCCGCGTCGGCCACGTAGGCGGGCAGGCCGTCCTCGTCGATCTCCTTGAAGGAGAACGGCACGGTGATCAGCCGGCCGTCGAACTCGGGCACGGCGACCTGGGTGGCGGCGTCGAGGGGGGACAGGCCCTCGTCGTTCTCCTCCCAGTTGCTGCGGGAGCCGGTCAGGCAGAGGGCCTGGAGGATCGGCACGCCGAGCCCGGCCAGCGCGCCCGCGTCCCAGGACTCGTCGTCCCCGCCCGCGGAGGCGGTGGCGGGGCGGGTGCCGCCGGCGGCCAGGACGGTGGTGACGATGGCGTCCGCCGCCTCCAGGGCCTGGAGCAGCTCCGGCTCCGGGGTGCGCAGGGAGGAGACGTACAGGGGGAGGGGACGGCCGCCCTTGGCCTCGATGGCGTCGCAGAGGGCGTGCACGAAGGCGGTGTTGCCGCTCATCTGGTGGGCGCGGTAGTAGAGCACCGCCACCTGCGGGCCGGTGGCCTCGGTGGCGGGGCGCTCCAGGGGGCCCCAGGTGGGGGAGGCGGCCGGGGGCTCGAAGCCGTGGCCGGTGAGCAGGACCGTGTCGGAGAGGAAACGGGCCAGCTGGTCGAGGTTGGCCGGGCCGCCGTGCGCGAGGTAGCGGTGGGCCTCCGCGGCGATGCCGATCGGGACCGTGGAGGCCTCCATCAGCTGGGCGTCCGGGGCCTGTTCGCCGGTCAGGACCACCACGGGGCGGGTCTGGCCCGGGGCGAGGAGCACGTCGAGGCCGTCCTGCCAGGCGCGCAGGCCGCCGAGGAGGCGTACGACGACCAGTTCGGCGCCGTCGAGCAGGCCGGGGAGGTCGTCGAGGGGGAGGCGGGAGGGGTTCGCGAACCGGTACGGCACGGGGCCGTCGGCGGTGTTCGCGGCGCGGGCGCTGAGCAGATCGGTGTCGGACGTCGACAGCAGCAGGATCATGCGGCGGCAGGCCTTCCTCGGGGTTTCCGCGCCCCGGGCAGTGAGGACAGCGGGAGTTCCTGACTCACCCCGCGGATCGCTCCGCGGGGCTCACAGTGGCGGGACCGCGCCGGAATCGCACCGGGCTTCCTCCCATGTCGCCGTCCTCGGCGGTGACGGGCCGAGTGGTCCGCCGGAAGGTCATCTTAGGTGGCCCTTTCCCTGGCCGGGAGGTGGGGTCGGGGTGGGGCCGGTCCGGTGCGGCGCCGCTGCCGGGGCTCTGCCCGATCCGGGGCCCGGAGGGGGCGGGACGGGCAGACCGGCAGCGGAGTTGTCGGGTGCGGGTCCTTCGCCGGGGCTCTGCCCCGGACCCCGCGCCTCAAACGCCGGCGGGGCCGGATCCGGCCGCGTGGTCCGTCGGGGATCCCCTGGTCGGGGTGGCGACGGACACAGGTCGGGGGCGGGGAATCGTGGGTATGCTCGCGGCCATGCCGCCCCAGCCCCCTTCCGCCGCATCGCGGGACGAACCCGTCATACGTGACCGCGGCGACGCCTGCCCCGGCGCGCTGCGGCTGCACGCCGCCGACGACGGGTACCTGGCGCGCGTCCGCATCCCCGGCGGGCTGCTCACCACCCGGCAGGCCCTCGCGCTCGCGGACGCCGCCGACCGGTTCGGCGACGGCCACCTGGAACTCACCTCCCGCGGCAACGTCCAGCTGCGCGGCCTCGCCGACGGCTGTGGCGACGGGCTGGCGCGGCTGCTGGACGGCGCCGGGCTGCTGCCCGCGCCGTCCCACGAGCGGGTGCGCAACATCGTGGCCACCCCGGAGGCCGGTCCCCGAGTCGTGGACCGGGTCCGGGAACTCGACCGGCTGCTGTGCGCCAGTGCGCGGGCGGCCGACCTGTCCGGGCGGTTCCTGTTCGCCCTCGACGACGGGCGCGGGGACGTGGCCGCCCTCGACCCCGACGTCACCCTCCTCGGCGGAGCGGACGGGCCGGTCCTCGTGCGGCTCGGGAGCGGCGTCGGTGCCGTCGAGGTCGATGCCGGCGATGCCGCGCGGGCCGCGCTGTGCGCCGCCGCGTACTTCCTCGACGCGGCCCGTGCGGCCGGGACCCGGGCCTGGCGGGTCGCCGAGCTGCCCCCTGAACACTCCCTGGACGAGGGCGAGTTCGTGCGCCGCCTGGCGGACGCGGGGATCGCGGCCGGGCGCGTGCCCGAGGTGGAGTGGCCGTACGCCGAACCGCCCCGGCCCGGGCGCGTGGGCGCGGCCGGACTGTGCGCACTGCCCCCGCTCGGCCGGCTGGACTCGGCGCAGTGGCGGGTCCTGGCCGAGGCCGCCGGCGGGGAGGGGGAGCTGCGCGTCACCCCGTGGCGCAGCGTCGTCCTCCCGCGCGCGGCAGCCGACGGCGCCGCGCGCGTCGAGTCGGCCGGCCTCGCGGTCCGGCCCGGCAGCCCCTGGCGGTCCGTCACCGCCTGTACCGGCAGGCCCGGTTGTGCCAAGTCCCTCGCGGACGTACGCGCCGACGCGCGAGCCGTCGTGGAGCGGGCGACCGGCGGCCTGCCCGTGCACTGGTCCGGCTGCGCCCGCCGCTGCGGGCATCCGCGCGGCACCGCCTGGGTGGACCTCGTCGCCACCCCCGACGGCTACGAACTCGATGCGCGGCCCGTCCCGCACGCAGACCTCGCGGCCACCCTCACGGCCGCACGCACCACCCCCATAACAACCGAAGCCGCAGTGAAGAAATGAGCGAGTACACCGTGTTCGAGTACGAGAAGGACGGCGCCGCGATCTACCGCCAGTCCTTTGCCACGATCCGCGCCGAGGCGGACCTCTCCGGGCTGCCCGCCTCCGTCGCGCAGGTCGCGGTGCGCATGATTCACGCCTGCGGCATGACCGACCTCCCCCAGGACCTCGGCTACACCCCCGAGGTCGTCCTGCGGGCCCGCGCCGCCCTGCACGCCGGCGCGCCGATCCTGTGCGACGTCCAGATGGTCGCCAGCGGCGTCACCCGCAAGCGGCTGCCCGCCGGCAACGAGGTGGTCTGCACCCTCTCCGACCCGGCCGTACCGGCCCTCGCGGCGAAGCTGGGCACCACCCGCAGCGCCGCCGCCCTCGAAGTCTGGCGCGACCGCGGGCTCCTGGAGAACTCCGTCATCGCCGTCGGCAACGCCCCGACCGCGCTGTTCCGGCTGCTGGAGATGATCGAGGAGGGCGCTCCGCGCCCCGCCGCCGTCATCGGCGTCCCCGTGGGATTCATCGGGGCCGCCGAGTCCAAGGACGCCCTGGCCGCCCACCCCTCGGGCCTCGACCACCTGATCGTGCGGGGCCGGCGCGGCGGCAGCGCCATCGCGGCCGCCGCGGTCAACGCGATCGCGAGCGAGGAAGAATGAGCGAGGCGCAGCAGCACCAGGACCAGGACCAGGCCCGGGTGAAGGGCAAGCTCTACGGGGTCGGGCTCGGGCCCGGCGACCCGTCCCTGATGACCCTGCGGGCCGTCGAGGTGATCGCGCAGGCGGACGTCGTCGCGTACCACAGCGCCCGCCACGGCCGCTCCATCGCCCGCTCGATCGCCGCGAAGCACCTGCGCGCCGACCATGTCGAGGAGCCGCTGGTCTACCCGGTCACCACCGAGACCACCGACCACCCCGGCGGCTACCAGGGCGCGATGGAGGAGTTCTACGAGGCCTCCGCCGCCCGCCTCGCCGCGCACCTCGACGCCGGCCGGACCGTCGCCGTGCTCGCGGAGGGCGACCCGCTCTTCTACGGCTCCTACATGCACATGCACAAGCGGCTCGCCGACCGCTACGAGGCCGAGGTCATCCCCGGCGTCACCTCGGTCAGCGCCGCCGCCGCCCGGCTCGGCACCCCGCTGGTGGAGGGCGAGGAGGTGCTGACCATCCTGCCCGGCACCCTGCCGGAGGAGGAGCTCACCGCCCGCCTGGCCGCCACCGACTCGGCGGTCGTCATGAAGCTCGGCCGTACCTTCCCCGCCGTCCGGCGGGCCATGGAGGGCAGCGGCCGCCTCGCGGAGGCCCGTTACGTCGAACGCGCCACGATGGAGGGCGAACGCACCGGGGTCCTGGCCGACACCGACCCCGACAGCGTCCCGTACTTCGCCGTCGCCGTCGTGCCCAGCCGGATCGGGAACCCGGGCAGCGTGCCGTCGGGGCCCGGCGAGGTCGCCGTCGTCGGCACCGGCCCGGCCGGACCGCTGTGGCTGACCCCGGAGACGAAGCGGGCGCTGGCCGACGCCGAGGTGCTGGTCGGGTACACCACGTACCTGGACCGGGTGCCGGTCAAGCCGGGCCAGGTGCGGCACGGCTCCGACAACAAGGTGGAGTCCGAGCGCGCCGAGTTCGCCCTCGACCTCGCCCGCCGCGGCAAGCGGGTGGCCGTGGTGTCCGGGGGCGACCCCGGCGTCTTCGCGATGGCCACCGCCGTCCTGGAAGTGGCCGGGCAGGCCCCGTACGCGGACGTGCCCGTACGGGTGCTGCCCGGGGTGACGGCGGCCAACGCGGCGGCCGCCGCGGCCGGCGCCCCGCTGGGCCACGACTACGCCACCGTCTCCCTCTCCGACCGGCTCAAGCCGTGGGAGGTCATCGCGGAGCGGCTGCGCGCGGCCGCCGCGGCCGACCTGGTGCTCGCCCTGTACAACCCGGGCTCGCGCAGCCGGACCTGGCAGGTGGCCCAGGCGAAGGAGCTGCTGCTGGAGCTGCGCGCGCCGCAGACCCCGGTGGTGGTGGCGCGGGACGTGGGCGGGCCGGAGCAGTCGGTGCGGATCGTCACGCTGGGCGAACTGGAGCCGTCCGAGGTGGACATGCGGACGATCCTGCTGATCGGGTCCTCGCAGACCCGGGTGACCGAGCGGGCCGACGGGTCCCGGGTGACGTGGACCCCGCGCCGGTACCCGTGACCGCGCGGGCCGCGCGCTGAGCGCGGCGGCCCGCCCCGGGCACACCCGGTGCGGGCCGCCGCCGCGTCCGGCCGGCGCCGTTCAGCCCGGGCAGCCCGCGTAGGCGTCCGGGCAGCCCTGGACCGTCGACGGGTCGACCATGAGCAGCTGCCACGACAGCACCCCGGCCGGCGGTGAGTCGTCCTGCGGCGCGGGGTCGATGTGCGCGGTCGGCGCCGAACCCGGCGGGAGGTTCAGCCGGGTGACCTCACCGGCCGTGCACGACACGTCGAACGAACGGTCCCCCGGGCCGCCTTCACGGGACAGCAGCAGGGTGACCCGGGAGCTCTCCTCGCTGTCACAGGCGATGTCGAAGCGGTACGGGCGCTCCCCGCCGGTCTCCAGCACCTTCTCCATCCCGGACTTGAGGAAGCCCGTCCCCCGCATCGTCACCCGGGCGCCGTCCGTGACGCCCTTCGCCAGGCTCTCGTCGGCCCGCTGGAGCGCGTCGCTGGGCTCCCAGCCCTTGGCCTCGGGCGCCGCACTCCCACCGCACCCCGCGACGAGCGGCGACACGGCGGCGAGGACCAGGGCGAGGACGAGGGGGTGACGTATCCGCATTCCTCCAGCCTAGTGCTGTGACCGGAAAGGTTCACCGCCTCCCTTTTCCGGCCCGCCACCAGGGGTTCCCGCACACGCGCCCGCCCTGCGACGTCACCGCCGCGTGCCGCCGAGCCAGCGCAGGGCCGCCTCCACCGACTCCGCGCACGCCACACCCCGCGGCACCGGCGGGCGGCGCACGACCAGGACCGGGATCCCCGCCTCGCGGGCCGCGGTGAGCTTGGGTGCCGTCGCCTCGCCGCCGCTGTCCTTGGTGACCAGTACGTCGATGCGGTGACGGGCCATCAGCTCCCGTTCCTCCGCCAGCCCGAACGGGCCGCGTGCCAGCAGCGTCTCCATCCGCGGCGGCACCGGCCCCTGCGGCGGGTCGACCGAACGCACCAGGAACCAGGTGCCGGTGAGGTGCGCGAAGGAGTGCAGGCCCGTCCGGCCGGTGGTCAGGAACGCCCGCCCGCCCAGCGAGGGCAGCACGGCGGCCGCCCCCGCGAGGTCGTCGGCGAAGGTCCAGGCGTCGCCCGGCCCCGGGGTCCAGCCGGGCCGGCGCAGCGCCAGCGTCGGCACGCCCGTGAGCGCCTCCGCCCCGGCCGCGTGGAAGCTCATCCGCTCCGCGAACGGGTGCGTGGCGTCCACCACGTGGGTGACCCCGTGCGCCGTGATCCAGCCCGCCAGCCCCTCGACCCCGCCGAAACCGCCGATCCGGGTCTCGCCCGGCGGGAGCACCGGCGAGCCGACCCGGCCCGCGAGGGAGTTCGTCACCCGGTACGAGGACGCGTACGCGGGCTCCCGTGCCAGCGCCTCCGCCAGCCGGCGGGCCTCGGTCGTACCGCCCAGGATCAGGACGTGCCCCGCCCGGCCCGCCGGGACGGCCGGATCAGCAGACATGCCGGTCGCGCTCGGGGGAGTAGAGGTGGCTGTCGCGGAACTGCTCCGCGCCCAGCGTCCGGCCCACCACGATCACGGCGGTGCGCACCAGCCCCGCCTCCTTCACCTGCCCCGCGATGTCGGAGAGGGTTCCGCGCAGGATCAGCTCGTCGGGACGGCTGGCCATCGCCACCACCGCCACCGGGCACTCGGCCCCGTAGTGCGGCAGCAGTTCGTCCACGACCCGGTCCACGTAGCGGGTGGCCAGGTGCAGCACCAGCAGGGCGCCGCTGCGGCCGAGCGTGGCCAGGTCCTCACCGGGCGGCATCGGCGTGGCCTGCTGGGCGATCCGGGTGAGGATCACGGTCTGGCCGACGGTGGGGACGGTCAGCTCCCGCTTGAGCGAGGCCGCCGCCGCCGCGAACGCCGGCACCCCCGGGACGACGTCGTAGGGGATGCCGGCCGCGTCGAGGCGCCGCATCTGCTCGGCGACGGCGCTGAAGATGGAGGGGTCGCCGGAGTGCAGCCGCGCCACGTCCAGGCCCGCCGCGTGGGCCCGTACGCACTCGGCGATGATCTCGTCGAGGTTCAGCTGCGAGGTGTCGACCAGCCGGGCCCCTTCGGGGCACTCGTCGAGCAGCTCACGCGGGACCAGGCTGCCCGCGTAGAGGCAGACGGGGGCGGCGGCGAGGGTACGGGCACCGCGTACGGTGATCAGGTCGGCGGCGCCGGGGCCCGCGCCGATGAAGTACACGGTCATGTCAGTCTCCTTGGGTCTTCGGCTTCGTCACGGAGTCTCGGTCCGCTGCGGCGGCTTCGTCACGGACCACTGCGTGACGGGCATCGCCTGCCGCCAGCCCGTGAAGCCGCCGACCGGCACGGCGTGCGCGACGGCCAGCTTCACCAGTTCGCCGCCGTGGCGCCGGTGCTGTGCGGCGAGGACCGCCTCCGACTCCAGCGTCACGGTGTTGACGACCAGCCGTCCGCCCGGCGCCAGCGCCGCCCAGGCGGCGTCCAGCAGCCCCGGCGCGGTGAGCCCGCCGCCGATGAACACCGCGTCGGGCGCGGCCAGTCCGTCCAGCGCCGCCGGGGCCGCGCCGACGACCACGCGCAGGCCCGGGACGCCGAGGGCCGCCGCGTTGCGGGTGATGCGTGCCGCCCGCTCGGGGACGCGCTCGACGGCCACGGCGCGGCAGGAGGGGTGCGTGCGCATCCACTCGATGCCGATCGAACCCGAGCCGCCGCCGATGTCCCACAGCAGCTCACCGGGGGCGGGGGCCAGCGCGCAGAGGGTCGCGGCGCGGACGTGGCGCTTGGTCAGCTGGCCGTCGTGCTCGTACGCGGCGTCGGGCAGCCCGGGGGTGGCGCCGAGCCGGGGGACCGCCGTGCCCGGATCCCGCCGGCACTCCACGGCCACCACGTTGAGGGGATCGCCGGGCTCGCGCCGCCAGTCGGCCGCGGTGCCCTCGTACGCGTCCTCGCGCTCGGAGCCGAGCTGTTCGAGGACCCGCATCCGGCTCGGTCCGAAGCCCCTCTCCCGCAGCAGGGCGGCGATCGCGTCCGGGGTCCCCGCTCCGGCGCTCAGCACCAGTACCCGCCGCCCCTCGTGCAGCGCGGCCGCCACCCGGGCCACCGGCCGTCCGACCACGGTCACCACCTCGGTGTCCTCCACCGGCCAGCCCAGCCGGGCGCAGGCGTACGAGACGGAGGAGGGGTGCGGATGGACGTGCAGCGCGTCCGGGCCCAGCTCCTCGGCGAGGGCGCGGCCGATCCCGTAGAACATCGGGTCTCCGCTGGCCAGTACCGCGACCCGACGCCCGGCGTGCTCGGCCATCAGCTTCGGCACGGCGGGGCGCAGCGGGCTCGGCCACGCCACCCGCAGCCCGGCGCAGGCGCCGGCCGGGAGCAGGTCCAGCTGCCGGGGCCCGCCGATCAGCACCTCGGCGCCGGACAGCGCGTCCCGGGCGGCGGCGGTGAGCCCGGTCCAGCCGTCGGCCCCGAGGCCGACGACCGCCACGGCTATGGGGGGTGCTGCGGAGCTCACTGCGGTACCTCGGGAACGGGAGAGGGCGGACGCGCGGGACGGACCCGCAGCTTACTGGGGTGCGGCCCCGCCTCCCGTGCCAGGGGTGACCGGCGACGACGCCCCCCGGCGCGGTGACCGCACACCCGCCGCCACCCCCGGCGGGCCCCGTCCCCCGGCGTGCCCCCGTCCGCCCCCGCCACGCCCCCGTCCGCCCCGGAGGGAACCTGCCCGGGCCCGCGCCGGCCGCACCACACTCGGACGATGGACGACACTCCGGACAACCACCCAGCCGGCTCGGACGACGCCCACACGCGCCCCGGCACGGGCCCCCGCCCCCCGGACGGCGAAGGCAGCGGCCCCGACGACGAGGGCCACGACCACGCGGTGGTCCTCGGCGCCGGACCGGCCGGGCTGCTGACGGCCCGGGTCCTCGCGGGGTACTTCCCCCGCGTGACGGTGCTGGAACGGGACGGACTCCCCGACGACGGCCCCGGCTTCCGGCCCGGCGTACCGCAGTCCCGGCACGTGCACGTCCTGTGGTCGCGCGGCATCGAGGTCATGGAGCGGCTGCTCCCGGGGATCACGGCCGAGCTGACCGGGGCGGGCGCGGTCCTCCTGGAGTCGCCGCGCGACTTCCTCTGGCTGAGCCCGGCCGACTGGTTCCAGCCCGTTCCCGGAGCCAGGATGCTGGTCGGGAGCCGTCAGCTGCTCGACTGGACGCTGCGCCGGGCCGTGCGCCGCGACCGCCGCATCGAGGTGCTGGGAGGCCGGGCCGTGACCGGGCTCGTCGCCGGCCCGGACCGCCGTGCGGTCACCGGGGTGACGCTGCGCGACCGCGCCCCGCTGGCCGCCCGTCTCGTGGTCGACGCCACCGGCCGCACCTCCAAGGCGCCCGCCTGGCTCGCCGCCCTCGGCTATCCGGCCCCCGAGGTCACCCGGTACGACTCCCACCTCGGCTATGCCAGCCGCGCCTACGCCCCGCCCGAAGCCCCGCAGGCCGGGCCGGTGGCGCGCCGCTGGCGGGGGATGTACGTCCAGGGCCGCCCCGAGAGCCCGCGCGGCGGCGTGCTGGTGCCGCAGGAGGACGGCAGCTGGCTGGTCACCCTCCTCGGCAACGGGGAGCACGTCCCGCCCACCAGGGACCCGGAGTTCCTGGAGTTCGCCCGCAGCCTGCGCAGCCCCGCCCTCTACGAGGCCATCCGCGACGCCGAACCGCTGTCCGAACCGACCGGGTTCCGGGCCACCGCCAACGAGTGGCGCCACTACGAGCGGATGGACCGCTGGCCCGAGGGGCTCCTCGTCGTCGGTGACGCCGCCTGCCGCTTCAACCCCGTGTACGGCCACGGCATGAGCGTCGCCGCCGGCGCCGCGCACGCCCTGGACTCGGCCCTGGCCGGCCTGCCCGCCCACCGCGTCCCCGCCGAGGCCCGCGCCCTCCAGCGGCGTACGGCGGAGGCCGCCGCCGTCGCCTGGCAGATCGCCACGAGCGAGGACCTCCGCTACCCCTGGACCGAGGGCCCGCCACCCGACCGGGCGACGCGCGTCCTCCAGCGGTACATGTCCCGCGTGATGGCCGGCGCCAACACGGACCCGGCCATCTCGGGCCCGTTCTTCGGGGTCCTGTCCCTGTCCGCCCCGCCGAACACCCTCCTCGCGCCCGGCACCGTGCTCCGCGTCCTGTCGAAGTGGCGCCTGCCCACCGCCCCCGACGCCCCGCCCTACCCGCCCCACCACGCGGGGTAGGAACCGGCCGTACGGGGCCCGGCCGCCGCGCGGGGTCTGGGCCTGTCGTCAGCCGCGCGCGGCCCGCTCGTACAACGCCCGTACGCGGTCCCCGAAGCAGCTGCTGTACGAGGTGGTCTCGTCCCCGCCGCCGTCCCGTCCGCCGATGACCCCGATCAGGGTGTTCCCGGCGCTCAGCACGGGACCGCCGCTGGTCCCGTTGGGGACGTCCGCGCAGTCGAAGCGCAGCTGGGTCGGCCCGTCGGCCACGGCCGTCCCGGAACAGCCCAGCGGCCGTTCGCTGTCGTTCGGATACCCCACCAGCCGGGCCGGGACCGGCAGCTGCCGGCCGAAGGCGACGGGGTGCGCCCCCGTGACGTCCTCCAGCCGCTGCCCGGGGTGCCCGGCGCGGCGCACCCGTATGAAGGCCACGTCGACATCGGGGTCGGAGTCCCGCACCCAGCGCGGGTCCACGTCGATCCGGGTGGGCACCCACACCCCGTAGGGCGCCTTCCCCTCCTCGTACCCCGGCACGAAGGCCAGGTTGTTCCGGAACCCGCCGGCGTACACGCAGTGGGCGGCGGTGACGACGAGGTCCCCGCCGGCGGAGTGCACCACGCTCCCGGAGCAGTGGTGGTCGTCGTCCCAGTCCGGGCCGGGGGAGAACAGCGCCCCGATCGCGGGCTCCGCGGGCACGTCCCGCGCCTCCAGCGGGTCGGAGGGCTTCCAGTCGCCCTCGGCGAAGCCCCGTACGGGCGGCTCCGCCCGCGGGCCGCCTTCGACGAGCTTCTCCAGGACTCCGGCGGCGGCCTCGTCGGCGAGCGCGGCGTCCTGTACGTACCGCCCCTGCTCGCCGTCCCCCCGGGCGAGGGTCCCCATCCGGCCCAGGCCGAAGGCGACCCCGGCGGCCACCAGGGCGCAGCACACCCCGGCCAGCACGCAGACCCGTACGGCCCTGCCCGTCATCGCGCCACTCCCGCCACCGCCGAGGACCACCCGTCAACCCCCGGAACGGGCGGCGGCCGCCGCGGGTTCCCGGCCGGAACGTGCCCCTCCTCACACCGCACCCCGTACGGCCATCCCCGGGCCTTCCCCTCTTCACCCGACTCCCCTACGCTCCAGGCGCCTTACCCATCGGTAACCAGGGGAGCCACCCACCCATGCCCATCCGCACCCGTCTCCGCGCGGCAGCCGCCCTGCTGACCGCGGCCCTCGCGGCCCTCGCCGTGTCCGCCGGCCCCGCCACGGCCTCGACCGGCGATCTGCGCTACTCCGCGTCCACCGGAGTGGGCGTGCACAACGCCTACGAGAAGACCAAGTACCCCTATCTCGCGGACGCCCTGGACTCGGGCGCCGCGATGCTGGAGCTGGACGTCTGGACCAACTTCTTCGGCAGCGGCTGGCGCGTCTCCCACGACAACCCGTTCGGCAACAACAGCAACTGCGAGAACGCCACCACCCCGGCCCAGCTGCGCACGAAGTCCCGCGACCAGAACCTCGCGGGCTGCCTCTCCGACATCCGCAGCTGGCACGACGCCCACCCCGGGCACCGTCCGATCGTCCTGAAGCTGGAACTGAAGGACGGCTTCGCCGCGAACCTGGGCCGCGGCCCCGCCGCCCTCGACAGCCTCCTCACCGCGAAGCTCGGCGACGCCCTCTACACCCCGGGCCGGCTCGCCGCCGGCCGCCCGGACCTCGACTCGGCCGCCCGCGCCGACGCCTGGCCGACCCGCGCGCAGATGGCGGGCACGTTCCTCGTCGAACTCATCCCCGGCACGGTCGAGGAGGGCAACGCGGCGGACAAGCTCTGGACGGACCGCGAGTACGCCGAGCACCTGCGCACCCACCTCGCCACGGCCGCCGCCTTCCCCGCGGTCCACCGCGCCGAACCGGGCGACCCCCGCAACCGCTACGCGGACCCGGCCCTGCGCCCCTGGTTCGTGGTCTTCGACGGCGACGCGGCAGCCTACGCCTCGGGCACGATCGACACGTCCTGGTACGACCGCAACCACTACCTCCTGATCGCCACGGACGCCCAGAACGTCGCCCCGGCGATCGACGCGGTCCACCCCACCGAGGCCCAGGCCCGCGACCGGGTGGCCCTGATGGCGGGCCACCACGCCTCGATCACCTCCGCGGACTGGTACCCCCTGCCCGCGGTCCTCTCCACCGTCCTGCCCCGCGGCTGAGCCTTCCGGCCGCACGGCGACGGGCGCCCCGCCGGCGAGTTCCCGGCGGGGCGCCCGTGCGCGCGCGGACGGTCAGGGGGCGGACGGGGTCAGCTGGAGGGTGGTGGTCGTGGCCGTTTCGCGCAGCACCTGGAGGCGGGTGCCCGTGTCCGGGACCTTGACGCCGACCTGGGGCAGGTCCGGGGTCCAGTAGGACGTGCGGTGGTCGTCGAAGACGGCGACGCCCGGGCGGGAGGGGACCGTCAGGGTGCTGCCGGTCCTGTGCAGGGTGACGCGGTCGGTGGGGCGAGTGGAGAAGGTCGCGTCGAACGTCTGGGCGCGGGCGTTCGCCAGGGTGCCGTCCGGGAAGCGGAGGGCTTCCGGGCGGGCGTCGACGGGCAGGATGAGGCCCGACCCCGGGTGCGCCTTGGTGGTGTTGTCGCTGTAGGCGGTGTCCCAGAGCCAGAGCAGCACGCCCTGCTGGTAGGGGTAGAACTCGACCCGGTTGTCCGTCGAGGTGAAGTTGTACGGGCCGGTGCGGAGATAGGAGCCGTAGCCCGTGTAGCGGCGGTTCTCCGCGAAGTAGGCGCGAGGGTGGGACTCCGTGCCCGTACGGCCTTCGGTGCGGGACCACTTGAGGGCGGTCCAGCCGTTCGCGCCGGCTTCCGCGCCGTCCGCGAAGAGGGTGCGGCCGTCGCCGTCCGCGGTGACCCGCAGGTCGTCGAAGGTGACGCCCCGGCCGTGCGTGTTGCCGTCCGAGGTGACGCGGAGGCGGAGCCGGTCGGTGTCGGCGGGCAGGGGGACCGAGAGGTCGGTCCAGCCGGCGGAGGTGCCGGAGACGCCCTTCGGGGGGACGGGCGTGCCGTTCACGGTGCCGGGCAGCGGGGTCCAGGTGGCGCCGCCGTCGGAGGAGCCTTCGACCGTCAGGAAGTCGAAGTCCTTCTCCGTGTCGTACCAGAGGCGGGCGGAGAGGGTCGCCGGGCGGTGCGAGAGGTCCACCGGGCGGGTGAGGGTGTTGTCCATGAGGTCACCGGTACCGCTCCACCACTGGCTCGTCCCCTCGTAGGGGTCGGTGAGGTCCGTGCGCGTGGTGGAGGGCGGGAGGTGCACCAGCAGGGCCTGGGGGTCCTGGGTGTGGTAGCCCGAGACGCCCAGCGTGGCGCGGGTCGTGCGGCCCGCGTCGGCCTCCGTGTAGTCGAGCCAGCCCAGCTGGAGCTTGCTCCACGGGTCCAGGTCGCCGGGGAACTGCCCCGTGGTGTTCGGGCCCTTGCCCAGGTAGGAGGCCGAGGACATCAGGGACCAGAAGTTGACGCCGTTGTCCCCGTCCGAGCTGTAGAGGTCGGGCAGGCCCAGGTCGTGGCCGAACTCGTGGGAGAAGAGGCCCGCCCCGCTGTTCTCGCCGCCGGTGAGGTAGTCGCCGGCCCAGATGCCGGTGTCCCCGACGGGGGTGCCGCCCGCCTTGTTGCCCTCCGGGCCCGCGGTGCCCGCCTGGTCCCAGTAGGCGAACCAGCGGTGCGCCCAGATGGCGTCCTTGCCCTGGTCCCCGCCGCCCCAGGTCTGGTCCTTGCCCGCGTGGACGACGACCAGGTGGTCGAGGTAGCCGTCGGGCTCGTTGAAGTTGCCGTCGTGGTCGGCGTCGTAGCGGTCCCACACGTCGTACTGGGCGAGCTCGGCCTTGACGTCCTGCGGGGTGCGGCCCTTGGCGAGCTGGGCGTCGTACCAGGCCTTGGTGGCGTCGCGGACCAGGTCCCAGTTGGTGCGGCACTGGCCGGTCTCGGTGCACTTGTCGGTACCGTAACGGGCTTCGTTGTAGGGCAGCTTGACCCAGTCGGTGACGGTGCCGTCCATGTCGTAGCGCCCGGAGGACTGGAGGTTGTAGTACGCCCGCATGGACGCCGCGCCGGGGTCGTCGGAGAAGAACTGCCGCTGGTAGAAGTCGCGGTCGAAGTCCTTGCGCCAGAGGGTGTGGTTGTCGTCCTTGGGCGGTTTGGCGATCGTGTTGTGCAGGGGGCCGGGGGTGCCGCCGAAGCGGGGGTCCGTCTGGTCGCCGAACTCGGCGAGGATGACGAAGACCTTGTCCTTGCGCTCCTGGGAGAGCTCGACGTACTGGTCGCCGATCCTGGCGGTCCGGGGGGCCGGCCCGGCCCGCCGCGACCCGGCGCCGCCCGCCGCGACGCCCTCCAGCGCCTGGCGGCGCAGGGCCTGGCGCCGGAGTTCGAGGGGGGCGGGCGGCGGGGCCGCCTCCTGTCCGGCCTGCGGGCCGGCGGGGGCCGGGGGCGGCGGGGCGGCCGCCTGGGCGGGCGTGGCGAGGAAGGCGAGAGCGGTGAGCGATATCGCCGCTCCCGCCGCGAGGAGTCTGCGCAACGGGGGTGACCTTTCCGGGAGTTCGGAGAGCGCAGGTAATATTTCACATGTCACAGGTGACGGCTAGAGTGTGTGCGCCGGGACCCGGTGGGGGGTGCGGTGCGGGAGCGGCCGGCCCGGCGTGAGCGCAGGGGCGGAGTCGGGAGAGCGGAGGGGGTCCGGGATGTCGCGCGGCGCGTGCGGGGTGCGCCGGGTGTGGAGTGTGTGGAACGGGTCCCGGCGGAGGGAGGTCCGGGGTGTCGCGCCGCGGGGCGGGGGTGCCCGGCGTGGAGTGCGCGGGCGGGGCCCGGGGAGCGGTGGGTGGTCCCAGGTGGCCTGGGGTGCGCGGTGGGGCCTTCGGGTGCCCGTTTCCTTCCGGGCGCCCCGTCGTTGAGCCTTCAGGGCCCGCCGCGGCCCACCGCAGCCGCACCGTACGAGGGGACCCCGCGCATGTGCCTCGACCCCGCCGGCCCGGTGATCCCCGCACAGGGCTACGCGACCCTCTCCTTCGACACCCTGGCGGAGCGCCTCGGCGCCACCGCCCCGGCCCCGCCCGCCGCAGGCGGCTGGCACCTGCCCTGGGACCGGCTCGCCCCGGCCGACGCCGAGCGTGTCCGCGGCCGGCTCCGGGCCGGGGAGTACGCGTTCGACACCTCCGGCGTCACCGGCGAGCCCGTCCGGCGCGTCCTCTCCGGCGAGCTGCTGCTGGCCGACGCCGCGCACGCCGCCCGCCTGCTGGCCCCGTACGCTCCCGAGGCCGTCGTCAGCTTCGTCCCGCCGCAGCACGCCTACGGCGCCTCGGCCACCGTGATGCTGCCCGCCCTGGCCGGGCTGCCGGTGTGGTTCTGGCCCGGCCCCGACTGCCCGCCGCCGCCCGTCACGGCCCGCCGGGTCGCCGTCGCCGCCATTCCGGCGGCCTTCCGGACCCTGGCCGGCCACCCCCGTTGGACCGCCTCCTTCGAGCGGCTCGTCCTCCTGCACGGCTCCGCCGAACTCCCGCCCGAGGCACGGCAGTTCCGCGAGCACCCCGGCGCCGCCCTGATCGAGCTGCTGGGCTCCACCGAGACGGGCGCCGTCGCGCACCGCACCGGCTGGGACCCGCACGCCCCGTGGACCCTCCTCGACGACGTCGCCTTCAGCGCCCCGAGCGTCGGCGCGGAGGGCCCGCTCACCGTCACCGGCCCGCGCCTGGCCTCCCTCCCCGACGGCGGCCGCCCCGACCACCACGAGATGGACGACCTGGTCCGCCGGCTCGGCGACCGGCTGTTCCTGCGCCTCGGCCGCCGCGCCCACCTGGTCAAGGTCAACGGGGTCCGCCGCGACCTGGGCGCCATCGCCGCCCGGCTGCGCGCCGCGCTCCCCGGCGCGGACGTCGCCTGCGTGCGCGCCGCCGGCCCGCCCGGCGGCGAGGCGTACGACGTCCTCGTCGCCGGGGGCGGCCCGCTGACGGCGGAGGGCGTACGGGCCGCCGCACGCGGCCTCGGCGCCGAGCCCCGGCGGGTGCGCCTGGTCGACCGGATCCCGCGCGGACCGCTCGGCAAACCCCTGGCCCTCCCCGAGGAGCCACCCGCATGACCTCCCGCGCCGCGGCCGCCCCCGCACCGCGACCCGTCGAAGGAGCCGCCCGATGAACCGGTCCCCGGACGAGGTCAAGACCGTCCCCCTCACGCCCGACGTGTACGCGTACCTGGTCGCCCAGGCCGAGCCCCGCACCGCCGTCCAGCAGCGGCTGGCCGAGCGGACCCGCGGGCTCGGCGCCGCCGCGGTCATGCAGGTCCCGCACGAGCAGGCCGTGTTCCTCACCCTGCTGGCCCGGATCACCGCCGCCCGCCGCATCATCGAGGTCGGCACCTTCACCGGCAGCTCCACCCTCGCCCTCGCCACCGGACTCGCCCCCGGCGGACGGGTCCTGACCTGTGACGTCTCCAAGGAGTGGACCGACATCGCCCAGGAGGCCTGGCGGGAGGCCGGGGTCGCGGAGCGGATCGAGCTGCGGCTCGCCCCCGCCCTGGACACCCTCCGCTCCCTGCCGCCCGACCCCGTGACCGACCTCGTCTTCCTCGACGCCGACAAGACCGGCTACCGCGCCTACTGGGAGGAACTGGTGCCGCGCGTCCGCCCCGGCGGCCTGCTCCTCGCCGACAACACGCTCTACGGGGGCGCGGCGGCCGACCCCGGGGCCGAGGGGAACGCGCTGGCCGTCCGCGAGTTCAACGCCCACGTACGGGCCGACGGGAGGGTGGAGTCCGTCCTGCTGCCGGTCGCCGACGGCCTCACCCTCGCCCGCAAACGCTGAACCGGCCCCTCCCGCCACCGACGGAACTCCGCGTTCCCCCTGCCGTCCCGCCCGTGCGGCGCTATCGTGCGGGCGGGCGAGGTCGCGAGGGGGAGGGCCGACGATGCGGTTTCTGTTCGTACACGGCACGGGGGTGCGGCGTGACCGGCACGACGCCCTCTTCGCACTGGTCCGCGAGCGGCTCACCGCCCGCTTCCCCGGCGCCGCCGTCGACTCCTGCTTCTGGGGCGAGCGGTTCGGGGCCGTCCTGGCCTCGGGCGGCCGCTCCGTCCCCGGCCTGAACGCCCCCGGGCGCGCGGACGCGGCGGACACCGAGACCGCCGAGTGGGGACTGCTGCTCGCCGACCCGCTGTGCGAGCTGCGCGTGCTCGCGGAGGCCGGCTGGGACACGGGCGGATCCGCGGAGGGGCCGGACGACGACCCGTTCGCCCCGCCCGGCGTACAGGCCGCCGGGACACGCGTCCTGGAGCTCCTGCACCGCCTGGCCGAAGCCCCGGACGATCCCCACGGCCGGCCCCACGAGCTCGGCGCCCTGCTGGACGGGACCGGCCTCGCCCCCGGCTTCCGCCCGGCCCTGGAGGCCGCCGCCGATTCCGCCGAGGCCGCCCGCGCCGGGGCCCGGGCCGCCGCCGAGCCGCAGGCCCGCGAACTGGCCGTCGCCCTCGCCCGCGCCGTCACCGCCGGGGCCCTCGCCACCGCCGGGGCCGACGCCGACTGCACCGCCGCCGAACGGGACCGGCTCGTCGAACTGCTCACCACCCGCCTGGGCGGCGACGCCCGCGTCCCCGGCGCCCGAGCGGCCGCCTTCCTCGGCCGGCTCGCCCTGCGGGTCTCCACGCAGCCGCTGCTCAACGCCCGGCGGGGCTCCCTCACCGTCGGCGCCACCCCCGCCCTCGGCGACATCCTGCGCTACCAGGCCCGGGGCACCGAGCTACGCGCGTTCCTGCACCAGCGGATCACCGCCGAGCCCGGCCCCACCGTCCTGATCGGCCACAGCCTCGGCGGGATCGCCCTGGTGGACCTCCTCGCCCTGGAGGCCGCCTCCGGCGGACCCGTGCCCGGTGCCGAACTGCTCGTCACCGTCGGCTCGCAGGCCCCGTACCTTCACGAAATCGGCGCCCTCACCGCCCTCCCGCCCGGCAGCTCCCTCCCGTACGGCTTCCCGCGCTGGCTCAATGTCTACGACCGGCAGGACGTGCTCTCCTACCTCGCCGGACCCGTCTTCCCCGGCGACCCGCGCGTCACCGACCACGAGGTCCGCAGCCGCCAGCCCTTCCCGGTCTCCCACAGCGCCTACTGGAAACAGCAGTCCCTCTACGAGCGCATCGAACGGGCGGTGGCCGAGGCGGGCATCGGGTGACCCACCCCGGAACCCGGGCCGACCCCGAACTCCAGCCCCTTCCCCTCGACTTACCCGCAGCCCTGACACCCCGGCGGACCTTCGCGCTCGTCGCCGGGGTCGAACGGTACGAGATCAGCCACCGCTGGAACCTGCGTGGCCCCGCCCGCGACGCCCTGCGCTTCGCCCACTGGCTGACCGGCCCCGGCGAGGTCCCGGCGGCCAACGTGCGGCTGCTGCTCTCCCCGCTCGACGACCCCGACCGGCTGGACTGGACTGCTTCCCCCGCCCTGGCCGAACTGAGACCGGCGTACCGGCCCGCCACCGAGGCGAACGCCAAGTCGGTCCTGCTCGAAGAACTCCCGCAGTGCGACGGCGACCTGCTGTGGATCTTCTGGGCCGGCCACGGCTACCTCGGCGGCGCCGGAGAGCTGATGCTGCCCTGCGCCGACGCCCGGCCCGGCCAGATCCGCCACCTCAACCTCGACTCGGCCCTGCGCTGGTGGAAGACGGACCTGGTCAAGAACCGCCGCTTCCCGCTCCAGGCCGCCCTGGTGGACGCCTGCCGGGTCGACGCCCCCCGCGACACCCGGTGGAACTTCGGCAGCACCGACTACGGCGGCGGCGCCACCGTCCCCGGACGGCGCCAGTTCCGGCTCTACGCCTCCCGCGAGGGCGAAGCCGCCCGGAACGACGCCGAGCGGGGCGCGGGCCGCTTCACCGAGGCGCTGCTCGGCGAACTCGGCGGCCGCTCCGTCCGCGAGGGCGTCACCGGCCTCCCGCAGGCCGCCCGCCGGATCCACCGGACCTTCCAGGACCTGCGCGCCCGCGGCGAGGGCTGGCAGTTGCCCCAGTTCCTCGTCGACCGGGACTGGGACGCGAGCTCCTTCCTCGACGACGGACCCTCCGGGCCGGTGCCGCCGCGGGCCGCCCGCCTCGACCAGACCGGCTGGGACGGCCTCGGCGACCTGTTCGAGGGCCGCGGCCTGCCGCGCTGCGCCTACGAGGCCTACGCCTGGGCGTTCAAGGAGGCCGGCTGCGCCACCCCCGTCCACCACGGACTGCCCGCCGACACCCTCCTCGACGTGGTCGCGGACCTCGACGAGCGCCAGGGCGGCCGCACCGGCATGCCCCTGGCCGTGCCCTTCGTGCACTATCTCGCCGACCGGGCCGCCCGCCCCCGCGGCGCCGCCGGCGGCCTGGGCGACCCCGACTGGTCGGGCCGGCTCGCCGAGTGGGTCCGCGCCACCCGCGCACGCCTCGCCCTGCCCGTGCTGCGCCCGCCGGCCGCTCCCGCCCGCCGGACCGCGCTGCACGTCCGCCTGGAGTCCCCGCCCGGCGGCGAGGACGGCCTGCTCGCCCGGATGTGGCTGCGCGGCGAACACACCCGCCACATCTGGGAGTCGGAGGGCAGCCCGGTCGCGCCGGCCGCCGTACGGGCCGAACTCGTGCGCCGGCTCGCCCTGCTCGCGGCCGGGCCGACGGCGGACGGCGGAGCCGGACAGCCCTACGAGAGCGTCGAGCGGATCGAGTTCCACGTGCCGTACGAGATGCTGGAGACGGACTTCGACCAGTGGCCCGTGCCCCGCGGACCGGCGGGGCGGACCCGCCCCCTCGGCATGCTCTACGAGGTGGTGGTGCGCTGCCCGCAGGAACGCGAGGACACCCGCACGGCCTGGCACGCCAAGTGGCGCTGGATGCACGCCCACGGCGGCCGCCACCCGGACACCGTACGGGTCGTCGAGGACCCGGAGGTCACCGACGCCCTCGGGGTGCAGCTGGGGGCCCGCACCGGCCCCGCCTGCGTCCTCGGCCATGCCTCGGCGGCCCGGACGGAGGCCCTGCTGGAGGCGGTCCTCGAAGGAGGGGTGCCCGCCGCCGTCTGGCAGCGTGGCGGCGGAGCCCCGGCCGGCGGTCTGCCCGCGCGCCTCTCCCCGGAGGCGCTCCCCGGCGCACCGGCGGTGCTCGGGCTGCCCGCCCGCGTGACCGAAGCGCGCCGGGCGGCCGCCGGGGGCGCGGCCGAAGGGGCAGACCGGCTGGTGCTGTTGTGGGACGATCCCGACGACACGATCGACCTCCGCTCCCTGGCCTGACCCCCGCCCGTTCGGCCCGAACGGCCGTACCGACCGCACGACCTGACGCGACGATGGAGGCAGAGGCAGTGGCGAAGGACTGGTGGCTGTACCAGGGCGCTGGACCGGGCGAGGAGCGCCGCGCCCGGATGGAAGCCGGATCGCCGCCGCCCTGGCGGGACTTCACCGGGGACCCCGACCCGGCCTACGGGCCGCCCGGCTGCGCGGGCGAGGCCTGGGAGCGCACCCGGCGGCGCGGGGAGGGCTACGTTCCCGACGAACCCGAGAAGGACGTCGTCAACACCGCCCTCCACCTGCGCCGGCCCCTGCTCATCACCGGCAAGCCCGGCGTCGGCAAGTCCACCCTCGCCTACAGCATCGCCGCCGACCTCGCCCTGGGCCCCGTACTGCACTGGCCCATCACCAGCCGCACCGTCCTGCGCGACGGCCTCTACCTCTACGACGCCATCGGCCGCCTCCAGGAGGCCGGACTCGAACAGGTCCGCCTCCCCGGCACCCCGGCCACGGGCACCCCGGCCGCGCCTTCCATCGCCCGCTACCTGCGCCTCGGCCCGCTCGGCACCGCCCTGCTGCCGCAGCCCAGGCCCCGCGTCCTGCTCATCGACGAGATCGACAAGAGCGACATCGACCTGCCCGGAGACCTCCTCACCGTCTTCGAGGACGGCGGGTTCGTCATCCCCGAACTCGCCCGCCTCGCCAAGGAGGAGCCGACCGTCGCCATCGGCACCGACGACGACCCCGACGCCGGCGTCGCCGTCACCCAGGGCCGGGTGCAGTGCCGCTATTTCCCGGTGGTCGTCCTCACCAGCAACGGCGAACGCGACTTCCCGCCCGCCTTCCTGCGCCGCTGCGTCCGCCTGCACCTGGACGCACCCGGCCCCGAGAAACTCGCGCGCATCGTGCGCGGACGGCTCGGCGTCGACATCACCGGCGCCGACGGGGCCGAGTACCGGGACCTCGTCCGGAGCTTCCTCGAACGCGCCGAGGACGGCGACCTGGCCACCGACCAGCTCCTCAACGCCATCCAACTGCGCCTGGCGGGAGCCTGGTCGGCGCCCGACGACCGCGACCGCTTCCTCGCCACCGTCATGCAGCACCTGACCGGGCCCACCGCGTGATCGAGAGGCTCCTCGCCGCCTTCGCCGAAGGCGCCGAGGACGGCGCCGCCCCGCGCACCGCCGTCGGCGCCGAGGAGATCGCCGACATCCTGTGGCTCGCCGCACGCGTCGACCCCGCCGCCGCCCGCACCCGTACGCCCGCCCCCGCGTCCGACGACGCCTCGGCCTCCCCGCCCGCGCCCGCCCCGCCCGACGCCGCCCCCGGACCGGTTCCCGCCCCCGGCGCCGACGCCGCCCAGCTCTTCCCCGCCACCGCCCGTCCCGGCCCCGCCGCCGGGCCTCCCGGCGGCCGTCGCGGCCGGCGCGGCGTACCCCTGCGCCTGCCGCGCACCGCCTCCCTCGACGACCCGCTCGGCCTGATGCGTTCCCTGCGGCCCGTCGGCCGCCGCTCCATCGGCGGCCCCGGAGAGGAACTCGACGAGCAGCTCACCGTGGAGCGCAGCATCGAGGCCATGGTCCCCACCCCGGTGCTGCGCCCCTCCGAGAGCCGCTGGCTGGACCTGGCCCTCGTCGTCGACAGCCACCCCTCGATGCTGCTGTGGGCCGACCTGGTCGCCGAACTGCGCGGGGTCCTCACCCGCAGCGGCGTCTTCCGCGACGTACGCGCCTGGCAGCTGACCGGAACGGGCCGCGGCGGCACCCCGCGGTTGGCCCGGGGCCCCGGCACCGCACCCCGCAACCCCCTCGAACTCGCCGACCCGGCCGGCCGGCGGCTGATCCTCGTCGTCTCCGACACCGTCGCCGGCGGCTGGCAGGAGGGCCCGCTGCGTGCGGTCCTGCGCCACTGGAGCAGCCACAACGCCGTGGCCGTGCTGAACGTCCTGCCCGAACGGCTGTGGACCCGCGGCGCCGTACGGCCCGTGCCCTTCGCCGTCCGCTCCGACCGGCCCGCCGCCGCCACCCGCTCCTGGCAGCGGGTGCCGGCCGCCCGGCGGGCGCGCGGCGGCGGCCCCGTCGTCCCCGTCGTCGGCCTCGCCTCCGGCAGTCTGGCCCGCCTGGTCCGGGTGGTGTCCGGTGACGGGCGCTGGCGCCGCCTGGCCTGCCTGCGGCTGGACGCGGCCGCGCCGCCGCCCCCGCGGCCGGCCGGCCCGCCGCGCCGGGCCGCCGACCCGATGGAGCTGGTGGAGCGCTTCCGCGCCGGTGCCTCCCCGACCGCCCAGCAGCTGGCCGCGCACCTGGCCGCCGTACCGCTGACCCTGCCCGTGATGACCCTCGTGCGCCGCTCCCTGCTGCGCGGCTCCGAGCACGGCCACCTGGCGGAGGTGGCACTCGGCGGGCTCTTCGCCCCCTGGGACGCGCAGCAGCGTCCGGAGGAGGCCGAGTTCGAGTTCCTGCCGGGCGTACGGGACGTGCTGCTGGGCTCCCAGCTGCGCGGGGACGTGGCGGCGGTACGGGAACTGGTGCGCCGCCGGGTCTGGGAGTTCATGTCACGCCACCGGGGCACCGGCCCCGATTTCTCGGCGACCCGGGTCACCACGGGGCAGGAGGGCCGGCGCCTGGTCCCGGACGAGGCCCTCCCGTTCGCCGAGCGGGGGGCCGACGGGCCCGCCGACGGGAAACGGGGGCCGGACGGGGCAGCCGTCGGCGGGGACCCGGACCCGGGGGAGGAGCAGGCCGGCGGGAAGCCGGACCCGGGGCAGGAGCAGGCCGGCGGTCGGCGTGAGCCCGCCGGGCGGGGCGCGGCCTCCGACGGGGGGCCGGCGAGCCGGGTGGTCCGGGTCCGCTTCGAACCGCTGGCGGAGCCCGCCGCGGTGGGGACCCTGCTCGCGCCGCGGCTGGTGCTCACCGTGGGGGACGTGCCGCGACCGGGGGAGGCGCTCGCCTGGATCCGGTCGGGCGGCAGGGAGGTCCCCTGCAGACCGGTGTGGTGGGACAACGCGAGCCCGCCCGTCCTGCTGCTGGAGAGCGAGGAGGACCTGGCCGGGGACGCGGAGTTCGCCCCGCAGCTGTGGGGGACGCGCCCGGCGGGCGCCGAGGCGCGCCTGCGCGTCGACGGGGTCACGGACGGCGGGCTGCCGGCGCCGCTGACCGGATCCCTGGTCCGCGACGGCGGAGCGGCCAACGGGGAACTCGTCCGTCTCTCCGCCGAACCGGAGGGCTGGACCCACTTCGTCGGCGCCCCCGTCTCCTACGAGGGCTGGCTGCTGGGGGTGGTGCACACCGTCCGGCCCGACCGCCTCGTGTTCCTGTCGGGCGCGGCCCTGCTGGACCAGGTCGCCTTCCGCTCGGTCCTGGACTCCCACCCGCGGGCCTCCGGGTACCGGACGGGCTTCCAGGGCCCGTGGGTGACCGTCGGCGTACGGATGGGCGGGGCGGCGCCGCGCGGCGGCCGGGGCGAACCGGGGCTGCGGCGGCTGCTGTCGCGGCTGACCGCGGACGCCTCCGTCGACGCGGAGCTGGGGGAGGGCCCGCCGGGACCGGACCCGCGGACGGCGTACCTGCTGCTGGATCCGCCGGGCAGCCTCGGCCAGGGCGGGCGGCTGCTCGCCGCCCTGCCCGGGGTCCTGGCCGCCGACGCCCAGCGGGTGCCGGAGGGCACGCAGCCCGCGTTCGCCGTGGTCCTCGGGACCCGGAACGCCGGGACCCTCCCGGGCGACACGGAGGGGCTGCTCCTGCACGACCTCGTCACCGCCCACCTGGGGGAGGCCGGTCCGGGACACGGCGCGCGCCTCCTGCTCGCCCTGACCCGCCCGCTGTACGAGGAGCTCGGCCGGCTGCTCGGCCCGGCCGCCCTGCGCGACCTCGTCCCGCTCGGCGCCGAAGGCGACGCCGGGGGGTGGGCCTACCGGGGCAGCCCCGGGCAGCTGGCCGAGCTGCTGACGGAGGCCGAGGAATCCACGCGGGGGGCGGCGGTCGCCTGGCTGCGCTGCCGCGCCGGCTCCTCGGACGACGAACCGCGGGGCTGCCCGGGCATCCGTCTGGCGGGCCGCCACGCCTGCCTGGCCCATCTGCCGCCCGGGGAGCAGGAGGAGGTGCTGGCCGCTCTGGCCCCCGGCGCACCGCTCGACTTCCGGGGGGTGCCGTTCGGTCCGGGCCTGCTGCGGCGGGTCCTCGACGCGGTACGCGAGCCGGGGACGAGGCGGCTCGCCCTGGGCGCGGTGACCTTCGAGGACGCGCGCTTCGAGGAGGGATGGGAGGAGGCGGAGACCGTCTTCACCGCAGAGGCCGACTTCTCCCGGGCCGTGTTCGAGGGACCGGCGGACTTCACCCGGGCCGCGTTCCGGGGAAGAGCGTCCTTCGAAGGCTCGTCCTTCCACGGGGACGCGCGGTTCACGATCGCCGAGTTCGGCGGGCCGGCGGACTTCCGGCGCGCGGTCTTCACCGGGCGGGCGGACTTCGAAGGGGCGACCTGGGCGGCCGATGTCTCCTTCAGACGCGCCCTCCTGCGGTGGGGAGCCTCTCTGGCCGGGGCCTCGGTGGACGGAGCGTTCGACTTCCGCGACGCCGCCTGCCAGGGCCCGACCGACTTCAGCCGGGCCTTCTTCGCCGGGCAGGTGTCCTGCGAACACGCGGTGTGGGAAGGCGAGTTGTGGGTGTCCGGCGTACGGTTTCTGGCCCCGGCGGCCTTCGACCTGGCCGTGTGCCGGGGGCAGGCGCTCTTCCGGGAGACCTCCTTCGAGGCGCGGACCTCCTTCGCGGGCGCCCGGTTCGAGGGGGGAGCGGAGTTCACCGACACCGACTTCGCGCGGCCGGTGGACTTCGCCCGGGTCCTGTTCACCGGCGAGGCCCGCTGGGAGAAGGTCGGTTGCCTCGACGGGGCCTCCTTCGACCGCGCGGTCTTCTCGGGCCCCCTGCACTGCGCGGACATGACGGTGGGCGGCGCGGGGGCCGACTTCACGGGAGCTCGGTTCCAGGGGTCCGTGCACTTCCTGCGCGCCACGTTCGCGACCGACACGGGATTCGACGGGGCCTCCTTCGACGGCACCGTCTCCGTCGAGGACTCGGTCTTCCGGGCCGGACCGGCCTTCCCCGGCGCGGCCTTCCACGGCCGGGCCGAGTTCACCGGCGTCGAGCTCACCGGACCACCCTCCCTGCCGGACGGCTGGGCGGCGAACCGATCGGACGCGGGACTGTGGCACATCACCTCCCCGCACCCCGCCCACCCCCCGGAGGGCTCCTCCCCCGACGGCCGATGAGGCATCCTGGCGCCACAATCACCCCGCCCGCCACAGGAGTTGTCCGTGACCACGCCGCGCCACGTCCCCTTCACCCGCCTCCACAACTTCCGCGACCTCGGCGGCTACCGCTGCGCCGACGGCCGCACCACCGCATGGGGCCGGCTCTACCGGGCCGACTCCCTCGGCAAGCTGGAGGGCGCCGCCGAGGACTGGGAGCGGTTCCTCGGCCTCGGCATCCGTACCGTCATCGACCTGCGCTACCCCTGGGAGATCGAGGCCAGGGGCCGGATACCCGAGCCGGAGCGCTTCACGTACGCCAACCTGAGCATCGAGCACCGCCCCTACGACCAGGCCGCGATCGACCCCTCCCTCGACCCGTGGCGCTACCTCGCCGACCGCTTCGCCGAAGTCGCCGAGGACGGGACCGAGGAGATCCGCGGGGCGATCGAGCTGATCGCCGACGGTCCCGGCCCCGCCGTCTTCCACTGCACCTCCGGCAAGGACCGCACCGGCCTCCTCGCCGCCCTCGTCCTGACCCTCCTCGGCGTGGACGAGGAGCAGGTCCTGGCGGACTTCGCGCTCACCGAGCTCGCCACCGAACGCCTGACCGCCGACTGGCGCGCCGGCCACCCGGACCGCACCCTGCTCTGGCCCTCCTACGGCCGCGCCCCGGCCACCGTCATGGCCCTGGTCCTCGCCGACCTGACCAGCCGTTACGGCTCCCCCTCCGGCTACCTCGCCGACACCGTCGGCATCACGCCCGCCACCACGGCCCGGCTGCGCGAACGCCTCCTCGTCTGAGGCGGCCCGGGCCCGCGGGAAAATACGGTGCCGTGCCCGGAGCGCCCTGCCTACACTCGCCGTGCGCGCCGCCGAAACGGCCCGCGCGCCTCATGCCGTCGCACGAAGAGAAGGGGAGCAGGGCCATGCGTACGCACACCGCCGCCGCCCTCGTTCCCCCAGCCCGGTACGACGTGATCCCGGTGTCTCGCACCGCGCGGTAGCAGCTGCGCGGCTGTCACCGTACGCCCCCGACGTGTGCCCCTGAGCGGGCATCCGCCGATCGCCCCTGACCCGGTGTCAGGAGCGAACCCGCCACGCGGGGGAATCGCGCCGCCCTCTTCACCCGTTCCACGGCATCCGAAAGGCCCCGGGCCATGCGCACCCGTACCCACGCCCACACCGACACCCACGCCAACCCGCTCACCGCCGTCCGCAACCTGGGCATCCTCGCCCACGTCGACGCCGGCAAGACCACCGTCACCGAACGGATCCTCTTCGCCACCGGCACCATCCACAAGCGCGGCGAGGTCCACGACGGGACGACCGTCACCGACTTCGACGCCCAGGAACGGGCCCGCGGCATCACCATCTTCGCCGCCGCCGTCAGCTGTTCCTGGGCCGGCCACCGGGTCAACCTGATCGACACACCGGGGCACGTCGACTTCGCCGACGAGGTCGAGCGCTCCCTGCGGGTCCTCGACGGAGCCGTCGCGGTGTTCGACGCCGTCGCCGGTGTCGAACCGCAGAGCGAGTCGGTGTGGCGACAGGCGGACCGGCACGGCGTGCCGCGGATCGCGTTCGTCAACAAGCTGGACCGGGCCGGCGCCGACCTCGACGCGGCGGTGGCCTCGATCCGCGACCGGCTCGGCACCGTCCCCCTGGTGGTCCAGCTGCCCGTCGGCCGCGAGGACGCCTTCACCGGTGTCGTCGACCTCCTCGGCATGCGCGCCCTGCTCTGGGGCACGGGCTCGGGCGCGGACTCGTACGAGAGCGCGCCCGTCCCCGAACCGCTGCTGGAGGAGGCGCTGAAGCGCCGCAGGGCCCTGGAGGAGACGGTGGCCGAACTCCACGCCGAGGCCCTGGAGGAGTTCTGCGCCGAGGGCTCCCTCACCGAGGGCACGCTGGCGCGTGCCCTGCGCGAGCTGACCCTCGCCGGGGACGGCGTGGTGGTGCTGTGCGGGTCGGCGTACCGCAACCGCGGGATCGAGCCGCTGCTGGACGCCGTCGTGGCCTACCTGCCGTCGCCGGCGGACATGCCGGCGGTGGGGGGCCGTTCCGCCGATCCGGCGGAGCCGCTGGCGGCCCTCGCCTTCAAGGTGACGGCGACCGCGACCGGGCGGCTGACGTACGTGCGCCTCTACGCGGGCACCCTGCGCAGGGGTGACACCGTACTGGACCCCGGTACGGGCAGGACGGAACGGATCGGGCGGATCCTGCGGGTGCAGGCCGACCGGCACGAGGAGCGGGAGGAGGCGGTGGCCGGTGACATCGTCGCCGTGGTCGGGCCCAAGGCGGCCCGGGCCGGCACCACGCTGTGCGCGCCGGGGGCGCCGCTGCTCCTCGAACCGCCGACCGTGGCCGACCCGGTGGTGTCGGTGGCGGTCGAGGCGGGCCGGAGCACCGACACCGGCCGGCTCGCGGCCGCGCTGGCCCGGATCGCCGAGGAGGACCCCTCGCTGGTGGTCCGTACCGACGCGGAGACCGGGCAGACGGTGCTGTCGGGGCTGGGCGAGCTCCATCTGGAGGTCGCGGTGGAGAAGGTCCGCCGGGACCAGGGGGTGGAGGTCGTCGTGGGCCGGCCCCGGGTGTCCTACCGGGAGACGGTGGTGCGCGGGGTCGCCGGGCTGGTGTACCGGCACGTCAAGCAGGACGGCGGTGCGGGCCAGTTCGCCCATGTGGTGATCGACGTCGAGCCGCTGGGCGAACCCGGTTTCGCCTTCCGTTCGGCCGTCGTCGGGGGCCGGGTCCCGCCGGAGTACGCGCGGGCCGTGGAGGCCGGCTGCCGGGACGCCCTCGCCGAGGGCCCCCTCGGCGGGTACCCGGTGACCGGGCTGCGGGTGACCCTGACCGACGGGGCGACCCACTCCAAGGACTCCTCGGAGCTCGCCTTCCGCGCGGCCGGCCGGTTCGCGCTGCGGGAGGCCCTGCGGGCGAGCGCGCTGGAGCTGCTGGAGCCGGTCGCGGAGGTCACCGTGACCGTCCCGGACGAGTCGGTCGGCGCGGTCCTCGGCGATCTCGCCGCCCGGCGGGGCCGGGTCACGGGCTCGGCGACCCGGGCCGGGACCGCGGCCGTGACGGCGACGGTGCCGCTGGCCGAACTGTTCGGCTACGCGTCCCGCCTGCGCGGCCGCACCCAGGGCCGGGGCACCTTCACCACCCGCCCGGCGGGCCTGGCCCCGGTTCCGGCGGCCGTGGCCTCGACCCTCCTGCCGGGCTAGCCCGCAGCCCCCGCCCCGCACGCCGGGGCGGGGGCCTGGCGGGGCCGGCGGGGGGCCTCCCCCGAAATATCTTGACGTCGAGATAGGTGAGGGGGCAGGCTGCCGTCTGGTATCTCGACATCGAGATACTTTCGGGCGGGGGAAGCGGAGACCGGCATGGGACGGCACGGCACCACGGGGCAGGACGAGGCCCACGGCCCGGGAGTCACCGGCACCCCGGCCGCCGGCCCGGAGGCGGCCCGGGTGCCGGACCCCGGCGCCGAGGGCGACGCCTCCGGCGGCGGGCTGATCGCCCAGCTGCGGCGGCCGCCCGGGGGGCGCGACGCGCGGATCATGCTGCTCGCCCAACTCCTCGACCGCACCGGAACCGGCGTCTGGGCGGCCTCCTCGGTCCTCTTCTTCACCTTCGTCGTCGGCCTCGACGCCGGACGCCTCGGCCTCATGCTCGGCGTCGGCGCCGTCGCGGGCATCGCGGGCTCCCCGATCGCGGGCCACCTCGCCGGCCGGTTCCCGGTACGCCCCCTCCTGATCGCCTGCCACCTGCTGCGGCTCGCCGCCCTCTGCGCGATGCTCGGCGTGAGCCGCTTCGAGCTGCTCCTGCCGCTCGTCGCCCTCACCCACCTCGGCGACCGGGCCGCCAAGACCCTCGAAATGCTCTTCGCCACCCGGGTGGCGGGCGAGCGCCGCGCCACCTACCAGGCCCTGTCGCGCAGCGCCGCCAACGCGGGCTACGCCGTCGGCGCGGGCCTCGCCGCGATCGGCCTCGCCGTCGGCACCCGGGGCGCCTACGAGGTCCTCATCCTCGGCAACGCCCTGTCCTTCCTGGTGGCCTCCGCGCTGGTGTGGCGCACGCGGGAACCTCGGGGCCACCGCCGCCTGGTCACCCCCGCCCGGCCGGCGGAGGGCGGTCCCCCCGCCGGCCGCAGGAGCCCGTGGCGGGACCGGGGCTACCTCCGCTTCGTCCTGCTGGACATGCCGCTCAACCTGGACGACTCGCTCCTCAACGTCGGCCTGCCGCTGTGGCTCGTCCACCACACCGACGCGCCGCACGCCGTCGTCCCGGCCTTCCTGGCCCTCAACACCGTGCTCGTCGTCGTCCTCCAGCTCGCCGTGTCGGCGAGGGTCCGCACCCCGCAGCAGGCGGCCTCGGCCGTCGCCTGGTACGGGTCGTTCCTGTTCGGCGCCTGCGCGCTGCTCGCGCTCACCCCCGCCCACGGCCCCTGGGCGGCCTCCGCCACCCTGCTCGGCGCGGCGGTCCTGGTCACCGCCGCGGAGCTGGTGCGGTCGGTGTGCTCCTGGGAGCTGGCCGTCTCCCTGGCGCCGCACGGGGCCAGGGCCTCCTACCTCGGGGTGGCCGGCATCTCCCCGTCCGCCCAGAAGGCCGTCGGGCCGCTGCTGCTGACCGGCGCCGTCATGGTCACGGGACCGGCCGGCTGGCTGGCGCTCGGCGCCGGTGTGGCGGGCGTGGCCCTGGTCCAGCGCCGGTCCGCGCGGCGCCGGCTGGACGCCGCCCTGACCGCTCCCGCGTGACCGGCGACGGTCCGGCGGACACCGGCGTGCGCCCGCGACCGCGGACGGACACCGGAGGTCCCGCGACCCCGCTCCGCACCGGTACGGCGATTGCGCCGCCACCGGGCGGGTAGCCGCCCCGTGAGGAGCCGTGTCGGCAGTGGGAGGACCCATGGCCCGCAGAGTGCACGAGGTGATGACCGGGAACCCGGTGACCGTCGGGAAGTCGACCACCCTGGCCGAGGCCGCGCGGGTGATGCGGGACGCCGACATCGGGGACGTACTCGTCGTCGACGGCGGCCGGCTCCGCGGCATCCTGACCGACCGGGACATCGTCGTCCGGGCCGTGGCCGACGACCGGGACCCCGCCGAGACGACCGTGCGGGCCGTCTGCACCACCGACCCCGTCACCGTCGGGCCCGACGACGGGGTCGACGCGGCCATCGCCCTCATGCGGCGCAGGGCCCTGCGCCGCCTGCCGGTGGTGACCGGGGACGGCGCCCTGGTCGGGGTGGTCAGCCTGGGCGACCTGGTCGTCGAACAGGACCCGGGGTCGGCGCTCGCGGCGATCGCGGCGGCCGGGCCCGGCAACGGGCACGGGAACGGGCCCGACAACGGGCGCGACAGCTGAGCGGCGCGCCCCCGGGCGCGGCACGAGCGGAGGAGGTGTCGCCATGAACGCGTACGTACCCCTGGTCTCGGTGGCGGACGGCGGGCTGCTGATCCCCGCCGACGAGGTCACCGCGCTGCTGCGCCGGCTCGCGGGCGGCTGGCTTCAGTCGGTGTACGACGAGGAGACGGACCTCGACCCGGGCACCACCCTCGGGCTGGCCGGCGTACTCGTGGAGCTGGCCGACCAGATCGACGCGGAGTGCATCGGCTTCATGCCGCTCGCGGACGGAGCGGACTGACGCCCCGGCGCACGCGGGAGGCGCGCCGGGGCGTCACGCGGGGAAGCGGCCGGATCAGACGATGCCCTCGGCGATGTCCGCCTGCTCGCGGGCCGTGCCGTAGGCGGACGGGGTGCCGTACGAGCGGCGGGCCGCGTACCACCAGACGCTCGCGAGCACCAGGACGACCGCCAGGGCGATCACCGCGTAGTTCATCGAGTCGATCGTCACCGGGGACTTCTGCGGCAGGCAGAACAGGACGGTGACCACGGCCACCCACACGACCGCCGTCCAGCCGATCGGACGGCTCCAGCGGCCCAGGTTCCACGGACCGGGCTCGAACCGGTCGCCGGCGCGCAGCCGCAGGTAGATCGGGATCGCGTACGCCGGGGTGATGCCGATGACGTTGATGGCCGTCACGGCACCGTACGCGGTGGCGGACCAGAGCGAGGGGAGGGCCAGGACACCGGCCACGACGACGGAGAGCCAGACGGCCGGGACCGGGGTCTGGGTGCGGCCGCTGACCTTGCGCCACAGGTCCGAGCCGGGGAGCGCGTTGTCACGGCTGAAGGCGAAGACCATCCGGCTCGCCGCGGCGACCTCGGCGTTGCCGCAGAAGAGCTGCGCCACGATGACCACGAGCAGCAGGGCCTTGGCGCCGCCCGCGCCCAGGGCGTCGAGGAAGATCTGGGCCGGCGGGACGCCGGTGGCGCTGCCCGCGACGGCCGCGTAGTCCTGGATGGCGAAGGTGAGCCCCGCGAGCAGCGCGAACCCGGCGAGCCAGGAGGCCCAGATGGAGCGGACGATGCCCTTGGCCGCGGAGACGGAGGCGTTGGAGGTCTCCTCCGAGAGGTGCGCGGAGGCGTCGTAGCCGGAGAAGGTGTACTGGGCGAGCAGCAGGCCGACGGCGGCCACGTAGAACGGGTTGGCCCAGCCGGTGTCGTTGACGAACTCGGTGAAGACGAACGAGACCGACTGGTGGTGGTCGGGAACGAAGGCCAGGGCGCCGACGATCAGCGCGACGCCGCCCAGGTGCCACCAGACGCTGACCGAGTTGAGCACGCTCACCAGGCGGACGCCGAAGAGGTTGAGCGCGGCGTGCAGCAGCAGGATCGCCAGGAAGATCAGGAAGGTCGAGCCGGGAGTGGGCACGAAACCGAACTGGAGGTTCAGGAAGGCGCCGGTGAACAGGGCCGCGCCGTAGTCGATGCCCGCGATGGCGCCGAGCAGCCCGAGCAGGTTCAGCCAGCCCGTGTACCAGCCCCAGCGGCGACCGCCGAGCCGGTCGGCCATGTAGTAGAGCGCGCCGGAGGTGGGGTAGGCGCTGGTCACCTCGGCCAGGGCGAGCCCCACGCACAGGACGAAGAGGCCCACGCCGGCCCAGCCCCACAGCATCACGGCCGGACCGCCGGTGCCCAGGCCGAAGCCGTACAGGGTCATGCAGCCGGAGAGCACGGATATGACCGAGAAGCTGATGGCGAAGTTTCCGAAGCCGCCCATCCGGCGGGCGAGGACAGGCTGGTAGCCGAGTTCCCTCAGCCGCTCCTCCTCGTCCTTGAGGAGCGGGGCCTTGCGGTCCGGGCGGGCTGCCGGCGTGGTGCGCGACACGGGGATACCTCCGAGGGGGGAACACGGGGACGGGGGAGGGAGGAGCGGGGGGTGTGGTGGTGCGTGGGACCGCCGCGTGGGGGCGCGGCGCGGGGCGGGAGCTCAGGCCCGGTCGGCCAGGCTCCGGGACCTGGCGCGCAGGAAGACCTCTTCGGCGAGGGCCTGGTCCGCGGGGTCGCGGGTCCTCTGGGCCCACGGCGCGGTGGTCCAGTAGCCGCCCATCGCGTCGAAGACGCGGGCCGCCTCGCCGAACTGGTGGGCCCCCCACAGGGCGTGGGCGAGGTGGTTCAGGTCGAGCGGGGAGGCGTGGACGGGGTCGGCGTACGCGAACCAGGCGTTCAGGGCGTGCGTCGCGTCGCGGATGGCGTCCTCAGCGACCCAGTGCAGGTCGAGGGCCCGCTCCTGGCCCCCCTCGCGGCGGTACCGCTCCACGTGGACGTAGAGCGGCAGCAGGTGGACGGCCGACCCCGGCGGGGCGGAACCGGCCGCCCAGCGGGCGAAGTTGACGGCCTCGGCGCGCGGTCCGGCCGTGCCCGTGTGCACGAACTGCAGCATCCGGTGGTAGGCCTCGCGGTTGTACGGGTCCCGTTCGTCGGCCTGCGCGAGGATCCCCCAGGGGCCCGGGGGCAGCATCGGGCCGGGCGGCGGCAGCCGGTGCTCGTCCATCTGCTGGTGCCCGTCGAGGAGGGCGAGGGCGAGCAGACAGACCCACGGCACCGGGTCGGCAGGGCTGATCGCGGCGGTGTTCCGGCAGGCCTGCCAGGCCTCCTGCCACAGTTCGTGCGTCCGGGGATGGCCCGCCCGGTGGGCGCGGACGGCCCGCTCGACGGCCACCCGGGTGTGCATGACGGTGGCGGCGAGGCTGGTGGGCTGCTCGGCCCGCCAGGCCAGGACCACGTCGGAGCCGGCCGCGACGGCCGCGAGGACCTGGGTGCGCTGGGTCCACAGCCCCCAGCTGTCGGTGCGCTCCAGCAGCCGGGCCATCGCCAGCCAGCGCCCCGTACGCAGGTCCTGGACGGCGGCGCGCAGGCCGTCGTCGAGGCCGGCGGGGTGGTAGACGGGCCGGAAGTCGCTGCCGGCCATCACCTCGTCCCGGTCGCGTCGCGGCCGGTCCGGGCTCGTGTTGCGGTCATCGTGGTCATGGGGGTCCTCGGATCGCATGGAGGTACGGGGATGCGTGAACCATGCGCGAACTGTTCGGCGAACCCCCGCCGTTGGACCCACGGACGGCGCCCTTACCGACCGTTGATCGGCGATCACTATAAGACGAGTCCGGCCGACCGCACCCGGAATCTTCTTCGAACGCAAGTTTCAAGCCATTCAAGGGATGTGATGTGGCGTCATTCGTACCCCCGTCCGTCCGGGCGGATCTTGACGGGCGCCCCGCCGCTGGGGAAGGCTTCCGACCGACGATCGATTGACCTGCCGGAACGCGGACGGAGTCGTGATGACGGGCCCCGTGCTCGCAGTGGACCAAGGCACCTCGGGAACCAAGGCCCTCGTCCTGTGCCCGGACCGCGGGGTCATCGGCTCCGCCTCCGCCCCCGTACGCCCCCGCCACCTGCCGGACGGCCGGGTCGAAGTGGACCCGCGTGAACTGCTGCGATCGGTCGTCGACGCCGGACGGGCCGCCCTCGCCGCGGCCGGCGAACCGGCGGTCGCGGTCGGCCTGGCCAACCAGGGCGAGACCGTGCTCGCCTGGGACCCGGCCAACGGCGAGCCGCTGACCGACGCGATCGTCTGGCAGGACCGGCGCGCCGCCGGCCTCTGCACCGAACTCGCCCCGCACGCCGACCTGCTGCGGGAACGCACCGGCCTGCCGCTCGACCCCTACTTCGCCGCACCCAAGATGGCCTGGATCCGCCGCCACCAGACCCGCCGGGGCGTCGTCACGACCAGCGACGCCTGGCTGGTGCACCGCCTGACCGGCGCCTTCGTCACCGACGCGGCGACCGCCGGCCGTACACAGCTGCTCGACCTCGACACCGTCGGCTGGTCGCGGCCGGCGCTCGGCGCCTTCGGACTCGACGGCGAAGCGCTGCCGACGATCGTCGACGCCGACACCCGCGTCGGCACCACCACCGCCTTCGGCCCCGAACTGCCGCTGACCGGGCTGCTCGTCGACCAGCAGGCCGCCCTGCTCGCCCAGAGCGTCACCGTGCCCGGCGCCGCCAAGTGCACCTACGGTACGGGCGCGTTCCTGCTCGCCCAGACCGGCCCCGAGCCCCGCCGCAGCTCCACCGGACTGGTCGGCTGCGTGGCCTGGCGGATCGCCGGCCGCACCAGCTACTGCCTCGACGGCCAGGTGTACACCGCCGCCTCCGCCGTCCGCTGGCTCACCGACCTCGGCGTGATCTCCGGCGCCGAGGACATCGACACCGTGGGCGCGAGCGTCCCCGACTCCGGCGGCGTCACCTTCGTCCCCGCCCTCGCCGGGCTCGCCGCGCCCTGGTGGCGGGGCGACCTGCGCGGCTCCGTGACCGGCCTCGGCCTCGGCACCACCGCCGGCCACCTCGTGCACGCCCTCTGCGACGGCATCGCCGCCCAGGTCGCCGAGCTCGCGGACGCCGCCGCGACCGACCTCGGCGCACCGCTCACCTCCCTGCGCGTCGATGGCGGGCTCACCCGTTCCGCCCTGCTCATGCAGGCCCAGGCCGATCTGCTCGGGATCCCCGTCGAGGTGTCCGCCCTGCCGGACGCCACCGCCCTGGGCGTCGGCGCGGTCGCCCGGCTCGGACTCGACCCCTCCCTCACCGTCCGCGACGCCGTCCCGGAATGGAAGCCCTCCGCCGTCTACGAGCCCAGGGCCGGCGCGGACGAGGCCGCCGAGCGCCGCGCACGGTTCCGCACGGCGGTCGCGGCCCTCCTCGACGGCCCGGCATGAGCGTCACCACCCGGGGCGTCCTGCCCGGAGGCGAGTACGACGTCACGGTCATCGGCGCCGGAGTCGTCGGCTCCGCCATCGCCCGCGAACTGGCCCGGCTCCCCCTGCGGACCGCCCTGGTCGAAGCCCGCGACGATGTCGGCGACGGCACCTCCAAGGCCAACACCGCCATCCTGCACACCGGCTTCGACGCGGTGCCCGGCTCCCTGGAGTCCCGGCTCGTCCGCGAGGGCAGCCGGCTGCTCAGCGCGTACGCCGCCGGAAGCGGCATCCCCGTCGAACCGCTCGGCGCGCTCCTCGTGGCCTGGGACGCGGACCAGCTGGCCGCCCTCCCCGGCCTCGCCGCCAAAGCGGAACGCAACGGCCACCACGACACCCGCATCCTCCCCGCCGAGGAGGTGCGGGCCCGCGAACCGCACCTCGGTCCGGGCGTGCTGGGCGCGCTGGAGGTGCCGGGGGAGTCGGTCATCTGCCCCTGGACCACGACGCTCGCGTACGCCACGCAGGCGGTCCGCGCGGGCGTCGACCTCCACCTGAACTGCCGCGTGGAGTCCGTCGCTCCGGGGGACCCCCACGTCCTGCACACGGAGCGCGGCCCGCTGCGCACCCGCCACCTGGTCAACGCGGCCGGCCTGTACGCGGACCGGGTCGACCGGCTCCTCGGCCACGCGGACTTCACCGTCACCCCCCGGCGCGGCCAGCTGATCGTCTTCGACGAACCGGCGCGCGGCCTCGTCCGCCACATCCTGCTGCCGGTGCCGACCGCGCTCGGCAAAGGGGTCCTGGTGACTCCGACGGTGCACGGCAAGGTGATGCTCGGGCCGACCGCCGAGGACCTGGACGACAAGACCGCCACCGGCTCGACCGCCGAAGGCCTCGCCCAGCTCCGGGAGAAGGGCCGGCGGATCCTGCCCGCGCTCCTCGACGAGGAGGTCACCGCCGTCTACGCGGGCCTGCGGGCCGCCACCGGGTCCGAGGACTACGCCATCCGCGCCCACCCCGCCCAGCGGTACGTCACCGTCGGCGGGATCCGCTCGACGGGCCTGACCGCCTCGATGGCGATCGCGGCGCACGTGGTGGAGCTGCTCGCCGAAGGCGGCCTGCCCGTCTCCGGCGCCCGGGACCCGGAGCCGGTGCGGATGCCGAACCTGGGAGAGGCGTTCCCCCGCCCCTACCGCGACGCCGGGATGATCGCGGCGGACCCGGAGTACGGGCGGATCGTCTGCCACTGCGAGCGCGTGACCGGCGGGGAGATCCGCGACGCCCTCGCCTCCACCATCCCGCCCGCCTCACCCGAGGGCCTGCGCCGCCGCACCCGCGCCCGCGCCGGCCGCTGCCAGGGCTTCCACTGCGGCGCGGCGGTCCGCGCACTGTTCACCCCCGAGGAGCCCCGCGCATGAACGGCCCGGACCACAGGGACGGCCCGGACCGCCCGGACCACCGGGAACGCACGCGCACCACCCCCGGCCGCACGGACGGCACATCGGCCCGGACGGCCCGCGTGGAGCGCACCGTCGACGTACTGGTCGTCGGAGCGGGCCCGGCCGGGCTCGCTCTCGCCGCCCGAGCCGCCCGCGCGGGCGCCGGACGCGTCGAGGTCCTGGAACGCGAGGAGGAGCCGGGCGGCGTACCCCGCCACGTGCACCACGGCGGCTTCGGCAGCCCCCCACTCCCGTGGCTCACCGGCCCGGCGTACGCACGGCGCTCGGTCGCGGCGGCCCTGGACGCCGGCGCCGCGCTCCGCACCGGCGTCACCGCCACCGGCTGGGCCGGACCGCTGACCCTGGAGACCACGAGCCCGTCCGGCCTGGAACGGATCACCGCCCGGGCCGTCGTCCTCGCCACGGGCGCCCGAGAACGCCCCCGCAGCGCCCGCCTGGTCCCCGGCACCCGCCCCGCGGGCGTCCTCACCACGGGGGAACTCCACCGATCCCTCCACCACCCGAACCTCCCCCGGCCCGTCGGCCGCCGGGTCGTCCTGGTCGGAGCCGAACCGGTGGCCCGACACGCGGCACGCACCCTCCGCCGCACGGGCACGCAGGTGGTGGCGATGCTCACGGAACACGCGCGCGCCACCGCCCTGCCGGGGGTCCCGCTCCTCACCGGGACCACGGTGACGGAACTGCACGGCCGGGGCCGCCTCTCGGCCGTCTCCGTCCGCCACCGGGACGGCCGGTCGGGGGTCATCGCCTGCGACACGGTGGTCTTCACCGGTGACTGGATCCCCGAGCACGACCTGGCCCGCCGCGGCGGTATCCCGCTGGCCCCCGCCACCCGCGGCCCCGCCGTCGACGCCGCCTACCGCACCCACACCCCCGGGGTCTTCGCCGTGGGCAACGCCCTCCACGGCATCGAGCCCGCCGCCACCGCCGCCGCCGAGGGCGCCGCCGCCGCACCCCCGCTCCTGGCCCACCTCTCGGGCACCCCCTGGCCCACCCCCGGCCCGCCCCTCCTGACCGGCCCCCCACTGGCCTGGACCACCCCGACCCACCTCACCACCCCCACACCCCGCGGCTCCCTCCTGCTCCGCACGGCGATCCCCCTGACGGCCCCGACCCTCCGGATCCACCAGGACACCCGCCTCCTCTGGCACCACCGCCCCTGGACCCACCTCACCCCAACCCGCTCCCTCCACCTGCCGACCCCCTGGACAACCCGAGTGGACCCGGAGGCCGGCCCGGTAACCCTGACCGTAGAGGGTTACACCTGGAGCCAGTCCGGCTCGTGAAGACGGGAGACGTTTGCGGACAGAAGGTGTCCGCGAGGGGGGTTAGGTTGCGGGCATGGTTTCTGTGGGTAGTTCCGTACTCGACCGCCGCGCGCTGAACCGTGCCACGCTCGCCCGCCAGCTGCTGCTGGACCGGGCCGGGATGTCCGCGCGGGATGCCGTCGCGCACCTGCTCGGCTTGCAGGCGCAGAACGTCAAGCCGCCCTACTTCCAGCTGCACGCCCGGCTCGCCGGGTTCCGGCCCGAGGAGCTGGGGCGGCTGATGGAGGAGCGGGAGGTGGTGCGGATGGTGACCATGCGGTCCACCATTCACACCCACACCGTGGAAGACGCCCGGATCGTGCGACCCCTGGTCCAGGGGGCCCGGGACCGGGAAGTGGGCTACTTCCGGAAAGGGCTCGTGGGCGTCGACCTGGAGGCGCTCGCCGCCCGGGCCCGGGCGTTCGTCGAGGAGGAGCCGCGGACCATGGGGGAGATCCGCGAGGAGCTGCTCCGGGTGTGGCCCGGCGCCGACCCGCAGGCGCTCGCCGTGGCCGCGCGGTGCCTGCTGCCGCTCGTGCAGGTGACCCCGCGCGGGGTGTGGGGGCGCAGCGGGCAGGTGCGGCTGACCACCCTGGACACCTGGGCGGCGGACCGGACCCCGGGGGAGTCCGCGGCGGGAGAGGGGATCGACGCCGTCGTCCTGCGGTACCTCGGCGCCTTCGGGCCCGCCTCCGTCAAGGACATGCAGACCTGGGCGGGGATCACCCGGCTCCGGGAGGTCTTCCAGCGGCTCCGGCCGCGCCTGGTCACCTTCCGCGACGAGAACGGGACCGAGCTGTTCGACCTCCCCGACGCCCCCCGCCCCGACCCCGCCACCCCCGCGCCGCCCCGCTTCCTCCCCGAGTTCGACAACCTGCTCCTCTCGCACGCCGACCGCACCCGCGTCGTCCCCCCGGAGTTCAAGGGGCGCAACACGAACGGCAACCAGAGCCGGCGCGTGGTCCTGGTCGACGGGTTCCTGGCAGGGGTGTGGAGCAGCGAGGCGGACGTGGTCGCCGTCGAGTTGTTCCGGGACACGCCGCGCGAGGTGAAGGAGGAGATCGCCGCCGAAGGGGAGGCGATGCTCGCCGCTCTGGGCGACGGGTCCGGGAAGGTGCGCTTCGGGTCAATCCGAGGCTGACGCCGCCCTGGTGGAGGCCCCGTCCGACGCGGCACGATGCCTCCCATGACCATGACCATGACCGAGAACAGCGGCAGCGACAGCTTCCTGGCCGCGCGGGACTTCCTGCTCGCCCACCGCGGCCAGTACGACTCCGCCCGCGCCGGCTTCACCTGGCCCCGCCCCGAGCGCTTCAACTGGGCGTTCGACTGGTTCGACCGCATCGCGGAGGGCAACGGCGCCGACGCGCTGCGGATCGTCGAGGAGGACGGCACCACCGAAACCGTCACCTTCGACGAGATGCGGCTGCGGTCCGGGTCCGCCGCCACCTGGCTGCGCGGGCAGGGCGTCGCCGCCGGAGACCGGATCCTGGTCATGCTGGGCAACCAGCGCGAGCTGTGGGAGGTGATGCTCGGCGCGATGAAGCTGCGCGCCGTCGTCATCCCCGCCACCCCGCTGCTCGGCCCCTCCGACCTGCGCGACCGCATCGAACGCGGCAACGTCCGCCATGTGATCGCGCGCGTCGCCGACACCCCGAAGTTCGACGAGGTGCCCGGGGACTACACGAGGATCGCCGCCGGTGACGGGGTCCCGGCCGGCTGGCTGAGCCTCGCGGACATGGACGGGGCCGACAGCGCCTTCCGCCCCGACGGGGACACCCCCGCCTCCGACCCGCTGATGCTCTACTTCACCTCGGGCACCACCGCCCGCCCCAAGCTCGTCGAGCACACCCACGCCTCGTACCCCATCGGGCACCTCTCCACCATGTACTGGCTCGGCCTGCGCCCCGGCGACGTCCACCTCAACATCGCCTCGCCCGGCTGGGCCAAGCACGCCTGGTCCAACCTCTTCGCCCCCTGGAACGCGGGCGCGACCGTCTTCGTCCACAACTACACCCGCTTCGACGCGCAGCGGCTCATGGCCGAGATGGACCGCGGCGGGGTCACCACCTTCTGCGCCCCGCCCACCGTCTGGCGGATGCTGATCCAGTCCGACCTCACCGCCCTGCGCCGGCCCCCGCGCGAGGCCGTGGCCGCCGGCGAACCCCTGAACCCCGAGGTCATCGAACGGGTGAAGGAGGCATGGGGCATCACCATCCGCGACGGGTTCGGGCAGACCGAGACCACCCTCCAGGTGGGCAACTTCCCCGGCGCCCCCGTGAAGCCGGGCTCCATGGGCCGCCCCGCGCCCGGCTACGAGATCGTGCTGCTGGACCCCGTCACCGGCAAGGAGTCCCCCGACGAGGGCGAGCTGTGCGTGGACCTGCGCCGCGGCCCCGCCGGGGTGATGACCGGCTACCGCGACGACCCCGAGCGCACCGCCGAGGCCATGGCGGACGGCCTCTACCGCACCGGGGACATCGCCTCGCGCGACGCCGACGGCTACCTCACCTACGTGGGCCGGGCCGACGACGTCTTCAAGGCCTCCGACTACAAGATCAGCCCGTTCGAGCTGGAGAGCGCCCTGCTGGAGCACGAGGCGGTCGCCGAGGCGGCCGTCGTCCCGGCGCCGGACCCGTTGCGGCTCGCCGTGCCGAAGGCGTACATCACCCTCGCCGCCGGCTGGGAGCCCGGGAAGGAGACCGCCCGGCTGCTCTTCGAGCACTCCCGGGCGGTGCTCTCCCCGTACAAGCGGATCCGGCGCATCGAGTTCGCCGAGCTCCCCAAGACCGTGTCCGGGAAGATCCGCCGGGTGGAGCTGCGCGACCTCACGGCCGCCGGCTCCGCCCAGGAGTACGACGAGGCCGACCTGGCGGGGTGAGGTCCGCCCCGGGCGCCCGCACGCAAGCGGGCGCCCGTACGCGGAAACCGGGTCAGGCCGGCAGCTGCGCCTCGATGGCGGCGATGACCTCGGGGGCCTCCGGCTCGGTACGCGGGCGGAAGCGCGCCACGACCTCGCCGGCGGGGGAGATCAGGAACTTCTCGAAGTTCCACTGGATGTCCCCCGCCTCGCCGTCGGCGTCCGGGGTCTTCACCAGCTCCTGGTACAGCGGGTGCCGGTTCTCGCCGTTCACCTCGGACTTCTCCAGCATCGGGAAGGTCACCCCGAAGCCGGCCGCGCAGAAGGTCTGGATGTCCTCCGCGGTCCCGGGCTCCTGGCCGCCGAACTGGTTGCAGGGCACACCGATGACGGTGAAGCCCTTTTCCTCGTACTTGAACTGCAGGCGGGCCAGACCCGAGTACTGGGGGGTGAGCCCGCACTGGGAGGCGGTGTTCACCAGCAGGATGGCCTTGCCGCGGTGGGCCGCCAGGCTGGTGGGCTCGTCGTCCAGGGTGGTCAGCGGGATGTCGTACAGGCTCATCGGGCTCTCCTCGGCTCGGCCCGCATGCGGGGGAGTGGGCATGCGGGCAGTCAGGCATGCGGGCAGGCAACATGATCGAACAACACGTGCGAACAGCCTCCGAGCCTAGGCCCCCCGCCCGACCAACGCGTCCGCCGGGTCGTTGACCGGCTGCGGCATACCCGTGAGGTCCATGACGAACAGCGGTATCCCCAGGTCGTCGGCGCGGCCCCGCGCCTCCTCGGTGTAGCCCGCGAGGGCGAAGTAGACGCTGGTCGCCGAGGCCGTCAGACCGTTCAGCCACACGCACTCCACGGCCCGCAGCCCGGCCGGCGCCGTGGTCGCGTCGACCTGCGCCACCACCCCGGGCGCCCGCAGGTCCACCGCCGCCGAGGGGATGGGCACCCCGTCGGGCTGGCGGACGTCCCGGAAGCCGAGCCAGCGCAGGTAGAGCGCGGCCGTCGCCACCGCGTCCCGCGCGGTACGGATGGTCACGGGCCGGAACGGCGGCCGGGAGGCGGGGCCCCGCCCCGCGCCGGCGGCGCCGCCCCCGGATCCGGCAGCCCGGCCGGCCGGGCGCCCGTCCCCCCCTACGCCGTCCTCCGCGCCCGCCGCGTCCGGCCCGGCGGGACCCGCCATGGACCCGGCCCCGCTCCCGGCCTCCGGGTCCGCGCCGGGCTCCGCCGCGGCCGGCGGCCGGACGGGCACCAGCACCACCGTCCCGCACGCACCGCAGCCGACCTCCGGGTGCGGCCACTCGCTCTCCCGCCCGCAGGCCCCGCAGCGCACCGTCACCCAGCTGTCCTGCCAGGTGCGGTGGGTCAGCGGCAGGGGCGGGGCCGCCAGGTCCAGCGGCGGGGTGACCGGACTCCCGCAGGCGCACGGGAAGACCGGGGAGATGTAGCCGTTCTCGCGCTGGCACGCCGGGCAGCGCACCGGTACCGCTTCCGCCATGAGCCGTGGACCCCCTCCGTCGCTGTGCGTGGGTCCATGCTCCACCACCCGCCACCGCCGGGGCGAGCGAGCCCGCCGAATCCCACCGATTCCCGCCACGGACGCCGCCATTTGTGCAACTCGCCGAATCGGATGCGGCTTTTGGTGGGTTCCGGGGTGCTCCAGCGCCTTGACGTGCGAGAGGCCGACACTTAGCTTGTTTCGTATAGCAGAACAAAAATTCCGGATGCCGGAAAAAGTCTGACCGCCAGACCCGCAGGAGAACCTGATGCCTCGTATGACAGCCGCCGCTGCCGCCGTTGAGATCCTCAAGCTTGAGGGTGTCGAACAGGCGTTCGGCGTGCCCGGTGCCGCGATCAACCCGTTCTACCGCGAGCTCAAGAACGTGGGCGGGATCGCGCACACGCTGGCCCGTCACGTCGAGGGCGCCTCGCACATGGCCGAGGGCTACACCCGTGCCAAGGCGGGCAACATCGGCGTCTGCATCGGTACCTCGGGCCCGGCCGGCACCGACATGATCACCGGCCTGTACTCGGCGATCGCGGACTCGATCCCGATCCTGTGCATCACCGGCCAGGCGCCGGTCTCGAAGCTCCACAAGGAGGACTTCCAGGCCGTCGACATCGCCACGATCGCCAAGCCCGTCACCAAGGCCGCCACCACGGTCCTGGAGGCCGCGCAGGTCCCCGGCGTCTTCCAGCAGGCCTTCCACCTGATGCGCTCCGGCCGTCCTGGCCCGGTCCTGATCGACCTGCCGATCGACGTCCAGCTGACCGAGATCGAGTTCGACCCCGAGACCTACACCCCGCTGCCGGTCTACAAGCCGCAGGCCAGCCGCGCCCAGGCCGAGAAGGCCCTGAGCTTCCTGCTGGAGGCCGAGCGCCCGCTGATCGTCGCCGGCGGCGGCATCATCAACGCCGACGCCTCCGACCTGCTGGTCGAGTTCGCCGAGCTGACGGGCATCCCGGTCATCTCCACCCTGATGGGCTGGGGCACCATCCCGGACGACCACGAGCTGGCCGCCGGCATGGTCGGCGTGCAGACCGCCCACCGCTACGGCAACGCGACCTTCCTGGAGTCGGACACCGTCATCGGCATCGGCAACCGCTGGGCCAACCGCCACACCGGGTACAACCTGGAGGCCTACACCAAGGGCCGCAAGTTCGTCCACGTCGACATCGAGCCCACCCAGCTGGGCAAGATCTTCGCCCCGGACTTCGGCATCGCCTCCGACGCCAAGGCCGCCCTGGAGCTCTTCATCGAGGTCGCCAAGGAGTGGAAGGCCGAGGGCAGGCTGCCGGACTTCTCCGCCTGGGCCGCCTCCGCGCAGGAGCGCAAGGCCACCCTCCAGCGCCGCACGCACTTCGAGAACATCCCCATGAAGCCGCAGCGCGTCTACGAGGAGATGAACAAGGCGTTCGGCCCGGAGACCCGCTACGTCACCACCATCGGCCTCTCGCAGATCGCCGCCGCGCAGTTCCTGCACGTCTACAAGCCGCGCCACTGGGTCAACTGCGGCCAGGCCGGCCCCCTCGGCTGGACCATCCCGGCCGCCATCGGCGCCGCCACCGCGCAGCCCGACGTCCCGGTCGTCGCCCTCTCCGGCGACTACGACTTCCAGTTCATGATCGAGGAGCTGGCGGTCGCCGCCCAGCACAAGGTCCCGTACGTCCACGTCCTCGTGAACAACGCCTACCTCGGCCTGATCCGCCAGGCGCAGGGCGGCCTCGGCATCAACTTCGAGGTCAACCTGGAGTTCGAGAACATCAACACCCCGGAGATCGGCGTCTACGGCGTCGACCACGTCAAGGTCGCCGAGGGCCTGGGCGTCAAGGCCATCCGCGTCACCGACCCGGAGAAGCTGGGCGAGGCCTTCGAGGAGGCCAAGAAGCTGGCGCAGGAGTTCCAGGTCCCGGTCGTCGTCGAGGCCATCCTGGAGCGCGTCACCAACATCGCGATGAGCAAGACGGTCGACATGAGCGACGTCACCGAGTTCGAGGAGCTCGCGACCGAGCCGGGCCACGCCCCGACCGCGATCAAGGCCCTCCAGGTCTGATCGTCCCCGCACGCACACAGCGGCCCCCGCTCCTCCGCCCGGAGGACCGGGGGCCGCTGGGCGTTCGGGGGCTGGTGCGGCCAGCGGCCACACCACCGTCCAGACCAGTGAGTACGAGGCACGGTCCGACGGTGGCCGACACCCCGACGGGGTGAATCCGGGGCGGCGCCAACCACCCGCGGCCCGGGCCCCGGCCCCCGGGCGGCACCCGCGCGGAGGCATGCCCCGCGGCCCTGAGAACGGCCGGCTCCGGTTGCAGGCGGGGCCGGGGGCCGTACGCCCCTCGGACGGCCTCAGGGACGGTTGGGGGGCTCCCCGTCAGTCCCATCGTCCTTCCGCGTCGGGCCGGCCCGTCAAGGGCGCTCCTTCGTCGCGTCGCTACGCGATCGCCTTCGGCGACCCTTGACAGACCGACCCGCCCCGGAAAGCCGAAAGACTGACGGGAAACCCCCAAAGGAACGGGACGGATGTTCCATGGACATGCGGCCGAATCAGCGACCAGGCGAGGTCGTCGGGGCCCGCCTCGCCGGGCATCCGGGCCGCCCCAGCCGCAAGCGGCACCGCCCCCCGCCCCAGATCGCTACGCGCTCCTCTCTTTTCGGCGTCCGGCGGCCCGTGTTGGGCTGGGATGCCCTGCGGGTCGGCTTGTGGTGCGGTCATCAGCCCTGGACGGCGGCTGGACGCCGAGATTTCGGCAGCGCGCAGCGATCTGGGGCGCCTGGGTGCTCCGCAGGACGATCCGTTCGTCCTCTGGCGCGGGTACCAGCCCAAGAAGGCCGCCGGACGCCGGAATTCGAGGAGCGCGTAGCGATCTGACGCGCCTGCCGGGTCCGAATGCCATCCGGTTCGCCCTTTGGTGCGGGTATCAGCCCAAGACGGCCGCCGGACGCCGGAATCTGAGAAGCGCGCAGCGATCCGGTGCGCCTCCCGGCCCCGGAGAACGCTTCCGTCGTCCTTCGGCGCGGGTATCAGCCCCAGACAGCCGCCGGACGCCGAAAGAGAGAAGCGCGTAGCGATCCGGTGCGTGAGAGCGGCCCCGGTGGGGATGGTGGCGGCCCGGAGGCCCGGCGAGGCGGCCCCCGACGACCTCGCCTGGTCGCTGAGTCGGCCGCGTGTCCATGAACATCCGTCCCGTTCCTTTGGGGGTTTCCCGGCAGTCTTCGTTTTTCCGGGGCGGGTCGGTCTGTCAAGGGTCGCCGAAGGCGATCGCGCAGCGACGCGACGAAGGAGCGCCCTTGACGGGCCGGCCCGACGCGGAAGGACGATGGGACTGACGGGAAATCCCCAACCCCTCCCTGAGACCGCCCGGCTCAAGTCCCGCCCCCACCCACCCCACCCCCCAACGACAAAGAGCCGAGTCACGGGACCGTCCGTGACTCGGCTCTCTGGTTGTTACCGCCCGACGGAGCGAGGCTGGCGCGACAGGACGTTCGCACCGCCGGGCGGAGACTGTGAGACTGCTGGGAGGAGTTGTTCTCCTCTCTATAGGGGACCCTGTGCGTGGCCCCTGTAGAGAGGAGTGGCTGGGACCGTGGCGGGCGGGCGACGGGAACTCCGGCGTCGTCTCCCTCAGGTCAAGAGACGGGCCTCGGAACCCATTACCACCGCACTGGCTCGCACGCCCGCCACGGTCCTCACGCGGCGCCAGCCGCATGGACTGGCGCGGTCTGCCCTCACCACGTACCACCCCTCATCCGGGTCCGCGGTGCGGGCTCAGCACCCGGGGCCTGACCTCCCGCCAGGCCCCCGGTACATCTGGGGGGCTCAGGCGTCGCGCAGCGCGCGCACGGCCTCCTCGACGCGGCGGCCGTAGTCGGCGTCCGCGGCGTGGAAGTGAGCCAGGTTCTTCTCGATGACGTCCTCCAGCGTGACCTGCGACAGGCCGCCGGCGATGTTCGCCACCAGACGCTGCTTCTCGGCCTCGGACATCAGGCGGTAGAGCTCGCCGGCCTGGAAGAAGTCGTCGTCCTTGGTGTGGGCCGGGGCCTCGTGGGTGCCCGTGTAGCCGGAGACGGCCTTCGGGGCACCGAGCGCGAGACCGGTCTCGGCCGGACCCTGGTACGAGTTGGGCTCGTAGTTCTTGTCGTGGCGCGAGCCGTTGCGCAGCGCCATGACGCCGTCGCGGCCGTAGTTGTCGGCCTTGGTCGCCTTCGGCGCGTTGACCGGCAGCTGGGTGTGGTTCACACCGAGGCGGTAGCGCTGGGCGTCGGCGTACGCGAAGAGGCGGCCCTGGAGCATCTTGTCCGGCGAGGCGGTGATGCCCGGGACGAAGTTGTTCGGGGAGAACGCGGACTGCTCGACCTCGGCGAAGACGTTGTCCGGGTTGCGGTCGAGGACCAGGCGGCCCACGCGCTGGAGCGGGTAGTCGGCGTGCGGCCACACCTTGGTGAGGTCGAACGGGTTGAAGCGGTAGTCCGCGGCCTCGGCGGCCGGCATGATCTGGACGTAGAGGGTCCAGCTCGGGTTCACGCCGCGCTCGATGGCCTGGAGCAGGTCGGTCTGGTGCGAGTTCGCGTCCTTGCCGACGAGCTCGGCGGCCTGCTCGGCGGAGAGGCAGCGGATTCCCTGGTTCGTCTTGAAGTGGTACTTGACGAAGAAGGCCTCGCCCTGGGCGTTGGTCCACTGGTAGGTGTGGGAGCCGTAGCCGTTCATGTGGCGGTAGGACGCCGGGATGCCGCGGTCACCCATCAGCCAGGTGATCTGGTGCGTCGCCTCGGGGGCGTGCGCCCAGAAGTCCCAGACGTTGTCCGGCTCCTGCTTGCCCGTGAAGGGGTCGCGCTTCTGGGAGTGGATGAAGTCGGGGAACTTGATCGGGTCCTTGATGAAGAACACCGGGGTGTTGTTGCCGACGAGGTCGTAGTTGCCGTCCTCGGTGTAGAACTTCAGTGCGAAGCCGCGCGGGTCGCGGACGGCGTCCGCGCCACCGAGGGAGTCGGCCACGGTGGAGAACCGCAGGAAGGTCTCGGTCTTCTTGCCGACCTCGGAGAGGAACTTGGCCGAGGTGTAGGCGGTGACGTCGTCGGTCACCTCGAAGTAGCCGTACGCGGCCGAGCCGCGGGCGTGCACCACGCGCTCCGGGATGCGCTCACGGTTGAAGCGGGCGAGCTTCTCAAGGAGCTGCTGGTCCTGGATCAGGAGCGGGCCACCGACGCCGGCGGTGGCGGAGTTCTGATTGTCGGCGACCGGGGCGCCGGACTCGGTCGTCAGCGTGCGCTTCGACATGGTGACCTTCCGTACGGGTAACTGCTGACGGAAAGCGTCTTCCGTCATGCGGAACCAGCCTAATTTCGGCGTGAACGCGACGTCAACAGTTTGTTGAAAGAAAGAATGGGGAGGTAATCCGGACGGTGCCGGCGCTTGGGCGCGACAGGACAGGTGTCAGCACCGGCACCATCCGGAAACTCGGGCCCCCGTTCGTGCGGGGGGAGGCGGCCCGGGTGAGCGGGCCGCGGGGGATCAGACCTGGGCGCCGGAGAGGCGCTCGACCGCACGGAGCAGGGCGGAGTGGTCCAGGCCGCCGTCACCCTGGGCGCGCAGGGAGGCGACGAGCTGGGCGACGACCGCGCCGACGGGCAGGGCGGCACCGACGTTGCGGGCGGCGTCGGTGACGATGCCCATGTCCTTGTGGTGCAGGTCGATCCGGAAACCGGGCTTGAAGTCGCGGTTCAGGAAGTTGTCCTTCTTGCGGGTCAGGACCGTGGAGCCGGCCAGACCGCCGTTGAGGACGTCGAGGGCGGCCTCAAGGTTCACGCCGGACTTCTCCAGGAAGACCACGGCCTCGGCGCACGCCTGGATGTTCACCGCGACGATGAGCTGGTTGGCGGCCTTCACCGTCTGGCCGGAGCCGTGCGGACCGCACAGGACGATGACCTTGCCGAGGGCCTCCAGGATGGGCAGGGCCGCGTCGAAGTCGGCCTGCTCGCCACCCACCATGATCGACAGGACGGCCTCGATGGCGCCGGCCTCGCCGCCGGACACCGGGGCGTCGATGACGCGGATGCCCTTCTCGGCGGCGTTCTTCGCCAGGTCGATGGAGGTCTGCGGGGTGATCGACGACATGTCGATGATGAGCGCGCCGGACTTGGCGTTCTCCAGGATGCCGTTCGGGCCGTAGTTGATGGCCTCGACCTGCGGGGAGGCGGGCACCATCGTGATGATGACGTCGGCGTCCGCGACGGCCTCGGCGATCGAGCCGGCGGCGGTGCCGCCGGCGGCGGCCAGACGGTCCAGCTTGTCCTGCTCCAGGGTGAAGCCGGTGACCGAGTAGCCGGCCTTCAGGAGGTTCTCGGACATGGGGGAGCCCATGATGCCGAGGCCGATCCAGGCGATCTTCGGGAGCGCGGTGGGGTTGCTCATGATGAGGTCCTTCTTCTTCAAGCTTCGTACGAAAAGTGCGTGAGGTGCCTGGCTGATCGCCCGGACTTCGTCCTCTTACTTGGCGGCGCGGGCCTCGGCCGGCAGCCAGTCGAAGGACGCTGCGGCGTCGGCGGCCTTGTACTCCAGGCCGACAAAGCCCTGGTAGCCGGCCTTCTTGAGCTGGTCGAGGAGGTCCTCAAGGGGCAGCTCGCCGGTGCCGGGGGCACCGCGTCCGGGCTTGTCCGCGATCTGGACGTGCCCGGTCTTGGCGGCGTACTTTTCGATGACCTCGGAGAGGTCCTCATCGTTCATCGCCAGGTGGTACAGGTCGAGGAGGAACTTGGCGTTGCCGAGGCCGGTGGCCTCGTTCACCTTGTCCACCACCTCGATGCCGGCCGGGGCGCTCACCAGCGGGTAGAGCGGCGACTCGGGCTTGTTGAGGGTCTCGATCAGAAGGATCGCGCCCACGCGGTCCGCGGCCCGCGCCGCGGTGACCAGGTTCTTCAGGGCCAGCTCGTCCTGGACGGCCGGGTCCACGCCTTCGACGCGGTTGCCGTACAGGGCGTTGAGCGCCTTGCAGCCGACCGAGGCGGCGAAGTCCGCCGCGACGTTGATGTTGGCGTTGAAGCGGTCCGACTCCTCGCCGGGCACCGAGACCGCGCCGCGGTCCGGGCCGGGGAGCCGGCCGGCGTAGAAGTTCAGGCCCACCAGCTGGGTCCCGGCGTCCTCAAGGGCCTTCTTGAGGGCGTCCAGCTCCTCCTGGGCGGGGGTGGGGGTCTCGATCCAGGGCCACCACAGCTCGACCGCGGTGAAGCCCGCCGCGGCGGCGGCCGCGGGGCGCTCCAGGAGCGGGAGTTCCGTGAAGAGGATCGAAAGGTTCACATCGAAGCGCTGGTCCGTGTATCCCATGAGGGGTGTGCGCTCCTTCCGTATTGCGGAAGTTAGTTTCTGCTTGATGGAAGACTGCAAGCAGGGCGTCCGACTTGTCAAGTGCCGGCTCCCGGAATCTCACGACTGCCGGGTAGCTTGGGCGGCGTGCGATTGAGAGTGGAGTTCACGACCGAGCCCTTCGACCTCGAAGAGGCCCCCGCCCACGCCGTGGCCGCCCGCGAGGTCATCCAGAAGGCCCAGCTGGACGCGGTCGACGTCGGCCCGTTCGGCAATACCGCCGAGGGCGATTCCGACCCGGTGCTGAAGGCCGTGGCCGCGCTGCTGCGCGACGCGCTGGACGCCGGCGCCACGCGCGTCTCGCTCCAGGTCAACGTGATCGGTGAGGACGGAGCATGACCGAACCCCGCGACCACCCGTTCGTCACCGCGGTCAAGCCGCTGGTGGACGCGATGGGCGGCGAGCTGATGGACCCCGCCCGCGCCGAGCCCGACGACGTCGTGCTGAGCTGGGAGGGCCGTGAGGTGCTGGCCGTGCGGCTGCCGCAGCTCTCCGACTCGCTCGATCACATCCTGGCGGCGCTGGAGCGGCGGCACGGCGTGCCGCTGGCTCAGCTCGACCGCAAGTCCAAGCAGGACGTGGTGCGCATACTGGAGGCGCGGGGTGCCTTCGCCGTGCGACACGGCGTGGAAACGGTCGCGGGTGCCCTGGGCGTCAGCCGATTCACGGTCTACAACTATTTGAACCGGGATTCCGGCGCTCAGAACAGGCCTGCCAAGGCAGTGAAACCGAACAGCCCGGAGTGAGGGACGCTCCACCGACGGTCACGAGCCGCCGCCCAATTCACCCGGGCGGCGGCTTTTGTGTACGCGAAGTTTCAACAAAGTGTTGACGCCGTGTTGTCCAGGGCGTTAGCTATGCGCAGCCCGTCAAAGCAACAACAGGCCACGGAGGCCTACCGTGACTTCGAGCCCGACCCCGGGTCTGACCCGGTTCAACGCCTTGGACGACAGCGAGGCCACGGCCGAGCTGCACGAGGTGTGCGCCAGCGCGGCGTGGGGGAGCAAGATGCTCGCCCAGCGCCCCTTCGCCACCGCCGACTCCCTGTACGCCGCGAACGAGGCCGCCATGGCGGAGCTCACCGCGGACGACCTGGGCGAGGCGATGGGAGGCCACGCGCCGATCGGCCGGCCGAAGCCGGGAGACCCGACCTCCGCCCGCGAGCAGCGTGGCATGGCCGGCGCCTCGGAGGAGCTCAGGAACGAGCTCCTCGAACTGAACCTGGCCTACCAGGAGAAGTTCGGCCACGTGTTCCTCATCTGCGCCACCGGCGCCACCGGTGAGTTCATGCGGGACGCGGTCAAGGTCCGGATCGAGAACACGCCGGAGCAGGAGCGAGAAATCGCGCGCGGTGAACTCGTGAAGATCAACCGGATCCGTCTGACCCGACTCGTCGAGCTCGCAGAAGGAGAGTGAACATGAGCACCGAGACCACCGCGTCGGTGTCCACGCACATTCTGGACACCAGCATCGGCCGCCCCGCCGAGGGCGTCGCCATCTCGCTGTCGGCCCGTACGGGCCTGACCGGCGAGTGGGCGGCCCTGGGCGGCTCCGCCACCGACGCCGACGGGCGCTGCAAGGACCTGCCGGCCCTGCCGGAGGGCACCACACACGTGCGTCTCGATTTCGAGACCGAGACGTACTTCGAAAAGAAGCAAGCCGAGGCGCAGCAGGACGCCCCCCGCGTAAGGGACAGCGGTGCGTTCTTCCCCGAGGTAACCATCACCTTCGCGGTGAACCCGGGCGAGCACTACCACGTACCGCTGCTGCTCAACCCGTTCGGCTACTCCGTTTACCGAGGGAGCTAGCATGGCCACGATTCTGGGCCAGAACCAGTACGGCAAAGCAGAGAACCGCGTCGTCAAGATCACGCGGGACGGCGACACGCACCACATCAAGGACCTGAACGTCTCGGTCGCCCTCTCCGGCGACATGGACGACGTCCACTACTCCGGCTCGAACGCCAACGTCCTCCCGACGGACACCACCAAGAACACGGTGTACGCGTTCGCCAAGGAGTACGGCATCGAGTCCGCCGAGCAGTTCGGCATCCACCTGGCCCGCTGGTTCGTGAACAGCCAGGAGCCGATCCAGCGCGCGCGCATCCGGATCGAGGAGTACGCCTGGGACCGGATCGCCACCTCGGACGCCAACTCCAAGTTCATCGGCTCCGACGAGGTCAACCACTCCTTCGTCCGCAAGGGCATGGAGACCCGCGTCACCCAGATCACGTACGACGGCCAGAACTGGGAGGTCATCTCCGGCCTCAAGGACCTGATCGTCATGAACTCCACGAACTCGGAGTTCTGGGGTTACGTGAAGGACAAGTACACGACCCTGCAGGAGGCGTACGACCGCATCCTGGCCACCCAGGTGTCGGGCCGCTGGCGCTTCAACTGGTCGGACGACGAGCAGCGGATGCCCAACTGGGAGAAGTCGTACGCCGAGACCAAGAAGCACATGCTCCAGGCCTTCGCGGAGACCTACTCCCTGTCGCTGCAGCAGACCCTGTACCAGATGGGTTCGCGCATCATCAACCACCGTTCGGAGATCGACGAGGTCCGCTTCTCGCTCCCGAACAAGCACCACTTCCTGGTCGACCTGGAGCCCTTCGGGCTCAAGAACGACAACGAGGTGTACTTCGCCGCGGACCGTCCCTACGGTCTGATCGAGGCGACGGTCCTCCGCGACGGCGCTGACGCCCGTATCCCCGTGGACATGACCAACCTCTGAGCAGCGCACGCGCGTCCCGGGGCTCCGCAGTGGCCCCGGGGCGACACCCCACAGCTTCCTGAATCGGCACCCGGACGCACCACACGGGGCAGCAGTACTGTCAGCTGTCAGGCCCCCGGCTCCGGCACTCAAATCCCCAGGGCTTTGCCGTGCCCGCACCGCCACTGAAAGCACGAGGAAGTCCCATGGCAGCATCGGCAGCCCATGACGGCGCCGTAGAGCGCATCGTCATCGAGAACTGTGCGATCGCGACCGTCGACGCCAACGACACCGAGTACGCCTCGGGTCACGTCGTCATCGCAGGCAACAGGATCGAGTTCGTCGGCGCGGGCAAAGCCCCCGAGAACCTCGACAACGTCGTCCGCCGCATCGACGGCACCGGGCACCTCGTGACCCCCGGTCTGGTCAACACGCACCACCACTTCTACCAGTGGATCACGCGTGGCCTGGCCACCGACCACAACCTCTTCAACTGGCTCGTCGCCCTGTACCCGACCTGGGCGCGCATCGACGAGCAGATGGCGTACACGGCGGCCCAGGGCTCCCTGGCGGCGATGGCCCGCGGCGGTGTCACCACCGCGATGGACCACCACTACGTCTACCCCAAGAACTCCGGCGACCTCTCCGGCGCGATCATCCGCGCCGCGTCCGAGATGGGCGTCCGCTTCACCCTCGCCCGCGGCTCCATGGACCGCAGCGAGAAGGACGGCGGCCTGCCGCCGGACCACGCCGTCGAGACCCTCGAAGGCGCCCTCGCGGACACCGAGGCGACCGTCAAGAAGTTCCACGACGCCTCCTTCGACGCGATGACCCAGGTCGCCGTCGCCCCGTGCTCCCCCTTCTCGGTCTCCACCGAGCTGCTGAAGCAGGGCGCCGAGCTGGCCCGCCGCCTCGGTGTGCGCATGCACACGCACGGCTCGGAGACCGTCGAGGAGGAGAAGTTCTGCCACGAGCTCTTCGGCATGGGCCCGACCGACTACTTCGAGTCGACCGGCTGGCTCGGTGAGGACGTGTGGATGGCGCACAGCGTCCACATGAACGACTCCGACATCGCCGCGTTCGCCCGCACCAAGACCGGTGTCGCGCACTGCCCGTCCTCCAACGCCCGGCTGGCCGCCGGCATCGCCCGCGTCCCGGACATGCTGGCCGCCGGCGTCCCGGTCGGTCTCGGCGTGGACGGCACCGCCTCCAACGAGTCCGGCGAACTGCACACCGAGCTGCGCAACGCGCTGCTGATCAACCGCCTGAACCCGGTGCACCGCGAGGCCGCGCTCAACGCCCGCCAGTCGCTGCGCCTGGGTACCTACGGCGGTGCCCAGGTCCTCGGCCGCGCCGACAACATCGGTTCGCTGGAGGTCGGCAAGTGCGCCGACCTGGTGCTGTGGAACCTGAACACCTTCCTGCACTCCTCGATCGCCGACCCGGTCACCGCGCTCGTCTTCGGCGCGGCCGCCCCGGTCACCGCCTCGTTCGTCAACGGCAAGCAGATCGTCGAGAACAACCGGCTGCTCTTCGCGGACGAGGACGCCATCGCGGTGTCCACCCGCGCGGAGGCCCAGCGCCTGGCCCGGATCTCCGCGCAGGCCTGATCCCCCCGGAGTCCGGCCGGGGGGGACGGCCCTCGGCCGGCCGCCGCGGACCCGAGCGGGGTCCGCGGCAGCCGTTCCCGGGAAGCGCCCGAGGAGAGATCCGACGGCGCCCCCGGGGCGGTCACTCGTGACACCACCCCCAGCACGGCGCGTCACCCGCGCCCATGCCACGGCACCCCCAGCCCCGACCGGGCTGGATCCACCGCGTGGAAACGGTTTTTGGGCGAATCGATTCCGCACCCCTTGGGACGAAGAAGTGGCTCCACCCACAACTCCATACAGGCTCGACCAGCACGCTTTCGCACCACCTCCCTGACACCCACGTCCCTGCCGACGTGTTTAACCGACCGGAGGAAGCCGTGGCCGATGCGCCCAGGTTCCGCAAAGATGCAGTCGCAGTACCGGAGGAGAAGCACCCGGTCGACGAGACCCTGCCTCCGTTCAAGATGTTCACCAGCGGCCTCCAGCACGTGGCCGCCATGTACGCGGGTGTCGTCGCCCCGCCCATGATCGTCGGCCCCGCCGTCGGCCTCTCCGCCACCGAGACCGCCTTCCTGATGGGCGCGTCCCTCTTCACCGCAGGGCTCGCCACCCTCCTCCAGACCCTCGGGATCTGGAAGATCGGCGCCAAGCTCCCCTTCGTCAACGGCGTCTCCTTCGCCGGTGTCACCCCGATGATCGCCATCGGCAAGGGACAGGGGCAGGACGCCATCCCCGTCATCTTCGGCGCGATCATCGTCGCCGGACTGGTCGGCTTCCTCGCCGCCCCCTACTTCGGCCGGCTCGTCCGGTTCTTCCCGCCCGTGGTCACCGGCACCGTCATCACCCTGATCGGCGTCTCGCTGCTCCCCGTGGCCTTCAACTGGTCGCAGGGCGGCAACCGCACCGCCACGGACTACGGCTCCATGAAGAACATCGGCATGGCCGCCCTCACCCTGGTGATCGTCCTGGCGCTGCGCAAGTTCCTGCGCGGGTTCCTCCAGCAGATCTCCATCCTGCTCGGCCTGGTCGCGGGCACCCTCGTCGCGATACCGCTGGGCATGGCGAACTTCGACGCCGTCCGGAACGCGGACCTCGTCGGCTTCCCGACCCCCTTCCACTTCGGCGCCCCCCAGTTCCAGGTCGCGGCGATCCTCTCGATGTGCATCGTGATGCTGGTCTGCATGACCGAGTCCACCGCCGACATCCTGGCCCTGGGCAAGATCGTGGGCCGCCCGGCGGACGCCCGGACCATCGAGGGCGGCCTGCGCGCCGACACCCTCGGCAGCGCGCTCAGCCCCCTGTTCAACGGGTTCATGTGCAGCGCCTTCGCGCAGAACATCGGACTCGTCGCCATGACCAAGGTCCGCAGCCGCTTCGTCGTCGCCGCGGGCGGCGGCATCCTGATCCTGCTGGGCCTGTGTCCGGTGGCCGCCTCCGTCATCGGGGTCGTCCCGCTGCCCGTCCTCGGCGGCGCCGGCATCGTGCTCTTCGGCTCGGTGGCCGCCAGCGGCATCCAGACCCTGGCGGGCGCGGCCATGGAGAAGGGCGAGAACGCCCTGATCGTCGCCGCCTCGGTGGGCATCGGCCTGATCCCGATCGCCGCGCCGAACTTCTACCACGCCTTCCCGAAGGACCTCCTCGTCGTCCTCGACTCCGGCATCAGCACCGGCTGCGTGGTCGCGATCCTGCTCAACCTGGCCTTCAACCACCTCGGAGCCCGCAGGGCCGCGGCGGAACCCGCCCCGGAACCGGCCTTCGTGCACTGAGGGTCCGCAGCGCCCACCCCGCCCCCGGCGCCGGGTCCGTCCAGATGTCCGGCGGCACCGTCCGTACCCGCCTCCCCCACTGGTCCAGCTCCTGCGCCTCCGACTTGCGGACGTGCAGGGCCACCGCGGTATCGGTGATCCGCAGCCCCGGCAACCGCCGGGACAGGTCGGCCGTGTAGCGCGCCAGCCCCTCGATGGTGCGCAGCCGGGCGCTGATCATGAAGTTCCAGGTGCCGCTCACCGACATGCAGGTCCGCGTCTCGCGCAGCCCGGCGGCGACCGCCGCGCAGTCGGTCACCTCGTGCTCGGGCACCTCCGCCCACAGGGTCGCCGACACCGGCCAGCCGGACAGTCCGGAGGCCATCGCACAGCTGTAGCGCAGGCTCTGCCCCGCCTCCAGCCGGCCCAGCCGGCGCCGTACCGTCGATTCGCTCATCCCCGACTCCCGCGCCAGCGAGGCCACGCTGCGCCGCCCGTCCGCGGCCAGCGCCATCATCAGCGGACGGTCTTCCTCCGGGACCGGGGCGACCGCCGGGGCCGCCGGGCCGGGCGGCCCCGGGGCACGCCGCGTCCGCCCGGTCAGCAGGGCGGCCTGAGCCGGCGACAGGTGGTCCATCCGCCAGCGGTCGGGGGCGGAGTGGACGGCCGTGACCATCGAGGACCGGGTGCCGGTCACCCCGGGGATCCGCTGGACCCGGAACGAGAGGTAGCGGAACAGCATGTGCAGGTCCGGCACGGCCACGAAGGCCAGCAGGTCGCGCCCGCCCGTGGTGTGCTCCACCCCCAGCGTGTGGGGGTCCCCCGTCAGGGCCGTGCCCACCGCCGGCGAGGTGCCCGCCGCGCACATCACCTCCACCCAGGCCATACAGGGCGCGTGGTTCCCCGTCCGCAGCCCCAGTCCCGAGACCCATGCCTCCCCGGCGGACGTCATGCGCTCCCAGCGGCGCGCCAGGGTCTCCGGGCGCGCCCCGAGCACCGGGGCCAGCCGCTCCCAGCTGGCGCGGGGCGCGAGCTGGAGCGCGTGCACGAGCGCGCGGTCGGTGTCGTCAATGGTGGAAATGGCCGAGTTCATACTTACCCCTGGCGGTTTTCCCGGCCCCGGGCCGGTTAACCGGACTTTCGACTGATCATCTCTCTTCGTACGCCGAACCGCCGCATCGGACGGTCGGGCCGGACGGGACGGACGTGTGCAGCCCCAGGAGAGCAGTGGGAGGACCTATGGGGGAGGCCGGCTCAAGCGTGCTTCAAGCGGTGCCCGCCGAGCTTTCCAGCCTCGTCGGGCGGGCCGATGAAGTGGCGCGCGCACGGACCCTGTTGGCGACAGAACGCCTGGTCACGCTCACGGGCCCGGCCGGTGTGGGCAAGACCAGGGTCGCCGTGCGCACCGCCCGCGAGCTCTGCGGGGGGAGCGGCGCCGACATCGTCTGGGCCGACCTGTCCCGGCAGCCGTCCGCGCGCGCGGACGCCTTGGCGGCGGCGCTGTGCGCGCGCCTCGCCGGGCGCGAGGCGCTCCTGGTCCTGGACGGCTGTGAGCAGCTCGGCGACCGGGCCGGGGAGCTCGTCGGTGAGCTGCTCGCACGCTGTGCCGGGGTACGGATTCTGGCCACATCGCAGCGGATCCTCGGGGTGGACGGGGAGGCACTGCTCGCCGTCGGCCCGCTGTCCCTGCCCCCCGCGGCGCACGACCCCGCCGCACCCCGGCCGCCCGCCGAAGTGGCCCGCTCCGCCGCCGTACGGCTCTACGCGGAGCGGGCGCGCGGGGCCGACCCCCGCTTCGAGCTCACCGAGCACAACGCCGGGGCCGTGGCCGCCCTGTGCCGCGCCCTCGACGGGATCCCCGGCGTACTGGAGCTCGCGGCCGCACGGGCCCGCCTCCACGGGCCCGCCGAATCGCTGCGCCGGCTGACCGCCGACCCGCTGGACTTCCTCACCGGCGGCGCGGGCCGGGCCGGCGGGGCCGACGCGCTGCGCCAGTGCCGGCTGGCCCCGGCCGGGGAGCGGCTGCTGTGGGAGCGGCTCTCGGTCTTCGCGGGCTCCTTCGACGAGGCCGCGGTCGCGGAGGTGTGCGGGTTCGGAGAGCTCGGCCCGCGCGCCGCCGTCGAGGCCCTGCGCCGCCTGGCCCCCGCCCTGCTCGTGGAGCCCGGGCACGCCGGCCGCTACCGGCTGCCGCTGGCCGTACGGGCCTTCGCGGCCAGGCGGCTGGCCCGCGATCCGCACGGCGACGCGGCCACCGCGGCCCGCCGCCACCACGAGCGGTGCCGCGTCACCGCCGAACGGGCCGCCCAGCTGTGGCGGTCGGGCGCGCAGCTCCAGGCGCGCGCACTCGCCCTGCGGGAGCTGCCCGAGCTGAGGCCGGCGATGGACCCGGCCTCGCCGGCCGGCCCGGCCGGCGCGCTGGAGATCGCCGTGTCGCTGTGGTTCCTCTGGTCCGCCTGCGGGCTCGTGGAGGAGGGGCGCGGCCATCTGGAGCGGGCCCTGGCGGCGCACCCGGAGCCCCGTCCGGCCCGGCCGCTGTGGCTGGCGGCCTGGCTGGTGGCGAGCTTCGGCCAGGCGGAGGCGGCCGATCCGCTGCTGGTCGAGGCCTGGACGGCGGCCGTGCAGGAGGGGGAGGACGCCGTCCTGGCCTACCTCGCGCACGTCCGGGGCACCGTCGCCCTGTGGCGGGACCGGCCCGCCGAGGCCGCCGAGGAGTTCCGCGAGGGACTCGAACTGCTGCCGGAGGAGCCCGAGTTCGGCCCCGGCCGGCAGGCGCTGGAGGCCGCCCTGGCGATGGCCCTCGCCCACACCGACCCGGGGGCCGCCCCGTTCGCCGCCGATGCCTGCGACGGTTCCGACCTGTGGGCCCGTTCCTGGGCCGGATACGCGCAGGCCCTGCTCCAGCGCCGCGAAGGCCGCCCGGCGCTGGCCCGCACCTGGCTGCTGCGCTCCCTGGAGACCCAGTTCGCCCTGGGGGACCGGCTGGGCCAGGCCCTGTCGGCGGAGCTGCTGGCCCAGATGGAGGCCGACCTGGGCCGCTACGAGCTCGCCGCGCGGCTGCTCGGCGCGGTCTCGGGACACCGCCCGGCCTCCGCCTGCGCCCCGCGCGCCGAACGCGTCCTGCGGCTGCGCCTGTCCCCGGAGGCCCTGCGCACGGCCTACGCGGAGGGCACCCGGACCCCGCTGCGGAACCTCCTCCCGGACCTGTGACCCGGTCCGGTCCGGGGCCGCGGCGGCCCCGGACCGCGGGCCCGGCGCGGTCCGCACCGCCGTGCCGCCGGTGGTTGTGAGGCCGTGGGAGCGCCCCGGGGCACGGGGTGCCAGGGTGCCCGGAGTTGCCCGCCCGATCCGGCGTACGGCGTAAAGGACGCGGAAAGACATCGCTTGAGCGACGGCTCGCCCCACCCCTCTGCTCGCCCCCACCCCTCTGACCGGACAGGTGGTACAGCGATGGCCGAAACCCCGCAGCTGTGGATGCGCAGCGAGACCCGACCCACCGAGCGGCGCGCGCCGCTGACCCCCGACGACGCCGGGTTCCTCGTCCGGCAGGGCGTACGGATCACCGTGGAGGAGTCCGGCCACCGGGTCTTCCCGCTCGACGCGTACGCCGCGGCCGGCTGCCGCACCGCGCCCGCCGGGTCCTGGGCACAGGCCGCGCCCGGGTCGGCGTACGTCCTCGGACTCAAGGAGCTCCCGCCGGCGCCCGAGGCCCTGCACCACCGTCACGTCTACTTCGGCCACGCCTACAAGGGCCAGCCCCAGGCCCCCGGACTGCTGCGGCGGTTCGCCGCGGGCGGCGGGACCCTGCTCGACCTGGAGTACCTGGCCGACGCACAGGGCCGCCGGCTGGCCGCCTTCGGCTACTGGGCCGGCTACGCGGGCGCCGCCCTGGCCGCCCTGCACGCCCGGGGCCGGCTGACGGCGCCCCTGGTCCCGGCGCCCCGGCCGGAGCTGGACGCCCGGCTGCGCGACGCGCCGGCCGACGGGTTACGGGCCCTGGTGATCGGCGCGGGCGGGCGCAGCGGGCGCGGCGCCTGCGACGCCCTCACCACCGCCGGGATCGCCGTCACCCGCTGGGGGCGCGGGGCGACCCGCCGACTGGACCGGGCCGCGTTGCTGGACCACGACATCCTGGTCAACGCGGTGCTCACCACCCGGCCGGTGCCGCCCTTCCTGACCCCCGCCGACCTGGAGTCCGGGACCGGCCGGCTCTCGGTGATCGCCGACATCACCTGTGACACGGGATCAGAACTGCACCTGCTCCCGGTCTACGACCGCCTCACCGACTGGGCGGCCCCGGTCCGCCGGCTGCGCGGAGGCCGCCGGCCGGTCGACGTGATCGCCATCGACAACCTGCCCTCGCTGCTCCCGGCCGAGGCGGCCCGGGCCTTCTCCGCGGACCTGCTGCCCAAGCTCGTCGACCTGCACGCCCCGGCACCGGACCCGGACTGGCTGCGCTGCCGGAACGCCTTCACCCTGGCGATGGAGGCGCTCGCGGGCCCGGAGCGGGCGGCGTAGCGGGCCGGCCGGAGCAGCCCGGATTCCCGGATTCCCGGCGTCCCGGCGTCCCGAGTCCCGGAGTGCCGGATCAGCCTTCGTGCAGTACGGCGACGGCCCCGCGCGGTCGCGTCCCGTCGGGCAGCTCCCATCCGGCGGTGACGCGGCCGAGCGCGCCGGGGTCGGTCCGGCCGGCCTCCAGTACGCGCACCAGCTCCAGGCCGAGCCGCCGCCCGCCCGCCTCCACCACGAGACGGGTGCCCTCCGGCCCGTCCTCCACGGCCGCCACCGCCGCTCCGGCCGGGAGCGCGTCCTCGGCGGTCTCGGGGACGACGGTCGGGTCGGGGACGCCGCTGACGTTCTGGTCCTGCGGCTCGGCGGCACCGCGCAGGAGGGCGAGCAGGCGCTCGGTGAGCACCGGGTCGTGCGCCCCGTCGTAGATCCAGCGGGTGCCGAGCACCCCGTGCTCGGAGGTGCCGACGAGCCCCTCCGCGGCCCCCTCCAGCGGGGCGCCGCGGTAGGTGAGCGGAACGAGGTAGGCGACGGGCTCGCCGCCGGAGGCGTCGGTGACCACCATGAACTCGATGCCCACCTCGCCGTCCGGGTCGTCGATCCGGAACCCGCCGGCCCGGGCCAGGTCGGGTGCCGCGGACGCGCCGGCGTACCAGGGGCGGGTGGGGAGCCAGCCGGCGAGCAGCTCCAGCTTGCCGGGCTTCATGGTGGTGCGGTGGATGACGGCCATGTCCGGTCAACTTCCTTCGGCGGTACGGGTTTCCCCGAGGGGCGGGCTGTCCTGGCTTGATCATGACAGCCTGCCCCCCGGGTCCTCGCCGATTTACGGAGCGGACGTCAGGTACATCCCGCTCTGGTCGCCCCCGGCGGTGTTCTTGCAGCTGGTGGCCGAGTCCGCGGGCTGGGCCACGGCCAGGGCCAGGCAGCGGCCGACGGCCAGCTGGCCGAAGTGGTTCGGGTGCATCGACTCCTGGACGAGGCCCTGCGTCTCGTTGTTGTCGATCCACCGCGCCCACTCGCTGGTCTTCGCCGACGCGGGGACCGTCGAGGTGACCTGCTTGCTGGCCTTGGCGCAGACCTCGCGCCCCTGCATCATGTCGCGCAGGTCCAGGAACTGGGTGCCCTTGGCCGCCGCGACCTGCTTGAGGCGGTTCGCCAGCTGCGGCACCAGGGAGTCCCGGGCCCAGTCCGAGTCGCGGTTCCAGAAGGGGCAGCCGCCGCTGTTGAGCCGGCTCCAGTCGCTCTGGGTGTACCGGTTCTCGGCCCCGCGCGGGATCGGCGAGGGGTAGGACTGGAGCACGATGCGGTACGAGGAGTCCGTGTACCCGGCCCCGCGCATCACGGCCCGGATCTCGTCGACGGACTTCCCGACGTCGGCCATCACCCCGTCGATCTTCGCGTCCACGCTCGCCTGCTGGTCGTCGTAGCAGTACGAGTTCCAGAGGACGAAGTCGAGCGCGCACTCCTTGATGATGTCGGCGAAGCCCAGGTCGTTGCCGCCGACGGAGAGCGCGATGACCTTCACGTTGCGGCTCGCGGCGACGGCCGCCAGCTGGTCGGCCTGCGGTGCCTCGCCCTTGTAGGCGACGCCCCCGTTGGAGGCGCGGAAGACGTTCTCCGACGTCGCCCCGGAGCAGGCCAGGTTCACGGCCGTCTCGGCGACGGCGCCCGCGCTGAGCACCTCGGCCGAGTCCGAGCGGTCGCAGCCGCCGGCGGTGGAGCCGTATACCTTCGCGGGGTCGTAGGTGCTGCCGCTGACCCACGCCCGGTCGGTGCCGTTCCTGCTCCCGCTGTTGGTCAGGCTGTTGCCCTTCCAGCGTCCGGCCTCGCCGGAGATGTAGCTGTCGCCCATGGACACGACGGCGGTGGGGCCCGTCCCGGGCCCGGCGGCCGCCGGCCCGGCCCCGCCGACGAGCAGCGCGCCGGCGGCCAGCGGTACGACCATCCCGGCACCGGCCAGTCGCCGCACACGGCGTCGGGCGGCCCGGTCCTTGCCGGCCTTGCGGAATCCGATCACTGCGGAACTCCTGCGGTCGGCCACGCCGAAGTTGCCGACAACTTCGCTGCGTGGCTTGGAAAGTGGGGGTACCGCCGGCGCCGGTGGCATCGGAAAGGTGGCACGGGCCCACTTGTTACCGCTAGGTACAGTCGGATTACGATGACGTAACGCCCGACCGGTCGGTCGGGCGCGGGAAGGCTCCTCGGGGACGGCGCCGTGTGCGCCGGGGACCGGGGGCGGCAGGTGGCGTCGGGCACCCCGCTTCGCAGGCGCGCACGACGCGGAGCCCTCGGGGAACGGCCCCGGGGCGGGGTGTGGCTCCGCCCCCGGGCCCGGGGAGGGCGGCGGGGGCGGAGGGGGGTTCGGCTGCTGTGCGATTCAGCCGAAGCGGGGGTGTCAGCCGACCAGTTGGTCGTACGCGGGGAGGGTCAGGAAGTCCGCGTAGTCGGCGTCCAGGGAGACCTGGAGGAAGAGGTCGTGGGCCTGCTGCCACTTCCCGGCCGCGAAGGCCTCCTCGCCGGCCTCGGCGCGGATCGCGGCGAGCTCCTCGGCGGCGAAGGCGCGGGTCAGTTCGGCGGTGGCTCGCTCGCCGTTCTCGAAGACGACTCCGGCGTTGATCCACTGCCAGATCTGGGAGCGCGAGATCTCGGCGGTGGCGGCGTCCTCCATCAGGCCGAAGATGCCGACGGCGCCCAGGCCGCGGAGCCAGGCCTCGATGTAGCGGATGCCGACCTGGACGGCGTTGCGCAGGCCCTCGTAGGTGGGCTTGGCGTCCAGGGAGTCGATCGCGATCAGGTCGCCCGGGGCGACGGCGACGTCCTCGCGGAGGCGGTCCTTCTGGTTGGGCTTCTCGCCGAGGACGGCGTCGAAGGAGGCCATCGCGATCGGGACCAGGTCGGGGTGGGCGACCCAGGAGCCGTCGAAGCCGTCGGCCGCCTCGCGGTCCTTGTCGGCGCGGACCTTCTCGAACGCGATCCGGTTGGCCTCGGCGTCCTTGCGGGACGGGATGAAGGCCGCCATGCCGCCGATGGCGTGCGCGCCGCGCTTGTGGCAGGTGCGCACGAGCAGTTCGGTGTAGGCGCGCATGAAGGGTGCCGTCATGGTCACCGCGTTGCGGTCCGGCAGGACGAACTTCTCGCCGCCGTCGCGGAAGTTCTTCACGATGGAGAAGAGGTAGTCCCAGCGGCCGGCGTTGAGGCCCGCCGCGTGGTCCTTGAGCTCGAAGAGGATCTCCTCCATCTCGTAGGCCGCGGTGATGGTCTCGATCAGGACCGTCGCGCGCACGGTGCCCTGAGGGATGCCGACGTAGTCCTGGGCGAAGACGAAGATGTCGTTCCAGAGGCGGGCCTCCAGGTGCGACTCCGTCTTCGGGAGGTAGAAGTACGGGCCCTTGCCGAGGTCGATCAGGCGCTGGGCGTTGTGGAAGAAGTAGAGGCCGAAGTCCACGAGGGAGCCGGAGGCCGGGCCGCCCTCGAAGCTGAGGTGGCGCTCGTCCAGGTGCCAGCCGCGCGGGCGCATGACGACCGTGGCGAGCTGGTCGTTGGGCTTGAGGGCGTACGCCTTGCCGGTGCGCGGGTCCGTGAAGTCGATGCGGCGCTCGTAGGCGTCGATGAGGTTGAGCTGGCCGAGGACCACGTTCTCCCAGGTGGGAGCCGAGGCGTCCTCGAAGTCGGCGAGCCAGACCTTGGCGCCCGAGTTCAGGGCGTTGATGGTCATCTTGCGGTCGGTGGGACCGGTGATCTCCACGCGGCGGTCGTTCAGGGCGGCCGGGGCCGGCGCGACCTTCCAGTCGCCCTCGCGGACCTGTGCGGTGTCCGGGAGGAAGTCGAGCGTGGAGGTGCGGGCGATCTCGGCGCGCCGCTCGCCGCGTCGGGCGAGGAGCTCGGCGCGGCGGGGGGCGAACCGCCGGTGGAGCTCGGCCACGAAGGCGAGGGCCGCATCGGTGAGGACTTCGTCCTGCCGGGGCAGGGGCTCGGCGTCGACGATGGCCAGCGGGGACGGCGCTGGTGCGGACATATCTGTCACTCCTTCAGCGGCGGTGCCTGGCGGCCGCGGGGGAATGCTCGCGCGAGACGGCACGCAGTGCCGTCGGGTGTGGAGAGTTCCGGGTAACGGTCGCGGGCGCCGTCTGGGGGTTCAGGGCGCTTCTGACCAGTGGATAGTAATTTCCTCATGGTGGAAGTTCAATGGTTTGTTGATGTCGAGATTCTCTGAGTCGACAGATTCCACTTCCCTGTGGCCCTCAGTGCCATCCCGGTCACAGCCCGCTCAGGCCGTACTCCGGCCCGGCTCAGGCGAGACGTGCCAGGTCGGGCGGGGTGTCGATGTCGAAGGCGGCCGCGACGTCCCCGCACTCCACCAGCATGACCTCGTCGGCGTGGTTCTTCAGGTGGATCCGCGCGCCCCGGTCCCCGGTCGCGGTCGCTGTGATGTCGGCCCAGCGGTCCGCCCCGAACAGCACCGGGTGCCCGCGCTCCCCGTCGTACGCGGCCGCCGCCAGGCTGGCGGGGGACCGGTACGCCGCCCGCACCCGGGCCACCGCCTCCGGTCCGATGCCCGGCTGGTCCACCAGGGACACCAGCGCCGCGCCGGCCCCCGTACCGGCCAGCGAGGCCAGGCCCACCCGCAGGGAGGAACCCATCCCCTCGGGCCAGTCCGGGTTGTCCACGACCACGCACCCCGCCAGGTCGGCACGCTCACGGACCTCCGCCGCCGAGGCGCCGAGCACCACGTGCACCGGGTCGCAGCCCGCCTCGCGCAGCACGCGCACGGCGTTCTCCACCAGCGGACGGCCGCGGTAGGGGAGCAGGGCCTTGGGCCGCCCGCCGAGCCGGCGGCCGCCGCCCGCGGCCAGGAGCAGGCCCGCGATCACCGGCGGTCCGGCGTCGGTCACCGGGAGGACGGAAGGGGAGGGGTGTTCGGCTGCTGATGACATGGCAGCGATTCTCGCGCCTTCCCCCGTACGGGTGAGCGCCGCGCGAGCAGGCGCCGTACGGAGGCCACCGCGGCCCCGAGCCGCAGCGGCTCGGAGATCCGGTTCTCGGAGGTCGCCAGCAGGGCCCGCTCGTCACGGTCGGTGAACCAGTCGTTCGGCATTCCGTACTCTCCTTGCCAAGGGGGGCCAATACCGCGAGTCTGGACCCGGGATTGGCCTGGTCGGCAGAGCCAATCGGGGGAGGTTGGCATGGCGAACGGGCGAGGCGTCCACAGAGTGGTCCATACGGCGGACCGGACGGTCGGCAGCCGGCAGCTCGCGGCGATGCTCCCGGCCGAGGTGCTGGCCCGCCCCGGCTACCGCTCCCTCGCCGACGCCCTGCGCACCCTGATCCTCGACGGCCGGATCGCCCTGCACGTGCGGCTGCCCGCCGAGCGCGAGCTCGCCGAGGCCGTCGGGGCCAGCCGCGCCACCGTCACCGGCGCCTACGACCTGCTCCGGGGGAGCGGCTACCTCCGCAGCCGCCGCGGCTCCGGCACCTGGACCGAGCTCCCCGAAGGGCACGGCCCGGTCGGCGCCCACCTGCTGGTCGGCGGCGTCGGGGGCCGGGCCGACGGGGAACCCGGCATCGACCTCGCCATCGCCGCCATGGGCGCCCCCGCCGACAGCCTCGCGGACGCCCTGGCCTGGGCCGTGCCCCGCCTGCCCGCCCTCGCCCGCAGCCCCGGCTACCACCCCTTCGGGCTGCCCGACCTGCGGGCCGCCGTCGCGGACCGCTTCACCCGGCGCGGCCTGCCCACCCGGCCCGAGCAGATCCTGATCACCGCCGGGGCCCAGCAGGCCTTCGCGCTGGTCGTCAGCCTGCTCTGCCGGCCCGGCGACCGGGTCGTCACCGAGAGCCCCACCTACGCCAACGCCCTCGACGCCCTGCGCCACGCCCGGCTGCGCACCGGCTCGGTCCCCGTCTCCGACGCGGGCTGGGACATGGAAACCGCCGAGTCCACGCTCCACCAGACCGTGCCCCGGCTGGCGTACACCGTTCCCGACTTCCACAACCCGACCGGCGCCCTCATGCCCGAGGAGCACCGGCTGCGGCTGCTGGCGGCGACCCGGGCCACCGGGACCTGGCTGGTCGTCGACGAGACCATCGCCGACATCGCCCTGGACGTGCCCGCCCCCGCCCCGCTCGCCTCCCTCGCCCCGCGCTCCGCCGCCGACCACGTGATCACCATCGGCTCGCTGAGCAAGACCCACTGGGGCGGGCTGCGGGTGGGCTGGATCCGGGCCACCGCGAAGCTGGTCAACGAGCTGACGGCCGTACGGGTCTCGGCCGACATGACCGGCTCCGTCCTCGACCAGGTGGTGGCCCTCCCGCTGCTGGACGGCATGGACCGGACCCTGCCCCGGCGCCTCGCGGAGCTGCGGATCCGGCGGGCGGCCCTGGTGGGCTCGCTGGAGCGGCACACCCCGGAGTGGTCCTGGCGGCTGCCGCCGGGCGGCCTCTCGCTCTGGGTGGACCTGGGCGAGCCGGTCAGCTCCGCCCTGGCCGAACGGGCGGCCGCCGCCGGGGTGCACATCGGCCGGGGCGCCCGCTTCGGCGTCGACCCCGGCACCTTCGAGCACCGGCTGCGCATCCCCTACACCCTGCCGCCCGACCGCCTCGACGAGGGCGTACGCCTCCTCGCGGCGGCCTTCCACGACGGCGTGCCGCTGGCCCCCGGGGTGGACCGGCCCTACTGGGTCGCCTGAGCGGGGGCCGGTACGGGCGGCCGGCTCAGCTGTGCCGCAGCTCGCTCCAGGTCGCCGCGTCGACCACACCCGTCTCGGGCAGGCCCCGGCGGCCCTGGAAGAACCGGGTCGCGGACTCCGCGTCCGGCCCGAACACGTCCCTCGGCTCTTCCTCGGTCGCCTGCAACCCGGTCCAGAAGGTCAGCAGGCAGCGGGCCTCCATCACGGTCCGGCCCTTGGCACCGAGGGTGACCGGCGGGGGCGGGGTCCGGTTGTCGTAGCCGCAGCTCAGGCCGGTGAGGTCGGGCTCGGCGGGAGCGGCGGCCGCGGAGGCCGCGGCGGCGGAGCCGAGCAGGAGGGAGACGGTCAGCGCGGCCGAGGCCGCGGCGCGTGCCGGTAACAGGTTCATGGTCCGGACCTTAATGATCATCAAGGCCGGGCGGAAGCGATATTCAGGGCGTCCGGATCAGCCGACGCGTGGCGGCCGCCGCCACCGCCGCCGTACGGGAGTCCACGCCGAGCTTGGCGTACACGTGCACCAGGTGGGACTTGACCGTGGCCTGGCTGAGGAACAACCGCTTGGAGATCTGCTGGTTCGACAGACCGTCCGCGACCAGCTGGAGCACCTCCAGCTCCCGTTTCGTCAGCGCCTCCGCCGGGGTCCGCATCCGGTCCATCAGCCGCAGCGCCACCGCCGGGGCCAGCGCCGACTGGCCGGCCGCGGCCGTACGCACCGCCGCCGCCAGCTCCTCCGGCGGGGCGTCCTTGAGCAGGTAGCCCGAAGCGCCCGCCTCCACCGCCGCGAGGATGTCCGCGTCCGTGTCGTACGTGGTCAGGACCAGCACCCGGGGGCCGCCCGGACGGGCCGTGATCGCCGCCGTGGCCGCCGAACCGTGCATCCCCGCGCCGAACTGGAGGTCCATCAGCACCACGTCCACCGGCTGGGACGCCGCCAGCTCCACGGCCCGCTCGGCCGTCGCCGCCTCGGCGACCACGGCGAAGTCCGGTTCGGTGTCCAGCACCGCGCGCAGCCCGGCCCGGACCACCGGGTGGTCGTCGGCGAGGAGCAGCCGGATGGTCATCGTCAGGCCTCCAGGGGCAGGGGCAGGGTGACGGCCACGGCGGTGCCCTGGCCCGCGTCGGACTCCACGGTGAACAGCCCGCCCAGCGACTCGGCCCGCGCCCGCATGGCGGGCAGGCCGAACCCGCCCTCGCCGGAGGGCGCGGAGGCGGGGTCGAAGCCGCGGCCGTCGTCGACGACGTCCAGCGTGACCGAGCTGTCCATGAAGGTCAGGGTGATCTCCGCCCGGTCCGCCCGGGCGTGCCGCACCACGTTGGCCAGGGCCGACTGTGCGATCCGCAGCAGGGCCACCTCGTACGGGGTGGGCAGTTCGCGCGGGGTGCCGCTGACGGAGAAGCGGACGCGCGGCCCCGGCGCTCCCGAGCACAGCCGCTCCAGCGCCGCCGCCAGCGAGCCGTGCTCCAGGTCCGGGGGAGTGAGGGCCCGGACGAACCGGCGTGCCTCGGCCAGGTTCTCCTGGGCGGCCTCCCGCGCCCGGGCGATGTGCGCCAGCGCCGCCGCGGCGGGAGCCGGGGCCCCAGCCGCGCCCGCCGTGCCGGCCGCGCCCGGCGGGTCCTCCGACAGGGCGCGTTCGGCGGCCCGGAGCAGCAGCTGGATCGAGGACAGGCCCTGGGCCAGGGTGTCGTGGATCTCGCGGGCCAGGCGCTCCCGCTCCGCGAGGATGCCCGCGCCCCGCTCGGCCGCCGCCAGCTCGGCACGGGTGGCGATCAGTTCCTCGATCAGCTCCCGGCGCCGCTCGCTCTCCCGGTACAGCGCCTGGTAGCCCAGTACGGTCGCCACCGCCACCGCCCCGCCCAGCAGCGGCCCGAGGAAGGCCCCGGGGGTGACCGCCCCGCTGTGCCCCAGGAAGCCGCCGATCGCCGCGCAGGCCGTCACCGCCACCGCCGCCAGTGCCCAGCGCAGCCGCAGCAGGTGCAGCTCCAGGAAGTACAGCGGGAAGGCCAGCCACAGCCCGTCGGGGGACAGTACGAGCAGCGCGGCCCACACCGCGCCCAGCCCCGCCAGCCACACCCCGGCCGCGCGCGGCGACCGCCCGACCGCGGGGGCCCGTACGCCGGCCGCGTAGCCGGCGGCCAGCAGGGCGCAGAGGGCGACGGCCGCCCCGGCGCGGGGCGCGGAGTCGGCGACGGCCCGCCCGGCGGCCAGCGCGAGCAGCCCGGCGAACAGGGCGTGCAGGCACAGCCGCAGGACGCGGGTGACGGGGGTCAGGGCGCGGGAGGGGGCGGCGTTGGCGGAGGCGGTGGCGGAGGACATCGTCCGACCAGCGTAAACGGACCCCGGACGGGCCCGGTCAATCAAAAGTTTGATGTCGGAATGCCTCCTTCGATACCAGGATCGCTCCCGTGGCGCGATGCCCGGCGCCCGGGCGGAAGACCAAGGTGGGGGACATGTTCGTCGCATGGAGAGATCTACGGTTCGCCCGTGGCCGCTTCGCCCTCATGGGCTCGGTCGTCCTGCTGATCACGCTGTTGGTCGGCCTGCTGTCCGGGCTCACGTCCGGCCTGGCCCGGGAGAACATCTCGGCCGTCACCGGCCTGCCCGCCTCCCGGCTCGCCTTCGCCGTCCCGCCGGGGGACCAGAAGGTGTCCTTCACCAACTCCCAACTCCCCGAGAGCGCCTGGCGCACCTGGCGCGGGCGCCCCGGCGTCACGGCCGCGGACCCGCTCGGCATCCGCACCACCAACGCCGCCGCCGGCGAGCGCACCGCCGCCGTCTCCGTCTTCGGCGTCGAGCCGGGCGGCCGCCTCGCCCCCGCCGGGACGGGCCTGGGCCCGGGCAGGGTCGTCCTGACCGAGAAGGCCGCCAAGGAGCTCGGCGGGCTCACCGCCGGGGCCAGGCTCAAGGCCGGCCCGCTGGAGCTGACCGTCGCCGCCGTCTCGGGCACCGCCGCCTACAGCCACACCCCGGTGGTCTGGGCGGACCTGGCCGACTGGCAGCGCATCGGGGGCCCGGGCACCGCAACGGAGACCTCCGCCACCGTCCTCGTCCTCGACGGCTCGGGCGACGTGGACTGGGCCGCCGGCGACAAGGCGGCCGGCACCCGCAGCCAGACCGTGGACGAGGCGCTCGGCGCCATAGGGTCCTACCAGGCCGAGAACGGCTCGCTCCAGCTGATGCGCGGCTTCCTCTTCGCCATCTCCGCGCTGGTCATAGGGGCCTTCTTCACCGTGTGGACCATCCAGCGCAGTGGGGACGTCGCCGTGCTGAAGGCGCTCGGCGCCTCCACCCCCTACCTCCTGAAGGACGCCCTGGGCCAGGCCGTCGTGATGCTGGCGATCGGCACCGGGGCCGGCACCGCGCTCGCGTCCGGCATCGGGGCCCTGATCAGCGGCGGCGACGTGCCCTTCGTCCTCGACGCCGCCACCGTCCTGGCCCCTGCGGCGATCATGATCGTGCTCGGTGCGCTGGGCGCGGCCCTCTCCATCCGGCGGATCACCGCCGTCGACCCGCTGACCGCCCTCGGGAGCGCCCGATGACCCTCCTCGTCCACGACGTCACCCTCACCTACCCCGACGGCGACGGCCGGCTGACCGCCCTCGACGCGGTGGAGCTGGAGGTGCCCGCCGGCACCCTGACCGCGATCGTGGGGCCCTCGGGCTCCGGGAAGTCGAGCCTGCTGGCCGTGGCCGCGACCCTGGTCACCCCCGACTCCGGCCGGGTCCTGGTCGCGGGCCGGGACACCGCGCGGCTCGGCGCCGCCGAGAAGGCGGCCCTGCGGCGCGAGGAGATCGGCATCGTCTTCCAGCAGCCGAACCTGCTGGCCTCGCTGACCGCCGCCGAGCAGCTCCAGGTGATGGCGCACCTCTCCGGCCGCCCCGCCCGGCAGCTGCGCCGCCGGGCCCTGGAGCTGCTGGACGCGGTGGGTCTGGCCGACAAGGCCGACAAGCGCCCTCACCAGCTCTCGGGCGGGCAGCGCCAGCGGGTGAACATCGCCCGCGCGCTGATGAACGAGCCCTCCGTGCTGCTGGTCGACGAGCCCACCAGCGCCCTGGACCACGAGCGCGGCGCGGCGGTCCTCGACCTGCTGGTCACCCTCACCCGCGAGCGCTCCACCGCCACGGTGCTGGTCACCCACGACCACGCCCACCTGGACCGGATGGACCGCACGGCGACCATGACCGACGGCCGCCTCACCTCCGGGGCGCGGCCTGCCGAGCCCTCGGCCGCCTCCGCCCCGGCGGCCTGAGCCGGGCCCGCTCCCCGCGGGCCCGTACGCGCGAGAGCCCCGGCGCCCCCACAGGGGGAGGGCGCCGGGGCTCTCGTACGCGCGTACGGGCCTACGCGGGGGTCTGGCTCTGCAGGGCCACCGACAGCTCCGCGGCCACGCCCTGCAGGATCGGCACGAAGGACTCGGCGACCTCCTGCGTCACCCGGCCGGCCGGACCGGAGATGGAGATCGCGGCGGCGGTCGGCGAGTTCGGCACCGACACCGCCAGGCAGCGGACCCCTATCTCCTGCTCGTTGTCGTCGACCGCGTAGCCGGCCTTGCGGACCTGCTCCAGCGCCTCCAGGAAGCCCTCGGGCGTGGTGATGGTCTTCTCGGTGGCGGCCGGCATGCCGGTGCGCGCCAGCAGGGCCCGCACCTCCTCGGCCGGGGTGTGGGCGAGCAGTGCCTTGCCCACGCCGGTGGAGTGCGGCAGCACCCGGCGGCCGACCTCGGTGAACATGCGCATGGAGTGCTTGGACGGCACCTGGGCGACGTAGACGATCTCGTCCCCGTCGAGCAGGGCCATGTTGGCGGTCTCGCCGGTCTCCTCGACCAGACGGGCGAGGTAGGGACGCGCCCAGGTGCCCAGCAGCCGCGAGGCGGACTCGCCGAGCCGGATGAGGCGGGGGCCGAGGGAGTACCGTCGGTTGGGCTGCTGCCGGACGTAGCCGCAGGCGACGAGGGTGCGCATCAGGCGGTGGATGGTCGGCAGCGGAAGGCCGCTCGCGGTCGAGAGCTCGCTCAGGCCGACCTCGCCCCCGGCGTCGGCCATCCGTTCGAGCAGATCGAAGGCGCGCTCCAGGGACTGGACACCACCGCCGGCGGCGGTGGGCTTGGCGGAAGCGTCGGTGGTGCTGGCGCTGGACGTCGGCACGGCGCGGTCCTTTCGGTGCTGGCAGGCAAGGAAGCAGCCTACCGGTCGGTCGACCTCGGCCCTAGAGCCGGGCCTCGGCCGTCCCCGCCGGTCAGAGGCGGTTTGTCCTGGTGGCGGACGTCCTCGGGAAGTTACCTGCCCGGGTGCCGGTGGTGGTAGCTACATTCTGGATAGTGAAATCTTAATTCCATCTCGTGGAAACATCCAATCGCGGTGCGGGTGGGTCAGCGGTCCCTCCGGGGGCTCTTGACTGGCCCCGGATCGGGGTGAAGACTCCGTCAACAGAACGTTGAATTTCGCTCTGTGGAAGTAGATGGGGAGGTTCCGGTGGCCGACGTGGCTGTGGAACTGGTACTGCGCTCGACGCGCGTCATCACCCCCGAGGGGACGCGCGCCGCCTCGGTCGCCGTCTCCGGCGGGAAGATCGCGGCCGTGCTGGCGTACGAGGCCGAGGTACCGGCCGGAGCCCGGATCGAGGACTTCGGCGACGACGTCCTGCTCCCCGGCCTGGTGGACACCCACGTCCACGTCAACGACCCGGGCCGCACCGAGTGGGAGGGGTTCTGGACGGCGACCCGCGCGGCCGCCGCCGGCGGCATCACCACCCTCCTCGACATGCCCCTCAACTCCCTCCCGCCCACCACCACGGTCGAGAACCTCCGCGTCAAGCAGGAGGTCGCCCGGACCAAGGCGCACGTGGACGTGGGCTTCTGGGGCGGTGCCCTGCCGGACAACGTGAAGGACCTGCGCCCCCTGCACGACGCCGGCGTCTTCGGCTTCAAGTGCTTCCTGTCGCCCTCCGGCGTCGACGAGTTCCCGCTGCTGGACCAGGAGCAGCTGGCCACCTCCCTCGCCGAGATCACCGGCTTCGGCGGCCTGCTGATCGTGCACGCCGAGGACCCGCACCACCTGGAGTCCGCGCCCCAGAACCCGGGCCCCAAGTACGCCGACTTCCTCGCCTCCCGCCCCGAGGACGCCGAGAACACCGCCATCGAGAACCTGATCGCCCAGGCGAAGCGGCTGAACGCCCGCGTGCACGTCCTGCACCTGTCCTCCGCGTCCGCGCTGCCGCTGATCGCCGCGGCCAAGGCCGAGGGCGTACGGATCACGGTCGAGTCCTGCCCGCACTTCCTCACCCTCACCGCCGAGGAAGTCCCCGACGGCGCCACCGAGTTCAAGTGCTGCCCGCCCATCCGCGAGGCCGCGAACCAGGACGTGCTGTGGGACGCCCTCGCCGACGGCACCATCGACTGCATCGTCTCCGACCACTCGCCGTCCACCGCGGACCTGAAGACCGGTGACTTCGCCACCGCCTGGGGCGGCATCTCCTCCCTCCAGCTGGGCCTGCCGGCCATCTGGACCGAGGCCCGCAAGCGCGGCCGCACCCTCGAAGAGGTCGCGCGCTGGATGTCCACCGCCCCGGCCGCGCTGGCCGGACTCGCCGCCAAGGGCGCCATCGAGGCCGGCCGCGACGCCGACTTCGCCGTCCTGGCCCCCGAAGAGACCTTCACCGTGGACCCGGCACACCTCCACCACCGCAACCAGGTCACGGCGTACGCGGGCAAGACCCTGCACGGCGTCGTGAAGTCCACCTGGCTGCGCGGGCGGCGGATCGCCGACCACGGCACCCCGACCGAGCCCACGGGCCTCCTCCTTGAAAGGCAGAACTGACAGTGGCGATTCCTTCCTTCACCGGTAACGCGAACCCGTACGGGGGCGGCGACCCGTACGCGGACTACCGCACCGCGGAGTTCGAGTTCACCCAGTACGCCAACCTCGCCGCCCGCGAGCTGGGCGCCGGTGTGATCGCCGCCAACGACGAGTTCTTCGCCGAGCGCGAGAACCTGCTGATCGCCGAGGCCGCGCACTTCGACCCCGAGCACTTCGGCCACAAGGGCAAGGTCATGGACGGCTGGGAGACCCGCCGCCGCCGCGGCGTCTCCGCCGAGCAGCCCTGGCCGACCGCCGAGGACCACGACTACGCCCTGATCCGCCTCGGCGCCCCCGGCGTCATCCGCGGCATCGTTGTCGACACCGCCCACTTCCGCGGCAACATGCCGCAGGCCGTGTCCGTCCAGGCCGCCTCGGTCGAGGGCTCCCCGACCGCGGAGGAGCTGCTCTCCGGCGACGTCAAGTGGACGACCCTCGTCGAGCGCACCCCCGTCGGCGGCCACGCCGCCAACGGCTTCGCGGTCGACGTCGAGCAGCGCTTCACGCACCTGCGCCTCAACCAGCACCCGGACGGCGGCGTCGCCCGCCTGCGCGTGTACGGAGAGGTCCGCCCCGACCCGAAGTGGCTCTCCGTGCTGGGCACCTTCGACGTCGTTGCCCTGGAGAACGGCGGCTCCGTCGAGGACGCCTCCAACCGCTTCTACTCCCCGCCGACCAACACCATCAACCCGGGACGCTCCCGCAAGATGGACGACGGCTGGGAGACCGCCCGCCGCCGTGACAACGGCAACGACTGGATCCGCTACCGGCTCGTCGCCGAGTCCGAGATCCGCGCCGTCGAGATCGACACCGCGTACCTCAAGGGCAACTCCGCCGGCTGGGCCTCGCTGTCGATCAAGACGGGCGAGGACGGCGAGTGGACGGAGTTCCTGCCGCGCACCCGCCTGCAGCCCGACACCAACCACCGCTTCGTGCTCGACGCCCCGGCGGTCGGCACCCACGTACGGATCGACATCTTCCCGGACGGCGGCTTCTCCCGCCTGCGCCTGTTCGGTTCGCTGACGGAGGCCGGCGCCGCCGCGCACGCCGCCCGTCACCAGGAGCTGGGCGGCTGATCCGGGCCCGCTTCGACCCGCCCCGGGGGCCGACACCCCCGGGCCGGGAAGACGCCGATGGGGCGCACCGTGCAGGCGGTGCGCCCCATCGGCGTCCGGCTACGCCGCGTGGCCGCCGTCCACCGAGAACTCCGCCCCGGTGACGTACGCGGCGTCAGGCCCGGCGAGGAAGGAGACCATCGCGGCCACCTCCTGCGGGGTGCCGTAGCGGCCGAGCGCCGTCAGCGCCCGCTGGGGGTCCGCGTACGGGCCGTCGGCCGGGTTCATGTCGGTGTCCGTGGGCCCCGGGTGCACCAGGTTCGCGGTGATGCCGCGGCCGCCGAGCTCCCGGGCGAGGGCCTTCGTCAGTCCCGTCATGGCCGCCTTGCTCGTCGCGTACAGGGTGCCGCCCGGGCCGGGGACCCGCTGCACCATGCAGCTGCCGATGGTGACGATCCGTCCGCCCGGGCCCATGTGCCCGGCGGCCGCCTGCGCCGCCAGGAAGGCGCCCCGGACGTTGACGCCGAGGACCCGGTCCACGTCGGCCGCGCCGAGCGCGTCGATCGGGCCGAGCACGCCCACGCCGGCGTTGTTGACCAGCACGTCGAGCCGCCCGAATGCGCGTACGGTCTCCTCCACGGCCTCCCGCGGGCCCTCGGGGGCGCCCGCGTCGGCCCGTACCGCCAGGCCCCGCCGGCCGAGCGCCTCGATCCTGCCGACCACCTCGGCCGCGGCCCGGGCGCCGCTCACGTGGGTGAGCGCCACGTCGAAGCCGTCCTCCGCCAGCCGCAGTGCCGTGGCCGCCCCGATCCCCCGGCTGCCGCCCGTCACCAGAGCCACCGCGTTGCCGTTCATGCCGTTCCCTCCCGAACTGATTGGTTGCGGGTTCAATCAAATCCGGGCGGGGTCCGGTGCGCTGGCGGGAATCCGACCTCGCGTTCACGCGCGCCGCACCGACGAGTTCCGGGGCGCGCGGGAGTCTGAACGGGGACAGGACACGACACAAGGAGCGCCGACCCATGGGCAAGCTGACCCTCACCACCTTCCTCACCCTCGACGGGGTGATGCAGGCCCCGGGCGGGCGCGAGGAGGACGACAGCGGCGGGTTCGCCTACGGGGGCTGGCTCACCCCCTACGCCGACGCGGGCATGCAGGAGTTCATGGAGGAGGTCTTCGGCCGCGCCGGCGCCTTCCTGCTCGGCCGGCGGACGTACGAGATCTTCGCCGCGTACTGGCCGCACCACGACGACCCCGCCAACCCGATCGCGCACCGGCTGAACCGGCTGACGAAGTACGTCGCCTCCACCACCCTCAAGGAGCCCGCCTGGGGCCCGGCCGCCGTCCTGGACGGGGAACAGCTCCAGGCGGAGGTCGTCCGGGTCAAGGACGCCACCGAGGGCGAGCTCCAGGTGCACGGCAGCGGACGGCTCGCGCAGTGGCTGCTGGCCCGGGACCTGGTCGAGGAGCTCAACCTGCTCGTCTTCCCGCTCTTCCTCGGCGCGGGCCGGCGCCTGTTCCCGACCGGCGGCCTGCCCACGGCCTGCGAGCTGACCGCCTCGCGCACCACCGGGAGCGGGACCGCCATCCACACCTACCGTCCCACGGGCCGGGCCGTCTTCCGCGACTTCGAGGCCTGAGGCGGGCGGAGCACCGCACGGCCGTACCGGCGGGCCGATTGGCCGACAATCGCCTCTTCCGGATTTGATCACCGGGCCTACTGTGGCCCGCATGCCCGTCCCGCCCGCCACAGGCCGCGTCCTTCGGATCAGGCCGGCCCCGCGCCGGTCCGGAGGACGCGCCCTACAGGTCCGGGAGTTCCTCCAGCCGTACCGGGCGCCGCTCGCGGCGGGAGAGCTCGCAGGCCTCCGCGACCCGGAACGCGGCCAGCGCCTCCCGCCCGTCGCAGGGGTTGTCCCCCTCGCCGCGCACCAGCCGGACGAACGCCGCCAGCTCGGCCTCGTAGGCGGGGCCGAACCGCTCCAGGAAGCCGGTCCAGGGCTTGCTCGCCGGGGGCGGTCCGTGCGGCTCCGTCGAGGCGATCGGCGTACGGTCGTCGAGCCCGCAGGAGACCTGGTCCAGCTCTCCGGCGAGCTCCATCCGCACGTCGTACCCGGCGCCGTTGCAGCGCGTGCCGGTGCTGGTGACCAGGGTCCCGTCGTCCAGGGTGAGGACGGCCGCCGCCGTGTCGATGTCGCCGCTCTCGCGGAAGGCGGCCGGCCCGGCGTCCGAGCCCGTCGCGTACACCTCGGTGACCTCCCGCCCGGTCACCCAGCGCGCCATGTCGAAGTCGTGCACCAGGCAGTCCCGGTACAGGCCCCCGGAGGCGGCCAGGTAGGCGGCGGGCGGCGGGGCCTGGTCGGCGGTCATCGTGCGGACCGTGTGCAGCCGCCCCAGGGCACCCGACCGGACCAGCTCCCGCGCGGTGCGGTACCCGGCGTCGAAGCGGCGCATGAAGCCCACCTGGAGCAGCCCGCCGACGGCGGCCGCCTCGCGCAGCACCGCCAGGGTCCGCGCCAGGTCCGGGGCCAGCGGCTTCTCGCAGAACACCGGCAGACCGCCGCGCACCGCCCGGACCACGAGGTCGGCGTGCCCCTCGGTCGCGCAGGCCACCACCAGGGCGTCCACGCCCCAGGTGAAGACCTGGTCGACGGAGGGCGCGGCGGTGGCTCCGAGCCGGTCCGCGAGCCGCGCGGCCCGCCCCGGCTCGGCGTCGGCCAGCAGCAGCGAGCCGGCATCCGGGTGGCGGGCCAGGGCGGCCGCGTGGAAGGACCCGATCCGGCCCGTTCCGATGAGCCCGATGCGCATGCACTCAACGTGACCCCGTACGGGGGACCTGTCAATCCGCGCCCGCCCGCCCCGATGACCCTTCATGGTCCACTGTGGCGGATACTGGGCGGCTGAAACCGGAAATGACCGATTCATGACGGACGAGGGAAGGGCACGGGGACGTGGCTAGGGTTCGGACAGGGGTGCGCGTCGTCGGCGCCGTGCTCGCGGCGGTACTGGGGGCCTCCCTCGCGGGCTGCAGCAGCACGGGCGGCAAGCGCGCCGAGGAACGGGCGAAGGCCGCGGAGGCGGGCCGGCCCGCCGTGTCCACTCCGCGCTGGACCTTCGCGATGGTCACGCACGCGGGCGACGGCGACACCTTCTGGGACATCGTGCAGAAGGGCGCCAAGGAGGCCTCGGCGAAGGACAACATCAACTTCGTCTACTCGCACGACGACCAGGCGCAGCAGCAGGCCCAGTTCGTGCAGAACGCCATCGACCAGAAGGTCGACGGGATCATCGTCAGCCTCGCCAAGCCCGAGGCCCTCAAGGACGTCGTCGCCAAGGCCGTGAAAGCGGGCATCCCCGTGATCACGGTCAACTCCGGCTCCGCCCAGTCGGCCGCGTACGGGGCGCTGGCCCACATCGGCCAGGACGAGGGGATCGCCGGCGAGGCCGTCGGCACCGAGATGACCAGGCGGGGCCTGAAGAAGGCGGTCTGCGTCCTGCACGAGCAGGGCAACGTCGGCCACGAGCAGCGCTGCGCAGGGGCGAAGAAGACCTTCGGCGGCACCATGGAGAACCTCTACGTCGAGGGCACCAACATGCCCTCCGTCCAGGCCGCCATCCAGGCCAAGCTCCAGGCCGACCCCGGCATCGACGGCATCCTGACCCTGGGCGCCCCCTTCGCCCCCACGGCCGTCAAGGCGAAGGAGGCGGCGGGCAGCAAGGCGGAGGTGGACACCTTCGACCTCAACGAGTCCGTCGCCCGCGACCTGAAGTCCGGGGCCCTGGGCTTCGCCGTCGACCAGCAGCCCTACCTCCAGGGGTACGAGGCCGTGGACCTGCTGTGGCTCTACCGCTACAACGGGGACGTGCTCGGCGGCGGCCGCCCGGTGCTGACCGGACCGCAGATCGTCACCGCCGACCAGGTGGCCGGGCTGGAGCCGTTCATCAAGCGGGGCAGCCGATGAGCGCCGCCGCCCCGGCCGCCGACGAACGGCTCGCGCCGGTCTCCCGGGTGCGCCGGCTGCTGGGCCGCCCCGAACTGGGCGCGGTCGTCGGCGCCGCCGCCGTCTTCGTCTTCTTCTCCTTCGCCGCGGACAGCTTCCTGCGGGCCTCCAGCCTCAGCACCGTCCTCTACTCGGCCTCGACCATCGGGATCATGGCCGTCCCGGTGGCCCTGCTGATGATCGGCGGCGAGTTCGACCTCTCCGCCGGCGTCATGGTGACCACCTCGGCGCTGGTCAGCTCGATGTTCAGCTACCAGATGACCGCCAACGTGTGGGTCGGCGTCGGGGTGTCCCTGCTGGTCACCCTGGCCATCGGCTTCTTCAACGGGTTCATGCTGACCCGCACGGGGCTGCCCAGCTTCATCATCACCCTCGGCACCTTCCTGATGCTGACCGGCCTGAACCTCGGCTTCACCAAGCTGATCAGCGGCACCGTCTCCACCAAGTCCATCGCCGACATGGAGGGCTTCCCCTCGGCCCGGGCGCTCTTCGCCTCCCAGTGGAACGTCGGATCGGTCACCCTCAAGGTCACCATCCTGTGGTGGCTGGCCCTGGTCGCCGTCGCCACCTGGATCCTGCTGCGCACCCGCGCCGGCAACTGGATCTTCGCCGTGGGCGGCGGCGCCGACGCGGCCCGCGCCACCGGCGTCCCGGTCGTCAAGACCCGCATCGGCCTCTACATGGGCGTGGCGCTGTGCGCCTGGATCTCCGGGCAGCACATCCTCTTCTCCTTCGACGTCGTCCAGTCCGGGGAAGGCGTCGGCAACGAGTTGATCTACATCATCGCGGCCGTCATCGGCGGCTGTCTGATGACCGGCGGCTACGGCTCCGCGATCGGCGCGGCCGTCGGCGCCCTCATCTTCGGCATGGCCAGCAACGGCATCGTCTACGCCCAGTGGAACCCGGACTGGTTCAAGTTCTTCCTCGGCGCCATGCTGCTGCTCGCCACGCTGCTCAACGCATGGGTCCGCAAGCGGGCGGAGGCACGGGCATGAGCACGCCACTGGTGAAGCTGACCGGGGTCAGCAAGTACTACGGCAACATCCGCGCCCTGCGGGACGTCTCCCTGGAGGTCTCGGCCGGCGAGATCACCTGCGTCCTCGGCGACAACGGCGCCGGCAAGTCCACCCTCATCAAGATCATCGCGGGTCTGCACCGGCACGACGCGGGCACCTTCGAGATCGACGGCGAGGAGACCGTCCTGGAGAACCCGCGCGCCGCCCTCGACCGCGGCATCGCCACCGTCTACCAGGACCTCGCCGTGGTCCCGCTGATGCCCGTCTGGCGCAACTTCTTCCTCGGCTCCGAGCCCACCCGGGGCCGCGGCCCCTTCCGCCGGCTCGACGCGGCGCTGATGCGCGAGACCACCCGCTCCGAACTGCTGCGCATGGGGATCGACCTGCGCGACGTCGACCAGCCGATCGGCACCCTCTCCGGCGGCGAGCGCCAGTGCGTGGCCATCGCCCGCGCCGTCCACTTCGGCGCGAAGGTCCTCGTCCTGGACGAGCCCACCGCCGCGCTCGGCGTCAAGCAGTCCGGTGTGGTCCTCAAGTACGTCGCCGCCGCCCGGGACGCGGGCCTCGGCGTGGTCCTCATCACCCACAACCCGCACCACGCCCACCTGGTCGGGGACCGCTTCGTCCTCCTCAAGCGCGGCGCCATGGCGGGCAGCCACACCCGGGACTCGATCACCCTCGACGAGCTCACCCGGCAGATGGCCGGGGGCTCCGAGCTGGAGGAGCTGAGCCACGAACTGGAGCGGGTGGCAGAATCGGGAGCGGACACCCCCTCCGGCTCCGCCCCCGCGACCGCCGCCACCTCCTCCGACAGGGACGACACGACTCGATGACCACCTACCGGGACTTCTCGCTCACCCACCGCGGGTCGGCGCGAGGCACCGTCCTGCGGACCATCGGGACCCGTGAGCGCCGGTCGCACCTGACCGCCCCCCGCGTCCCCACGGTCGGCATCGACATCGGCGGCACCAAGGTGATGGCCGGCGTCGTCGACGCCGACGGGGTCATCCTGGAGAAGGTCCGCACGGAGACGCCCGACAAGTCCAAGAGCCCCAAGGTCGTCGAGGACACCATCGTCGAGCTGGTCCTGGACCTCTCCGACCGGCACGACGTGCACGCGGTGGGCATCGGCGCGGCCGGCTGGGTGGACGCCGACCGCTCCCGCGTCCTGTTCGCCCCCCACCTCGCCTGGCGGGACGAGCCCCTGCGCGACGCCCTCCAGTCCCGCCTCGCGGTCCCCGTCATGGTGGACAACGACGCCAACACCGCCGCCTGGGCGGAGTGGCGCTTCGGCGCCGGCCGGGGCGAGGACCACCTGGTCATGATCACCCTGGGCACCGGCATCGGCGGCGCCATCCTGGAGGGCGGCCAGGTCAAGCGGGGCCGCTACGGGGTGGCCGGCGAGTTCGGCCACATGCAGGTCGTCCCCGGCGGGCACCGCTGCCCCTGCGGCAACCGCGGCTGCTGGGAGCAGTACAGCTCCGGCAACGCCCTGGTCCGCGAGGCCCGCGAGCTGGCCGCCGCCGACTCCCCGGTCGCCTACAACATCATCGCCAGGGTCGGCGGCAACGTCCACGAGATCACCGGGCCGCTGATCACCGAGCTCGCCCGCGAGGGCGACGCCATGTGCGTCGAGCTCCTCCAGGACATCGGCCAGTGGCTCGGCGTCGGCATCGCCAACCTCGCCGCCGCCCTCGACCCCTCGTGCTTCGTCATCGGCGGAGGCGTCAGCGCCGCCGACGACCTGCTCATCGGCCCCGCCCGGGACGCCTTCCGGCGCCACCTCACCGGCCGCGGCTACCGCCCCGAGGCCCGCATCGCCAAGGCCCAGCTGGGTCCCGAGGCGGGCATGGTCGGCGCCGCCGACCTCGCCCGGCTCGTCGCCCGCCGGTTCCGGCGCGCCACCCGCCGGCGCGTCGAGCGGCACGAGCGCTACGCGCAGTTCGGCCGGCGCGGCGCCGCCGGTCCCGAGGAGCAGGAACAGCCGTGACACCGCCCTCCTTGCCCCGTCAGGCCTCCTCCCCCGAGGCGGGCGGCGGCCGGCCGCCCACCGCCGAGGAACGGCGCAGCACCGTGCGCCGGCGCTGGGTCACCGCGCTGATCATCCTGCTGCTCATCGGCGTCCCGGCCGGCTACCTGGCCATCTCCGCCCGGCAGAGCCGTGAGAGCGGCCGCGACAAGGCCGCCCGGGTGGGCGCCGTCAAGGTCCGGCCGGACTGGCCGTCCAAGGTGCAGCGCAGCATCTACGAGGTGCCGATCCCGCTGATGGCCTCCCACGTCGGCTACCTGGAGACCAACAACTGGCACACCAGCCGGCTGTACGTCCAGTTCCAGGTCACCCCGGAGCAGTTGGACACCTTCCTGGCCGACGTGGGCACCAGCCGCGGGGCCCTCACCCCCGGGGTCTCGGTCTCCGAGCGCGACGCGCAGGTCGCGGGCTGGAGCTGGAGCCCGAAGCACCAGTGGTCCGGGGTCACCCTGGAGGCCCAGGACCCGCGCCCGACCCGGGACGTCACCGTCGACTCCACCAACCCCCGGGCCCCCCGCGTTTACGTGGTCTCCACCACCGTCCCGTAACGGGCACGGCGTAGGGTGGGATCATGAAGCTCACCAAGCGGCTGCACTCCTGCGTCCAGGTGGAGAAGGACGGGCACACGCTCGTCATCGACCCGGGCGCCTTCAGCGAACCGGACGCCGGGCTCGGGGCGGACGCCCTGCTGGTCACCCACGAGCACCCCGACCACTTCGACGAGGGCCGGCTGCGCGCCGCCCTCGACGCGAACCCGGCGGCGGCCCTGTGGACCCTGCGCAGTGTCGCCGAGCGGATGTCCGCCGCCTACCCGGGCCGGGTGCACACGGTGGGCCACGGGGACACCTTCACGGCCGCCGGCTTCGAGGTCCAGGTCCACGGCGAACTGCACGCCGAGATCCACCCGGACATCCCGCGCGTCACCAACGTCGGCTACCTCGTCGAGGGCTCCCTCTTCCACCCCGGGGACGCGCTGACCGTCCCGGACGCCCCCGTCGACACCCTGATGCTGCCGGTGCACGCCCCCTGGAACAAGATCGCCGAAGTGGTCGACTACGTCCGCGAGGTCAAGCCGCGCCGGGCGATCGACATCCACGACGCCTACCTCGCCGACATCGCCCGGCCGATCTACGACACGGTCCTGGCCAACCTCGGCGGGGCCCCGCACGGCCGCCTCGGGGCGGGAGAGAGCGCCGCCCTCTGACTGTCGGTGCCGGGCGGTAGGTTGGTGGACATGCGTATCGCCACGTTCAACGTCAACTCGATCACCGCCCGGCTGCCCCGCCTGCTCGCCTGGCTGGAGTCGTCCGGCACCGACGTGCTGTGCGTCCAGGAGACCAAGTGCACGGCGGAGCAGTTCCCGGCCGACGCGCTGCGCGAGCTGGGCTACGAGTCGGCCGTCAACGCCACCGGCCGGTGGAACGGTGTCGCCCTGCTGTCCCGGGTCGGGCTGGAGGACGTCGTCGTCGGGCTGCCCGGCGGCCCGGACTACGAGGGCGTCCAGGAGCCCCGGGCCATCTCCGCGACCTGCGGCGGAGTGCGCCTGTGGTCGGTGTACGTGCCCAACGGCCGCGAGGTCGCGCACGACCACTACGGCTACAAGCTGGACTGGTTCCGCGCCCTGACCGCCGCCGTCGCCGAGGACGCGGCCGGCCCGCGCCCCTTCGCGGTGCTCGGCGACTACAACGTGGCCCCCACCGACGAGGACGTCTACGACCCGGCCGTCTTCGAGGGCCTCACCCACGTCACCCCCGCCGAGCGGGCCGCCCTGGAGGCGCTGCGCGGCGCCGGCCTCTCCGACGTGGTGCCCCGCCCCCTGAAGTACGACCGCCCGTACACGTACTGGGACTACCGCCAGCTCTGCTTCCCCAAGAACCGGGGCATGCGCATCGACCTGGTGTACGGCAACGAGCCCTTCGCCAAGGCGGTCAAGGACGCCTACGTCGACCGCGAGGAGCGCAAGGGCAAGGGCGCCTCCGACCACGCGCCGGTCGTGGTCGACCTCGATCTGTAGAAGCCTCCGGGACCGGGGCGCGCCCTGTGGCCAGCCGGGGATCCTGGTGCGAGGCTGGTCGGTATGCGCATTTCCTTCCTGGCCAACTGGCTGTACCGGGACGACACGGAGCGGCGCGCCGTGGGACTCGCCGCCGCCCTCGCGGACGATCCCGAGGGCATCGGCGAGCTGTTCGCGGAGTGCGAGCTGCTGCGTGCCCAGGCGAGGGCCGCGGGCCTGGAACTCGACCAGACCCCGGCCTCGTTGGAGGCGCTGGACCAGCTGATGCCGCGCTGGCGGCGCGACCCCGAGGCGGTGCCCTGGCTGGGCAACGACGCGGGCTTCTACCTCGGGACCGTGGTCGTCCGGACCGTGCCGGGCGCCCGCTGGCAGGTGTGGCCCAACGGGCAGCCGGTGATCCGGCTGGCCTCGGGGCGGGAGTTCAACGTGGTGGAGTCGGGGGTGTCCTGGGCGGTGACCGGTTCTCCGGAGCTCAGCCAGGCCTACGCCGAGGCCTCCGAGGGCTGACCATCCCGCCGCATTAAAGGGCCTATGTACTTTATGCACCTTTCGGGCGTGTCGTGCTGAAGGCCCCGCGCCGGCTGGATAGTTTGCGCTGACCTCGACACACCGACAAGTGGGCAGGGCAGCGCATGGCCGTGGAACCGTTGATCGAGCTGCGGGACGTCAACAAGCACTACGGGAATCTGCACGTCCTCCAGGACATCAACCTCACCGTCGGCCGCGGGGAGGTGGTGGTGGTCATCGGTCCCTCCGGCTCCGGGAAGTCCACCCTCTGCCGGACCATCAACCGCCTGGAGACCATCGGGTCCGGCGAGATCCTCCTCGACGGCCGGCCGCTCCCCGCCGAGGGCAAGGAACTGGCCAGGCTGCGCGCCGAGGTCGGCATGGTCTTCCAGTCCTTCAACCTCTTCGCGCACAAGACCGTCCTCGCCAACGTCTCCCTGGCCCAGGTCAAGGTCAGGAAGCGGGGGAGAGAGGAGGCCGACAAGCGCTCCCGGGAGCTCCTGGAGCGGGTCGGTCTCGCGAGCCAGGCCGTGAAGTTCCCCGCCCAGCTCTCCGGCGGACAGCAGCAGCGCGTGGCCATCGCCCGCGCCCTGGCGATGAACCCCAAGGCCCTCCTCTTCGACGAGCCCACCTCCGCCCTCGACCCCGAGATGATCAACGAAGTGCTGGAGGTCATGCAGCAGCTCGCCGCCGAGGGCATGACCATGGTCGTCGTCACCCACGAGATGGGCTTCGCCCGCTCCGCCGCGAACCGCGTGGTGTTCATGGCCGACGGCAGGATCATCGAGGACCGCACCCCGGAGGAGTTCTTCACCGCCCCCGAGAGCGAGCGGGCCCGGGACTTCCTCTCCAAGATCCTCAAGCACTGAGGGGCCGCACGATGAAGCACACCCTGCGCGCCCTCGCCCTGGCCCTCGCCCTCCTCGCGGCCGCCGCCGGCTGCGGGAGGAGCGGCAGCCCGCCGGTGAAGGGGCCGCAGCCCGAGGACCTGCCCGTCTACCACGTGGACAGCGGCTTCACCCTGCCCGCCTCGCCCACCTGGGAGAGGGCGAAGCGACGGGGCCACCTCGTGGTCGGCGTCAAGGAGGACCAGCCCTACATGGGGGAGAAGGACCCCGCCACCGGCCGCTACTCCGGCTTCGACATCGAGCTCGCCAGGATGCTGTCCGCCTCGCTCGGCTTCGACCCCAAGACGATCGAGTTCAAGACGATCGCCTCCGCCAACCGCGAAACGGCCCTCCAGAACGGCCAGATCGACTACTACGTGGGCACCTACACCATCAACGACAAGCGCAAGAAGCAGGTCGGCTTCGCCGGGCCCTACTTCAAGGCCGGCCAGTCCCTGCTGGTCCGCCGGAACGAGAAGGACATCAAGGGCCCCGAGGACCTGGCCGGCAAGCGCGTCTGCTCGGCCGCCGGCTCCACCCCGTACCAGCGCCTCCAGAGGGAGTACCCCCGGGCGGTGCTCGTCGCCTACGACACCTACTCGGTCTGCGTGGACAACCTGCTGACCTACCAGGTCGACGCCGTCTCCACCGACGACTCCATCCTGCTCGGCTACGCCGCCAAGGTCCCCAAGGAGCTCAAGGTCGTCGGCAGACCCTTCTCCGAGGAGCCCTACGGCATCGGCGTCCCCCGCTCCGACAACGCCCTGCGCTTCGCCCTCGACGACGCCCTGGCCGCGCACGAGAAGGACGGCGACTGGAAGAAGGCCTACGAGGCCACGCTCGGCCTCTCCGGCCGGCCCGCTCCGCAACCACCCGCCATCGACCGCTACCCCGCGGGCTGAGGGGAGAGCGCACCACCATGCACGTACTCACCGACAACTTCGCGCTCTACTGGCAGGGCTTCCTCGGCACCGTCGAGCTGACCGTCTACGCCTCGCTGCTCGCCCTGGTCCTCGGCTTCCTGATGGCCTCCTTCCGCGTCGCGCCCGTCGGCTCCTTCCGGGTCTTCGGCACGGTCTGGGTGAACGTGCTGCGCAACACCCCGCTGACGCTGCTCTTCTTCGCCGTGCTGCTGGGCCTGCCGCGGTTCGGACTGGTCCTGCCGTTCCAGCTCTTCGCCGTCCTCACCCTCGGCTGCTACACCTCGGCCTTCATCTGCGAGGCCCTGCGCTCGGGCATCAACACCGTGCCCAAGGGGCAGGGGGAGGCGGCTCGCAGCCTCGGGATGACCTTCGGCCAGACCCTGGGCATGGTCGTGCTCCCGCAGGCCTTCCGCTCCGTCATCCCGCCCATCGGGTCGACGCTGATCGCCCTCGCCAAGAACTCGGCCATCGCCGGCGCCTTCAGCGTCACCGAGCTGCTGGGCACCTACAAGCCCCTCAACGAGATGGGCTACAACATCATCTGGACCTTCGTCTGGATCGCCGTGGGCTACCTGATCATCACCCTGTCCATCAGCGCGCTCTTCAACGTGCTGGAGAAGCGCTACGGAGTCGCCCGATGACCGCGCACGCGCTGCACGGGGACCAGGAGTCCACCGCCCTCTACGACGTGCCCGGCCCGAACGCCCTGCGCCGTCACTTCCTCTACGGGATCGTCTCGACGGTGGTGATCCTCGGCCTGCTCGCCTGGATCCTCTACCTGCTCTTCGACACCTACCAGTTCACGGCCGCCAAATGGCGCCCCTTCGTCTACGAGGGCATCCAGGAGCTGCTCCTCAAGGGCCTGGGCAACACCCTCAAGGCCTTCGTGTACGCCTCGGTGCTCTCGCTGGTGCTCGGCGCGGTGCTGGCCACCGGCCGGCTCTCGGCGCACCGGCCCGTGCGCTGGCTGGCGACGCTGTGCGTGGAGTTCTTCCGGGCCATGCCGGTGCTGGTGATGATCTTCTTCATCTTCGTCGCGCTGAAGGCGCAGCCGCTGCCGGCGCTGGTGGCCGGGCTGACCCTGTACAACGGCTCGGTGCTGGCCGAGGTCTTCCGTACGGGCATCAACGCGGTGGAACGGGGCCAGCGCGAAGCGGCGTACGCGCTCGGCATGCGCAAGACGCAGGTGATGACCTTCGTCCTCGCCCCGCAGGCGGTGCGGGCGATGCTGCCCACGATCATCAGCCAGCTGGTGGTGGCGCTGAAGGACACCTCGCTGGGCTTTCTGATCACCTATGAGGAGTTCCTGCACGCGGGCAAGCTGATCGCATCCAACCTGGACTACGACCTCCCGTTCATCCCCGTGGTGCTGGTCATCGCCCCGGTCTACATCGGGATGTGCATGCTGCTGTCCTGGTTCGCCACCTGGGTGGCCCGGCGGGAGCGCCGCAGCCCCAAGACCGTGGCGGTCGAGGTCGCCCCCGCCGAACCGGGCACGGTGCTGCCGGGGAGGTAGGCGCGGAGCCCTCCCTCCCGGCCGCGGCCGCGGATCACTGCTCGCGCAGCGGCACCGAGACGTACGAGGGGTCGGTGCGCGGCGAGGAGAAGGTCAGCTGCGCGCCGGTGGGGTTGTGCTCGATGTAGAGCGGGTCGACCGTGTCGATGACGAGGGCGAGCCGGTGGCCCGCGGGCACGTCGTAGGCGGTGGAGAAGAGGTCCAGGTCCACGCCGAAGGACTGCCCGGGGGCCTTGTCGTGGAAGGTGTACGGGGCGTTGCTGACGAGCTTGCCGAGGCCGAGCGGGCCGACGTCGTAGAGGTAGGCGACGAAGGTTCCGTCCCCCTTGGTGGGCGTGACGGTGGTGTGCAGGCGGACGGTGCCGCGGACGCGGCGCTCCCGCTCGTAGCGGGGGGACTGCCAGACGGCGGCGAAGGCGCGGGGGAGCAGCGGGACGGAGGCGACCGGGGGCGCCTTGGCGAACTGGTCGAGGACGCTGGAGAGGAAGACCACCCCGCCGTCGGCGCCGGAGTCCACGTTGGCCCAGAGGTGCTCGGTGCCGGTGAGCGGGAGCCTCTCCTCGCCGCCGGAGCCGACGGACTTCCAGTCGGCGTAGCCCTCGTAGCCGCCGGTGCTGCGGGACTTGATCCGGACCGGGGCCTCCGTGTCCACGCCGTTGCGTTCGCCCTTGAGGTAGCGGTCGAACCAGCGGTGGGCGTCGGTCCAGGTGTCGTTGGGCAGTCCGAGCAGGCCGGTGGCCTCGGCGGTGGCGTGGTCGCCGGGGCGGAACTCCAGGCGCTTGGGGCCGGTCAGCTTCTCGAAGAACCCGGCGTACTGGTTGGGCGGGAAGACCGTGTCGCCCCAGGCGTTGCCGAGCATGATCGCGGCGCCGTTGGCGTTGATCCGGTCGATCTGCTCGGCGGCGGAGCGCTTCCTGCCCCACTCGATCATCGCCGGCTCGTTCTCCAGCTTCGACCCCAGGAAGTCGCCGAGGATCTGCTGGAGTTCGGGTCCGGGCCGGCCGGTGAGGTAGCCGGCGGCGCCGAGCACCCCGGCGGCCTGGAGGTGCTGGGTGCGGCCGGAGTAGATGGAGTCGATCAGATCGGCCCAGCCGCTCAGCGCGACCACGGCCTTGACGCGGGGGTCGTGCGCGGAGGCCAGCAGGCTGATGCCCGCGCCGTAGGAGACCCCTCCCAGGCCCACGTGGTCCGGGTCGGCGGGGGTGGTGGCGAGGGCCCAGTCGATGACGGCGGAGACGTCGGCGATGTCCGCCGGGCCGGCCGTCTCGATCTGCCCGCCGGAGAGCCAGAAGCCGCGCGAGGTGTAACCGACCACGGTGTAGCCGGAGTCCGCGAGCTGTCTGGCCTGGGCGAGGTATTCGACCTGCGGCATGCCCCAACTGGTGGGGAGCACGATCAGCGGGTACTTGCGGCCGGGTTCGGCGCCTGCCGGGGTGAAGACGTTGCCCTTCAGGGTGATGCCGCCGGAGCCGGGGATGTCGAAGAAGCGGACGTCCGACGGCGCCTGCGACGAGGTCTGCGGGGCTGCGGCCGTGGCCGCCCGGGCCTGGTGGGGGGCCAGGCCCAGGGCGGTGGCCGCGATCAGGGCGGCCGCGGCCGCTGCGGTGTGGGGGCGGGCTCTCATCGAACGCTCCTCGCGTGCGCCGGTGTCCGAAAGTGACCCGACGGTAACGGGAGCGGCTTACCCAAGGTAACCCGCTAGTAAGTTACGTAGCGGTAACAATTGGTGGAGCGTCATGACCGCCCGCCTCCAGGGCGGCCGGAGCCGTCAGCCCGCCTGGGTGGCTCCGGTCAGCGCGCTCTTGGCCTTCCACTGGTCCCAGGACAGGTTCCACTCGCCGTAGCCGTTGCCGACGTCCGCCTTGCCCTTCGAGCCGCTGCCGACCACCTCCAGGGGGTCGCCCGGCTGCGCCTGGTCGTAGACGGCCTTGGCGTTGGCGTTGCTCATCCCCACGCAGCCGGAACTGGCGTTGGTCTTGCCGAACTTGTCGTCGTTCCACGGGGCGGCGTGCACGTACATGCCCGACCAGGTCAGCCGCATCGAATAGTCGACCATCTTGGCGTAGGAGTCGCCGAGGCCCACCGTCTGGGAGTCCATGAAGATGGTGCCCTCCTTCGCCATCAGCACCATCTTCCCGGACCAGGAGGCCTTCTCGCCGCCCGGAGTGCCCGCCGAGACGGGAACCGTCTTGACGACCTGGCCGTCCTCGGTGATGGACATCTTCTTGGTGTCGAGGCTGACCTCCATCCGGTGGTCCTTGCCTATCTTGAACTCGGTGGTGTAATCACGCGCGAAGAGTCCGCCGCCGGCGCCGGAGTCCACGCCGTTCAGGTTCATTTCCACCTTCACGTCGGTGCCGGGCTTCCAGTAGTCCTTGGGTCGCCAGTCCACGCGGTCGTTGCCGGAATAGTCCTTGACCCAGCCCCAGGAACCCTCGGTGTTGTTCGAGGTGGTCACCTTCAGCTGCTTTTCGACCTCGGCCTTGTTCTTCACCGGATTGTCGAAGACCAGCGAGACCGGCATCGCGACCCCGACCGTGCTGCCCTTCGGGACGTTGATGGAGACCTTGTTCACCTTGTCGGCGGCCGAGGTCTTGAACTGCGTGCCCGCGCTCTGGCTGTCGGTGTTCTGCGCCTCGACCTTGTAGTCCGCGTTCGGCGCGGCGTTGCGGCCCGAGGTCCAGCTCTTGCCGTCGGCGGCGATCTGCCCGGCCAGCTCCCCGCCCTTGCCGTCCGTCACCTTCACCTGCGCCAGCTTGCCGTCGGCGATGGTCACCTTGACCGGCTCACCCGACTTGACCTGGCCGTCCGTCAGGTTCACCGACACGGCCATGGGTGCCTTGTTCTTCGCGTCCGCGGCCTTGCCGCCGCCGTCCGCGCCACCGCCCGAGCCGCCCGAGCAGGCGGTCAGCGCGGCGGTCAGCAACGCGGCACCGGCGAGGGCGGCGTGGCGGGCCCGGCGTCGCGGGAGTGCGGTACGGCGTGTGCGGCTCAAGGAAACCCCTCCGGAGTAATGATCGTCCACAAGGAAGGAGTGAACGGGACGACTTTAGGTTGCGCATTCCCCGGAAAACCTCCTCCGGGCCGTTGTGACATGGGCCGCAGCGAAACGGTTGCCGAACGGTCACATTCCGCTCCGGCGGCACCCGGTGACCGGTTCTCACGGGCCGTGTCCGAAAAGCGTGTCGGCGCCGGATAAAGGACCTTCGCCCCCCGGAAAGAGTCGAACGACCCCTTCCGGATGTGAATTCCCGGAGCAGGCCCGCCGCCGCGCGCCGGGTACCCTCCCCCTTCGACCCCCGACCTCCCACCCCCGGAGCCCGCCCGTGCCAGCCACCGACACCAGCCCGGCCGCGACCGTGCACCCCCCGGCCCCGGCGAAGAGCTCGGTGCTGCGCAGCGGCGCCCTCATGGCGGCCGGTTCCGTCGTCTCCCGCGCCACCGGCTTCGTACGCTCCGCCGTGGTCCTCGCCGCGCTGGGCACCGCCTTCCTCGGAGACGGCTACGCCGTGGCCAACACCGTGCCGAACATCATCTACATGCTCCTGCTGGGCGGCGCGCTCAACGCCGTCTTCGTCCCCGAGCTGGTGCGCGCCGCCAAGGAGCACCGGGACGGCGGGAGCGCGTACACCGACCGGCTGCTGACCGCCTGCACCGTGGCGCTCCTCGTGCTCACCGCCGCCGCCGTCCTCGCCGCACCCCTGGTCATCGACGCCTACACCCCCTCCACGTACACGGACGCGGAGCGGAACACCGTCGTGGCACTGGCCCGGTTCTGCCTGCCGCAGATCCTCTTCTACGGGCTGTTCACCCTCCTCGGCCAAGTCCTCAACGCCCGCGGCCGGTTCGGGGCGATGATGTGGACCCCGGTCCTCAACAACCTCGTGGTCATCGCCGTCTTCGCCGCCTTCCTCCACGCCTCCGGCGGCGGCCGCGACGGCCTCACCGCCGCCGAGACCCGGCTGCTGGGCCTCGGCACCACCGCCGGCATAGCCGTCCAGGCCCTGGCCCTGGTCCCCGCGCTGCGCGCCTCCCGCTTCCGCTGGCGGCCCCGCTTCGACTGGCGCGGCAGCGGCCTCACCCGCCCCCTGCGCAACGCGGGCTGGCTGGTCGTGCTGGTCCTCACCAACCAGTTCGCCTACTGGGTCGTGACCAGCCTCTCCACCACCGTCCAGGACCGGCCGGGCGGCTCCGGCTTCGGCTACGCCGCCTACAGCAGCGCCTACCAGCTGTGGACCGTCCCGCAGGGCATCATCACCGTCTCCCTGGTCACCGCCCTCATGCCCCGGATGAGCACGGCCGCGGCCGCGGGCGACCTCGGCGCCGTCCGCGAGGACGTCTCGTACGCCCTGCGCTCCAGCGCCGCCCTCGTCCTGCCCGCCGCCGCGCTCTTCGCCGCGCTGGCCCCGTGGGTGATGGACTGCGTCGCCGGATACGGCTCCGTCACCCCCGAGGGTGTCGCGGCCATGGCGGGCATGCTCGTGGCCTTCGCCCCCGGCCTCGTCGCCTACTCCGCCCAGTACGTCCTCGCGCGCGGCTTCTACGCCCTGTCCGACACCCGCACCCCCTTCTTCCTCAACCTGGTCGTCGTCGCCCTCAACGCCGGGCTCTCGTACGCCGCCTACCTGCTGCTCCCGGCCCGCTGGGCGGTCACCGGCATGGCCGCAGCCACCTCCCTCGCCTTCATCGGAGGCTCCGCCGTCACCGCGTACGCCCTCGCCCGCCGGCTCGGCCCGCGCACCGGCCCGCGCACCGGCCCGCGCCGCGGCACCGCGCTCCGCACCCACCTGCGGCTGCTCGCCGCCTGCCTGCCCGCGGCCGCCGCCGGACACGGGGCCGCCCGCGCCGCCGAGGGCCTCGGGGCGTTCGCGGCGGCCGGGGCGGGAACCGTGGCGCTCGCCCTGGTCGTCGTACTCCTCGCCAGGCCCCTGCGCCTGACGGAGATCACCGACCTGCTGGACTCCCTGCGCCGCAAGACCGGCCGGTAGAGGGAGGAAAGCCGGCAGAACACCCTGGGATACTGGACCGGATGCCACGCGTACTGCTGATCGAGGACGACCCTTCCATCCGGGAAGGAGTCGCGCTCGGCCTGCGCCGCAGGGGCCACGAGGTCAAGGCCGCCGGCACCGGGGAGGAGGGCCTCGCCCTCATGGGCGCCTTCCACCCCGAGCTCGTCCTCCTCGACCTGATGCTGCCCGGGATCAACGGCGTCCAGGTCTGCCGCCGGATCCGTGAGAGCAGCATGGTCCCCGTCATCATGCTCACCGCCCGCGGCGACGACTTCGACATCGTCGTCGGCCTGGAGGCCGGCGCCGACGACTACATCGTCAAACCCGCCCGCACCGCGATCATCGAGGCCCGGGTCCGCGCCGTCCTGCGCCGCCGCCCCGCCCCCGGAGACCGCCTCGGGGTCGAACACCACGGCGGGCTCACCCTGGACCGCGCCGGACTCACCGTCGCCAAGAACGGCGAACGGCTCGCCCTCGCCCCCAGCGAGATCAAACTCCTGCTCCACCTGTCGGCCGCCCCCGAACAGGTCTTCTCCCGCCAGCAGCTGCTGGAGGGCGTGTGGGAGCACAGCTACCACGCCGACGCCCGGCTCGTGGACGCCTGCGTCCGCCGGCTGCGCCACAAGATCGAGGACCCCGCCCACGGCCCCCGCTACATACAGACGGTGCGGGGCTTCGGCTACCGCTTCGGGCCGCTCTAGGAGACCCCTGTGTCCAGCCGCGCGCCGTTCGGCCTGCGCACCCGCCTCATCGCCGCGTTCCTGCTGGTCGCCGCGATCTGCGCGGTCAGCACCGCCGCCCTCACCTACCGGCAGGCGCGCAGCGCCGTCCTCACCCAGAGCCAGGACACGGCCGTCAGCACCCTGCGCGACCGGCTGGAGACCACCGCCCTGACCCTCCCGATGGACCAGCGCCAGCTCCAGCGCGTCGTCGACGACCTCGGCAGACGCGGCAAGCCCCACCCCTGGGTGGTCTTCGGCGAGTACGGCACCCTGCGCGCCTCCTCCGCCGACCTCGGCTCGCCCGTCTCCGACGTCCTCACCGACACCCTCCGCTCCCAGGTCGCCAGCCACCCCCACGGAGCCTTCCAGCGGGTGACGGACGGCCGCGGCGAGCCGTACCTGACCATCGGCATGCCCGCCGTCTTCCTCCACAACGGCGCCCGCGAGGCCACCGGAGCCGTCCTCTACGCCGTCATGCCGCTCTCCACCGAGCAGCAGACCGTCGACGCCATGGTCCAGGCCGCCAAGCAGGGCGCCGTCCCGGGCCTGGCCATCTCGATCGTCCCCGCCCTGCTCGCCGCCCGCAGCGTCCTGCGGCCCGTGCGCGACATGCGCCGCGCCGCCCAGCACCTCGGACGGGGCCGCCTGGACACCCGCATCGAGGTCCGCGGCGCCGACGAACTGGCCGGCCTCGCCCGCACCTTCAACGAGACCGCCGGAGCCCTGGAGGAGTCCGTGGCCGAACTGCGGGAGGCCGAGGCCCGGGCCCGCCGGTTCGCCGCGGACGTCTCCCACGAACTGCGCACCCCGCTCGCGGGGATGCTCGCCGTCACCGAGGTGCTCGACGAGGACGCCGAGCACCTCGACCCCGACACCGCCAAGGCCCTGCGGCTGATCAGCGCCGAGACCGGGAAGCTGGCCGTGCTCGTCGAGGACCTGATGGAGATCTCCCGCTTCGACGCCCGCGCCGCGGGGCTCAACCTGGACGACGTGGACGTCGCCGAGACCGTGCGCAAGACCCTCCAGCGCCGCCACTGGGACGACGACCGGGTCACCACCGACCTGCCGGAAGGGGTACGGGGCCGCCTCGACCCGCGCCGCTTCGACGTGGTCCTCGCCAACCTCGTCGGCAACGCGCTGCGGCACGGCGCCGCCCCCGTGCGGATCGCCCTGCGCACCGCATCCCGCCCGGAGGGCGAACGCCTCGTCGTGGAGGTCGCCGACAGCGGACCCGGCATCGCCGCCGACGTCCTGCCGCACATCTTCGACCGGTTCTTCAAGGCCGACGCCGCCCGCACCCGCTCCGCCGGCAGCGGCCTCGGCCTCGCCATCAGCCTGGAGAACGTCCGCCTCCACGGCGGCACCCTCACCGCCGCCAACGCCCCGGAGGGGACGGACACCCACGGGGGAGCGGTGTTCACCGTCGACATGCCGCTGGAGGCGGCCCCGTGACCCCGCCGCTGCGGCGCCCGGCCGCGGCCGCCGCCCTGCTGGCCCCCCTGCTCGCGGCCACCGCCTGCGGCATCAAGCCCACCGGGGTCGTGGAGAGCGGCGCCGCCGCGCGGGTCGCCGTCGCGCGGGCCGGGGGCTCCATGGCCTACTTCGTCACCCCCGACGGCCGCCTGGCCCCCGCGCCGCAGCCCGAGTACACCCAGGCCGGGCCCCGGGGCAGCGTCGTCGGGCTGCTGCGCGGTCCCGGCACGGCGGAACGGGAGGCGGGGCTGGGCACCCGGGTGCCGGTGGTGGGGGAGGAGGCGGCCGAGGGCGCGGTGGCCGTCGTCGTCACCGACCGGCTGGAGGTACGGCTGCCCTTCGCCGTCGCCGGCCTCGACCCGCTGGGCCACCGCCAGCTGGTGTGCAGCGCCCTGTCCACGGTGGACCCGCTCTACGAGGTGGTCCTCCGCGGCACCGACACGGCCCTGCCCCCGTCCCGCTGCGACGCGGGGCACTGAGCCGTCGAGCGGGCCCGCGCGGGGGACGGCCCCGGGCATCGGGCGCCGTCTTGTGGGCGGGGGCCGTGTGCCGTCACCTTGGGGACCATGGAACACGCCGTACCCGATTCCGCCGCCCCGGGCGCGGGCCGCCCGCCCGGCGTGCCCGATGTCTTCGATCCGTACCTGTACGCCGAGGGCGTCCCCCACGAGCGCTACCGGGTGCTGCGCGAGCGGTACCCCGTGGCCTGGCAGGAGGAACCGGAGGTGGCGGGCTGGCCCGCCGGGCCCGGGTTCTGGGCCGTCACCCGGCACGCCGACGTCGTCCGCGTCCTGCGCGACCACACCACGTACTCCTCCTGGCTCGGCGCCACCCAGATCCGCGACCCCGACCCCGCCGACCTGCCCTTCCTGCGCCGCACCATGCTCAACCAGGACCCTCCCGGACACGGCCGGCTGCGCCGCCTGGTCTCCCGGGCCTTCACCCCCGCCCGGGTCGACGCCTTCGCCGCCCGCGCCCGCGACCGGGCCCGTACGCTCCTGGCCGCCGCCCGGGACGGGGCCGAGGACGGCGCCGCGGACCTGGTCCGCACCGTCACCGACGAGTACGCCCTCCTCAACCTCACCGACCTGCTCGGAGTCCCGGCCGCCGACCGGGGCCTGCTGCTGGAGTGGACCGTACGCGTCATCGGCTACCAGGATCCCGAGGACGCCCCCGCCCCGGTCCTCGGCCCCGACGGCAAGCCCCTCGACCCGCGTTCCCCGGCCCTGCTCGGCGAGATGTTCGGCTACGCCCGCGAACTCGCCGCGTACAAGCGCGCGCACCCCGGCGACGACGTGATGACCGCCCTCGCCCGGGGCGGGCTGGAACCGGCCGAACTGGAGATGTTCTTCTTCCTGCTCACCGTCGCCGGCAACGACACCGTCCGCAGCGCCGCCCCCGGCGGCCTCCTCGCCCTGGCCCGCGACCCCGACGCCTACCGGGCCCTCGCCGACGGCACCGCGGCGCCCGGCCCGGCCGTCGAGGAACTCCTGCGCGTCCACCCGCCGGTGCTCAGCTTCCGCCGCACCGCCACCCGTGACACCGAACTCGCCGGCACCCGGATCCGGGCCGGTGACAAGGTGGTGGTCTTCCACGCCTCCGCCAACCACGACGCACGCGTCTTCGCCGACCCACACCGCCTCGACCTCGGCCGCTCCCCGAACCCGCACGTCTCCTTCGGCGACGGCCCCCACGTCTGCCTCGGCGCCCACTTCGCCCGGCTCCAGCTGCGCACCCTCCACGAGGAGTGGCGCCGGGCGATGCCCGCCCCCGAACTCGCCGGCGCACCGCGCCGGCTGGTCTCCAACTTCATCAACGGGGTGACGCGGCTGCCGCTGCGGGTGTCCGGGCCGCGGCGGTGACGTCCGCCACCAGCTCCGTCACGTCCGGGCCGTACGCGTCGGAGTTGACCACCTTCAGCAGCAGGCAGAAGGAGGCCCCCCGGTGGGCGCGGGCCAGCTTCTCGTGGTGGCGGGCCAGGTAACGGGCCGCCGCCTGATTGCTGTTGGCGGTCTGCCCCGACAGCAGGAACACCGGCCGCGAGCCCTGACCGGACGTCAGCCGCGCCAGCAGCACGTACTCGACCAGTCCCGGCTCCCAGCGGTACGTCTCGCCGCCGACGGCTATCGACCCCCGGTCCGGGCCGGCCTCGGTGGAGACGTCGACCCGGACGCCCGGCAGCATCGAGTGCAGGTGCGCCACCGTACGGGAGTTGGACGCCGGACCGCCGACGCAGAACTCGGCGCGCTCGCCGAAGCCCTGGCGGGCCTCGTGGGTGACGATCCGCACCGTCGCCCCGCAGTCCTTGATCAGGGACGATATCTCCAGCAGCGCGAAGGCGTCGTTGCGGTGCAGCGACGACTCCGTGCCGCCCATCTGCCGGTTGACCACGAACAGGCAGTCCGAGCCGGTCGGCAGCCCGAAGAAGGCCTGCTTGCGGCGCAGCGCCCGGCGCCACAGGTAGGTACGGGTGAACCAGCCGAAGCCACCGCTGACGGCGGTGGCCACCACTCCGAGCACGATGTTGCGCACGTCGTCGTTCATGCGGCGGATGGTAGCCGCCCCACCGCCTCCATGACGCGGGGGGTGCGGCGGAGCTAGGCTGCCGCTCCATGGTCTGACAGGCAGTCGACTGGAGGAACCGGATGCGCGCTTCCGCAGCACGTCAGTTAGCGTTCGCAGCCCTCGCCGGGGCGCTCGTCTCCACCGGAGCGGCCGCTCCGCCACCGCCGGCCGACGCCCCGCAGAAGGTGCCGGTGGCCGTCGGATACGGAGGGGCCGTCGCCAGCGTGGACGCCGACGCCTCGGCGGCCGGGATCGCCGTCCTGCGGGCCGGGGGCAACGCCGTGGACGCGGCGATCGCCACCGCCGCCGCCCTCGGGGTCACCGAACCGTACTCGGCCGGCATCGGAGGCGGCGGGTACCTGGTCCACTACGACGCCGCCACCCGCCGCGTACAGACGATCGACGGCCGTGAGACCGCGCCCGCCACGGCCACCGAGACCCTGTTCCAGGAGAACGGCGTCCCCATCCCCTTCGAGGAGGGGCAGACCAGCGGCCGCAGCGTGGGCGTCCCCGGCACCCCCGCCACCTGGAAGGCCGCCCTGGACGCCTGGGGCACCAAACCGCTGGCGCAACTCCTGCGCCCCGCCGAGAAACTGGCCCGCGACGGCTTCACCGTCGACGCCACCTTCCGGGCCCAGACCCAGGCCAACCAGGACCGCTTCAAGGACTTCCCCGACACCCGGAAGCTGTTCCTGCCGGGCGGACAGCTCCCCGTCGTCGGCTCCACCTTCAAGAACCCCGACCTCGCCGCCACCTACGCCGAACTCGCGCGCAAGGGCACCGGCGCCCTCTACCGCGGCCCCCTCGCCGACGACATCGTCAAGGCCGTCCGCCGGCCCCCCGTCGACCCGGCCGCCACCCGCAAGGTCCGCTCCGGCGACCTGACCGCCGCCGACCTGAGGGCGTACGAGACCAGGCGGCAGGCCCCGACCCACATCGACTACCGGGGGCTGGACGTCTACAGCATGGCCCCCTCCTCCTCCGGCGGCACCACGGTCGGCGAGGCGCTCAACATCCTGGAGCGCACCGACCTGTCGAAGCTGTCCGAGGCCCAGTACCTGCACCGGTTCATCGAGGCCTCCCGGATCTCCTTCGCCGACCGGGGCCGCTGGGTCGGCGACCCGGCCGCCCAGTCCGTTCCGACCCGCGAGCTGCTCTCGCAGCGGTACGCCGACTCGCGCTCCTGCCTCATCAGGCCGGACGCGACCCTGACCAGCCCGCTGGCCCCCGGCGACCCGCTCCACCCGGCGCCCTGCGGCGGCACCGCGCAGGCCGCGCCGACCACCTACGAGGGGGAGAACACCACGCACCTGACGGTCGCCGACCGCTGGGGCAACGTGGTCTCGTACACCCTGACCATCGAGTCCACGGGCGGCAGCGCCATCACCGTTCCGGGGCGCGGCTTCCTGCTCAACAACGAGCTGACCGACTTCTCCTTCGCCCCGGCCGCCCCCGGCGTCCCGGACCCCAACCTGCCCGGCCCGGGCAAGCGGCCGCGCTCGTCCATGTCCCCGACCATCGTCCTCGACCACGGCCGCCCGGTCTTGGCCGTGGGATCCCCGGGCGGGGCGACGATCATCACCACCGTCCTGCAGACCCTGATCGGCCACCTGGACCGGGGCCTGCCGCTGGTCGACGCGATCAAGGCGCCGCGCGCCAGCCAGCGCAACCAGACGACGACCGAGCTGGAACCCGCGCTGTGGAACAGCCCGCTGCGCGCCGAACTGGAGGGGCTGGGGCAGGCGTTCCGGCAGAACCCGGAGATCGGGGCCGCCACGGGTGTCCAGCGGCTCCCGGACGGGCGCTGGCTGGCGGCCGCCGAGACCACCCGGCGGGGCGGCGGCTCGGCGATGGTCGTCCGCCCGCAGGGCAGGCCGTAGCCGCTACGGGGCGGTGAGGATCCTGGGACCGCCGGCGGTGATCGCGACCGTGTGCTCCACGTGTGCGGCGCGGGACCCGTCGGTGGTGCGCAGGGTCCAGCCGTCGGGGTCGCAGGCGTAGTCGTCCCCGCCGCCCGCGATCAGCATCGGCTCGATCGCCAGGACCATGCCGGGGCGCAGCTTCATGCCGCGCCCCGGCGGGCCCTCGTTGGGGACGCCCGGGTCCTCGTGCATGCCGCGGCCCACACCGTGGCCGCCGAACCCCTCCGGGATGCCGTAGCCGGCGGCGCGGCAGACGCTCCCCACCGCGTGCGCGATGTCGCCGATCCGGTTGCCGGGGACGGCGGCGGCGATGCCGGCCGCCAGGGCCGCCTCGGCGGTGGCGATCAGCCGCAGGTCGGCGGGGCGGGGACGGCCGACGGGGAAGCTGACCGCCGCGTCGCCGACCCAGCCGCGCAGCCTGGCCCCGCAGTCGATGCTGACCAGGTCGCCGTCGCGCAGCCGGTAGCCGCCGGGGACGCCGTGCACGATCGCGTCGTTCACCGACGCGCACACCACCGCGGGGAACGGCACCGGCGCGAAGTGCGGGCGGTAGCCGAGGAAGGGGGAGGTGGCCCGCGCGTCCCGCAGGACCGCGCGGGCCACCGCGTCCAGCTCCAGCAGGGACGTGCCGACGCGGGCCGCCTCCCGTACCGCTGTCAGGGCGTGCGCCACCACCCGGCCGGCGGCACGCATCTCGTCGATCGCTTGGTCCGTTTTCAAGTGCACCATGCCGATAACTATACCGGTATAAGTTTAACGGGATAGTTATCGGCGTGCGGGGTAGGATGGCGGCATGGTGCGAACCCCCCTGACCCCCGAAGAGCGCGAGCGCGGCGAACGGCTGGGCGCGCTGCTGCGCGAGGCGCGCGGCGGCCGCAGCATGGTCGAGGTCGCGGCCGGCGCCGGACTCTCGCCCGAGACCCTGCGCAAGATCGAGACGGGCCGCGCTCCGACCCCCGCCTTCTTCACCGTCGCCGCCCTCGCCGGGGCGCTCGGCCTCTCGCTGGACGAGGTCGTCCGCCGCTGCGCCCTCGTCCCCGCCTGACGCCGCACCCCGAGGTGTCGTCTCCGGCGGCCGGACGGCGCAACGGCCGATCGGGGCGGCGGCATCCGGGGCAGGGGTGAAGGCGTGTCCACCATGAACTCGTCCAAGCGGCTCGGTCTCGCGCTCCTCGGCGCCGTCCTCGCGGCCGGCCTGCTGGCCGCGGCCGGCTCCACTCCTGCGGACGCGGGTTCGCCGTCAAGGTTTGAGACTCCCGTAGTACGCCCGTAACGCGGGCGCGGTGCAATGCCGGGATGGAGACGCCGACCGCGCTGGCCATCGGGCAACTCACCGACTACCTGAGGGGTCTGACGCAGAGGCTCGACCCCGGGGCGGGCTGGTACGGGGAGTTCCTGCGGCGGGACCCGGAGGGGATGCGGGCCTGTCTGGACGGGATCGCCGTACCGCCGTGGGACATACTGGAATCCCTCCTGCTGGACCTGCCGCCCGGTGCGGCGGCGCCGCAGGAGGAGGCGTACGCGGCGGGCCTGCGGGCCGCCGCCGTCGCCGCGTGGGACGCGCGGCCGGGCGGGGCGCGGGAGCTGCGGATCCTGCTCGCCACGGCCACCGGGCAGCGCAAGGCCGTCGAGGAGGCCCTGAGCACCCTGACCGCCCGCCTGGGAGCCACGGCCGACCCGGCGCGGGCCGAAGCCCTCTCGCGCGAACTGGCCTGGACCCGTGACGACGCGCTCCGTGCCAGGTCCCGCCAGACGGACCTCCGCTCCCGCCTCGCCGCGCTCGGCCCCCTCCCGGCGGTCCCGCGCCCACGCGACCACGTTCCACCCGCCCCCTCGGGCCGGCCGTTCGCCGGCTCCGCCCCGTACGCGCCCGGGGCTGACGCGTTCCGGGCGGCCGACCCGGAACCGGCCCGCCGGGGGCGCCCGGACGCCAGGCACGACGCCCCGGCCCGGGGCCCCGCCGGGGAGCCCGGCGGTCCCGCGGGTCCCGTGGAGTCCGGGGAGCCCGGCGGTCCCGCGGGTCCCGTGCAGTCCGGCGGTCCCGGCGGTCCCGCGGGTACCGGCGGCCTCGGGGATCCCGGCCGGAGCGGGGCCGTGGCGCGGGGAGTCGCCCACGGGGCGTTCGTCGCCGAGCTGCTCACCCTGCGGGCCCGGGGACGCGGCGGCGAGGCGCACGCACTGCTGTGCGAGGCCGTGCGGTGGCCCGCGGGGGAGCTGCCGGCGCTCGCCGACGAACTCGGGTACGCCGGGCTGGCGGCCGACTGGGCCACCCTGCTGTGGGAGGCGGCCTCGCTCCCGCCCGCCCGGCTCGCCGCGGCGGCCGCGGCCCTCGGGGACGCCGGCCGCGAAGCCGACTCCGACCGGCTGCTGCGCCAGTGCGTGGCCCGCCCGGCCGCCGACGTCGCCGAAGCGGCCCTCGCCCTCGGCGGAGCCGGCCGCGACCGGGAGGCCCGGTCCCTGCTGGAGGCCTACGTCAGGCTGCGCACCGCCGAGGAGGCGGCCGCCCTGGCCCGCCACGACCCGCACTGGTTCGCCCCGCGCCTGCTCCAGGCCGCCCGCGTCCTCTCGGCCGCCCACCACCGCGCCCTCGCCCACGCCCTCCGCACGAACGGCCTCCCGACGTCCTAGGGTGCGCCGTCAGCGTCCCGGCACGCGGGAATCGTCCGCTCCCTGACCGCAAATGACCGTGTGGCGACGTAACTTGATCGACTACTCCAACCGCGCAAGGTGGTCTTGCCCCACGCTGTGGCGGGGCCTACCTTCGACTCCCTACGCACACCGTCTACGTGCGTAGAAGTCGGCGTTCCCGTCGCGAGGAGCAGCTCATGGCCCAAGTCGTCCGCGCCGCACTCGTCCAGGCCACCTGGACCGGAGACACCGAGTCGATGATCGCCAAGCACGAGGAGCACGCCCGCCGGGCGGCCGCCCAGGGAGCGCGGATCATCGGCTTCCAGGAGGTGTTCAACGCCCCCTACTTCTGCCAGGTCCAGGAGCCCGAGCACTACCGCTGGGCCGAGCCCGTCCCCGACGGCCCCACCGTCCGGCGGATGCAGGACCTGGCCCGGGAGACCGGGATGGTCATCGTCGTCCCCGTCTTCGAGAAGGAGAGCGAGGGCTTCTACTACAACACCGCCGCCGTCATCGACGCGGACGGCAGCTACCTCGGCAAGTACCGCAAGCACCACATCCCTCAGGTCAAGGGCTTCTGGGAGAAGTACTACTTCCGCCCCGGCAACCTCGGCTGGCCCGTCTTCGACACCGCCGTCGGCCGCGTCGGCGTCTACATCTGCTACGACCGCCACTTCCCCGAGGGCTGGCGCCAACTCGGCCTGGCCGGGGCCCAGCTGGTGTACAACCCCTCCGCCACCTCCCGGGGGCTGTCCGCGTACCTGTGGCAGCTGGAACAGCCCGCCTCCGCCGTCGCCAACGAGTACTTCGTCGCCGCCATCAACCGCGTCGGCCAGGAGGAGTACGGCGACAACGACTTCTACGGGACCAGCTACTTCGTCGACCCCCGCGGCCAGTTCGTCGGCGAGGTCGCCAGTGACAAGGAGGAGGAACTCCTCGTCCGGGACCTCGACTTCGACCTGATCAAGGAGGTCCGCGACCAGTGGGCCTTCTACCGCGACCGCCGCCCCGACGCCTACGGAGGGCTCGTACAGCCGTGACCGACCCCACCCCCCTGCACAGCCGCCACCGCACCGTCCTGCCCGACTGGCTCGCGCTCTACTACGACCGCCCCATCGAGCTCACCCACGGCGAGGGCCGCCACGTCTGGGACGCCGACGGCAACCGGTACCTGGACTTCTTCGGCGGCATCCTCACCACCATGACCGCCCACGCCCTGCCCGAGGTCACCAAGGCCGTCTCCGAGCAGGCCGGGCGGATCATCCACTCCTCCACCCTCTACCTCAACCGGCCCATGGTCGAGCTGGCCGAACGGATCGCCGCCCTGTCCGGCATCCCCGACGCCCGGGTCTTCTTCACCACCTCCGGCACCGAGGCCAACGACGCCGCCCTGCTGCTCGCCACCACCTACCGCCGCTCCAACCAGATCCTGGCGATGCGCAACAGCTACCACGGCCGTTCCTTCTCCACCGTCGGCATCACCGGCAACCGCGGCTGGTCCCCGACCAGCCTCTCCCCGCTCCAGACGTACTACGTCCACGGCGCCGTCCGCACCCGCGGCCCCTTCGCCGCGCTCGACGACGCCGCCTTCACCGCCGCGGCCGTCGCCGACCTGGAGGACGTGCTCGGCCAGGCCCGCGGGGGAGTGGCCGCCCTCATCGCGGAGCCCATCCAGGGCGTCGGCGGGTTCACCTCACCCCCCGACGGGCTCTACGGGGCCTTCCGCGAGGTCCTGAACCGGCACGGCATCCTCTGGATCAGCGATGAGGTCCAGACCGGCTGGGGCCGTACCGGCGAGCACTTCTGGGGCTGGCAGGCCCACGCGCAGAGCGGCCCGCCGGACATGCTCACCTTCGCCAAGGGCATCGGCAACGGAATGTCCATCGGCGGGGTCGTGGCCCGCGCGGAGGTCATGAACTGCCTCGACGCCAACTCCATCTCCACCTTCGGCGGTTCCCCGGTGACGATGGCCGCCGGCCTCGCCAACCTCGCCTACCTGCTGGATCACGACCTGCAGGGCAACGCCCGCCGCGTCGGCGGCCTCCTGCTGGAGCGGCTGCGCGCCCTCGCCGCCGCCTCGCCCGCCGTGCGGGAGGTCCGCGGCCGGGGCCTGATGGCCGGACTGGAACTCACCGAGCCCGGCACCGACCGGGCCGACCCCCGGGCGGCCGCCGCCGTCCTGGAGGCGGCCCGCGCCGGCGGCCTGCTCATCGGCAAGGGCGGCGGGCACGACACCAGCGTGCTGCGCATCGCGCCGCCCCTCTCCCTCACCGTCGCCGAGGCGGAGGAGGGCGCCGAGATCCTCGGGCAGGCGCTCCGCAGCATCGAGTAGGGGGACCGACATGAGCACCCGCACCCTGATCAGAGGCGGCCTGGTCGTCACCGCCGCCGACGAGCTCCACGCGGACGTCCTCGTGGAGGACGGGCGCGTGGCGGCCCTGGCCGCCACCGGCTCGGCCGCCGCCGGCGCCTGGACGGCAGACCGGACCATCGACGCGAGCGGGAAGTACGTCATCCCGGGCGGCGTCGACGCCCACACCCACATGGAGCTGCCGTTCGGCGGCACCTCCGCCTCCGACACCTTCGAGACCGGCACCCGGGCCGCCGCCTGGGGCGGCACCACCACCATCGTCGACTTCGCCGTGCAGAGCGTGGGCCGCTCCCTGCGCGAGGGACTCGACACCTGGTACGCGAAGGCCGACGGCAACTGCGTGATCGACTACGCCTTCCACATGATCCTCTCGGACGTCAACGAGCACACCCTGAAGGAGATGGACCACCTCGTCGGCGAGGGCGTCACCTCCTTCAAGCTGTTCATGGCCTACCCGGGCGTCTTCTACAGCGACGACGGGCAGATCCTGCGCGCCATGCAGCGGGCCTCCGGCAACGGCGGGCTGATCATGATGCACGCCGAGAACGGCATCGCCATCGACGTCCTCGTCGAACAGGCCCTCGCCCGCGGCGAGACCGACCCCCGCCACCACGGCGAGGTCCGCAAGGTCCTCCTCGAAGCCGAGGCCACGCACCGGGCGATCCAGCTCGCCCGCGTCGCCGGATCCCCGCTGTACGTGGTCCACGTGTCGGCGGAGGAGGCCGTCGCCGAGCTGGCCGCCGCCCGGGACAAGGGCCTGCCGGTCTTCGGGGAGACGTGCCCGCAGTACCTGTTCCTGTCCACCGACAACCTGGCGGAGCCGGACTTCCAGGGTGCCAAGTACGTCTGCTCCACCCCGCTGCGGCCGAAGGAGCACCAGGCGGCCCTCTGGCGCGGACTGCGCACGAACGACCTCCAGGTGGTCTCCACCGACCACTGCCCGTTCTGCTTCCGGGGCCAGAAGGAGCTGGGACGGGGCGACTTCTCGAAGATCCCCAACGGTCTTCCGGGGGTGGAGAACCGCATGGACCTCCTCCACCAGGCCGTCCTGGACGGGCACATCAGCCGCCGCCGCTGGATCGAGATCGCCTGCGCGACCCCGGCCCGGATGTTCGGCCTCTACCCGCAGAAGGGCACCATCGCGCCGGGCTCCGACGCCGACATCGTCCTCTACGATCCGCACGCCGAGCAGGTCATCTCCGCCGAGACCCACCACATGAACGTGGACTACTCGGCGTACGAGGGCAGGCGGATCACCGGACGCGTCGACACGGTCCTGTCCCGGGGCGAACTCGTCATCGACCGCCGCGAGTACACCGGCCGGGCCGGCCACGGGGCCTTCGTCCACCGCTCCACCTGCCAGTACCTGTAAGGGGGCGCCGGGGCCCGCACGCCCCGGGCCCGTACTCCCCAGCAAGGAGCACCGCATGGACTTCGGCCTCGTCCTGCAGACCGACCCGCCCGCCTCCCAGGTGATCAGCCTGATGAAGCGCGCGGAACGCAACGGATTCCGCTACGGCTGGACCTTCGACTCGGCGGTCCTCTGGCAGGAACCGTTCGTCATCTACAGCCAGATCCTCGCCAACACCCGCAAGCTCCACGTCGGCCCGATGGTCACCAACCCGGGGACCCGGACGTGGGAGGTCACCGCCTCCACCTTCGCCACCCTCAACGACATGTACGGCAACCGCACCGTCTGCGGCATCGGCCGCGGCGACTCCGCCATGCGGGTCGCCGGCCGCGCCCCCAACACCCTGGCCCGGCTCGGCGAGGCCATCGAGGTCATCCGCGACCTGGCCGAAGGCCGTGAGGCCCTGGTCGACGGCAAGCCGCTGCGCATCCCGTGGGTCAAGGACGGGAAGCTGCCCGTGTGGATGGCGGCGTACGGCCCGAAGGCCCTGGCCCTGACCGGTGAGAAGGCCGACGGCTTCATCCTCCAGCTCGCCGACCCCTTCCTCACGGAGTGGATGGTCAAGGCCGTACGACAGGCCGCGACCGATGCCGGCCGCGATCCGGCGTCGGTCACCATCTGCGTGGCGGCCCCGGCGTACGTCACGGCCGACGACTCGTCCGGGGCCCTGGCCCACGCCCGGGACCAGTGCCGCTGGTTCGGCGGCATGGTCGGCAACCACGTCGCCGACCTCGTCTCCCGCTACGGCGAGCACTCGGGCCTCGTCCCCGACGAACTCACCGAGTACATCAAGGCCCGCCAGGGCTACGACTACAGCCACCACGGCCGCGCCGGGAACCCCTCCACGGACTTCGTCCCGGACGAGATCGTCGACCGCTTCTGCCTCCTCGGCCCGGCCGAGGCCCACATCGAGAAGCTCCGCAGTCTGCGCGGTCTGGGCGTCGACCAGTTCGCCGTCTACGCCATGCACGACGCCCGCGAAGCCGTGATCGACGCGTACGGCGCGCAGGTGATCCCGGCCCTCGCCGGATGACGGCCGGCTGAACCGGCCCGGCCTCTCGGCACCCGCGCTCCTGCCCTACGATCAGGGGCGCGGGTCCCTGTGGTTCCCCGGGGAACCCGCGCCCGGCACTCCGGGGGTGGCCGACGCCGTGCCCCGGACGCCCGGCCCCGCGGGGGCCGCCGCCCCGTCAGACCCGGCCGGGCGCTTCACCGGTCGGAGAGTCTCACCGTGCACATACAGCCGTCCGCTTCCCGCGCCGTCCTGGCCGGCGCCGCCGCCCTGGTTTTGGCCGCTTCGCTCGCGGGCTGCGCCGGCCCGGGGAAGGGGAAGGGGCCCGCCCCGGCCGCACCCACCCCGGGCGCGTCCGCCGCGCAGCGGCCCGCGCCCGCCGAGCGGAGGGTGCAGATGCCGTCCGGCCCGGCCCCCGCCATGACCAAGGTCCGGGACACCGCCGCCGGCCCCATCTACACGACCAGGCTGGCCGGCCCGAAATCCGGTGTGACCGGCCAGGTGTGGGTCTGGCTCCCTCCCGAGTACAACGACCCCCGGTACGCCACGACCGGCTTCCCGGTCCTGACCCTGTACGCGGGCGGGCAGAGCAACGGCTACAACACCTGGGCCGGCGGCCAGTTGCCGGTCCAGGAGGAGGACGCGCGGCTGGCGAAGGAGGGCAAGGCCCACCCGTTCATCATGATCATGCCGGTGCAGAACTTCACCAGTGACGAGAAGAACGCGCTGGACTGCTCCGACATCCCGGGCCAGGCCAAGATGGGGACCTGGATGGCCCAGGACGTACCGGACTGGGTCCGCGCCGGCTTCCGGACCCTGAAGGGCCGCGACAGCTGGGGAGTGATGGGTGCCTCCACCGGGGGGTTCTGCAGTGCCAAGCTCGCCCTCCAGCACCCGGACGTCTACCGGGCGGCGGTGCCGATCGACGGCTACTTCGTCCCGGACTCCCTCCTGTGGAAGGGCCACGGCGCCGAGAAGGCGGCCAACAACCCCGACCAGCTCGTCACCCAGGGCAAGGCCGACGTGAAGATGCTGGTGACGGCCGGTGGCGCCGACCCGTACGAGAAGGGCGTGGTCAAGGGATGGATGGCCAAGGCCGTCCCGCCGGTCGCCGTGGAGTACTACGAGCAGCCCGGCGGCAAGCACCTGACCTCGGACTTCAAGAAGATGATCCCGGACGTCCTGCAGTGGCTGAGCAAGAACCTGGCGGGCCCCGCCTCCGACTGATCGGCCCGGCGGGGCGGGAGGGCGTCAGCCGCGCCGGCCCTCGCGGGCCAGGGAGGGGACGAAGCGGGCGGCGTCCAGGGTGCCGGTGCCGGTGGCCATGTCGTAGCCGTTCACGGCGGCATAGCCGGTGACGCCCTGGTAGCTGTTGTCCGTGCCGTCGTTGACGTCGACGATGCCCGTGGAGCGGTCGCGTGCGGAGCGTCCGTACAGGCGGTACAGGGCCTCGTGGATGTCGCCCAGGCGCTTGCCCGCCAGCTGGTCGGCCAGGGCCACGATGCCGGAGAACAGGGGGCTGGACTCGCTCGTGCCGCCGGAGACCTCCCAGCCGGTGGCCGCCGGGTCGTAGCTGGAGTAGATCCAGGCGCCGCCGTCGACCGCTGCGGCCATGGAGATGTCCGGGGTGCCGCGCCGGTCGCCGACGACGTTCCTGACGCCGTTCTGGAAGGACGGCCGGGAGAAGACGTGGGACTGTCCGCCGCCGCTCGCGCCGTTGTCGTTGTAGACGCTGTCGGGGGCGGTCCGCCGGCCCGCGTCGTCCAGGTGCAGCCTGGTGCCGCCGACCGAGGTGACGAGGGGGTCGGAGGAGGGCCAGGAGTTGACCCGCTCGTGGTAGTAGCCCGTGCCGTCGGCGGTGTTGTCGGTGGCGCCGCCGTCGCCGGAGGAGGCGAGCACGGTGACGTGGTTGCGGGCGGCGGCCTCGAAGGCGTAGCGCAGCTTCCCGATGGCGGAGTAGTCGCCCCGGTCGAAACCGGGGAAGGTGTTCTCGGTCGCGCCGAAGCTCTGCGTGATCACGTCGCCGATGCCGTGGTCGATCAGCGCCTTCTCGGCGTCCATCATCTCCGGCAGCCCGGTGGTGCCCTCGGTCTCCGCGACCGCGGTCTCCACCAGGACGATCTTGGCGTCCGGGGCGACCGCGTGGGCCATCTCCACGTCGAGGGTGGTCTCGCCGGCCCAGCCCAGCATGTCGGCGTTCTTCGGGTCCCACCGGGGGACGTCCCCCCACTTGACCACCTGCACCTTGGTACTGGGTATCCCGAACTGCCTGCTGTAGACGTCCAGGTCGTGCTGGACGGTCGGCGAGCCGAAGGAGTCCACGATGACGATCGTGCGGCCCTTGCCGGTGATGCCCGCCTTGTAGAGGGGGTTCAGGTCGTAGGCCTCGCGGTACTGGAGGGGTGTGTAGCAGGCGATCTTCCACTTGGCCCGGCACTCCTCGGCGGAGAGCGGGCTGCCGACGGCGGGCACCAGCCGGTGTCCGGCGACGGCCGGCCGGGCCGCGGTGCGCGGGACCGCGACGGCGGAGGCGGAGGCGGGTGCGGCGGCGGTCGTGGCCACCGGGGCGGCCGCCACCGCGGTGAGCGCAAGGCCGGCGGCGGCGGCCGCGGTGGCCGCGGTGCGCGGCCACGTACGACGGAGTGGATGCATTGCGGACTCCCTTGGGGGGTGGCGCCGCTCGGAGCGGTCCCGGTGATCTCACCCGCCAAGTCATGAGCAGGACAAGGTTGTTTGACGCTTGATGTCGAACGCTTTACCTGAATGCGCAACTGGCCGTCGAGTACCGCGATCTGGTCAAGTCGTGCCGCGAATCAGCAGGGTTGGGTGGATCCGAGCCCATCTGCGCCGGTGGCCGGTGTCCGCTCAGCGGACGCGATAGGGCGAAATCCGGACGCCTTTCGGCCAATTGCTGACGTGTCCATGGCGATCATGGAGATCGCTGGCAACCTCTCCCCATCCCCAACACCGAACAGCTGTACCCGCTCTGCCCGGGCGGCCCCATCCCGGCTGCCCGGTCCACCCCCCACACGCAGAAGGAGTCCGCGTGAAGTCCACGCACCGGCGGAACGCCACCGCCACCGGCGCCCTGCTCGCCGCCGCAACCCTGCTCACCCTCGGCGTCCAGGCGGGCAGCGCCAGCGCCCAGCCCGGCGGTTCCGCGAACGCGACCGCCGCCAAGGGCCAGCCGGTCCGCAACCCGGGAGCGCTGCCCGCGCAGCTCACCCCGTCCCAGCGCGCCGACCTGATAGCCAAGGCCCAGAACACCGCGGCCGCCACGGCCAAGGAACTCGGCCTCGGCGCCCAGGAGAAGCTCGTCGTCCGCGACGTGGTCAAGGACCAGGACGGTACCACCCACACCCGCTACGAGCGCACCTACGAGGGACTGCCCGTCCTCGGCGGCGACCTGGTCGTCAGCCGCACCGCCGCCGACCGGACGCAGAGCGTCAGCAAGGCGTCCAACGCCCAGCTCCAGGGCATCTCCACCTCCGCCCCGGCCGACGCTCCGGCGGCCGCCTCCGCCAAGGCCCTCGACGCCGCGAAGGCGGTCGGCTCCAAGGCCGACAAGACCGACGCCGCGCCCCGCAAGATCGTGTGGATGGCCAACGGCGTGCCCACCCTGGCCTACGAGACCGTCGTCGGCGGCCTCCAGGACGACGGCACCCCCAACCAGCTCCACGTCATCACCGACGCCAAGACGGGCGCCAAGCTCCACCAGTGGCAGGGCATCGAGACCGGTGTCGGCAACACCCACTACAGCGGCCAGGTCACCCTCGGCTCCACGAAGACCGGCACCGGTTACACGCTGACCGACGCCGGCCGCGGCAACCACAAGACGTACAACCTGAACCACGGCACCTCCGGCACGGGTTCGCTCTTCTCCCAGACCACCGACACCTGGGGCAACGGCCTCAACTCCAACGCCGCCACGGCGGGCGCCGACGCCGCCTACGGCGCCGGGGTCACCTGGGACTTCTACAAGAACGTCTTCGGCCGCGCCGGCATCCGCGGCGACGGCGTCGCCGCCTACTCCCGCGTCCACTACGGCAACGCGTACGTGAACGCGTTCTGGGACGACAGCTGCTTCTGCATGACCTACGGCGACGGAACGGCCAACAACGACCCGCTGACCTCCCTGGACGTCGCCGGCCACGAGATGTCGCACGGCGTCACCGCCGCCACCGCCGGCCTGGAGTACAGCAACGAGTCGGGCGGCCTGAACGAGGCCACCTCCGACATCATGGGCACCTCCGTCGAGTTCTACGCGAACAACCCCAGCGCGCCGGGCAACTACCTCATCGGCGAGCAGATCAACATCAACGGCGACGGCACCCCGCTGCGCTACATGGACAAGCCGAGCAAGGACGGCGGCTCCGCCGACGCGTGGTACTCCGGCGTCGGCAACCTCGACGTCCACTACTCCTCGGGCCCGGCCAACCACTGGTTCTACCTGGCCTCCGAGGGCTCCGGCGCCAAGACGATCAACGGCGTGAACTACAACTCGCCGACCTCCGACGGCCTGCCCGTCACCGGCATCGGCCGGGACAAGGCCCAGCTCGTCTGGTACAAGGCCCTCACCACCAAGTTCAACTCCACCACCGACTACGCGGGCGCCCGCGCGGGCACGATCGCCGCGGCGACCGAGCTGTACGGGGCCGGCAGCGCCGAGGTCAAGGCCGTCACCGACGCCTGGGCCGCCGTGAACGTGGGCGCCCGTTCGGGCGGTGGCACCCCCACCCCGGGCAACGTCTTCGAGAGCACGACCCAGGTGGCCATCCCGGACTCCCCGGGCCCGGCCGTCACCTCGTCGGTCGCCGTCACCGGGATCACCGGCAACGCGCCGAGCACCCTCAAGGTCGGCGTGAAGATCACCCACTCCTACATCGGCGACCTGCAGATCGACCTCGTGGCCCCGAACGGGACCTCGTTCCGCCTGCAGAACTCCTCGTCGGACTCCACGGCGAACCTGGACAAGACGTACACGGTGAACGCCTCGGCCGTGGCGGCCAACGGCACCTGGAAGCTGAAGGTCCAGGACAAGGCGGCCGCCGACACCGGCACGATCACCGACTTCAAGCTCACCTTCTGAGAGCCTGACCGGCCGATCGCCCGCTCGACCCCATGACGAGGACGCCCGGAGCCCCCACGGCCCCGGGCGTCTTCCGTCCTGCCCCCCGGCGGCGCCGGAGAACCCGCTGGGGCTCGGCGGCGGGCCGTGATGTGATGGGGGCATGATCGATGCATTCCTCGCCCATGACCTGCCCGCCGTCGAAGAAGCGATCCGCAAGGCCGCGGCCGCGGAGGTCATGCCGAGATTCCGGCAGCTCGCCGACCACGAGGTGGACCAGAAGAGCGGTCCCCACGACCTGGTCACCGACGCCGACCGGCTGGCCGAGCGGCACCTCACGGCCTCGCTGACCCGGCTCCTGCCCGGCTCGGCCGTCGTCGGCGAGGAAGCGGTGCACGCCGACCCGGAGGTCTACGGGGCACTGCGCGGCGACGCCCCCGTGTGGATCGTCGACCCGGTCGACGGCACCCGGCAGTTCGTGGAGGGCGACCCCCACTTCTGCACCCTCGTGGCGCTGGCGCTGCACGGCGAGATCCTCGCCTCCTGGACCTACGCCCCGGCCCTGGACGTCCTGGCCACCGCCGTGCGCGGGCAGGGCGCCCACGTCAACGGCGAGCGCATCCACAGCGGTTCGCCCCGGCCCGGCGCCGAGCTGCGGGTGGCCACCGCCCATCCGCTGTACACCTCCGAGGAGGACCGGCGCTACCTGTCCCGCCTCGACGTCCCCGGCGTCGCCCCCCGGCCCTGCGGTTCCGCGGGCCTGGAGTACCTGAGGGTGGCCCGCGGCGAGATGGACGCCCTGGCCTTCACCTGGCCCTCCGCCTGGGACCACGCGGCCGGGCTGCTGCTGGTCGGCGAGGCGGGCGGGGCGCAGAGCACCGTGGACCGGGTGCCCTTCCGGATCGACCGGGACAACGCGCTGCCCTTCGCGGTGGGCCGTGACGAGGCCACCGCCGTCCGGGTCCGCGAGCTGCTGCGCGGCGAGGACTGAGGGGGCGGGGAAGGGCGCATTAGGCTGGGGGCAGTGGCCGCCGCCGGACGAAGGAGCTGTCAGTGCCGTCGATTCTCGACGCAGTCGTGGTGGGGGCGGGGCCCAACGGCCTGACGGCCGCGGTCGAACTGGCCCGCCGCGGCCACTCGGTGGCCGTCTTCGAGGCCGCCGCGACCGTCGGCGGCGGCGCCCGCACCGAGGAGCTCACCCTTCCCGGCTTCCGGCACGACCCCTGCTCGGCCGTGCACCCGCTGGGCGCCGGTTCGCCCGTGTTCAAGACGATGCCGCTGGCGCGGTACGGGCTGGAGTGGCTGCACGCCCCACTGGCCATGGCGCACCCCTTCGACGACGGCACGGCCGCCGTGCTCTCCCGTTCCGTCGCGGAGACGGCGGCCTCCCTCGGCCCCCGGGACGCGGGCGCCTACCGCCGGCTGGTGGAGCCGTATCTCGGCCGATGGGACACCCTCGCCCGCGACTTCATGTCCCTGCCCGACACCGCCCTGCCGCGCGACCCGCTCCTCCTGGCCCGGTTCGGCCTCACCGGCCTGCCGCCCTCGACCTGGCTGATGCGCCGTTTCCGCGACGACCGGGCCCGCTCCCTGTTCGCCGGCCTCGTCGCGCACGTCATCGCCCCGCTGAACGGGGTCGGCACCGGCGCGGTCGGCCTGGTCTTCGCCCTGGCCGCGCACGCCGGCGGCTGGCCGGTGCCGCGGGGCGGCTCGCAGTCGATCTCCGACGCGCTCGCCGCCTACCTCGCCGACCTCGGCGGCACCGTCCACACCGGTTTCGAGGTCAAGCGGCTCGACGACCTGCCGCCCGCCCGCGCCTACGTCTTCGACACCTCCCCGACCGCGCTGGCCCGGATCGCCCGCCTGGGCCGCGCGTACGACGGCTACCGGTACGGGGCCGCCGCCTTCAAGCTCGACTACGCCCTGTCCGGCCCCGTCCCCTGGACCGCCGAGGCCCCCCGCCGGGCCGGCACCGTGCAGATCGGCCCCGGCAGCCGCGACATCGACGCCGCCCTCCAGCTGGCCTCGGGCGGCCGCGCCCCCCGCAACCCCTTCCTCATCACCGCCCAGCCCAGCCTGGTCGACCCGAGCCGGGCACCGGAGGGCCGGCACGTCTTCTGGGCGTACGGGCACGTCCCCGCGGGCTGGACCGGCGACCTCACCGAGGCCGTCGAACGACAGCTGGAGCGCTTCGCCCCCGGCTTCCGCGACCTGGTGCTCGCCCGCGCCACCGCCGGCCCGCCGGAGCTCGCCGCCCGCAACCCCAACTACGTCGGCGGGGACATCGCCTGCGGCTCCGCCGCCGGACTCCAGCTGCTGCTGCGGCCCCGGATCACCCTCTCCCCGTACACCACCGCCCACCCGGCGGTCTTCCTCTGCTCCTCGGCCACCCCACCCGGTCCCGGCGTGCACGGCATGTCCGGCCACAACGCCGCCAAGGCGGTCTGGCGCCACCTGCGAAAGGGACACTGATGGTCCGGATCACCCTCGTCCAGGGCGACATCACCGCCGAAGCGGCCGACGCGGTGGTCAACGCCGCCAACTCCTCCCTGCTCGGCGGCGGGGGAGTGGACGGCGCCATCCACCGGCGCGGCGGCCCCGAGATCCTCGCCGCCTGCGAGGACCTGCGCCGCTCCCACTACGGCAAGGGCCTCCCCACGGGGCGGGCGGTCGCCACCACCGCCGGCCGCCTCCCGGCGGACCACGTCATCCACACCGTCGGCCCCGTCTGGTCCCGCCAGGAGGACCGATCGGAGCTCCTCGCCTCCTGTTACCGCGAATCCCTGCGCGTCGCGGACGAACTGGGCGCCCGCACCGTGGCCTTCCCCGCCATCTCCACGGGCGTCTACGGCTGGCCCATGGACGACGGAGCCCGCATCGCGATCGAAACCGTCCGCACCACCCCCACCCGGGTGAAGGAGGTCCGCTTCGTCCTCTTCGACGCGGCCGCCTACGCCGCCTTCGAAACCGCCCTCTAAGCCCCCCGCAGCGGCTCCGGCCCCTGCGCGCAGGCCTGCGCCGGGCCGTCCCGCCAGGGGCGGGCGGTGCGCGCCAGACGGCCGGCCACCGCGGCGGGCCGCGCCCCCCCCCCGCGCCCCCCCCGCCCCCCCCGGCCGGCCCCCCCGCCCCCCCCCCGCACCCCCCCCCCCACCCCCCCCACCCGCCCCCCCCCCCACCCCCCCACAACCCCCATCCCAG